>DASRGB010000077.1:0-300249 GCA_035651255.1 Pseudolabrys sp.
ACCGCCGGGCCGTGGCAAGCGCATCTCCGCCGCCACGTCATTCCCCGGCCACCGCTCCCCATTCCGTATCTGAAGATGCTGTACAGACACCCCCGGTGTGGAATGGGATGCTAAGGTATATAGTCCTAGAATGTGGCGGGAGTATGGTCCTAGCAGCGCCGGCGCCGCCAAAGACTGTCGCAGCCGCGGCGCGTCGCTGTCCGGCCGCGCCGGCGCGGCAAACAAAAAAGCCCGGCGCGGGCGCCGGGCTTTTCGCGTGACGACGAAGCGGCGATCAGATCGCCATCTTCAATTCCTTGGAGGCGCGGAAGGCGACCTTCTTCGACGCCTTGATCTGGATCGGCTCGCCGGTCGCCGGGTTGCGGCCCATGCGCGCGGCGCGCTTGCGCACCACCAGAATGCCGAGGCCGGCGATCTTGACGCGCTCGCCTTTCTTCAGGTGCTTGGTGATCATGTCGACCAGCTCCTCGAGCATTTCGAGGCCCTGCTTCTTGCTGAGCTGGTGCTGCTCGGCCAGCGCCGCGGCCAGATGCCGAGTGGTGATCGGTTTGGGCTTCGAGGAAGCCGCTACCATCGCTGCCATGGGAATCGCTCCTTGGTGCGCACAATGCGCGAAGCGCAAGAACTATGAGATTCGCGCCCGCCGGCAAACAGAAAAACCGCCTTTTGGCCGCTTTAAGTCACAGAAAGCTTGATTTTGTGGGCTTTTTGCGGCGCCCGCCGTTGCCGCTGCCGCCCGATTGGTCTATTTCAGGGGCCAACGCGCCCGTAGCTCAGCTGGATAGAGCGTTGCCCTCCGAAGGCAAAGGTCGGACGTTCGAATCGTCTCGGGCGCGCCATTCGTTGATCGCCGTTCCGGGGCGCCGCGAAGCGGCGAACCCGGAATCCATAATCCCAGCGCTGCGGAGCATGGATTCCGGGTCCGGCCTCCATAGCGCGGCGGAGACGCGCGTCAACGTGCTTATGGCGGCCGTCTCGGAATGACGATTTGTTAGACAGGGGGTTCTGATGCCGATCTCGCGCCGTGCGTTTCTCGTCACCACCGGATTGAGCACCGCCGCGATGCTGCTGCCGCGCGCGGCCTTTGCCGCCTATCCCGACCGGCCGATTCATCTCATCGTGCCGTTCGCGCCCGGCGGCAACGCCGACATCGTCGGCCGCATCGTCGGCGAGCAGATCGCCAAGGCGGTCGGCCAGCCGGTGGTGGTCGACAACCGCGGCGGCGCCGGCGGCAGCGTCGGCGCCGAGGCCGCCGCCCGCGCCGCGCCCGACGGCTACACGCTGTTCGTCGGCTCCAACGGCCCGCTCACCGTCAATCCCTTCGTGCAGGCGCACCTGCCCTACGACCCGCTCAAGGACTTCGCGCCGATCGCGCTGACGAGCTACGTGCCGCACGTCCTCATCCTCAGCAGCAAGGTCGAGGCCAAGACGCTGCCCGAGCTGATCGCGGGCTCCAAACAGCAGCCGCTCAACATCGCCTCGAGCGGCGTCGGCAGCGCCACCCACATGACGCTCGAACGCTTCAAGGCGGCGACCGGCGCCGCCATCACCCACGTGCCCTACCGCAGCGGCGGCCAGCTGCTGCCCGACCTCATCGCCGGCAACATCCAGGGCGCCATGACGGAATTCTCGACCGCGCTGCCGATGCACAAAGGCGGCAAGGCGCGCATCATCGCCATCGCCGCGGCGCAGCGCTCCAAGCTCGCGCCGGACATCGCCACCTTCATCGACGGCGGCGTCAAGGACTTCACCGCGCAGAGCTATATCGGCATCCTGGCGCCGGCCAAGACGCCGGCCCCGATCATCGCGCAGCTGCAGCAGGCGATCGCCGCCGGGCTCGCGGGCGGAGCGGCGCCGGAGCGCCTGCGCGAGATGGGCTCGGAGATCGCCACCGCCGAGCAGATGACGCCGCAAGGCTTCGCCAAATTCATCCGCGCCGACTACGAGCACATGCAAGAGGCGGCCAAGCTCGCCAAGATCGAGCCGAAGTGATTGTCATGCCCGGCCCTGTGCCGGCCATGACGGCGCCGCCGAGGGCTCAGACGGCGCGCGGCAATTCCGACGGCATGCGGCGCGGCTGCGGCACGTAATATTTGCCGAGCTTCACCATCGGCCGCGGCTTGACCACGATCGACATCAGCCGGTCGCACAGCATCTTCGGCGAGGTCGGCTTGAGCAGGAATTCGTGGGCGCCGTTGCACAGCGCCTCCATCACCGCCGAGCGCTGGGCGCGGCTGGTGAGCATGATGATCGGCAGGTTGGGGCGCGGGAAGACGCCGGGCGAGCGCACGATGCGCATCACCTCCATGCCGTTGAGCACCGGCATGTCCCAGTCGAGCAGCATGATGTCGGGGTCGCAGGTGCGGATCGATTCCAGCGCCGCCAGCCCGTCGGCCGCCTCCATCACCGACTTGGCGCCGAGATTCATCAGCATCATGCGGGTCAGACGCCGCATATAGGCGTTGCCGTCGACCACCAGGATGTTGAGACCCTGGATCAGCTTTTCGACCGACTTGTTGGCGAGGACGCGCGGCACATTCATCATGGGATAATGGCCCTTTCTCCCGTGGCCAGGACGCTAGTTCCAACCTTCTGCAATTTTACTAAGATCGGGCGTGCAATTTTTCGCAAAAAAGCCGCGCCGCAAGATGGCAATATTGCGCGGGCCGCCCCAGATTCGTGGCTAACGGGGCGTTAAGTCAGGAGGGCCTGTCATGAAGCTGCCCGGTCCCGATCATCCGATCACTATCGCGCGCAACGGCAAGCGCGTGCGCGTCAGCTTCGCCGGCAAGGTGATCGCCGACACAAGCCGCGCGCTGGTCTTGCAGGAGGCCGACTATCCCGCCGTTAACTACATTCCGCGCCAGGACGTCGACATGAGCCTGCTCGAGCGCACCGCGCACGCCAGCCACTGCCCGTATAAAGGCGACGCCAGTTATTTCACCATCGCCGTCGACGGCCGCGCCGCCGACAACGCGGTGTGGAGCTACGAAGAGCCCTACCCGGCGATGGCCGCGATCAAGGGCCACCTCGCCTTCTATCCCAACCGCGTCGACAAGATCGAGGAAGGCTAGCGCGTCGATCCGTCATCCTGAGGTGGCCGTGCGCAGCACGGCCCTCGAAGGATGAACGGCCAAAAACCTTGAAGACCTTGGCCGTCCCCCTTCGAGGCTCGCGACCTTCGGTCGCTCGCACCTCAGGGTGACGGATCGAGTCAGCAACGCTTTCTCAAGCATAGCCTGCCATGCTGGCGCGCAACGGAGACGTTGCGTGGCGAGTGGGCGTCCTTACGACCGGCAACTGCTGATCATCGGCGCGGTCTGCGCGGCGGGCGGCGTCTATTTCATGGCCGCGGGCTGCGGGCTCGTGCCGCCGCCGGGCAAGATCCACGGGCCGCAATGGCTCGCCGTCTGCATCGGGCTGGTCTTTGTCGCCGGCGGCGTCATGGTGCTGACGCGCGGCTTTCTCGGCGTGCCCGACCAGGAGGACCTGCCGGCCGATGCGCCGCGCGCGCTCGTCGCGCTGCAATGGCTCGCCGTGGTCGCGGCCTGCGCGGGCCTCGCCAGCGCCGCTACCTGGGTCGCCTTCGGCGAAGGCAGCCGCCACTTCATGATGCCGCTGCCGGTGTGGGGGGCGCCCGCCGAATACATCGGCCGCGCCGCCTTCGGGCTCGGCGCGGCGATGAGCTGGATGATCACCGCAGCCTTCGCCCGCGCCGGCGTCAGGAAGGTGTTCGCGAAGAAGGCCTGAGCGCCGCCGCGTGCGCGGCACGGCATTGATCGACTCGATGCATGCTCTCAATGCACCCGCGGCGTTTTCAGGAACCTGGCGCGGTCGGCGGAATTCACCGCGACGTCGAAGGTGACGCCGTCGCGGTAGAGCGTCAGCGGCACCGCGACGCCGGCCTGGCCGAGCGACCAGACCTTGCGATAGAAGGCGGCGAGCGAGGCGACGCGCTCGCCCTTGACCGCCACCACGACGTCGCCGTTCTTCAATTCGGCGCGCGCCGCCGGCCCCTTGGGCGCGATGCCGACGACGATGATCTTGCCCTCGATCTCGGTCGAGTACAGCCCGAGCCAGGGCCTGACCGGCTTGTTGACGCGGCCGTATTTTCGCAAGTCGTCGAGCACCGGCTTCAACAGATCGATCGGCACGATCATATTGAGGTGCTCCTCGCGGCCCTCGCGCGCCCGCTCGACCTGGAGCGAGCCGATGCCGACGAGTTCGCCCTTGGGCGAGATCAGCGCCGTGCCGCCCCAGTTCGGATGCGCCGGGTAGGTGAAGATCGCCTGGTCGAGCACGTATTCCCAGTAGCCGGCGAATTCCTGCTTGGCGGCGACGCGCGCGGCCAGCGAACGGGTGCGGCCGCCGGCGCCGCCGACCACGACGCGCTCGCCGATCTCGACCGCGGCGGATGAGCCGATCGGCAGCGCCGGCAGGTCGAGCCGCTCCAGCGCCTGCACCAGGCCAAAGCCGGTTTCCGAATCGAAGCCGAGCGCATGGCCGGGGGCGACGCGGCCGTCGCCGAAATGCAGCCAGACCGTTTCGGCTTCGGTGATGAGATAGCCGATGGTCAGCACCAGGCCGTTGTCGATCAGCACGCCGTTGCCGGCGCGTTCGGTGCCGAGCGTCTCGGCGGTGAAGGCGTCGGGCGGAATGAGCGAATGGATGCCGACCACGGCGCTGAGCGCGCGCTCGAGGTCGTAGCCGTAATCCTCGGCACGCGGCTGCGCGGCCACAGGCACCTTCCATTCGAGCAGCGAGGCCATGTCGGATGCTCCCGTTGCCAGTCCCGAGGCGCATATTACGCGAGTTAGGGCGGGTGAGAAGCGGTGCCGCGGACTCGCTTCCCTCTCCCCTTGCGGGAGAGGGTGGCGAGCCGGAACGATAGTGAAGGCGAGCCGGGTGAGGGGTCGGACGGCGCGGATATGCAGGACCCCTCACCCGGCGCACGCTCGGATTCCCTCCGCGTGCGCTTCCCCTCTCCCACAAGGGGAGAGGGGAAGCGAGATTGCTGCTATGTAGGAGACATGCTCCCGCTCTCCATCCTCGACCTGTCGCCGGTGTCGGAAGGCGTGCCCTCGGCGCAGGCCTTGCGCAATTCGCTCGATCTCGCCCGGCTCGCCGACGCCATCGGCTACACCCGCTATTGGGTGGCCGAGCACCACAACCTGCCGAACATTGCGAGCTCGGCGCCGGAGATCATGATCGGGCAGATCTGCGCGGTGACCGGCCGCATCCGCGTCGGTTCCGGCGGCGTCATGCTGCCGAACTGGGCGCCGCTGGCGGTGGCCGAGCGCTTCAAGGTGCTGGAGGCGCTCTATCCCGGCCGCATCGACCTGGGGCTCGGCCGCGCGCCGGGCACCGATCCCGCCACCTCCTACATGCTGCGGCGGCGCCAGGGCATCAGCGAGGAGGACGATTTCCTCGAGCGCTTCCAGGAGCTGATGCTGCTCGAGACGCGCGGCTTTCCGGAGGGCCACCCCTTCCACAAAGTGCGCGCCATGCCGGCGGAAGTGGCGCTGCCGCCGATCTATCTGCTCGGCTCGTCGGACTATTCGGCCCAGCTCGCCGGCCAGATCGGCGCGGCCTTCGCCTTCGCCCATCATTTCGCGACCTTCGACGCGGTCGCAGCGATGAAACTCTATCGCGACAGTTTCCGGCCCTCGCCCGCGCACGCCGAGCCCTACGCCATCCTGGCGACGCACGTCGTCTGCGCCGACAGCGACGCCGAAGCGGCGCGGCTCGCCACCACGGTCGAGTTGAATTTCGTGCGCCGCGCCAAGGGCGAATATCTGCCGCTCGCCTCGCCCGAGGCGGCGGCGGCCTACGACTACTCGCCGGTCGACAGGGCGCGCATCGCGCAGAACGCAAGCCGCCTCACCGCCGGCGCGCCGGCGACGGTGAAGGCGCGGCTCGCCCCGCTGATCGCGGCCACGCAGGCCGACGAATTGATGGTCACCACCATGGTGTTCGACCATGCGGCACGCAAGCGCTCGTACGAGCTGCTGATGCAGGCGTTCTCTTAACCGTCATTCCGGGACGCGAGCCATAAGCGCGTTACACGCGTCTTCGGCGCGCTATGGCGAGCGGACCCGGAATCCATACTGCGCAGCGCCTAAGGTTATGGATTCCGGGTTCGCGGCCTGACGGCCGCGCCCCGGAATGACGAGAAGTGAATTCGTGTGCTAGAAACCCCGCCGGCTTTCGTCTTTGTGTAAAAATAACGGGAGGCTCCTTTGGGCAAGCAATTCACCCTCACCACCACCGACAAGCATTCGCTCGGCGCCTATCGCGCCGACCCGGCCGGCAAGGCCAAGGGCGGCATGGTCGTGGTGCAGGAGATCTTCGGCGTCAATCACCACATCCGCGCGGTGTGCGATCGTCTCGCCGCGCTCGGCTACGCGGCGGTGGCGCCGGCGGTGTTCGACCGCTTCGTGCGCAATTTCGAGTCGGGCTACACGCCCGACGAGATCGCGCACGCCCGCAGCTATCTCGGCAATCTCAACTGGGAGCACATGATGGCCGACGTCGCCGCCGCCAAGGAGGACCTCAAGGGCGTCGGCCCGGTCGGCGTCATCGGTTTCTGCATGGGCGGCACCGCGGCCTTCCTCGCCGCCTGCCGGCTGCCCGGCCTGAAGGCTTCGGTTGCCTTCTACGGCGGCATGATCGGCAAGTTCGCCGACGAGAAGCCGAAGTGTCCGCTGCAGATGCATTTCGGCGAGAAGGACGAGAGCATCCCGATGGCGACCGTCGAGGAGATCAAGAAGAAGCAGCCGCAGGCCGAGACTTACGTCTATCCGGACGCGCCGCACGGCTTCTATTGCGACGAGCGCGCCAGCTACCGCAAGCCGGCGGGCGACCTCGCCTGGAAGCGCACCCAGGACTTCCTGGCCAAGCACATGAAATGAAAGGGGTTGGGTATCCGTCACCCTGAGGTGCGAGCGTCGGCGAGCCTCGACGGGTGACGGTCAGCCTCAGAACCAGCGCTCTTTCACCACGACGGTGTCGCCGGGCTGCATCGGATAGTTGAGCGGCACCTGGCTGGTGAAGCGCTGGCCGCCTGCGTTGCGCGTCAATTCGACCGTCTGCTTCTGCGCGCGCGGCGCAAAGCCGCCGGCGATGGCGATGGCGTTCTCCGCCGTCATGTTGGGCACGTAAGGATACTGCCCGGGCGTCGTCACCTCGCCGAGAATGAAGAACGGCCGGTAGCTCTCGACCGAGACGCTGACGTGAGGCTCGCGCACGTAGCCCTGCTTGAGCCGCTCGGCGATCATCTTGGCGAGCGCGTCGGTGGAGAAGCCGCGCGCCGGCACCGCGCCGACCAGCGGCAGATTGAGATTGCCGCCGGCGTCGACCATGTAGGAGCCGCTGATGCCGTCCTGGCCGAACACCGAGACGCGCAGTTTGTCGCCGGCATCGAGCGTGTAGGCCGGCTGATAGCTCGGCTGCGCCGAGGCGTAGCCGTAGGGCGCCGGCTGATAGGGACCGCCCGCGGCCGGCGGGCGATATTGCATCACATAAGGCTGCTGATAGGGCTGCGCGGCGTATTGCGGGGCCGCGCCGCGCGAATTGAACAGGCCGCGTCCGCTCGGGGCCGGCGGCGCATATTGCGGCTGCGCCGCGTAGGGCTGCGCCGCCGCCGGCTGCGATGTGAAGAAGCCGCGGCTCGCGCTCGCCTGCGGCTGCGGCGCGTATTGCTGCTGCGGCGGCGCGTATTGCTGCTGCGCATATTGCGCCTGCACGTATTGCTCCGGACCCGAATATTGCTGCACCACCGGCACCGGCTGGCCGGTCTGCGGATCCATCACGTAGTAGGCGGACTGCTGGCGCGCGCAGCCGGCGACCAGCACGGCGGCCAAGATCGGCAACATCAATCGGGAAACCCGCATGAATCGAATCCGGGCCGGTGGGCGGACGTTCGGGCCCGATTAACGCGTTTTATGGTTAATAAAGTCTGACCAAGCAGCTTTCCCTCACCCCGCTTGCGGCGAGAGGGTGGCGGGTGCCGAAGGCACGAGCCGGGGCAAAAAGCCGGGATTCGCGGCAAAGCCCCTCAGCCGACCCGCCTTCGCGGGTCGACCTCTCCCCGCAAGCGGGGAGAGGTTCAAGAGGGCTAAGCCGTCGCCAGCTTGGCCCCGGTGCCGATCGGACAGGCGACGCCGGTGCCGCCCAGCCCGCAATAGCCGAAGGGATTCTTGGCCAGATACTGCTGGTGATAGTCCTCGGCGAAGTAGAACGGCGGCGCGTCGACGATCTCGGTGGTGATGGCGCCGTAGCGCTTCTTCGCCAGCTCCTTTTCGTACATGGCCTTCGACGCCTCGGCCGCCGTCTTCTGCTGCGGCGTGAAGGCGTAGATGCCGGAGCGATATTGCGTGCCGACATCGTTGCCCTGGCGCATGCCTTGCGTCGGGTCGTGGCTCTCCCAGAAGGTCTTGAGCAGCGTCTCGTAGGAAATCGTCTTGGGGTCGAATACCACCAGCACCACTTCGTTGTGGCCGGTGCGCCCGGAGCAGACCTCTTCATAGGTCGGATTGGGCGTGAAGCCGCCGGCATAGCCGACGGCGGTGACGTAGACGCCGGGCAGTTGCCAGAACGCCTTTTCGGCGCCCCAGAAGCAGCCGAGGCCGAACATCGCCTGCTCGCTGCCCGCGGGATAGGGGCCTTTGAGCGGATGATGATTGACGAAGTGCTCGCGCGCCGTGCGGATCGGCTGATCGCGGCCGGGCAGCGCCTCCTTGGCGCCGGGCATTGCTGTCTTCCTGTTGAAGCCGAACATCGCTTGATCCTCCTGCAATCGCTGGCAGGGATATAGGGATGCGCAAGCCTAGCCTAAAATCACGTCTCGGACAGGCGGGCGCGGGCGGCCTTCACGCCACCGCGAGCGCCTGCGTATGCGCCACGCTTCGCGAGTGAATTACGGCCGGGCGTAGCCGATCAGCGGCTTTTTCCTGCGCCCGAGCAAAATCAGCAGGATGCCGAGGCCGCCCAGCACCGCCCAACTCGGCGCCGACAAGAAGCCGACCATCACCGGGTCCCACAGATAGCCTTCGGCATAGCGCTGGATCACCGGCTGAAGCCGGGCCAGGCTGCCGGCATTGACAAGGTCCCACAGCGCCCGGACGCTGGTGAGATAGAGATTGTTGCCGGCGATCGACTTCGTCCCGTCATAGATCGCCAGGATGAAGGCAAGCGCCAGGCAGATCAGCCCGGCAAAACGAAACAGAAACCGGATCATGGCCGCGGAAACTCTTGCTCACCCCCACCCCGGGGCACCGTTAGCGCGCGGCGCGGCTCTATTCAACCGCCGCAAGGCCTTCCCTTGAGCAGCCGCCACCCGGTCCGCTAGGCTTTGCCAAGCCGGGCACCTCCGGTTGCGTTTCATGGAGTCATTATGCCCGCAAAACCCCGCGGCCCGACCCGGCCGACCTTTACCGACCAGGAAGCCCTGCAATTCCATAGCCGCGGGCGCCCCGGCAAGCTCGAGGTCGTCGCCACCAAGCCGATGGCCACCCAGCGCGACCTGTCGCTCGCCTATTCGCCCGGGGTCGCAGTGCCGGTGCTGGCGATCGCCGAGGACCCGAGCAAGGCCTACGACTACACCACCAAAGGCAATTTCGTCGCCGTCATCACCAACGGCACCGCCATCCTCGGGCTGGGAAACCGCGGGGCGCTGGCGGCCAAGCCCGTGATGGAAGGCAAGGCCGTGCTGTTCAAGCGCTTTGCCGACATCGATTCCATCGACCTCGAAGTGTCGTCCGAGGACCCCGACGAGATCGTCAATTGCGTCAAGCTGCTCGGCAAAGGCTGGGGCGGCATCAACCTCGAAGACATCAAGGCGCCGGAATGCTTCGTCATCGAGCAGCGCCTGCGCGAGCTGATGGATATTCCGGTATTCCACGACGACCAGCACGGCACCGCCATCATCGCCGCCGCGGGCCTGCTCAACGCGCTGCACCTGACCGGGCGCGACATCAAGGACACCAAGCTCGTCTGCAACGGCGCCGGCGCCGCCGGCATCGCCTGCCTCGAGCTGTTGAAAGCCATCGGCTTCCGCCCGGAGAACCTGATCCTCTGCGACACCAAGGGCGTCATCTACCAGGGCCGCAAGGAAGGCATGAACCAGTGGAAGTCGGCCTACGCCATCAAGACCGACAAGCGCACGCTGGAAGACGCCTTCAAGGGCGCCGACGTCGCCTTCGGCCTGTCGGTCAAGGGTGCCTTCACCAAGGAGATGGTGAAGTCGATGGCGGACAAGCCGATCATTTTCGCCATGGCAAACCCGGACGCCGAAATCACGCCCGAGGAAGTGGCGGCGGTGCGCGACGACGCCATCATGGCGACCGGGCGCTCCGACTATCCCAACCAGATCAACAACGTGCTGGGCTTTCCCTACATCTTCCGCGGCGCCCTCGACGTGCGCGCCTCCGCCATCAACATGGAGATGAAGATCGCCGCGGCCAACGCGCTCGCCGAGCTTGCCCGCGAGGACGTGCCGGACGAGGTGGCGGCGGCCTATGGCGCGCGGCCGAAATTCGGACCCGACTACATCATTCCGGTGCCGTTCGATCCGAGGCTCATCTCGTCCGTGCCGCCGGCGGTGGCCAAGGCGGCGATGGACACCGGCGTCGCGCGCAAGCCGATCGTCGACATGGACGGCTATCGCGAGCAGCTGCGCTCGCGGCGCGACCCGATCGCCGGCACGCTGACCAACGTGTTCAACCGGCTGCGCCGCCAGCCCCGGCGGGTAGTCTTCGCCGAGGGCGAGGAGGAGCAGGTGATCCGCGCCGCGGCGAGCTTCGTGCACCAGGGGCTCGGCAGCGCGCTGCTGGTCGGGCGCGAGGACCGCGTGCAGGCCGCCGCGCGCGAAGCCGGCATCGAGCTCGGCGACGGCATCGAGGTGGTCAATGCGCGGCTGTCGACGCGCAATACCGTCTACACCAATCACCTCTACGAGCGGCTGCAGCGGCGCGGCTACCTGCTGCGCGACTGCCAGCGCCTGGTCAATACCGACCGCAACCATTTCGCCGCCTGCATGGTGGCGCTGGGCGACGCCGATGCGCTGGTCACCGGCGTGACCCGCAATTTCTCGGTGGCGCTCGAGGACGTGCGGCGCGTCATCGATCCCAAGCCCGGCCACCGCGTCATCGGCGCTTCGCTGGTGGTGGCGCGCGGCCGCACCGTGCTGGTCGCCGATACCGCGGTGACCGAAATGCCGAATGCCGTGGAGCTCGCCGACATCGCCATCGAGGCCGCGGGCGTGGCGCGCCGGCTCGGCTACGAGCCGCGGCTGGCGCTCTTGGCATTTTCCACTTTCGGCCACCCGCAGGGCGAACGGTCCGGGCGCGTGATCGAGGCGGTCAAGATCCTCGACAGCCGCCGCGTCGATTTCGAATATGACGGCGAAATGGCGGCCGACGTCGCGCTCAATCCGGAATTGGCCGCCGTCTACCCGTTCTGCCGCCTGTCCGGCCCGGCCAACGTGCTGGTGATGCCGGCGTTCCACTCGGCCTCGATCTCGACCAAGATGCTGCAGGAGCTCGGCGGCGCCACCGTGATAGGGCCGCTCTTGGTCGGCCTCGACCGCCCGGTGCAGATCGTGCAACTGGGCGCCAAGGACAATCAGCTGGTCAACATGGCGGCGCTGGCAGCCTATAATATCAGTGGCTAGCAGCCGCGCCGTCATCCTGAGCTGGCCGCAGCGGCCCTCGACGGATGGCGGACACGGGCTGCACCCTCGAGGCTCGCTTCGTTCGCACCTCAGGGTGACGGACCGGAGACAACAAAAGGAGAACCGATGGCAAGCAAGACCCTTTCCGGCGTGATCGCGGCGGTGGCGACGCCCGTCGCCGAGGACGGCAGCCCCGACTTCGCCCGCGCGGTGAAGCTCGCCCGCTTCCTGCTCGACAATGGCTGCGACGGCCTCAACGTGCTCGGCACCACCGGCGAGGCGACCTCGTTTTCGCGCGAGGAGCGCATGGCGGTGATGAACGCCTACAAGGCCGACGGGCTGCCGCTCGATCGCCTGATGGTGGGAACGGGAGCCGCCGCTGTCAGCGATGCCATCGCGCTCACCCGCCACGCCGCCGAACTCGGCTTCGCCGGCGCGCTGGTGCTGCCGCCGTTCTACTACAAGGGCGTGCCCGACGACGGACTGGCTGCATACATAAACGCGCTGGTGCAGGCGACCGCGGCCAAACCGGTGCCGATCTACCTCTATCACTTCCCGGCAATGTCCGGCCTGCCGTGGCACGTGGCGCTGATCAAGCGCCTGCGCGAGGCGCATCCCGGGCGCATCGTCGGGCTGAAGGATTCCTCGGGCGACATGCCCTTTGCCCGCTCGGCGGCGGCGATCGCATCCGATTTCGCCGTGTTCCCGTCGACCGAAGCCTGCCTGATCGAAGCGCGCAACGGCGCCTTCGCCGGCTGCATCTCGGCGACCGCCAACTGCAATCCCGATCTGTGCGGCCGCGCCTGGCGCAACGGCGATGCCGCAGCCCTCGACCAGGCGGTCGCCATCCGCAAACTGTTCGACGGCAAGCCGCTGGTATCGGGCGTCAAGGCTCTGCTCGCCCATATCCATGGCGATCCGGCGCTTTCGCGGGTCAAACCGCCGCTCGCGGCGTTCTCGGCGGCCGACCGCGCCGCCGTGATCGCCGGCTACGATGCGGTGCGGGCCAAACGGGTGGCTTAAGGCGCCGTTACGCGGCGTTGACGCCCGCCGGACGCCTCACTATAAGCCTCAGCCTTGGCGGCGAGCCTTTTCGCCGCCTCATTTTCCTGAAGAATCCGGGCGCTCGCGGTCGTTCCTGCCGCCTGCGCCTGCTGCAAACGAGAGTTTCGATGGCCAATACCAAGTCCGCCCGCAAAGCCACGCGCGTGATCGCACGCCGCACCGAGGTGAACAAAGCGCGCCGCGCGGTCCTGCGCAATTCGGTGCGCAAGGTCGAGGAAGCGATCGCCTCCGGCGACAAGACGGCGGCGGCGGCGGCGTTGAAGGCGGCGGAGCCGGTGATCATGCGCGCCGCGCAGCGCGGCGTGGTTCATAAGAACAATGCCAGCCGCAAAGTTTCGCGGCTGGCGCACCGCGTCGCCGCACTCGGCAAGTAAGTTTCGCCGCGTACCGCCCGCCGGCGGAAGAAATTTTCTTCGAATCCGAACGAAATCGCGGCGCGTGCGCTGCGATGTTACTCAATCGTCATCGCGCTGACAGAGAAATCTGCGCGTCGCGAATTTGCTTGGCAGAATTCGCGGCGTGCGCAGGCGCGGCGCCTTTGCATGCGATGGCGCGCGGCTTTCTGCGCGCGGGTTACCTTGCTCAGTTGAACAGAAATTTTTTCGGGCCGAGAACGACTTATGCTTATAGCAGGACCGAGCACCTGAAAAACCCATGTGCGACGGGCGTCGAGTACCTGCGCGCGCGGATAATAATCCGATCAGGGCGCGCGCTTTGGCCGCAGCGGTGTCGCGAGATTCCCCACGCTGCTTCAAAGCGTTGTTGACGGACTCTCGACGCAAAAACTCAACAGCGGTGCGACCTGGGTCCGACGCGCGCTTAAAAAATATTGCTCCCACACAACGCTTGTGTTTTTTTTAACTCAGGCCCGAGGTCACTCGGGCGTCATCGCGAAAAGGTCCAACCACACGCTCATCGGCGGATGAGAACGGCTGTCGTTTGTCTCCTGTCGCGCAAAACAGGATCATGGCGCCAGCCAGCAGTCGGGTTCGGCGGCGGGTCCCGGCTCTCGGGACACGAAAATCCGGCGGCGGGTGTGCGGACGGACGCAATCGGGCGAAGGCTCGAATGAGGGGGGTCAAAACAATGAAAGCGCAGGGACGTGTGCCGGTCGCCGGATCGGTTTCGGTTGAACGTTTGAGCGTAAGCGCGACCCCCGCTTTCACTTTACCCCGCCGCAAGTCCTGTTGCCGAGCTCCGTTTGCGAATCGAGCACGAGGTGTCGTTTCACCGCCTGCCGGCTGAGACGCCTCTTCCTCGTTCTGCGATGTCGTGCCGCCCGGCTGCCGTCAGCCCCGGCGGATCAAGTCCCCGACATCATCGATTGAGTGAGTTGCGTCTCGTTCCCGGCGCGTCGGCGGTCACATTGTCCGCCTGGCCAAGCAACCCGCGTCCGTCTTCACTTTTGAAAAAATCGAGAACAAGAAAATGTCCACCGCGGATAACGAGAGCTGGTCAAAGGTCAAGGAGCGCCTGCGCGCCGAAGTCGGCGACGATGTCTACTCAAGCTGGTTCGCCCGCATGGATCTCGAGGCGATCGAGGACGGCGGTGTGCGCCTGTCGGTGCCGACCCGCTTCCTCAAGAGCTGGATCCAATCGCACTATGCCGAGCGGGTGCTGGCCTGCTGGCAGGCCGAGAACGGCGCCATCACCCGCGTCGAGCTCATCGTCCGCTCGGCGGTGCTGCGCTCGGCGGTCCCCAACAAGCCGAAGGCGGAACTGGAAGCCCCCGCCGGCAACGGCCGCTTCCCGAGCGCCATCGGCAATGGCCGCGCGCTGCACATGGGCGACGGCAACGGCCACGAGACGCTGGGCGGCTCGCCGCTCGATGCCCGGCTGACCTTCGACAGCTTCGTCGTCGGCCGCTCCAATACCCTGGCGCATGCCGCCGCCAAGCAGGTGGCCGCCGCCAAGCGCTCAGATCCGGTGATGTTCAACCCGCTCTACATCCACGCCGGGGTGGGCCTCGGCAAAACCCATCTGCTGCAGGCCGTCACCTGGGCCGGCAACGCCGTCGGCGAGCGCAAGATGCTCTACCTGACCGCCGAGAAATTCATGTACGGCTTCGTCTCGGCGCTGCGCACCCAGACCGCGCTCGCCTTCAAGGAGACGCTGCGCGGCATCGGCGTGCTGGTGATCGACGACCTGCAATTCCTGCAAGGCAAGTCGACGCAAGCCGAGTTCTGCCACACCCTCAACGCCCTGATCGACGCCGGACGGCAGGTGGTGATCGCCTCCGACCGGCCGCCGTCGGAGCTGGAAAGCCTCGACGACCGCGTGCGCTCGCGGCTCGCCGGCGGGCTGGTGGTGGAGATGGGGCCGCTCGGCGAGGAATTGCGCTTCGAGATCCTCAAGGCCCGCGTCCAGGCGGCGCGCGCCCATCATCCGAGTTTCGACGTGCCGCTGCCGGTGCTCGGCTATATCGCCAAGACCGTCACCCATAACGGCCGCGACCTCGAAGGCGCGCTCAACCGCCTGCTCGCCCATAACAAGCTCACCGGCCAGTCGGTGACACTGGAGATGGCCGAGCGCGAGGTGCGCGACCTGATCCGCCCGCAGGAGCCCAAGCGGGTCAAGATCGAGGACATCCAGCGGGTGGTGGCGCGGCAATACAATGTCAGCCGCTCCGACCTGTTGTCCTCGCGCCGCACCGCCAACGTGGTGCGGCCGCGCCAGGTGGCGATGTACCTCGCCAAGACGCTGACGCTGCGTTCGCTGCCGGAGATCGGCCGCAGGTTCGGCGGCCGCGACCACACCACCGTGCTGCACGCGGTGCGCAAGATCGAAGGGCTCGTCGGCAACGACATGGCGCTGGCCGAGGAGATCGAGATCCTCAAGCGGCAATTGCAGGAATAGGACGCGCCCAGCCTTAGCCCGTCACCCTGAGGTGGCCGCCGAAAGGCGGCCCTCGAAGGGTGACAGCCCCTGCCCGTCATCCTTCGAGGCTCGCGAAGTTTATCATCGGGCCGCGCTTTGCGCGGACCCGTTGGCTCGCACCTCAGGATGACGGATCTAAGCCTGCGCTCGGCACGGACCCCTGTGGACCGCCTGGGGATATGAGCGGGGAGCAAAAACGCGCCCTTGCGCAATTGCCCCGGCCTTGTCACCTTTGGCCCCCGGCCACGCATTCCGCGTGCCGCCGGCTAGGCGCCGCCCGGATTTTCCGGGCCTTTTCAACGGCGCCGAAGCAGGTCCCCATGAAGGTCACGGTCGAACGCGCAGAGCTCTTGAGGTCGCTCAACCACGTGCACCGCGTGGTCGAGCGCCGCAATACCATTCCCATCCTCGCCAACGTGCTGGTCAAGGCCGAGAAGGGCAAGCTCAGCATGAAGGCCACCGACCTCGACCTCGAGGTCATCGACTCGGTCGCCGCCGAGGTGTCGCCGTCGGGCGCGACCACCGTGCCGGCGCACATGTTCTACGACATCGTGCGCAAGCTGCCGGAGGGCGCGCAGATCGTCATCGAGGGCTCCGGCGACCGCGCCGTCTTGTCGATCCGCGCCGGCCGCTCGCGCTTCACGCTGCAGACGCTGCCGGAGAGCGACTTCCCCGATCTCGCCGCCGGCGACATGACGCACAAATTCACGCTCGCCGCCGCCGACCTCAAGCGGCTGATCGACAAGACGCAGTTTGCCATCTCGACCGAAGAGACGCGCTATTACCTCAACGGCATCTACCTGCACGCCGCCGGCTCCGCCAAGAACGCGACGCTGCGCGCGGTCGCCACCGACGGTCATCGCCTGGCGCAGTGCGAGCTGCCACTGCCGGCGGGCGCCGCCGGCATGCCCGGCATCATCATCCCGCGCAAGACGGTGAGCGAACTGCACCATCTGGTCGAGACCGGCGAGGGCGAGGTCGCGATCGAACTGTCCGCCGGCAAGATCCGCTTCTCGATCGGCAACGTCGTTCTGACATCGAAGCTGATCGACGGCACCTTCCCCGACTATGGGCGCGTCATCCCGGTCAACAACGACAAGCTGCTCACCGTCGACAAGAAGGATTTCGAGGCCGCCGTCGACCGCGTCTCCACCGTGTCGAGCGAGCGCGGCCGCGCCGTCAAGCTGTCGATCACCGGCGGGCGGCTGGTGCTGTCGGTGACCAATCCGGATTCCGGCAGCGCCACCGAGGAACTCGAGGTCGAATACGACGCCGATCCGCTCGATATCGGCTTCAACTCGCGTTATCTGCTCGATATCGCCGCGCAGATCGAAGGCGAGGTGGCGCAATTGAAGCTCGCCGATCCCGGCTCGCCGACGCTGATCCAGGACAAGGACGCCAAGGGCGCGCTCTACGTGCTGATGCCGATGCGGGTGTAGCGCTTCGTGTTTACGCGATAACCTCTCCGTCTTACCCTCTCCCCTTGTGGGAGAGGGTGGCGAGGGCCGTCAGGCCCGAGCCGGGTGAGGGGTCAGTGCCTGCTGGATTCCACCATCGTCCGGTCGCGAAACGCAGCCGCAGCCATGCGCGGCAATTGCGGCGCGATGCGACCGATGCCGAAACGGCGATGTGGCGTCTGCTACGTCATCGTCGGCTTGCAGGCCTCAAGGTTCGCCGACAAGTACCGTTTCATAATTTCATCCTGGACTTTGTCTGCTTTGACCGGAAAACGGTTATCGAGATAGACGGCAGCCAGCATTTTGAATCGCGCCGCGATCGGCGGCGCGCAGTCCTGGCAGCAGAAGGCTTTCGCGAGCTGCGATGCTGGAACAATGACGTGCTTCAGCGGCGTCTTTCGGTTTTGGAAGATATCTTCGCCCATCTTGCCGATGAGCCAGGCTGACCCCTCACCCGGCGCGCTGCGCGCGCCACCCTCTCCCACAAGGGGAGAGGGTGAGCTGCGGCTCGTGGCACGGTTTTGCCCATGACGGCCGCCTTTGTCCGCCGCCTGACGCTGACCAATTTCCGCAGCTATCACGCCGCGCAGATCGCGCTGCGCGCCGCCGGTCCCGTGGTGCTCACCGGAGCCAACGGCGCCGGCAAGACCAATCTGCTCGAGGCGGTGTCGCTGCTGGCGCCGGGGCGGGGCTTGCGGCGCGCGACCTTCGAGGAGCTCGCCTTCGCCGAGGGCGACGGCGCCTGGGCGGTGTCGGCCGAGATCGAGGGCATGCTCGGCCTCGCCACGCTCGGCACCGGCATCGATCCGCCGGCGGGCGAGGACGCGGCCCCGGCGCGGCAATGCCGCATCGACCGCGAGACGGTAGCCTCGGCCGCGGCCTTTGCCGACCATCTGCGCGTCGTCTGGCTTACTCCGGCGATGGACCGGCTGTTCAACGGCCCGGCCTCCGAGCGGCGGCGCTTCCTCGACCGGCTGGTGCTGGCGGTCGACGCCGCGCATTCGAGCCGGGTCTCGGCGCTCGAACGCAGCTTGCGCTCGCGCAACCGCCTTTTGGAAAATCCGGCCAGCGATCCGCACTGGCTCGACGCCATCGAGCACGAGACCGCGGAGGTGGCGGTCGCGGTTGCCGCGGCGCGCGCCGAGACCGTGACGCGGCTCGCCGGGGCGCTCGCCGCCGCCCGCGACAGTGCGCCGGAGTTCCCGCAGGCCGCCGTCGCGCTCGAAGGCTGGATGGAACAGCTCCTGCCCGAGCACAGCGCCGTCGAGATCGAGGATCGTTACCGCGCGCTGCTCAGGGACAATCGCGCCCGCGACGCCGCCGCCGGGCGCACGCTCGACGGGCCGCACCTGTCGGACCTGAAGGTGAGCTACACCGCCAAGAACGTGGCGGCCGAGGACGCCTCCACCGGCGAGCAGAAGGCGCTGCTCATTCGTCTGGTGCTGGCGCATGCCGGGCTGATCCGCGACATGACCGGCTTTGCGCCGGTGCTGCTGCTCGATGAGGTCATCGCCCACCTCGACCCGAAGCGGCGCGCCGCGCTCTACGATGCGCTGGCCGAACTGAAGGCGCAGGTTTTCATGACCGGCGCCGATCCGGCGGCCTTCGGCGACATCATGGATCGCGCCGACGTGTTCGAGGTGCGCAGCGGAACCGTGAGCGCGCAGCGCGCATCAGGGGCAAAATCGGGCTGAATCAGGGTGCAAAAAAAGTGTGATTTTTATACCGCCGCGCCCTTAAAAATCGCATTGAAATCAATATATTATGGTGTGTTAGTTTGCTCTGTACGACGTCCATAATTCGTGTCAGACCAACCATCAATTCCGACTCATTTTCCAGCCCGTTTCGAGGGTGTCGCCGATGGCTGAACCGGCCCGCAATATCCCGTCCGCATCCGACTACGGCGCCGAGTCCATCAAGGTTCTCAAAGGTCTCGACGCCGTGCGCAAGCGGCCGGGCATGTATATCGGCGACACCGACGACGGTTCCGGCCTGCACCACATGGTCTACGAGGTGGTCGACAACGCCATCGACGAGGCGCTTGCCGGCTACGCCACCGAAGTCTCGGTCACGCTCAATCCGGACGGCTCCTGCACCGTGGTCGACAACGGCCGCGGCATCCCGACCGACATCCACAAAGGCGAGGGCATCTCGGCGGCCGAGGTCATCATGACCCAGTTGCACGCCGGCGGGAAATTCGACCAGAACGCCTACAAGGTGTCGGGCGGCCTGCACGGCGTCGGCGTCTCGGTGGTCAACGCGCTGTCGAGCTGGCTCAAGCTCACCATCTGGCGCGACGGCAAAGAGCACGTCATGGAGTTCCGCGACGGCGTCGCGGTGGCGCCGCTCAAGGCGACCGGCGACGCCAAGGGCAAGCGCGGCACCGAGGTCACCTTCCTGCCGAGCCCCAAGACCTTCACCATGGTGGAGTTCGACTTCGCCACGCTCGAGCACCGCCTGCGCGAGCTCGCCTTCCTCAATTCCGGCGTCACCATCATCCTCTCCGACAAGCGCCACGCCGTGGAGAAGCGCGAGGAGATGAAATACCAGGGCGGCGTCGAGGCCTTCGTCAAATATCTCGACCGCAACAAGACGCCGCTGATCCCGGCGCCGATCATGATCAAGGCCGAGCGCGAAGGCATCACGGTGGAATGCGCGCTGTGGTGGAACGACGGCTATCACGAATCGGTGCTCTGCTTCACCAACAACATCCCGCAGCGCGACGGCGGCACGCACCTCGCCGGCTTCCGCGGCGCGCTGACGCGCCAGATCACGCAATACGCCGAGACGCTCGGCGCCTCGAAGAAGGAGAAGGTCGCGCTCACCGGCGACGACTGCCGCGAGGGTTTGACCGCGGTTTTGTCCTGCAAGGTGCCGGACCCGAAATTCTCCTCGCAGACCAAGGACAAGCTGGTGTCCTCCGAGGTGCGGCCGGTGGTCGAGAACGTCATCAACCAGGCCATGCAGGACTGGTTCGAGATCCACCCCGCGGAAGCCCGCGTCATCGTCGGCAAAGTGGTGGAGGCGGCCGCCGCGCGCGAGGCGGCGCGCAAGGCGCGCGAATTGACGCGCCGCAAGGGCGCGCTCGACGTCTCGTCGCTGCCCGGCAAGCTCGCCGACTGCCAGGAGCGCGACCCGGCCAAATCCGAACTGTTCATCGTCGAGGGCGACTCGGCCGGCGGCTCCGCCAAACAGGGCCGCAACCGCGAATTCCAGGCGGTGCTGCCGCTGCGCGGCAAGATCCTCAACGTCGAGCGCGCGCGCTTCGACAAGATGCTGTCGAGCCAGGAGATCGGCACACTGATCACCGCGCTCGGCACCGGCATCGGCCGCGACGAGTTCGACCCCGACAAGCTGCGCTACCACAAGATCATCATCATGACCGACGCCGACGTCGACGGCGCCCATATCCGCACCCTGCTGCTCACCTTCTTCTACCGGCAGATGCCGGCGCTGATCGAGCGCGGCAACCTGTTCATCGCCCAGCCGCCGCTCTACAAGGTGGCGCGCGGCAAGTCCGAGCAGTATTTGAAGGACGAGCGCGCGCTCGAGGACTACCTCATCAGCACCGGGCTCGAGGACGCCGTGCTGCGGCTCGCCTCCGGCGAGGAGCGCGCCGGAAGCGACCTGCGCAAGCTGGTCGAGGACTCGCGCGCCATCCGCAACATCCTGCAGAACCTGCACAGCCGCTATAACCGCAAGGTCATCGAGCAGGCGGCGATCGCCGGCGTGCTCAACGAGGCGGTGACCAAGGACAAGAAGACCGGCTCGGCCGCCGCCGACTACATCGCCAAGCGGCTCGACGCGCTCGAGGGCGAGACCGAGCGCGGCTGGAAGGGCAGGTTCGACGAGGCCGGCTTCCATTTCGAGCGCACCGTGCGCGGCGTCAGGGAGGTCGCCATCATCGACCAGGCGCTGCTGGGTTCAGCCGACGCGCGCAAGCTCGACGAGTTCGCCGCCTCCCTGCAGCAGGTCTATCCGCGGCCGACGCCGCCGGCCATGCTCCGCCGCAAGGACGAGACGCTGGCGATCCACGGCCCCGTCGGCCTGTTCGATGCGGTGATCGCCGCCGGCCGCAAGGGCGTCACGCTGCAGCGCTACAAGGGCCTCGGCGAGATGAACCCCGAGCAATTGTGGGAGACCACGCTCGATACCAACGCGCGCTCGCTGCTGCAGGTGCGGGTCAAGGAGATCGATGAGGCGAACGTCTTGTTCGACCAGCTGATGGGCGACGAGGTCGAGCCGCGGCGGGTGTTCATCCAGGATAATGCGCTCGCCGCCAGCGTCGACGTCTGACGCCCGCGTGAACGGGCTGCCCGCCTGGATTGGCGCCGTCCTCGACCGCAATCTTGAAAACGTGTCGCGGGCCGCCTTGCGCGAGGCGGCGCTCGCCGCTTCGCAAGGCTACCGCGCCGGCGGCGGCAGCGCCGTCATCCGCTCCGGCCTCGACGCGCTCGCCTATGCCGTGGTGCGCATGCCGGCGACCTATGCCGCGGCGGACGCGGCGCTCAGCCAGGCCGCTCGCGCCATCCCCGATTTTGCGCCGCGCTCGCTGCTCGACCTCGGTGCCGGGCCAGGCACCGCCGCCTGGGCGGCCGCCGCCGTCTGGCCGTCGCTGACGCACGCCGCCCTGATCGACCGCAACGCGCATCTGCTGGCTTTGGCGCGGCAGTTTGGCGCCGAAGCGCCGCTCGATGCCGCGATCCGGCAGGCCGATATCGCTGACGCGCTTACCGCGGGCCCGGGAGCCGACGTCGTCATCGCAAGCTACACGCTTGCCGAACTCGCCCCGGCTGCGCTTGCCGCCGCTGTCGGCCGGCTCTGGACCGCGGCGGCGCGGCTCGTCGTTCTGGTCGAGCCCGGCACGACGGACGGGTTCAAGCGCATTCTTGCCTGCCGCGACATTCTGCTTGGACAGGGCGCCGCCATTGTCGCCCCATGTTCGCACGAGCAGGCCTGCCCGCTCGCTGCGGCGCCGCGCTGGTGCCATTTCGGCGTGCGGCTGCCGCGGTCGCGCGCTCACAGGCTGAGCAAAGGGGCAAGCCTTGCCTATGAAGACGAGAAATTCAGCTATCTGGCCGCCGGCAAAGGCTTCGACCGGCTCGCGCGCGGCGAGCGCATTCTGGCGACCCCGAAAGTCGGCAAGGCGGGCGTCGCCTTGACGCTGTGCCGGCCCGCTGCCGCGGAGCAGCGCATGGTGCCGCGCCGGCAGGTGCAGGCCTACAAGGTGGCCAAGGCGCTTGGCTGGGGTGACGCGATCAGCGGGGATCTCGGCGCGCCGAAACGATAACGGGGCGAACCTTTCGGCACGCCCCGTCCCGATTCAAATCGCTGTCGCGCGGGCTAGCAGGTGCTGTAGCCCCACACCCAGCCGCCGCGGCCGTCGGCAACCGGGATGCGGCCGCAGCCGGCATAGGCGTTGCCCCAGAAGCCGCTGTTGTAATAGGTGCCGCCATTGTAGTCGGCGGTGTAGTAGTTGCCGCCGTAGTAATACGGCCGGCCGTAATAGCCGTTGTAGTAGCCGTAGTCGTAATAGCCGGTGTAGTACGGGCGATAGTAGTAGGGCCGGTAGCCGTAATAGCCGCTGTAGTAGGGCCGGTAGTAGCCGTAATAGCGGTACGGCCGGTAATAGCCGTAGCCGCCATAGTACGGCCGGCCGTAATAGCCGTCGCGATAATAGGGACGGTGGTAGTAGCCGTCGCCGTAGTATTCGCGCTCATACCAGGCGGTGTGACGGACGACGCGCCGGTAGCAGCAGTTCGAGGTGTACCAGGTGCCGCCGTAGTGGCGATGCGGACGGTAGTAGTAGCCGTCGTCGTAATAGGGCCGATGATAGTAGCCGTCGCCGTAGTAGCCGGCGTGGTGGTAGCCGCCGCCGTAATAGCCGTCCCCGTAATAGCCATCGCCGTAATAGCCGTCGCCGTAGGACCAGCCGCCGGCCTTGGCCGCGCTGGTCAGCAAGGCAAGTGACAGGGCGAGGCATGAGCAGAACAGTGCAAACGCGGTGCGACGCATGACGACACTCCTACCTGCACAAGGCCAGCCAAGTTAGGCGGCCGTTAACCATATCCGTTAACCATAAATTGTACCAGAAAAGTACGGATTTGCCCGCAAAATATTGTGATTACAGCAATTTTAGTCGAATTTTAGGTAAAATTGATTAACTATTTGAACTATCAGTTAAAATTTTAAGGCATGCGGTTGGCGTTCGCCGCCGGCTCTGACGGCCTCGCTGGATGGGGCCGAATTCTGCCGATTATTTTTTGGCGGCGCTCTAGGACAGCAATTTGCCGCCGATGGCAAGGCCGATCACCAGCGCGCCGAGGAACAGCACCAGGAATATGCCGAACAGCCACTGCGCAATGGTGGCGGACGCCTGCTCGACACCGGTGAAGCCGAAAATCCCGGCGACGATGGCGATGATCAGGAAAACGACGGCCCATTTCAGCATCGGCAGCTCCTCGGCTTGACCTCGCCGACAATCGCTTCGGGCGCCGCCTAGTTCCAGGGCGCAGGGCCGGGCTTGGGCGCGCGCGTGCGCGGATCGCGCGGACCCCAGCGGCCGGCCTCGACCCGGCTGAGAAAATCGCCGACCACGGCGTTGAACAGGTCCGGCTCTTCCAGGTTCACGACATGGCCGGTCTTAGGCAGCATCACCAGGCCGGACGCCGGCAGCGTGTCCTTCAGGAACAGGCTCGGCTCGATGCAGCGGGCGTCTTCGTCGCCAACCACGATCAGCGCCGGGGTCGTCAGCTTGGCGATCTCGCCGGCGAAGTCGTAGAGCGAGGGCCGCGCGCCCTGGAAGCCGCGCGAGGTGAAGGCCGAGCCGCGCGCATCGTGCTCGGCGAGGCGCCGGGTGAATTCGGCAAAGCCGCGCGGGTCCTTGAGCAGGAACGGCACGCGGCTCGGCCCCATGCCGTAGGTCTCGGCGACATAAGCCGAGCCCTTCTGCTCGAACAGATCGCCGAGCTCGCGCGAATGCTTGTGGAAGTCGGCCGTGTACCAGCGCTCGGAGCCCGAGCCGGTGCCGGCCAGCACCAGCGAACGCACGCGCTTGGGATGATTGAGCGCGACCTGCAGCGAGGTATAGCCGCCCATCGACAGGCCGATGAGATGCGCGCTGTCGATCTGCAAATGGTCGAGCACGGCGACCGCGTCGCGCATCACATGGCGGTAGCTGTAGGCTTGGGCATCGGCGGGCACATCCGAGGGCGTATAGCCGCGCGCCGAGTAGGCGATGCAGCGGTGGCGCTTGCCGAACTCGCGCAGCTGCGGCTCCCAGCCGCGGTGGTCCGAGGCGAATTCGTGGACGAACAGGATCGGCGTGCCAAGTTTCGTTTCTTGCCCAACCTCCTCGTAGTAGAGCCGCACTTTGTCCGCTGTCGTGGCGTAAGGCATTTCGCGTTCTTCCTATGGCTTGGTTTGGATCTTCATGGCGATGCGGACCAGCTCGGCGATGTTGCGCGCACCGATGCGCTCCATCACCCAGGCGCGATGGTTCTGCACGGTCTTGGGGCTGATCTTGAGCTTCGACCCGATTTCCTTGTTGGACAAGCCGGCGGCGGCAAGCTGCATGACCTGGCGCTGCCGAAGCGACAGCGTATCGAAGCGCGCCTGCAGCTCCTTGATTTCGGCGCCGCCCGCCTCCGGCTCGCGACTCTTGTCGACCGCATTGTGGATGCTGGCAAGCAGGCGCGCTTCGTCGAAGGGCTTTTCGATGAAGTCGAAGGCGCCGACCTTGATGGCGGCGACCGCCATGTCGACGTCGCCGTGGCCGGTGATCAAAATGACCGGACTGGCGAAATTCGCGGTCTTGAGCCGCTTCACCAGGTCGAGGCCGGACATGCCGGGCATGCGCACGTCGCACACGATGCAATCGAAGCGCTGGCCGCGCTCGATCGCGGCGAAGAATTCGTCCGCGGCGGCAAAGCACGCGGTGTCGAGCTGCTGGCGGGCGAAATAGAGCCGCAGCGCATCGAGCACGGCCTCGTCGTCGTCGATCACGGCAATGCGGGTGGGCGCGGTCATGGCTTGGCGATCGGCAATGTAAAGCGGATGGCGCCGCCGCGCGAACTTTCGTCCAGCCAGAGCTTGCCGCCATGCGCTTCGACGATGGTCCGGCACAGCGGCAGGCCGATGCCGAGGCCCTCGGCTTTGCTGGTGGACAGGGGCAGGAAGGCGCCGTCAGCGAGTTGCGGCGGGAAGCCGGGGCCGGAATCGACGACCCGCACCTCGACGAAATCGGCATCGTAGAGCTTGGCTTCGATCAGCACGGTGCCGGTGAATTGCCCGCTGCCGGCAATGGCCTCGACGGCATTGCGCACGAGGTTGATCACCACCTGCTCGATCTGCAGCAGGTCGACCATGACGCGCGGCAGACCGGCGGCGATGGCGGTGCGCGCCGTCACGTGAGCGCGATCGAGATCGGGGCGGCACAATTCGATCGATTCGTCGGCGATCTGCTCCAGGCTGCACGGCGCGCGGTTGCTGCGATCGAGCCGCACCAAGGCGCGCAGGCGGCGCACGACGTCGGCCGCGCGCTCGACCTGCGCCGCCGCCTTCCTGGCCGTCTCCGCCACCGCCTTCACGTCGCCGGTGCCGGCGCTTATCGCGTCGTTGACGAGCCGCGTATAGGTGCCGGCCGCCATCAGCGGCTGATTGAGCTCGTGCGCGACAGCGGCTGCGAGCTCGCCCATGCTGCCGAGCCGCGCCAGACGCGACAACTGCTCCTGCTGCACGCGGAGCTGGGATTCGGTGCGCCGCCGCTCGGTGACCAGTTCGCCGGCGACAAGCCCGGTCGCCGCCAGCACCAGCATCAGCGCCTGAAACGCCGTGACGTCGAGTTCGCCGGCGCCGGCAAGCCGGATGCCGAGGATCAACCCGAACTGCGTGACCAGCAGGCCGACACTGACGCCTTCCGATCCGGTGCGCACCGCGAGCCAGACGATGGGGAGAAACAGGACGTAGAACAACTGAAACTGCAGCGCGGTCATGAGCACCAGCGTGAGCGCCAGCGCGATCGCCAGAAACTGCAGCAGCGTTTCCGCCGTCATCGGCAGGACGCGCCGGCGCGTCAGCGCGAAAAGGGCAAAGGGCGTAATGACCGTGATGCCGATGACGTCGCCGACCCAGTAATGCAAGCCAGCGGCGACGAAGTCCCGCATCGTCAATTCGCCGGCGGCGACCGTGAGGCCGACATAGCCCAAGGCGACCGCGGCGGCGCCGACCACGGCGACCGCCATCAGCAAAACCAGGTCGCGCACCGACGACAGCGACGGATCGAAGCGCAGGCGAGGCCGCAGCAGCACCGCCACGGCCGCCGAATAGCCGCCGCCGATCAGGGCGGCCGAGAGGATCTCGGCCGCCCATGCCATGGTGAATTGCTGATTGAGCAAATCCGCGAGCAGCGGGCTGACGAACAGAAACGGAATCATGCGCAGGCCGAACAGCAGCAGCAGCGCGAAGCTCAGCCCGGTGCCCGGATTCCACGGCGTGATGCCGAGATGCGCGTAGGGCCCGATGAAGCTGATCCATTCGGACGCGGCATAGGCGGCAAGATAGATGAGACCGACGGCAAGCTTGCTCGCGTCAAATACGCGCGGAAAAGCCATCGCTCGCATACGCTCCGGCGAAATGGTTTCGGCCATCAATCTAATGCCTTCGGCGCGGCGGCGCCCCGGATATTCGAACCTAGGTGATTATACCCAGGGTTTGCGACCCGGGCATTCATCCTGAATTGCCGCCCTGTCAGGCGCCCCTAGTTTCGTATCGACAAGGAGGCGCCCGATGAACATCGGCAGCCGACGGCATTTCGTCTCGTCAGGATACGGCACGCGCGTTTCTTTCGGCGCGGTCCTGGCAAATTGGGCGGCGCTGGTCGCGCTCTGGGCGCTGCCTTACCTCACCCTGCTCGAGCATCTGCGCGTCGATGCCGCACAGTCGCAGGCGCTGCAATGGCTGCTCGCCGCGGTCGGCATCGGCGGCGTCGCCAGCACCTTGTTCGTGGCGTGGCGGCAGACGCGCGACCCGGCATGGCGCGCGCGCCACGGGCTTTCCATTCGCGGCCGCTAGGCGATCCAACAACCAGGGTGGCCAATGCTCGAGCTGCTGGACGGATTTGGCATCAACACGCAGCCGCAGTTCTGGATTTCGGTCGTCCAGATCATCTGGATCAACGTCCTGCTGTCCGGCGACAATGCGATCGTGATCGCGCTGGCCTGCCGTTCATTGCCGGCCAGGCAGCGCGTCTACGGCATGGTGCTCGGCACCGCCGTGGCGCTCGGCATGCGGCTGATCTTCGCCGGCGTCATCTCGAGCCTGATGCTGTTGCCCTACGTCAAGATCGCGGGCGGGCTGACGCTGCTGTGGATCGCGGTCAAGCTGCTGATGCCGGAGGAGGACGCCGGCAGCCGCACCGATTCCTCGGACAGCCTGTGGCGGGCGGTCAAGCTGATTGCGCTCGCCGACATCATCATGAGCCTCGACAACGTCATCGCCGTGGCGGCCGCCGCCGACGGCAATTTCGCGCTGCTGGTATTCGGCCTCGGCATCAGCATTCCGGCGATCGTTGCCGGCGCCAACATCATCATGGCGATGCTGAACCACTTCCCGCTCATTATCTGGGCCGGCGCAGGATTGCTCGGCTGGATCGCCGGCGACGTCATCGCCACCGATCCGGTGATCGTCGATTTCGGCGCCGGCTTCGGCGCCGGCGTGCCTGCCAAGGTCAAGCTCGTCTGCGCCATTGTCGGCATGGCGGGAACGATCGGCGCCTGCCTGATCAGCCGGGCGCGGCTGCGGGCGGCGCGGCTCGACGCCTAGAGCGCACAGCAAAACGGCCGGCATTGCCGGCCGCTCTCGACGGTCTTTTCCGCGGACAGGTTCAGTTCGGCTGACGCGCGGCCCAGCCGGCATCGATGCGCCGGCGCCAGGCGGTCTGGCGCAGGCCGAGCAGGCGGTGCGCCGCGGTCTTGGCCTCGGCGCGGCTCGCGGTGGCGCAAGTGCGGTATTCGAGATCGGACACGCGCGGCACCAGCGGCTGCTTGCGGAACAGCTTGGTGAAGACGCTGGTGCCGCCGTCGAGTTTGAGCTCGGAGAGCGCCTGCGCCACGTTGGCGGCCGGCCCGAAGGCGACCACGCGCCCGGTCAGCGTATGGCGCACCTCATAGACGCCCGGCCCGATCGGGGCCTCGACATTGTCGCCGCTTTCCACGTCCGGAAAGCGCTTCCAGCTGCTCCACGTCTGCACCATGGGAATGACCCTTGAACCCCACAAAACACTTCAAGAAAACGCGACAACTACCGATCGGTTCCGCCCGGTCAACCGGGCCTGTGCATAAAGTTCCAGGCCCCTAGGTTGCGACAAATGGCCAGCAGGTTCAATGGCCCGGCAGCACCAGGACCTTGGGCTTGGCCGGCAGGGTCGTTTTCGACAGCACAATCGACGGGGTTTCGTTGATTTCGACGTCCCAGTCCTGGCGCACCCGCGACAGGAAACGGTCGAGGGTATAGGCGCTGAAATAATGCATGGGGATGATGAGCTGCGGCTTGAGCGCGTGCAGCACCTCGACCATGCCTTCGAGATCGAGCGTATAGGAGCCGTCGACCGGCGCCATCACCACGTCGACGCGGCCGATCTCGTTGAGCTGCTGCTGCGTCAGGGTCTGGTGCAGGTGACCGAGATGGGCGATGCAGAGATTGGCCGTCTCGAAGATGAAGATGGAATTGCCGTGGCGCTCGGTGCCGCCGTTCCAGCTGCGGATATTGGTCGGCACGTTGCGCACGCGCACATCCTTGTAGATGACGTCGATGCGCGCCGGCTTTTCCTCGCCGGCCCAGCCGCGCAGCACGTGCTTGATGGCGGGGTCCGGCGTGTCGCTGTAGTGGCTGGAATGGGCGTGGTTCATCGTCACGATGTCGGGCAGCACCGGCGGCCTGATGTAGTCGTTGTAGTCGGTGGCGATGCGCACCAGCTGCGGGCTTTCCAGCAGGAAGGTCGAGTGGCCGATATAGGTGATGCGCACCTGATCGGATTGCAGCGCGGCAAGACGGAAGGCGGCGGGGATGAGGCTCGGCCGCGAGGCGACGAGACCCGGACAGCTCTGCTGCATCTCCGGCTTGGCGTCGGGCTTGGGCGGCGGCGGGGCGACTGTCTGCGCCGCCGCGGGACCGGCGGCGAGCGCCAAAGCCGCCGCCACAACGAACTGCAATGCCGTGCCGTTCATGACGAAAACCTCACGCCGCCCAGCGCGCGGAATCTGGCACGGATTGCGCCGCCTCGCCACCCGTGGCCGCGGCGGCCGCGCATGAAAAAAGCGGCGCCCTTTTCAGGGCGCCGCCGGAATTTTCGCCGCGATCGCGGTGTTTCAGTTGGCTTCGAAATACCGCCGGTCGCGCAGCGACACGATCAGGCCCTTGGGCGTGACCACCACCCAGCGGCCGTCCTGGCGCTTGATCTGCTGCACCGGCCCGAGCCCGGGCAGCGGCGCGCCGATGCCGATCTCGTAGATGTCGCCGTGGCCGGCGACTGCGACAAAGCCGTTGTGAACGTCGTAGATGCGCCAGTCGTGCAGCACGACCGGCCGCGTCTCGGGGCGCGGCACCGGCGTCGGCACGGTGGCCGCCGGTCCCGGCGCGATCGAGCCGGTGGTCGCCGGCTCGGACGGGCGGTTGAGGCGCTCGCTGATCTTGGCGATCTGGCTGCGCGCCGATTTGGTGCCGGCGTCGACGTCGGCCTTGAGCGCGGCGATCTGCTTGTTGAGCTGGTCGATCGATTGCCGCATCGCCTGCCGCTCGCCGAGCGCGGCGGTGTCGGGCCGCGGGCTCGCCATGCCGTTCATCGCCAGGGCGCCGATGATGGCGCCGATGCAGGCGGCGACGGTGACCGAGGCGGCAAGAACGGCCTGACGTTTGTGGCGCGCTTTGAAGCGGGCGCGCGCGGCGGCCGGCAACGGCAAGGCCTCGCCGCCGTCGACCGGCGACGCGGCCGGTTCGATTTTGGGCTCCGGCGCGACCGATGGCTCGGCGCCGGCCGGCGACAATGGCGGCGACTCGACCGCCGGCAGTGCGCTCTTGCTCTCGCTCGTGCTGTGCGCGGCGTCCGGCGCCTTTGCCGTCCCGCCGCTCTTGTCGATGTCTTCGGCCATGGCCCGCTCCGCGAATGTGCCGTTCACGAAGCGGTAACCGTGTTCGGGTTACCAGAAGGTTACCGGCCCGATTTGGTCAGAGCCCAAGCCCGTTCTCGGCGGCCAGCGTCTTGAGCGAGACCGCCGGTCTTGCACCGACATGCTGGATCACTTCGGCGGCGGCGAGGGCGCCGAGCCGCGCCGCGGTGCGGTGATCCTTGCCGTGCGACAGCCCGACCAGGAAGCCGGCGGCGAACAGATCGCCGGCGCCGGTGACGTCGACGACCTGCTCGACCGGCATGGCCTGCACCGCTTCCAGCCCGTTGCGCGTCACCACCACGCAGCCTTTTTCGCTGCGCGTGACGACCGCGAGCCTGGCGTCCTTTTGCAGCGCCTTGGCGCCGGTGTCGAAATCGCCGGTCTCATAGAGGCTGCGCAGCTCGTGCTCGTTGGCGAAGACGATGTCGACCGTGCCCTTCCTGATGAGGTCGAGAAACTCCGCGCGGTAGCGGTCGACGCAGAACGCATCCGACAGCGTCAGCGCGACGCGGCGGCCGTTCTTGTGCGCGATCTGCGCGGCCTTGACGAAGGCCTCCTTGGCCTGCGGCGGATCCCACAAATAGCCTTCGAGGTAGACGACCGCCGAGGCAGCGATCGCCGCCTCGTCGATGTCGGCGGGCGTCAGGTCCTGCGCGGCGCCGAGATAGGTGTTCATGGTGCGCTCGCCGTCCGGCGTCACCATGATGTAGCAGCGCGCCGTCGATGGGCCCTTGCTCGCCGGCTTGGTGTCGAAGGACACCCGCGCGGCGCGGATGTCGTGGGCGAAGGCGCGGCCGAGCTCGTCGTCCTTGACCTTGCCGATGAAGGCGGCGCGCGCGCCGAAGCTTGCCACGCCGACGATGGTATTGGCCGCCGAACCGCCCGAGCTTTCGGTTGCCGGCCCCATGGCCTGGTAGATCGCCGCCGCGCGCTTCTCGTCGATCAGCGCCATGCCGCCCTTGCGCATGCCCTGCGCCACCAGGAAATCGTCCTCGGCGCGGGCGATGACGTCGACGATCGCATTGCCGATGCCGATGACGTCGTAGCGGGGGGCGGCCATGTACTGCCTCGTTGATTGGCGCGCGCACTATATCGGGCGAACGCGGTTCGGCAAGCGAGAGGTGACGGGCAAGCGCCCACATGCTTAGAGTGGCGCCGCAATGTCGCTCGCCCGCAACGTCGCCACCGTCGGAAGCGCAACCCTGATCTCGCGCCTGCTCGGTTTTGCGCGTGACATCGGCATCGCCGACCTGTTCGGCGCCGGCATCCGCGCCGACGGCTTCTTCGTCGCCTTCCAGCTTGCCAACCTGATCCGCCGCATGCTGGCGGAAGGCGCGCTCAACGCCGCCGTGATCCCGCTCTACCTGCGCGCGCGCGACGAAGGCGGCGAACGCAAGGCCGGCGCGTTTGCCGGGCGCTTGATCGGCACGTCGGTCGTCGTCCTGACCGGGACGGTGGCGGCGGGCGCGCTGGCGATGCCGGCGATCGTGCTGGTGCTGGCCCCCGGCTTCATTTGGGGCGGTCCGCGCATGGTGATCGCGGTCGAGCTGGCGCGGCTGATGCTGCCCTACCTCGCGCTCGCCGGGCCGTTCGCCGTGCTGATGGGCGTGCTCAACGCCAACCACCGCTTCGCCACCGCCGCCTTCGCCACCGCCGCGTTCAACGCCGTGATGCTGGCGGCGCTGGCGACCGTGTTCTACCTGCGCGGCGGCGACAGCGACATGTCGGGCCGCATCGTCGCCGCCGGCGTCACCGCGGCGGGCGCCGCGCAGCTGCTGCTGGTCGGCATCGCGGTGTGGCGCGCCAAGGAGCGCGTGACACCGCTGTCGGTCTCCTTCGGCCGCGACACGCGGCGCTTCCTCGCGCTCGCCATTCCGGGGCTGCTGGCGAGCGGCATCCCGCAGATCACCGTCATCGCCGGCGTCATGGTGGCGTCGGCCTCGCGCAGCGCCGTGTCGTGGATCTATTACGCCAACCGGCTGATCGAACTGCCTTTGGGCATCGTCGGCATCGCGGTCGGCACCGTGCTGGTGCCGGCCTTCGCCCATGCCATCCGCAGCGGCAACAAGCGCGAATTGTCCCACGTCGAGTCGCGCGGCATCGAGCTCGCGATCGGCCTGGCGCTGCCGGCGGCGATCGCGCTTGCTTCGCTAGCGTCTCCGATCGTGCACGTCCTGTTCGAGCGCGGCGCCTTCACCGCCGCCGACAGCGCCGCGACGGCGTCGGCGCTCGCCGCCTTCGCCCTCGGTCTGCCCGGCCACGTGCTGGTCAAGACGTTCTCGCCGGTGTTTTTCGCGCGCGAGGACACCGCGACGCCGATGAAGGCGGCGCTTGCCGGCTTTGCCGTCGCCATCGCCGGCAGCCTCGCGCTGATGCCGGCCTTCGGCCATGTCGGCGTCGCCATCGCCATCGCGCTGTCGGGCTGGGCGAGCGCGGCGCTGCTCGGCGCACTGGTCGCGCGCCGCATCGGCTTTTCCATCGACCGCGAGGCGCGGCGGCGCCTGCCGCGCATCGTGCTCGCCGCCGTCGCCATGGGGGCCGCCGTCGAGGGCGCGCAGCGCCTGCTCGCGCCGTTCCTCGGCGCCGGCGTGCCGTCCGTGCTGCAAATGGCGGTGTTGGCGGCGCTGATCGCCTTCGGCCTGGCCGTCTACGTCGTCCTGCTGCAGGCGATGCGCGTGGCGAGCCCGCGGCAATTGCTGCGCTCGGTCGGCAAATTTTGAGCCTTGCCTAGCGCCGGTCCGGCGTGGCATTGGACGGCTGCCCCGACCAAAGGACGAAACGAATGGCGTTCAAGGAGCGCGTGTTCTCCGGCGTGCAGCCGACCGGCAACCTGCACCTCGGCAACTACCTCGGCGCCATCACCAAATTCGTGGCGCTGCAGGAGCGCTACGACTGCATCTATTGCGTCGTCGACCTGCACGCCATCACGGTGTGGCAGGAGCCGGCCGAATTGCCGCGCGCGACGCGCGAGGTGACGGCGGCGTTTCTCGCCTGCGGCATCGATCCGAAGAAAAACATCATCTTCAACCAGAGCCAGGTGGCCGAGCACGCCGAGCTTGCCTGGGTGTTCAACTGCGTTGCCCGCATGGGCTGGCTCAACCGCATGACGCAGTTCAAGGAGAAGGCGGGCAAGGACCGCGAGAACGCCTCGGTCGGTCTCTATGTCTATCCGAACCTGATGGCGGCCGACATTCTGGTGTATCGGGCGACCCATGTTCCGGTCGGCGAGGACCAGAAGCAGCATCTCGAGCTGTCGCGCGACATCGCGCAGAAGTTCAACAACGATTTCGCCGAATCGATCAAGGCGCACGGCTACGGCGATGCCTTCTTCCCGCAGCCCGAGCCGATCATCCAGGGCCCGGCGACGCGCGTGATGAGCCTGCGCGACGGCTCGAAGAAGATGTCGAAGTCGGAGGCGTCCGACTATTCGCGCATCAACCTCACCGACGACGCCGACGCCATCGCGCAGAAGATCCGCAAGGCCAAGACCGATCCGGAGCCGCTGCCGAGCGAGGTCAAAGGTCTCGAGCCGCGCCCCGAGGCCGACAATCTGGTCGGCATCTACGCGGCGCTGCAGGGCGTGAGCAAGGCGCAGGTGCTCTCCGAATTCGGCGGCGGGCAGTTCTCGACCTTCAAGACGGCGCTGGTCGATCTCGCCGTCGCCAAGCTCGGGCCGATCGGCGCCGAGATGAAGCGGCTGGTGCAGGATCCGGTGTTCATCGATTCCGTGCTCGCCGACGGTTCGCAGCGCGCGCAGGTAATCGCCGCGGAAACGATGAAGGCGGTCAAGGACATCGTCGGCTTCGTGCGGCGGTAGCGGCCAACTCCGCGCCTCCCGCCGCGCCCGTTTGCACTGCGCAAAACCTGCCCAAGTTCCCGCTTGTCGGCGGCTTGGCCGCCATGCAACCATTCCCCGCTTGTGCGCCTAGTGTCGCGCAACGGACGACTACGACGCGGGAGGCCTTATGAGCACCAAGCGCCGCAGCTACGAGAAGGGTCACAAGCGCAAATATCTGGTGATCATCGACGACACCGAGGAATGCGACCGCGCCGTCTACTGGGCGGCCAAGCGCGCCGGACGCACCAAGTCGCAGATCGTGATGCTGCGGGTCATCGAGCCGGGCGAGCGCAATCAGCAATGGCTCGGCGTCGCCGACATCATGCGCGCGGAGGCGATGGAAGCGGCCAACAAGGCGCTCGATAAATATGCCGACCGCGCCAGGAAGCTCACCAAGCTCGCGCCCGAGCGCGTCATCCGCGAGGGCGTCACCGCCGAGGAAATTCTCAAGCTCATCGACGAGGACGCCGATATCGGCATTCTGGTGCTGGCCGCAGGCACGCAAAAGGAAGGCCCCGGCCCGCTGGTCTCGCATATCGGCAAGAACGCCGGCAGCTTTCCCATTCCCGTCGCCATCATCCCCGGCCATCTCACCGACGAAGACCTCGCCGCAATGTCGTGATCCCTCCGGTCTTTCCGGGGCGCCGCGCCCGGAATCCGGGGTTTGCGGCCGCGGAACGGCAGAAATGGCCGCGGGTTGACCTCGCCCGCGGCAAGCGCCATTTATCGACTACACCCACGCCATCCCCGGGCCTTGAACCCGGAAGGAGAGCCCGCATGTTCATCCAGACCGAAGCCACGCCCAATCCGGCGACCTTGAAGTTCCTGCCGGGACGCCCCGTGCTCTACACCGGCACGCTCGACATGCCGACGCGCGAGGCCGCGGCGCAATCGCCGCTCGCCGCGCGGCTGTTCGACATCGCCAATGTCGGCGGCGTGTTCTTCGGCTCCGACTTCATTTCGGTCACCAAGACCGGCGGCGACTGGCAGCAGATGAAGCCGGCGATCCTCGGCGCCATCATGGAGCACTACATGTCCGGCGCGCCGCTGCTCGCCGCCGGCGCCGCCGAAGCCGCAAGCGACGAGTTCTTCGACGAGAAGGACGCCGACACCGTCGCCACCATCAAGGACCTGATCGAGACGCGGGTGCGGCCGGCGGTGGCGGGCGACGGCGGCGACATCACCTTCAAGGGCTACAAGGAAGGCGTGGTGTTCCTGCACATGAAGGGCGCCTGCTCGGGCTGCCCGTCCTCGACCGCCACGCTCAAGCACGGCATCCAGAATTTGCTGCATCACTTTGTGCCGGATGTGGTCGAGGTGCGGCCGGTTTAGCGATCCTTGTCATTCCGGGGCGCCGCCGTAAGCGCGTGCGCGTCTGCGACGCGCTATGGCGGCGAACCGAATCCATATTCACAGACCGGGGTTATGGATTCCGGGCCCGCGCCTTCGGCGCGTCCCGGAATGACGGCGTTATTTTCTCCGGTGCGGTGCTAAGCTTAATCCATGCGCATTCTCGCCATCGATACCGCGCTCGAAGCCTGCGCGGCGGCCGTGCTCGACACCGGCGCCGGCGCCGTTCTGGCGCATGAATCGCAGGCCATGCAGCGCGGCCACGCCGAGGCGCTGATGCCGCTGATCGCCCGCGTCATGGAGCGCGCCGCGACATCCTTCGCACAGATCGACCGTATCGCGGTGACGACCGGCCCCGGCAGCTTCACCGGCCTGCGCGTCGGCATCGCCGCGGCGCGGGGCATCGCGCTGGCGTCGGGCAAGCCGGCGGTCGGCATCACCACGCTGGCGGCCTACGCCGCGCCCTTCATCGCCGCCGACGATTCGCTGCCGGTGGTGGCCGCGATCGACGCACGCCACGACCACTTCTACCTGCAGGTGTTCGGCGCCGGCGGCCGCACGCTGGTGAGCGCGCGGCTCATGCCGATGCGCGAGGCGCTGCGCCTGGCGACCACCGGCTCACCGCGCCTTGCCGGCAATGCCGCGGCGGCATTGGCTGCGCACTGGCCGTCCGGCGAGCGGCCGCCGCGTTCGGTCGAGCAGCGCGCCGCGCCCGACATCGACTGGGTGGCGCGGCTCGGCGCGCTCGCCGCCGACACGGCCACGCCGGTCAAGCCGTTCTACCTGCGCGCGCCCGACGCGCAGCCGCAGGACGCCAGCCAATTGGCGCGCCGATGAGCCGACGATGAGCTTTCTTGGCACATTGTTCGGCCGCGGCGAGCCGGCGCTGTCGGAGGCGGGCGCGGGCGACGCCGCCGCCATCGCCGCGCTGCATTCGGCCTCCTTCAACCGCGGCTGGAGCGAGCAGGAGGTCGAGGGCCTGCTGCTCGATCGTCACACCCTGGCCCATCGCGCGATGGCGGGCGCCAAGTTGACCGGCTTTATCGTGTCGCGGCTGGTCGAGGACGAAGCCGAAATCCTGTCGGTCGCGGTCGCGGCGCGCGCGCAAGGCCGGGGCCTGGCGCGCAAGCTCTTGATGCTGCATTTGCGGCGGCTGGCGGGCCTCGGCGCGCGCACCGTGTTCCTCGAAGTCGACGAGCACAACGCCGCGGCGCTGAAACTTTACGACCGCGCCGGTTTTCGCGAAGTTTCCCGCCGCCCCAATTATTACGCCGGCGCGGGCGGCAAGGCCGCGACAGCGCTGATTTTGCGCCGCGACCTCTAGCGATGGACACGAGGCGGACACGATCCCTATGATAGAGGCGCCGCAACGGAAGCGATGATGGCAGCCACTCCGGCCACCGAAAGCAATATCGAGGCGCTGTGCGCCGCCAAGGGCATGCGCATGACCGAGCAGCGCCGCACCATCGCGCGCGTGCTCGCCTCCTCCGACGACCATCCGGATGTCGAGGAGCTTTACCGGCGCTGCGTCAAGGTCGACGACCGCATCTCGATCTCCACCGTCTACCGCACCATGCGGTTGTTCGAGGACGCCGGCATCATTTCGCGCCACGACTTCCGCGAGGGCCGCGCCCGCTACGAGACCCACAACGAGGCGCATCACGACCATCTCATCAACCTGCGCAGCGGCGAGGTGATCGAATTCCAGTCCGAGGAGATCGAGCGCCTGCAGGCGGAAGTCGCGCGCAAGCTCGGCTACAAACTGGTCGATCACCGGCTCGAGCTCTATGCCGTGCCGCTCAAGGACGACAAAAGCGGACGGTAGCGAATGATCCTGCCGCGAGCTCTGCATGCTCCCCTTCCCCTTGTGGAGAGGGGTTGGGGATGGGGGCGTTGTGAACAGCTGTCATGACAGCGTCACCCCCTTCCCTAACCCTCCGCCACAAGGGGGGAGGGAACATGCCTGAGATCGCGGCGCGGCTGGGCTTCCAATGATCCGCGCGTTGTTCATCGCGGTGTTCTTCTTCACCATGACGCCGCTGCTGATCTCCATTCAGTGGCTGCTCGGCAAGCTCGGCCTGCCGGGCTGGGGCTTCATCGCGGTTAACTACTATCGCGTGCTGCGCGCGCTGCTGCGCATCAAGGTGCGCGTCGAGGGCCGACCGCTGCGCGGCCAGCCGGTGCTCTACATCGGCAACCACGTGTCCTGGGTCGACATCGTGGTGATCGGCTCGCTCAGCCCCGTCGCCTTCGTCGCCAAGAGCGAGGTGCGCAAATGGCCGCTGGTCGGCATCACCGCCGAGATCCAGCGCACCGTCTTCGTCGACCGCGCCCGCCGCCACCAGACCAGCGACGCCATCGGCGAGATCGTCAAGCGGCTGGCGGGCGGAACCTCGGTGGTGCTGTTCGCCGAGGGTACCTCGAGCGACGGCAATCGCGTGCTGCCGTTCCGCTCGGCGCTGATCGGCGCCATCAAGCACGCCGCGGCGCAAGGACTCGCGGCCGGCGTGCTCATCCAGCCGATGTCGATCTGCTATACCGGCCAATACGGCATCCCGATGGGCCGCCAGTACCGCCCCCTGGTCGCCTGGTACGGCGATCTCGATTTCATGCCGCACATCAAGGCCTTCATCGCCGGCGGCGCAGTCGACGCGGTGGTGAGCTACGGCGAGCCGGTCGCCGCCGACGGCGAAGCCGACCGCAAGGAAATGACCAGGCGGCTCGAAGAAACGGTGCGCCGGCTGACCACGGCCGCCCTTCTCGGCCGCGCTGTGCCGGCGCCGGTCGCGTCTTAAAATCGCAACAAAATCAACTATATGAAGCGGCGGGACAAATCGCCGGGCCGCCATTAGATTAGGCCCGGTTCGCGCGAAACGGCATGAGCAGACCCCGCAAAGTCCACGTCAAATCCTTCGGCTGCCAGATGAACGTCTACGATTCCCATCGTATGGCGGACACCCTGGCGCCCGCCGGCTTTGCCGAGACGCCGTCGCCGGACGACGCCGATGTCGTCATCCTCAACACCTGCCACATCCGCGAGAAGGCGGCCGAGAAGGTCTATTCCGAGATCGGCCGCATCCGCGTGATGAAGGAACAGGCCGCGGCGCAGGGCCGCAAAATGCTGATCGCGGTGGCCGGCTGCGTGGCGCAGGCCGAGGGCGAGGAGATCGTGCGCCGCGCGGGCTGCGTCGACCTGGTGGTCGGCTCGCAGAACTATCATTTGCTGCCGTCGCTCCTCGCCCGCGCCGAGCGCGGCGAGAAGGTGGTCGACACCGAATTCCCGGTCGAGGACAAGTTCGAGAAATTGGCGGCGCCCGATCGCGAGGCGATCCGGGCGCGCGGCGTATCCGCCTTCGTGACGGTGCAGGAAGGCTGCGACAAGTTCTGCACCTTCTGCGTCGTGCCCTATACGCGCGGCGCCGAGGTATCGCGGCCGGTCAAGCAGATCGTCGCCGAGGTCGAGCGGCTGGCCGGCGCCGGCGTGCGCGAAGTCACGCTGATCGGGCAGAACGTCAACGCCTATCATGGCGCGGGCGAGGACGGCGCGCCGGCCTCGCTCGGCAAATTGCTGAGGCGCTTGAGCCGCGTGCCCGGCATCTGCCGGCTGCGCTACACCACCAGCCATCCGCGCGACATGGACGACGATCTCGTCGCCGCCCATGGCGAGCTCGGGGCGCTGATGCCCTATGTGCACCTGCCGGTGCAGTCGGGCTCCGACGCAATTCTCGAGGCGATGAACCGCAGGCACACGCGCGCCGACTATCTCCGGGTCATCGAGCGTCTGCGCGCCGCGCGGCCCGACCTTGCCTTCACTTCCGATTTCATCGTCGGCTTCCCCGGCGAGAGCGACGCGGATTTCAACGACACGCTGTCGCTGGTCGAGGAAGCGGGCCTCGTCACCGCCTTCTCCTTCATGTATTCGCCGCGGCCCGGCACGCCGGCCGCCGAGATGGCAGGGCAGGTTGCGCCAGAGGTGAAGGCCGAGCGGCTGCAGCGGCTGCAGGCCGCCATCAGCCGCCGCCAGCGCGCCTTCAATGCCTCGTTCGCCGGCCGCACGCTCGACGTGCTGCTGGAAAAGCCCGGCCGGCTGCCCGGACAGCTGGTCGGCCGCTCGCCCTATTTGCAGGCGGTGCAGGTGATGGCGCCGGCCTCGCTCATCGGCCAGGTCACGCCCGTCGCCGTCACCGAAGTCGGCAGCAACAGCCTGTTCGGCGCGCTCGTTGGCGCCGCAGCCACCCCGCAACTGGCCACCGCAGGAGCATAGAGCACACCTTGCGCACACAGGATCCCGTGATCCCGCCCGCCGCCGCGTCCGAGGACACCGCCACCACGCAGACCGTGCTGGCCTTCGAGGACAACCGGCTCGCCTCCATCCTGTTCGGCCAATATGGACAGAACCTCGCGCTCGTCGAGCGCCGGCTCGGCGTGATGGCCGAACAGCGCGGCAATCACGTCACGCTCGAGGGCTCGCGCGGCGCCTGCGAGCAGGCCCGCCGCGTGCTCGAGGGTCTCTACGAGCAGATCAGGCGCGGCCGCGACCTGTCGCAGGGCGACGTCGAGGGCGCCATCCGCCAGGCGATCGCGCAGGGCTCGCTGTTCGACTACGACCCGGCGAGCCCGCGCCCGGCCTTCGAGGAAATCAACTTGCGCAAACGCCCGGTGCGCGCCCGCACCGCCGCGCAGGACGCCTATATCCGTGCGCTTAAGCGCCATCATCTGGTGTTCGGCACCGGCCCCGCCGGCACCGGCAAGACCTGGATCGCGGTCGCGCAGGCGGTGCAGATGTTCGAGCGCAAGGAGATCGACCGCATCATCCTGTCGCGGCCGGCGGTGGAAGCCGGCGAGCGGCTCGGCTTCCTGCCCGGCGACATGCGCGAGAAGGTCGACCCCTATCTGCGGCCGATCTACGACGCGCTCTACGACCTGATGGACGCCCGCATCGTCGAGCGCGCGCTGCAGGCCGGCGAGATCGAGATCGCTCCGCTCGCCTTCATGCGCGGCCGCACGCTGTCGAATGCCTGCGTCATCCTCGACGAGGCGCAGAACACCACCTCGATGCAGATGAAGATGTTCCTGACCCGGCTCGGCGAGAACAGCCGCATGATCGTCACCGGCGACCCGAGCCAGGTCGACCTGCCGCCGGGCCAGAAGTCGGGACTGGCGGAAGCGGTCAAGCTGCTTGCCGGCGTCGAGGGCATCGGCCACGTCGCCTTCACCGCCGAGGACGTGATCCGCCACGAGCTGGTGGCGCGCATTGTCGACGCCTATGACCGCAGCGCCAAGCGCGAGAGCAAGGAATGAGCGCGCTGACGGACCGGCGCGCCGCCGCGCCGGAAATCGATATCCAGGTTGCTTCCCCGCTGTGGGCCGCCGAACCGCGCGCCGAGGCGACCGTGCGCGCCGCGATCGCCGCCGCGGCCAAGGCCCGCGCCGTGACCGGGGAAGTGAGCGTGCTGCTCACCGACGACGCCTCGATCCGGGCGCTCAACCGCGATTGGCGGCGCATCGACAAGCCGACCAACGTGCTGTCCTTCCCGGCCGCCAGGGAGGCGGGGCCGGCTTTTCTCGGGGATATCGTGGTCGCTTACGAGACTTTGGCGCGCGAATGCGCGGACGAGGGCCGCGAATTCCTGCATCATCTCGCCCACCTGTCCGTGCACGGGTTCCTGCATCTCGTCGGCTACGACCACCAGAGCGACGCCGAGGCCGAGGAGATGGAACGGCTGGAAAGCCGCGTCATGCGTTCGCTCGACATGCCCGACCCCTATCTCGCGCGCTCCTGACCGCCATGCCCGACGACAAGCCAGCCGCCCCATTCGAGCCGCGCAATCTGCCGGTGCCGGTCAAGCCCGCGCAGAACGGCGACGGCTGGCTGGCGCGCGTGCTGCGCGCGCTGTTCGGCTGGAAACAGGGATCGATCCGCTCCGACCTCAAGGACGTGCTCGACCTGATGCCGCCCGGCGAATCCGGCTTCTCGCCGGAGGAAAGCCGCATGCTCAGGAACATCCTGAGCCTGCGCGAGCGGCGCGTCGGCGACGTCATGGTGCCGCGCGCCGACATCATCGACGTGCAGCAGGACATCACCTTGGGCGAGCTGGTGCGCATGTTCGAGCGCGCCGGCCATTCGCGGCTCGTCGTCTACAACGATACGCTCGACGATCCGGTCGGCATGGTGCACATCCGCGACCTCATCGGTTTCATGACGCAACGCGCCGCGGTCGATCCCGACAAGAACGCCAAGCGCAAGAAGCCGTTCGCCGCCGGGCTCGACCTCAAGGCCATCGATCTCGCCATGCCGCTGTCGGCGGCCAAGATCGTCCGTGAAATCCTGTTCGTGCCGCCGTCGATGCGCGCGATCGATCTGCTGGCCCGCATGCAGGCGACGCGCATTCATCTTGCGCTGGTGATCGACGAATACGGCGGCACCGATGGGCTGGTATCGATCGAGGACATCGTCGAGCAGATCGTCGGCGAGATCGCCGACGAGCATGACGAGGACGAATTGCCCGCCGTGGTGCGCCAGCCGGACGGCAGCTTCATCGCCGACGCGCGCGCGCCGCTTGAGGATGTGGTGGCGGTGATCGGCGGCGATTTCGACCTCGGCGACGCGGCCGAGGAAGTCGACACCATCGGCGGCTATCTGGTGACGCGCGCCGGCCGCCTGCCGGCGCGCGGCGAGGTCATTCCCGGCCCCGGCCTGTTCGAATTCGAGGTGCTCGACACCGACCCGCGCAGGGTCAAGCGCATCCGCATCGTGCGGCTCAAGGAACGGCGCGAACGCCCGCGCGGCGCCGAACGCAAGCGCCAGGAGCCGGACGCCGTGCTCGCCGGCACCACGCCGCCGTCGCTGCCGATCGACGAGACGCCGCCGAAAGAGTCCGCCGCAACGCCCGCAGCCCCGCGCCGCCCGTGACGCTCATCACGCGCCTTGCCCACGCCATCCTGCTCGCCTCCGGCTGGCGGCGTGCCGCTATGGCATTTGTCGCCGGGGCTGGCTCGGCCCTCGCCATGGCGCCGGTCAATTTCTGGCCGATCATGTTCCTGACGTTTCCGGTGCTGGTCTGGCTGGTCGACGGCTCGGCGGCCGGCCGCTACAGCGGCACCTGGCGCGCCGCCGGCGCCGGCTGGTGCTTCGGCTTCGGCTATTTTCTCGCCGGCCTCTACTGGACCGGCTACGCCTTTTTGGTCGACGCCAAGACCTTCGGCTGGCTGTTGCCGGTCGCCGTCGGCGGACTGCCGGCGGTGCTCGGCGTCTACGGCGCGATCGCCCTTTTCGCAGCGCGGCTGATCTGGGTGCGGGGACCGGCGCGCATCCTCGCGCTTGCCGCGACGCTGACCGTCAGCGAATGGCTGCGCGGCCACCTGTTCACCGGCTTTCCGTGGAATGCCTTCGGTTATGCCCTGACCGAACCGCTGGCATTGGCGCAGAGCATTTCGCTCGTCGGCATCTGGGGTCTCACCTTCGTCGCCGTCGCGATCTTTGCCAGCCCCGCCGTGCTGGCCGACGACCGCAAGGATACGCCGCGTCCCTTGCGCGTGCCGGTCGCCGCGCTGATCGTGCTCGCGGCGCTCGCCGGCTATGGCGTCGTGCGGCTGCGCGGCCATCCAACAAGCTATGTCGACGGCGTGCGGCTGCGCATCATGCAGCCCAATCTGCAGCAGGACGAGAAATTCAATTACACCGCCAAGGATCAGGTGATGGCGCGCTATCTGCGCCTGTCGGATCGCGCCACCGGGCCGCGTTCGAACGGCGTGCGCGATGTCACGCATCTGATCTGGCCGGAATCGGCGTTTCCGTTTTTTCTGACGCGCGAGCCTGAGGCGCTGGCGCAGATCACCAAGCTCATCAAGCCGAATACCGTGCTCATCACCGGCGCGGTGCGCGCAGCCGAGCCGGCTCCCGGCCAGCGCCAGGTGCATGCCTATAATTCCATCTATGTCATCGATCCGGACGGCTCGATCCGCGCCGTCTACGACAAGGTGCATCTGGTGCCGTTCGGCGAATACCTGCCGTTCGAAACCGTGCTGGAAAAGATCGGCTTGCAGAATCTCGCCAAGCAGGTCGGCGGCTTCTATGCCGGCGACCGGCGCCGCGGCATGGACGTAGCCGGTGCGCCGAAGATGCTGCCGCTCATCTGCTACGAGGCGATTTTCCCGGGCGAGGCGGTGCCGCGCGGCGAACGGCCCGGCTGGCTGGTCAACGTCACCAATGACGGCTGGTTCGGCATCAGTTCGGGGCCCTATCAGCACTTCCAGCAGGCGCGCGCGCTCGCCATCGCCGAAGGCCTGCCTCTGGTGCGCGCCGCCAACACCGGAATTTCCGGCGTGATCGACCCGGTCGGCCGCATTGTCGCCTCGCTGCCGCTCGGCGCCGAGGGGGTACTCGATGCGCGGCTGCCGAAACCCGGCGGGCCCACGGTTTTTGTGCAATTCGGCAATTACATCTTGATTCTATTTCTGGTCGTAAGTTTCATGGTAGTTGGTCGACGCCGACTACAGCTCTAGATTGAACAGCCGCCAATTATTCAAAGCCTACGCTGCTACTTTATCGCGCAGCCACAATGTTCGCCTCGCGAAAAAGCTTTGAAAATATGAGGCAATTTTCACGCGTTGTTGAGTGTGAAGATTGCCCGCGCGCAAATGACCAATTGCCTAGATAGGCCCGTTTATGACATTACGGCTGCGAATAGGGGCATAGGAGATATTTATGGCCAAGAAGGCACCCAATCCGATCGACAAGCACGTCGGTTCGCGCGTGCGCATGCGTCGGATGATGCTGAGCATGTCGCAGGAGAAACTCGGCGACGCTCTTGGCCTGACCTTCCAGCAGGTCCAGAAATACGAGAAAGGCACCAACCGTATCGGCGCCAGCCGCCTGCAGCAGATCTCCCACATCCTGCAAGTTCCGGTGTCATTTTTCTTCGAGGGCGCCCCCCATATTCCCGGCGAGCGCCACAGCGGCATGGGTGAAGCGCCCTCGCCCGCCTATGTGTCGGATTTTCTCGCCACTTCCGACGGCCTGTCGCTGACCAAGGCCTTCATGCGCATCAAGAGCAGCAAGATGCGCAGGCGCATCGTCGATCTGGTCGAGCAAATCGCCGGCGAGGATTAGTCCCATCGGCGGCGTGAGGTTATTGCCCACGCTGCCCGCATCTTGACCTCGTTCCCCGCCGCTGCAAGAAACACCCTCGACACGTGACGTCGCGCGGAAACCGCGCGCGGGGAGGAGTTTCAGTGGCTCACACCAATTTCCTGTTCACCAGCGAATCCGTTTCGGAAGGTCATCCCGACAAGGTCTGTGACCAGATTTCCGACGCGGTGCTCGATGCGTTTCTCGAAAACGACATCAAGCTCGGCATCGCCGATGACAGCCAGGTGAACACGCGGCTCGGCTGCGAGACGCTCTGCACCACCAACAAGATCGTCATTGCCGGCGAGGGCCGCGGCCAGGCGCCGTTCTTCCGCAAGCACGGCGACAAGACGGTGGTCGACCGCGAGCTGATCACCGAGATCGCGCGCGGCGTGGTCAAGGACATCGGCTACGACCAGGACGGCTTTTCCAGCTACGGCGCCGACGTCGAGGTGCTTCTGCACGGCCAGTCGCCCGACATCGCCATGGGCGTCAACGCCAAGAAGAAGAAAGGCAAGGAAGAGGAAGGCGCCGGCGACCAGGGCATGATGTTCGGCTTTGCCTGCACCGAAAGCGAAGTCTACGAGAAGAACTCGTTCATGCCGGCGCCGATTTATTTCGCGCACAAGATCCTCAAGGTGCTGTCGGAAAAGCGCCGCGCCGGCCAGCTCTTCGATCTGCAGCCCGACGCCAAGAGTCAGGTCACCGTCAGATACGTCAACGGCAAGCCGGTCGGCTGCACCAAGGTCGTCGTCTCCACCCAGCACAATGCGCAGAGCCGCAACGGCAAGAAATACACGCCCGGCCTGATCAAGGAGATGATCTCCGACGCCGTCGAGTCGGCGCTGCCGAAGGGCTGGATGCCGGAGCGCGCCGCCGACTTCCTGGTCAACCCGACCGGAAACTTCGTGATCGGCGGGCCCGACGGCGACTGCGGCCTGACCGGCCGCAAGATCATCGTCGACACCTACGGCGGCTATGCCCCGCACGGCGGCGGCGCCTTCTCCGGCAAGGACCCGACCAAGGTCGACCGCTCGGCGGCCTATGCCGCGCGCTATCTCGCCAAGAACGTGGTGGCGGCGGGCCTCGCCGACAAATGCACCATCCAGGTCGCCTATGCCATCGGCGTCGCCGATCCGATGTCGGTGCTGGTCGACACCCACGGCACCGGCAAGGTGGAAGAGAAGAAGCTCGAAAAGGTGCTGCCCGAACTGTTCCGCCTGACCCCGACCAATATCCGCCGCACGCTCAAGCTCAACCGCCCGATCTATCGGCGCACGGCGGCCTACGGCCACTTCGGCCGCGCCCCGGACAAGGACGGCGGCTTCTCCTGGGAGAAGACCGACCTCGCCGCGGCGATCAGGAGCGCGGTTCGGTAAGGCAGTTTCCTCTTACCGCCGCGACCACTAGACTCGTCATCGCCGGGCTTGGCCCGGAGATCCCGCTTAGGGACGCAATGCCGTGCCACGTGAATCGGGATCACCGGGTCACGCCGCTTCGCGGCGGCCCGGTGATGACAAAGACGCAAAGCGCGCCTTCTTCGGCCGGCGCAAAGGACATCCGTTGCGCCCGCGCCAGGCGGCGCTGTTCGACACGCTGCTGCCGACAATCGCGCTCGACCTCAGCCGGCCGGCGCCGTCCGATCTGCGCAGCCTGTTCGGCGGCGTCGACAGCGTGTGGCTGGAGATCGGCTTCGGCGGCGCCGAACACCTTATGGCGCAGGCGCAAGCCAATCCCCGCATCGGCTTCATCGGCTCGGACGGCTACGTCAACGCCATTGCCAAGGCGCTCGCCGCAATCGATGCCGACCGGCTCGCCAATGTGCGCCTGCATCACGGCGACGCCAGCGCGCTCCTCGACTGGCTGCCGGATGCCTCGCTTGCGCGCATCGACCTGCTCTATCCCGATCCCTGGCCGAAGCGGCGACACTGGAAGCGGCGTTTCATCCAGGACGACAGCCTCAAGCGGCTGGCCCGCATTCTCGAACGCGGCGGCGAATTGCGTTTCGCCACCGACATCGCGAGCTACGCCGATTACGCGCTTGTCCGCGTGCTGCGCTCGCCGGATTTCGTCTGGACCGCTGAATGCGCCGACGATTGGCGCAAGCCCTGGCCCGATTTCGCCGGCACGCGCTACGAAGCCAAGGCCAAGCGCGAAGGCCGCGTGCCCGCCTACTTCATTTTCAGAAAGGCGTAACTACTCGCCGGTGCCCTGGCGCACCTGCCAGAAACGCACCACGCGCTGCGCGGTGGCCGACGTGAGCCGCTCGAAATTCTCATAGGCAGCGTCGAGCGTCTGCTGCGACGGCTTGGGGCCGGGCCGGGCATTGATGACCTCGCGCACCGTCGGCCAGCCGAAGCCCGATGCGCGCGCAAGGATGAGCACGGGGTCGGCGCGCTCGCCGCTCATCAGCCGGTCGACGACGTCGACCGGCACGGCGCAGAGCGTCGCCAGCGCCGCGATGGTCTCCTCGTAGCGGCCGCTTTTGGCGTATTCGGCGATATCGGCTTCGGTGAGCTTGCGCTGCTTGTGCAATTCGCGCACGGCGGCAAGCGCGGCGGTGTAGTTGCGCGGCGCGGCGCGGGCGCCGACCTCGTCGCTCACCTTGGCGAGCACGCGGCGGATTTCGGCCTGGGTCTCGGGCTTGGCCTGGGCCAGCAGGCGCTTCTGCACGACGTCGGTTGCCTGCATCAGCAGCTGCCGGAACAGCCGCGGCGGGATGTCGGTGCGCAGGCCGACCTTCTCGGCGAGCACGCCGTCCATCTCGGCGCGTTTGACCAGCGTGGTGAAGGCGTTTTCCGACAGCTTGGCCCGGGCATTGGTGGCGATCGAGCGCGCCACGTCGCGGTCGCCGCGCGCCACGATGATGTCGGCAAGCGCCTCGCTGACATTGGGGCGCTCCGCCAGGGCCAGCAGGTGCGCCTGGCTCTTGCGCTCGGCGATCTGCATCAGTTCCGGTTCGCCGAGACTGGCCTGCTTGAGCACCGGGCCGGCGATGGCGATATCGTCGTTTTCGGCGAGCGTGCGTACCACGCCTTCGGGTGCGTTCGGCACCGGCGCCAGCCGGCGCGACAGCTCGGCCAGGGCCTTGGCCTCGATCTCCTCGATCAAATAGCCGATGACGTCGTCGAACAGCGCGACGTGCTCGCTGCTGAACTGGGTGGCGCCGTCGAGGAACAACGTGGTGATCTTGCGCAGCGTCTCGGCGCGCTTTTCCGCCGAGCCGTGCTGGACCACGTCTTCCAACTCGGGAAGCAGCGAGGCTGGCAAACCCATCGACTTACCTGCAGGGACGGCCTGTGAATGCGGGGCTTTACCCAAATTTAAGGGCAGATTCTGAACGAAGGGTTAGCCCCGCCGGAGGCCGCCCAACCCTTGCGCCAGGGCCGAAAATCGCTATATTCCCGCGTGTAATTAAGACACCCTCATAACCGACCGGTTTTGAGAGTGGGTCCCCCGGGGCCCGCTCTTTTTTGTTACCGAAATGGCCGAAAGCCAGTTGAAGACCTTTGCGGCCGACAGCGCCGCCTTCCAAGCCGAGCCGCGGTTGATCGCGGAACCCGGCCTGTCGGCCCGCGTCGCCAATGTGGCCGAGCCGGTGATCGAGCAGCTCGGCTATCGCCTGGTTCGGGTGAAAGTCTCGAGCGCCGACGGCTGCACCGTGCAAATCATGGCCGAGCGGCCGGACGGCTCGATGACGGTAGAGGACTGCGAGACGGTGTCGCGGGCGCTGTCGCCGGTACTCGACGTCGCCGACCTGATCGAGCGGGCCTACCGGCTGGAGATTTCCTCACCCGGCATCGACCGGCCGCTGGTGCGCAAGTCGGACTTCGACCGCTATGCCGGGCACCTCGCCCGCATCGAGATGGAAATTCCGGTCAACGGCCGCAAGCGCTTCCGCGGCCAACTCGCCGGCACCGCGGGCGAGATGGCGCGGCTGCACCGCGACGACGCGAGCGAAGGCGAAACGGCCGACGTGCTGCTGCCGATCGCCGACATGAGCGAGGCCAAGCTCGTGCTCACCGACGAGCTGGTGAAAGAGGCTTTACGACGGGAAAAGTCCGCCAAGCGCGAAGCCAAGGCGGCGAAGCGACAGGAACGACAACACCGAAGGCATCGCCCCGGCCAGGCCGGGCATGCCGCAAACCGAGGAGACTGAGCTATGGCTGTCAGCGCCAACAGGCTCGAATTGCTGCAGATTGCCGACGCGGTTGCGCGCGAGAAATCGATCGACCGCAGCATCGTCATCACCGCGATGGAGGATGCCATCGCCAAGGCGGCGCGCTCGCGCTACGGCGCCGAGACCGACGTGCACGCCGAGATCGAGCCCAAGACCGGCGAGCTGAAACTCATGCGCCACATGCTGGTGGTGGAGAGCGTCGAGAACCCGTCCAACCAGATCACGCTCGAGGACGCGCGCAAGCGCCATCCGGCGGCGCAGGTCGGCGACACCATCGCCGATCCGCTGCCGCCGCTCGAATACGGCCGCATCGCCGCGCAGTCGGCCAAGCAGGTCATCGTGCAGAAGGTGCGCGAGGCCGAGCGCGACCGTCAGTATCTCGAATACAAGGACCGCATCGGCGACATCGTCAACGGCATCGTCAAGCGCGTCGAATACGGCAACGTCGTCGTCGATCTCGGCCGCGGCGAGGCCATCGTGCGCCGCGACGAACTGTTGCCGCGCGAGGTGTTCCGCAACGGCGATCGCATCCGCGCCTACATCTACGACGTGCGACGCGAGCCGCGGGGCCCGCAGATCTTTCTGTCACGCACGCACCCGCAGTTCACCGCCAAGCTGTTCGCGCAGGAAGTGCCGGAAATCTATGACGGCATCGTCGAGGTCAAGGCGGTCGCCCGCGATCCCGGCTCGCGCGCCAAGATCGCGGTGATCTCGCGCGACTCCTCGGTCGATCCGGTCGGCGCCTGCGTCGGCATGCGCGGCTCGCGCGTGCAGGCGGTGGTCAACGAATTGCAGGGCGAGAAGATCGACATCATTCCGTGGTCGCCGGACATCGCCACCTTCGTGGTCAATGCGCTGGCGCCCGCCGAAGTCGCCAAGGTGGTGCTCGACGAGGACAAGGAGCGCATCGAGGTGGTGGTGCCGGATCAGCAGCTGTCGCTCGCCATCGGCCGGCGCGGCCAGAACGTTCGGCTCGCCTCCCAGCTCACGGGCTGGGACATCGACATCCTCACCGAGCAGGAGGAATCCGAACGCCGTCATGCCGAGTTCGAGGCGCGCACCAAGACCTTCGTCGAGGCGCTCAATCTCGACGAGGTGGTCGGTCAGCTGCTCGCCTCCGAAGGCTTCGGCTCGATCGAGGAACTGGCGCTGGTCGACGAGAAGGAAATCGCCGGCATCGAGGGCTTCGACGCCGACACCGCGCACGAGCTGCAGCAGCGCGCCAAGGATTATATCGCCGCGCAGGAGGCCGAGCTCGACGCCAAGCGCAAGGAACTCGGCGTCGCCGACGAGCTCAAGGAAGTGCCCGGCGTCACCAGCAAGATGCTGGTCGCTTTGGGCGAGAACGGCGTCAAGACGATCGAGGATCTCGCCGGCTGCGCCACTGACGATCTGACCGGCTGGACCGAGCGCAAGGATGGCGAGAGCAAGCACGAGCCCGGCTATCTCGAAGGCTTCGGTATTTCGCGCGAGGATGCGGAAGCCATCATCATGCAGGCGCGGCTCAAGGCGGGCTGGGTGACGGAAGCCGAGCTTGCTCCGCCGCCGGCGGAAGGCGCCGAGGGCGAAGCGGCGGCCGCCGAAGCCCCGCAGGCCTGACGGAGCCCGTGAACAGTGACGCTGGCGCTGACGCAGCACCATGAACTCGACCGCGGGGCAAGAGCCGCCGCCGGCGTGCAGCGCCATTGCGCGCTGACGCGCGAGCTCAAGCCGGTCGACGACATGATGCGTTTCGTCATCGGGCCGGGCAACCACGTGGTGCCCGACGTCAAGCGCAAGCTGCCCGGCCGCGGCCTGTGGGTCACGGCGACGCGTGCCGCGATCGCCGAAGCCGTCAAGCGCAGCGTCTTTGCGCGCGGCTTCAAGCAGGAGGTGCGCGTCGCGCCCAATCTGGCGGACACCGCGGACGAGATGCTCGAGCGCGCCGCGCTCGATGCCTTGGCGATTGCCGGCAAGGCCGGGCGCGTAGCCGCGGGGTTTGCCAAGGTCGAGCAGGCGCTCAGCCGCGAGGATCTCGCGGCGCTGATCCACGCCGCCGATGCCGCCGGCGAGGGAACGCGCAAGCTCAACGATGCGCTGGCGGCTCTGCGGCGCAAAACGCCGGAAAACCCCCGCGAAATCGCGATCGTCGACTTATTTTCCGGCAGGCAATTGGATTTGGCATTGAACCGCCCAAATGTGGTACATGCTGCGCTGCTTGCCGGGCCTGGAAGCGAGACATTTCTCGCGCGCAGCGAGCGCTTAAAGCGCTTTCGGTCACCCGCGGATGGAACCATCGCGTCGCACCACGGCGCACGAGGACAAGTTACGGAATGAGTGAAACGAAGAACCCTGGCGAGAAGAAACTCGGCGTTGCCGGCCCGAAGCTGACGCTGCGGCCGCGCACCGAAACGGGCGTCGTGCGCCAGAGCTTCAGCCACGGCCGCAGCAAGCAGGTCGTGGTCGAGAAGGTGAAACGCCGCAGCGTCGGCGGCGCCGAGGCCAAGGCGGAACCGGCGCCGGTCGAGGCGCCGAAGAAACCCGCCGCCAAGGCCGCCGCGCCCGCCTCCGCCCCCGCCGCCGAGGTGCCCAAGCCCTCCGGCGTCGTGCTGCGCACGCTGACCGAGGAAGAGCGCGCCGCCCGCGCCCATGCGCTGGCCGACAGCCGCGTTCGCGAGGCCGAGGAGCGCAAAATCGCCGAGGAGGAGGCGCGCCGGCGTAAGAGCCGCGAGGTGGTCGATCGGACCGAGCGCGAAGCCGCCGAGGCGCGCAAGCGCGAGGAAGAAGAGCGCCACAAGCGCGAAGAGGAAACCAAGCGCAAGGCCGACGAGGTCGCCAAGAAGCGTTTCGGCGAAGATGAGGCCAAGCGCGCCGGCGGCCCCTCCGCACGTCTCGCCCTCGAGGCCGACGAGGAGGAAGCGCCGCGTTCGCGCCGCGGTGCCGGCCGAGCCGCGCCCGCCGCCCGTCCGGCGCCCCGTGCCGGCGCCGAGAAGCAGCGCGGACGTCTCACCGTCATCAATGCATTGAATGCCGACGAGGTGCGCGAGCGTTCGGTCGCCTCGTTCCGTCGCCGCACCCAGCGGCTCAAGGGCCACGCCTCGGCCGAGCCGAAGGAAAAACTGGTGCGCGAAGTCACGATTCCCGAGGCGATCACCATCCAGGAACTCGCCAACCGCATGTCGGAGCGCGCCGTCGACGTCATCCGCCTGCTGATGAAGCAGGGCCAGATGGCAACCATCAACGATACGCTCGACGCCGACACCGCCCAGCTCATCGCCGAGGAGCTCGGCCACAGCGTGCGCCGCGTTTCCGAAGCCGACGTCGAGGAGGGCCTGTTCGATGTGGCCGACGAGCCGGCGCAGCTTAAAGCCCGCGCCCCGGTGGTCACCGTCATGGGCCACGTCGACCACGGCAAGACCTCGCTGCTCGACGCCATCCGCTCGTCGAACGTCGCAGCCGGCGAGGCCGGCGGCATCACTCAGCACATCGGCGCCTATCAGGTGGCGTCGCCGTCCGGCGCCAAGATCACGTTCATCGATACGCCCGGCCACGCCGCCTTCACTGCCATGCGTGCCAGGGGCGCCAAGGTCACCGACATTGTGGTGCTGGTGGTGGCCGCCGACGACGGCGTCATGCCGCAGACGGTCGAGGCCATCCATCACGCCAAGGCCGCCAAGGTCCCGGTCATCGTCGCCATCAACAAGATCGACAAGCCGGACGCCAAGCCCGAGCGCGTGCGCACCGACCTCTTGCAGCACGAAATCCAGGTCGAATCCCTGGGCGGCGAGGTGGTCGACGTCGAGGTGTCGGCCACCAAGAAGACCAACATCGACAAGCTGCTCGAGATGATCGGCCTGCAGGCCGAAATCCTCGACCTCAAGGCCAATCCGGAACGCGCCGCCGAAGGCACCGTGATCGAGGCCAAGCTCGACCGCGGCCGCGGGCCGGTGGCGACGGTGCTGGTGCAGCGCGGCACGCTGCATCCCGGCGACATCGTCGTGGCCGGCGCCGAATGGGGCCGCGTGCGCGCGCTGGTGTCCGACACCGGCGAGCCGGTGGACGCCGCCGGGCCCTCGACCCCCGTCGAAGTGCTCGGCTTCTCCGGCACGCCCGACGCCGGCGACCGTCTCGCCGTGGTCGAGAGCGAGGCGCGCGCCCGCGAGGTCACCGATTACCGCGCCCGCCAGAAGCGCGAGAAGATGGCGGCGCGCGCCACCGGCATGCGCGGCTCGCTCGAGCAGATGATGGCGCAGGCCAAGACCTCGGGCCGTAAGGAATTCCCGCTGGTCATCAAGGCCGACGTGCAGGGTTCGGTCGAGGCCATCGTCGGCGCGCTCGACAAGCTCGCCACCGACGAGGTCATGGCGCGGGTGCTGCACTCCGGCGTCGGCGGCATTTCCGAATCCGATGTGACGCTGGCGGAGGCGTCGGGCGTTCCGATCATCGCCTTCAACGTGCGCGCCAACAAGGAGGCGCGCGAGGCCGCCGAGCGCGCCGGCATCGAAATCCGCTACTACAATATCATCTACGACCTGGTCGACGACGTGAAGAAGGCGATGTCCGGCCTCTTGGCGCCGACGCTGCGCGAGACCATGCTGGGCAACGCGCAGATCCTGGAGATCTTCAACATCTCCAAGGTCGGCAAGATCGCCGGCTGCAAGGTCACCGACGGCACCGTGGAACGCGGCGCCAATGTGCGGCTGATCCGCGACAACGTCGTGATCCACGAGGGCAAGCTATCGCAGCTGAAGCGGTTCAAGGATGACGTGCGCGAAGTCGGCGCCGGCATGGAGTGCGGCATGGCCTTCGAGAACTACCAGGACATGCGGCAAGGCGACGTGATCGAATGCTACCGGGTGGAGACGATTCAACGCTCGCTGTGAGTCCAAGTCTCACACGCGCGATTTTGTAATTGTCCCACCCTCCTCCACTGTCATGCGCGGGCTTGTCCCGCGCATCCCGATCAGGTGGGCACCATCGTGCCCGCTTAAGCGGGATGGCCGGGACAAGCCCGGCCATGACGAGTCATTGCTGGATTGAACGATGCGCAATAAACACCATCGCGACCAGGGCCCCGGCGGCTCGCAGCGCCAGCTGCGGGTCGGCGAACTGGTGCGCCACGCGCTCGCCGACATGCTGGCGCGCGGCGACGTGCACGATCCCGTCATCGAAGGCCATCTCATCACCGTGCCGGAGGTGAAGATGAGCCCGGACCTGCGGCTCGCCACCATCTACGTGATGCCGATGGGCGGGCGCGACGCCGACAAGGTCGTCGCCGCCTTCGAGAGCCACAAGAAATTCCTGCGCGCCGAGATCGCGCACCGCATCAACCTGAAGTTCGCCCCCGACATCCGCTTCCGCATCGACGAACGCTTCGACGAGGCCGAGCGCATCGACAAGCTGCTGCGCTCCCCGCAGGTCAAGCGCGACCTCGACGACGAGGGCGAAGACGATGAGTAGCCCGTCGCGTCCGGCAGACGCTTTCACCTCCCCCCCTGAGGCGGAAGTCGATCAACCCCGGCATGCCGGCGTTGATCGGGAGGGGGGTACTCCCGATTCGCCTGTGCAAGTTTCCACCCCCCTCCCCGACCCTCCCCCTCAAGGGGGGAGGGCGCACACCGATCGTGGGGAGAAGCGCCACAAGCAATTCAAACGCGACAAGCGCGACGTGCACGGCTGGATCGTGCTCGACAAACCGGTCGGCATGACCTCGACGCACGCCGTCAGCATCATCAAGCGGCTGTTCACCGCCAAGCGCGCCGGCCACGCCGGCACTCTCGATCCGCTGGCCTCCGGCGCGCTGCCGATCGCGTTGGGGGAAGCGACCAAAACGGTCCCCTTCGTCATGGACGGCCGCAAGCTCTATCGCTTCACCGTGCGCTGGGGCGAGGAGCGGGATACCGACGACGCCGAAGGCCGCGTCACGCAAACGAGCGCCGAACGGCCGTCGCCCGAAGCCGTGCGCGCCCTGCTGCCGGCCTTCACCGGCCTGATCCAGCAGGTGCCGCCGCGCTATTCAGCCATCAAGGTCGAGGGCGAGCGCGCCTACGATCTCGCCCGCGACGGCGAAACGGTCGACCTGGCCCCCCGGCCGGTCGAAATCGCCCGGCTGGAGCTGGTTAACGCTCCGGATGCCGACCATGCGGTTTTCGAGGCGGAATGCGGTAAAGGCACCTATGTGCGCTCGCTCGCCCGCGATATGGGCCGCGAACTCGGCTGTTTCGGCCATGTCAGCGCCCTGCGCCGGGTCGCGGTCGGGCCGTTCGGCGAAAAAGCCATGATTCCACTGGCAGAACTGGAGGCTCTGTGCCATAGAGCCGCCAGCGGCGAGGGTAGCCTCGCCGATCTCATCCTGCCCGTTGAGACCGCGCTGGACGACATCCCGGCGCTGGCCGTCAGCCGGGCAGACGCGGCGAGGCTGCAACGCGGCCAAGCCGTCATAGTGCGCGGACGGGACGCTCCCATTTTCCGTGGGCCGGTCTATGTCACGGTCGCGGGCCAGCTTCTGGCTCTCGCCGAAGTGGACCACGGTGAAATCGTCCCCAAGCGCGTGTTCAACCTCGCCGGCCTCGTCGGAAGAGCCGGCGCAACGAAAGGATGACCGATGTCGGTGACAACCGGCCGCAAGGCCGAAGTGATCAAGACCTATGCCAAGAAGCCCGGTGATACCGGCTCGCCCGAAGTGCAGGTGGCGATCCTGTCGGAACGGATCAACAACCTCACCGAGCATTTCAAGACCCACGTCAAGGACAACCATTCGCGGCGCGGCCTGCTCAAGATGGTGAGCCAGCGCCGGCAGCTGCTCGATTACCTGCGGCGCTCGAACGAGAAGAGCTATCAGCAGCTGATCGAGAAGCTCGGCATCCGCCGCTGATTTTTTGCGCGCGGGGCCGAGGCCCGGCGCGTTTCACCCGCAGCGAATGCGAGGAAAGCGTTCGCTGAACAGTCCGGCGGTGACCGCCGCGACGAGCAGGAGCCGATAAGGATCGGCTCTTGTGTACGAGAGCAAGGCACGAAAGACCTATGAGCAGGATCGCCGGACGCTGTTGCTGTTGCAGCGCAGCCTCTCGCCGTCTTGCTCATGGCTTCCGCGACTTGCCGGAACCTGAGAAAGACAAAGACAATGTTCGATATGCATCGTGTTGAGCTGGACTGGGGCGGGCGCAAGCTCACGCTCGAGACCGGCAGAATGGCGCGTCAGGCCGACGGCGCCGTGCTCGCCACCTACGGCGAAACCACCGTGATCGCCACCGTGGTGGCGGCCAAGCAGCCCAAGGAAGGCGTCGACTTCCTGCCGCTGACCGTGAACTACCAGGAGAAGTTCTACGCCGCGGGCCGCATCCCCGGCGGCTATTTCAAGCGCGAGGGCCGTCCGACCGAAAAGGAGACGCTGACCTCCCGCCTGATCGACCGCCCGGTGCGGCCGCTGTTCGCCGACGGCTGGCGCTGCGACACCCAGGTCATCGTCACCACGCTGTCGCACGATCTCGAGAACGACCCCGACATCGTCGCCATGGTCGCGGCCTCCGCCGCACTGACGCTGTCCGGCGTGCCCTTCATGGGCCCGGTCGGCGCCGCCCGCGTCGGCTTCATCAACAACGAATACGTGCTCAACCCGCAGCTCGACGAGATGGTCGAGAGCCAGCTCGACCTCGTGGTCGCCGGCACCAATGACGCCGTGCTGATGGTGGAATCGGAAGCCAAGGAGCTGTCCGAGGACATCATGCTGGGCGCGGTGATGTTCGGCCACCGGCACTTCCAGCCGGTGATCCAGGCCATCATCAAGCTCGCGGAAAAGGCGGCGAAGGAGCCGCGCGAGCTGGTGCTGCCCGACAACGCCAAGCTGGAGAAGGAGATCCTGGGGCTCGCCGAAAAGGACCTGCGCGCCGCCTACAGCATCACTGCCAAGCAGGAGCGCCACAAGGCGATCGACGCGGTCAAAGAGCGCGTCATGGAGCACTTTTTCCCCGGCGGCGCCGACAACCCGGACTACGACAAGCAGCGCGTCGCCGGCGTGTTCAAGGAGCTGGAAGCCAAGATCGTGCGCTGGAACATCCTCGACACCGGCAAGCGCATCGACGGCCGCGACAACAAGACGGTGCGTCCGATCGTGGCGGAAGTCGGCGTGCTGCCGCGCGCCCACGGCTCGGCGCTGTTCACCCGCGGCGAGACCCAGGCGCTCGTCGTCGCCACCCTGGGCACCGCCGAAGACGAGCAGTTCATCGACGCGTTGCAGGGAACGTACAAGGAGACGTTCCTGCTGCACTACAACTTCCCGCCCTTCTCGGTCGGCGAAACCGGCCGCATCGGCTCGCCCGGCCGACGCGAGATCGGCCACGGCAAGCTCGCCTGGCGCGCCATCCACCCGATGCTGCCGACCGCGCTCGAGTTCCCCTACACCATCCGTGTCGTCTCCGAGATCATGGAGTCGAACGGCTCGTCGTCGATGGCGACGGTGTGCGGCTCGTCGCTTGCCCTGATGGACGCCGGCGTGCCGCTGAAGCGCCCGACCGCCGGCATCGCCATGGGGCTGATCCTCGAGGACAAGCGCTACGCGGTGCTGTCCGACATCCTCGGCGACGAGGATCATCTCGGTGACATGGACTTCAAGGTCGCGGGCACCGAGAACGGCGTCACCTCCTTGCAGATGGACATCAAGATCGCCGGCATCACCGAGGAGATCATGAAGGTCGCGCTGGCCCAGGCAAAAGACGGCCGCCTGCACATCCTCGGCGAAATGGCCAAGGCCTTGACCGCGGCGCGCGCCGAGCTCGGCGAGCACGCCCCGCGCATCGAGATGTTCAAGATCCCGACCGACAAGATCCGCGAAGTGATCGGCACCGGCGGCAAGGTGATCCGCGAGATCGTCGAGAAGACTGGCGCCAAGATCAACATCGAGGACGACGGCTCGGTCAAGGTCGCGTCCGCCGACGGCGAGTCGATCAAGGCGGCGATCAACTGGATCAAGTCGATCGCCTCCGACCCTGAGGTCGGCCACATCTATGAGGGCACCGTGGTCAAGGTGATGGACTTCGGCGCCTTCGTGAACTTCTTCGGCGCCAAGGACGGCCTCGTCCACATCAGCCAGCTCGCGCCGCACCGGGTCAACAAGACCTCCGACGTCGTCAAGGAAGGCGACAAGGTGAAGGTGAAGCTGCTCGGCATGGACGAGCGCGGCAAGGTGCGGCTGTCGATGAAGGCGGTCGACCAGACGACCGGCGAGGACATCGAGCACAAGGGCCGCGGCGGCGAGCCGGCGCAGGCCGCCGGCGGCGGCGCCGCGGAGTAAATGGAGCTGTCGTCACCGGGCTTGTCCCGGTGACCCCGCTTAGGTCGGCACCGTGCCCACCTGAGCGAGATGGCCGGGACATAAGGGCGTTCACGCCCGTCTTCGACGGGCGATGCCCGGCCAGGACAAGTTGCAAGACACACCAAAGGCGGCCTCCCGAGGCCGCCTTTTTCATTGAATTTTCTGGGTTTTCGCCGATCCCAAGATTCCGCTGTTTTGTGACCCACGTCACATCGGCCCGCCGCGCGCTCCCCTAGTCTTGCAATCGTTGGAAGCAGCGATGCTTCCAGGCCTTCAGGGAGCAGGGTCATGCGTAAAACCACCATTCTCGCCATTGCCACTGCGGCGCTCGCCGTGGTCACGGTCGCCACCGACCTGATCCGGGCGGATGCCTCGTTCAGCGGCAAAGTGTCGGTGAATTCGGTCTCGCATGTGCGGACCACCAGCACCCTGAAGGCCTCGAATTTTGACGCCATCTGACCTGCGGCCCCTCGGGGCCCCGGGTTCCCTACCCTTACCTCCAAACACTCCAGGCGGCCCTTCGTGGCCGCCTTTTTCTTTTAGAATCAATCCCTTAGGAAAAATGCAATTAATTGTGACGCGAGTCACAGCATCGAACCGGCCGGCTTCCTAGTTTGACTAACGAGAGAGCGAAAACGCTCCAAGCGTCAGTACAGAGATTACGGGAGCCACGTCATGACCAGCACCATTACGACTGCGGTCACCGTCTTCTTCCTCGTCTTCGGCGTCTGGGCTGCGAACCTCGTCGTCTATCATCCGCAGCAGGGCGGCCTGAACCCGACGACGCCGGTCAGCCTCGAGGTTGACTGGAAGTAGCGGCGACACGCCACGGCGACAGAGTCTGCTAGATTGGGTGCGGTCGGCCTCGAAAAGGCCGGCCGCGTTTCATTGGTGCGGGCGAGCATGGCCGGGCAAAGCTCCGTCAATCTGCTCTCGGATCTCCCCGAGCCGCTGTCGTCGGCGCTGCTGGCGCATGCGACGTCGATGCAGCTTGCCGCCGACGAGGTGCTGTTCTTCGCCGGCGACCCGGGCGACGGCTTCTACCGGCTGGACGAGGGGCTGCTCAAAGTCTCCATCGTCTCGCCCGCCGGCGCCGAGCGCATCCTGGCCATTCTCGGGCCCGGCGCCATTGTCGGCGATCTCGCCATCATCGACGGCCTGCCGCGCTCGGCGACCGTCGGGGCGCTGCGCGAATGCAGGTTGCGCTTCGTCAGCCGCAAGGGCTTCGAGGCTTTCGCCGCGAAGCAGCCGGAGATCTATCACTACCTCGCCAAGGTGTTGGCGGCGCGCCTGCGCGACACCGACCAGATCGTCGCGGCGGGAAGCTTCCTGCCGCTCAAGGGCCGCGTCGCCCGCGCCCTGCTCGACCTCGCCCACGCTTTCGGCAAGGACGTCGGCCAGGGCCGCGTCGTCATCCGCCAGAAGGTGAGCCAGGGCGACCTCGCCGCCATGGCCGGCATCGCGCGCGAGAACGTCAGCCGCATCATGAACGACTGGATGCGCGCCAAGATCATCACGCGGCTGTCCGGTTATTACTGCCTGGAGGACCAGGCCAAGCTCAGGCGCGAGATCGAGCTGTAACGGTCAGTGTCCGGCGCCATGGCCGGAGCCGACGGCGCCGGTGACGATATCGCCGAGCGCCTCGAAATCCGGCCGCCGCGGCGAGGTGCGCCGCCAGGCGAGGCCGATGCTGCGCGCCGGCACGGGCTCGCGGAAACGCAACAGCCTGACGCGCGGGTCGCGCAACTCGACGTCGACCGCGACCTGCGGCAGCAGCGTCACGCCGTAGCCGTTCGCCACCATCTGCATCACGGTGGCGAGCGAGGTCGCGCCCAGTCCGGCGGGCTGGTCGCGCCGCGGCGCGCCGCAGAACGCGAGCGCCTGATCGCGCAGGCAATGGCCTTCCTCCAGCAGGATCAGCCGGCTCTGATCGACATCGGCAATGCCGACGCGGGCGCGCGCCGGCTGGCGCTCGCTCGCCGGCACCGCGAGCACGAACGGATCGTCGAACAATTTGAGCGTCTCGACCTCGGCGCCCTCGACCGGCAGCGCCAGCATGGCGCAGTCGAGCTCGCCGCGCGCGAGCTCCTCGACGAGCAGCCGGGTCTGCGTCTCGCGCACCTCCAGCCGCAGCCGCGGATAGCGCTTCTGCAGGCGCGGCAGCACCTTCGGCAGCACATAAGGCGCCAGCGTCGGGATGATGCCGAGCTTGAGGCGCCCGCTCAGCAGATCGCGGTGGCGGGCGAAATCGACGAGGTCGCGCGTCGCGGCCAGGATGCGCTCGGCGCGCTCGGCGACCTCGAGGCCGGTGTCGGTGAGGCAAATCTCGTTCGGCCGCCGCTCGACCAGGTCGGCGCCGATTTCGCGCTCGAGCTCGCGGATCTGCATCGACAAGGCCGGCTGGGTGACGGCGCAATCCTCCGCGGCGCGGCCGAAATGCTTAAGCCGCGCAAGCGACGACAGGTAACGCAACTGACGCAAGGTGATCATGGGCTTGGGCTGCCGATAAGCTAGGCTTATCGATAAGCCTATTCAATACGATTAGACCTGATGGCGCGCAATTCGTAAAAGCGCCGCAGGCGCGCACTATGGGTGCGCCAAAGCCCGCGACTGGAGGACGACCATGGACGCCAAGACCGACGACAAGACCGCAGCCAAATGCCCGTTCCTGCACGGACCGACGAACCGTGACTGGTGGCCGGCCCAGCTCGACGTGAGCGTCCTGCACCGCAACTCGCCTCTGTCCGACCCGATGGGCCGGGAGTTCGACTACGCCAAGGAGTTCAAGAGCCTCGACCTCAACGCCGTGGTCAGGGACCTCAAGGCGCTGATGACCAACTCGCAGGACTGGTGGCCGGCCGACTTCGGCCATTACGGCGGGCTGATGATCCGCATGGCCTGGCATTCGGCCGGCACCTACCGCATCACCGACGGCCGCGGCGGCGCCGGCGCCGGACAGCAGCGCTTCGCGCCGCTCAACTCCTGGCCGGACAACGCCAATCTCGACAAGGCGCGCCGCCTGCTGTGGCCGATCAAGCAGAAATACGGCCGCAAGATCTCCTGGGCCGATCTCATGATCCTCGCCGGCAACGTCGCGCTCGAATCGATGGGCTTCAAGACATTCGGCTTTGCGGGGGGCCGCGCCGACGTCTGGGAGCCGGAGGAGCTGTACTGGGGGCCCGAAGGCAGCTGGCTCGGCGACGAGCGCTACAGCGGCGAGCGCCAGCTCGCCGAACCCTTGGGCGCCGTGCAGATGGGCTTGATCTACGTGAACCCGGCGGGGCCCAACGGCAATCCCGACCCGCTCGCCGCCGCCAAGGACATCCGCGAGACCTTCTTCCGCATGGCGATGAACGACGAGGAGACCGTCGCGCTGATCGCCGGCGGCCACAGCTTCGGCAAGGCCCACGGCGCCGGCGATCCGTCGCTGGTCGGGCCGGAGCCGGAAGCCGGCGCGCTCGAAGATCAAGGCCTCGGCTGGAAGAGCAAGCACGGCACCGGCATGGGCCCTGACGCCATCACCGGCGGCCCCGAGGTCACCTGGACGCAGACGCCGACCAGGTGGAGCAACAATTTCTTCAAGAACCTGTTCGAGAACGAATGGGAGTTGACGAAGAGCCCGGCCGGCGTCCCGCAGTGGAAGGCCAAGAACGCGCCGGCCGATATCCCCGACGCCTTCGACAAGACGAAGAAGCATGTGCCGACCATGCTGACCACCGACCTGTCGCTGCGCTTCGATCCGGCCTACGAGAAAATCTCGCGGCGCTTCTACGAGCATCCGGACGAGTTCGCCGACGCTTTTGCCCGCGCCTGGTTCAAGCTCACCCACCGCGACATGGGACCGCGCGCCCGCTACCTCGGCAAGCTGGTGCCCAAGGAAACCTTGATCTGGCAGGACCCGATTCCGGCGGTCAATCACCGGCTGATCAACGACGCCGACGTCGCCGCGCTCAAGCGCAAGATCCTGGCGAGCGGGCTGTCGGTGGAGCAACTGGTCGCGACCGCCTGGGCCTCGGCCTCGACCTTCCGCGGCTCGGACAAGCGCGGCGGCGCCAACGGCGCGCGCATCCGCCTCAGCCCGCAGAAGGACTGGGACGTGAACGACCCGCCGCAACTCGCCAAGGTGCTCGGCAAGCTGGAGGCGATCCAGGCCGCGTTCAACAAGTCGGCCAAGGGCGGCAAGAAGGTGTCGCTCGCCGACCTGATCGTGCTCGGCGGCTGCGCCGCGATCGAGAAGGCAGCGAGGGACGGCAAGGTCAATATCAAGGTGCCGTTCACGCCGGGGCGCATGGACGCCTCGCAGGACGAGACCGACGTTCCCTCCTTCGCGCCGCTCGAGCCGCGCGCCGACGGCTTCCGCAACTATGTCGGCAACAAGCGGCAGTTCATGCTGCCCGAGGAGGCCCTGGTCGACCGCGCGCAACTGCTGCGGCTGACCGGACCGGAAATGACGGTGCTGGTCGGCGGCCTGCGCGTGCTCGGCGCCAACGCCCATGGCTCCAAGCACGGCGTCTTCACCAAGCGTCCCGGCGTGCTGACCAACGACTTCTTCGTCAACCTGCTGGACATGGGCACGGTGTGGTCGCCGCCGAACGCCGAAGGCGTTTACGAGGGCCGCGACCGCAAGACCAAGGCGCTGAAGTGGACCGGCACGCGGGTCGACCTGATTTTCGGCTCGCACTCGCAGCTGCGGGCGTTCGCCGAAGTCTATGCCTGCAAGGACTCCCAGGAGAAGTTCGCCAAGGACTTCGTGGCGGCCTGGACCAAGGTGATGAACGCCGACCGCTTCGACCTGGCGGCCAAGAAGGCGGCGTAGCGCACGCGACGGCACAGCGCGCAACGGCCGGGGATGTCCCCGGCCGTTCTTGTCTCGACCCTCGCCACAAGAGGGAAGGATAAGAAAGAAACTACTTCTCGCCGTTCTCGACGCTGCCCGCAGCCTGCTTCAGCGCGTCCGGCTGCGGCATGGCGATGATGTTGTAGCCGCTATCGACGAAGTGCACTTCGCCGGTGACCCCCGTCGACAGGTCCGACAGCAGATAAAGCCCGGCGCCGCCCAATTCCTCCAGCGTCACGCCGCGGCCGAGCGGCGAATATTTCTGCTGGAAGGCGAACATGTAGCGCGCGTCGGTGATGCCGGCGCCGGCGAGCGTGCGGATGGGGCCTGCGGAAATCGCGTTGACGCGGATCTTCTGGTGGCCGAAGTCGACCGCCAGGTAGCGTACCGAGGCTTCGAGCGCCGCTTTGGCCACGCCCATGACGTTGTAGTTCGGCATGGCGCGGTCGCCGCCGTTGTAGGTGAGCGTCACCATGGCGCCGCCGTTCGGCATCAGCGCCGCCGCGCGCTTGGCGGCCTCGGTGAAGGCGTAGCAGGAGATCACCATGGTCTTGATGAAGTTGTCGCGCGTCGAATCGGCATAGCGGCCCTTCAGCTCCTCCTTGTTGGAGAAGGCGATGGCGTGCACCAGAAAATCCATGGTGCCCCATTGCTTCTTCAGCGCGTCGAACACCGCATCGACCGAAGCGACGTCCTCGACGTCGCAGGGCAGCACGATCTTGGCGCCGACGGAGTCGGCGAGCGGCTTGACGCGCTTGGCCAGCGCGTCGCCCTGATAGGTGAAGGCGAGATCGGCGCCATGGTCGCTGAGCGTCTTGGCGATGCCCCAGGCGATGGAGTGGTCGTTGGCAACCCCCATCACCAGCCCGCGTTTTCCTTGCATCAGTCCCGGCATTTCTATCACCGCACCGTGTCATCGTCCGCGAAAACGGACGATCCAGTAACCCCTGTGTTCATGACAATACAAGACCGTGAATACTGGATGCCCCGCTTTCGCGGGGCATGACAGTCCGAGCACTACGCATCCAATCGCTTGAACACCACCGAGGCGTTGGTGCCGCCGAAGCCGAACGAATTCGACAGCACCGCGCCGAGCTTGACGTTGTCCTCGCGCTTGCGCGCGATCGGCATGTCGGCGAAGGCCGGGTCGAGGTTCTCGATATTGGCGCTCTCGCAGATGAAGCCGTTGTTCATCATCAACAGCGAATAGATCGCCTCCTGCGCGCCGGCGGCGCCGAGCGAATGGCCGGTCAGCGACTTGGTGGCGGAAATCGGCGGGCACTTGGCGCCGAACACCGCGCGGATCGCCTCGATCTCCTTGAGATCGCCGATCGGCGTCGAGGTGGCGTGCGGGTTGATGTAGTCGATCGGCGCCTTGCAGGTTTCGAGCGCCATCTTCATGCAGCGGATCGCGCCCTCGCCCGACGGCGCCACCATGTCGTAGCCGTCCGAGGTCGCGCCGTAACCCGCCACTTCGGCGTAAATCTTCGCTCCCCGCGCGCGGGCGTGCTCGAGCTCTTCCAGCACCAGGACGCCGGCGCCGCCGGCGATGACGAAGCCGTCGCGGTCGACATCATAGGCGCGCGAGGCCTTCTCCGGCGTCGCGTTGTACTTCGACGACATGGCGCCCATGGCGTCGAACAGCACCGACAGCGTCCAGTCGAGTTCCTCGCAGCCGCCGGCGAAGATCATGTCCTGCTTGCCCCACTGGATGATCTCGGCGGCGTTGCCGATGCAGTGGTTGGACGTGGCGCAGGCCGACGAGATCGAGTAGTTGACGCCCTTGATCTTGAACCAGGTGGCAAGCGTCGCCGAGGCGGTCGACGACATGGCCTTGGGCACGGCGAAGGGGCCGACGCGCTTGGGGCCCTTCTCGCGCGTGATGTCGGCGGCATCGACGATGGCGCGCGCCGACGGCCCGCCCGAGCCCATGATGATGCCGGTGCGCTCGTTGGAGATGTCTTTTTCCTCGACGCCGGAATCGCGGATCGCCTGTTCCATGGCGACGTGGTTCCAGGCGGCGCCGCCGCCGAGGAAGCGCATGGCGCGGCGGTCAACTTGCTCGGCCGGATTGAGTGTGGGCGCGCCTTGCACCTGGCAGCGGAAGCCGAGCTTGGCGTAGTCCTCGGCGCGGCTGATGCCGGATTTGGCTTCGCGGAGGCTCGCGAGCACTTCCTGCGTGTTGTTGCCGATGGATGAAACAATGCCCATCCCGGTGACTACGACCCGACGCATCGCCGCACTACCTCACGTCTTGTTGGTGTTGGGCCACAGATTGGCCGGCCAAAGCAATTCCGCAAGGGCCTTCAAACGCCGCTCGGCTGCAAGGCCTCTTCCTGCTTGAACAGGCCGACTTTGAGATCGGAGGCCTGATAGATCACGTTACCGTCCGCCGACAGCCAGCCGTCGGCAATGCCGAGCACCAGCTTCGAGCGCATCACGCGCTTGAAATCGATGCCGTAGATCACCTTTTTCACGCTCGGCAGCACCTGGCCGGAGAATTTGAGCTCGCCAAGGCCCAGCGCGCGTCCCTTGCCCGGCGCCCCCAGCCAGCCGAGGAAGAAACCGACCAGCTGCCACAGCGCATCGAGGCCGAGGCAACCCGGCATCACCGGATCGCCCTTGAAGTGGCAGAGGAAGAACCACAGGTCCGGCTTCACGTCGAGCTCAGCCCGGATCAGACCCTTGCCGTGCGCGCCGCCCTGCTCGGAGATTTCCGTGATGCGGTCGAACATCAGCATCGGCGGCAGCGGCAGCTGCGCATTGCCGGCGCCGAACAATTCGCCGCGGCCGCAGGCCAGCAGGTCTTCGTATTCGAAGCTGTTGCGACGGGCGGTGGTCGCGGCGGGTGCGCTGGTCTGAATTTCCATAGGAAATTCGTAACATAAGGCGGCTGATGCGGGGAAGATGGCTCGCCGCCGCGCCCCGAACCCTGCCAGCCGCGCCGTTTCGAACTGTTACAAATCGAAGGCAGATCGCTGGCGGCGGACCAGGCGTTATTGCGAGGCAGTTGCATCTACGCAGGCAATTGCGTATATGTTGCAAATGCAACAGTTTTTGCCTGGCGCGGTCGAGCGCAAGGCGATGAGGCCTGCCGATGAGCCTTTTGCGTAGCGCAGCCAATCCGGCCGCCAAGCCGCCGATCAAGCCAGGCGCCGAATTGACCGGCTGCCCCTGGCACGACGTCAAGGCGATGCTGCGGCAAGTCGGCCTGCGCCCGACGCGCCAGCGCATGGCGCTCGGCTGGCTCCTGTTCGGCAAAGGCGACCGCCATCTCACCGCCGAGATGCTTTACGAGGAAGCCTCGCGCGCCAAGGTGCCGGTGTCGCTGGCGACCATCTACAACACGCTGCACCAGTTCACCGAGGTCGGCCTGTTGCGCCAGATCGCGGTCGACGGCTCCAAGGCCTATTTCGACACCAATACGTCCACGCACCATCATTTCTTCGTCGAGAGCGAGGACGAACTGCTCGACATCAAGAGCGGCGACGTGCTGATCGGCGCCAATCCGACGCCGCCGGAAGGCTACGAAGTGGCGCGCGTCGACGTCATTGTGCGGCTGCGGCGCAAGAGCTAAGCGGCAATTTTCAGCGGTTTCTCCGTCATCCTGAGGTGCGAGCGCGTCTTCGCGCGAGCCTCGACGGATGGCGGCCACGTGTTGCCCGTCATTCTTCGAGGCGCGCAAGAGCGCGCACCTCAGGATGACGGAGAGCGCTACTCGATCTTCTCGTTGGGATAGGCGCCCCACAGCCGGTCCTGGCGGATCCAGCCGGCGAAGCCCTTGCCGCGGAATTCGCACCACGTGCCGGTACAGGACTGCAGCGCGCCCTGCACGCCGCCTTGCAGCCTGGCGACCACGGCAGAGTTGGCGTCGGCGCTCTCGTAGAGCGGCACCAGCTCGTCCTTCAGGTTCGGCACCACCACCGCGGTGCGCTTGCCGGACAACAGCGAGTGATAGACCCAGCCCTCCGCGCCTTCCCAGTCGCGGATGCGCCGCCAGTTCTCGAACTCGGCGGTGATCTCGACCGGCATGCCGGCGCGGGTATAGACCCAGCGCACCTCCTGCTCCTGGTTGGGGCCGCCGCGGACATTGACCTTGTCGGACTTGAGGCTGACGAAACGCGGCACCGGCAGGCCGCTGACCGAGCCGGTGGTGAGATCGCCCGCGGCGCGGGCCGCCGGCGCCAGCACGGCCAGCAGGGCCGCAAGCGCCAAACCGGCCAAACGGCCCTTGCCTTGTCGTCTGCTTTGTCTTGTCCCGGCCATCTGGTAGGAAAAATGAACGGATTACGCCCCCGGGCGATGCCGAATCCGGAGTGTCGACGAGCACGGTTAAAGAGGACTGAATCGGCGCATGCCGAAGGCCAAGAAGCCGCTGGTCATCGTCACCCGCAAGCTGCCGGACCCGGTCGAGCTGCGGATGCGGGAGCTTTTTGACGCCAGGCTCAACCCGGACGACAGGCCGATGAGCCACGCCCAGCTCACCGAGGCGGTCAAAACCGCCGATGTCCTGGTGCCGACGGTGACCGACGAGATCGACGCCGCGGTGCTCAGCAGGGCCGGCGAGCAGCTCAAGCTGATCGCCAATTTCGGCAACGGCGTCGACAATATCGACGTCAATACCGCTGTTGCCCGCGGCATCACCGTCACCAATACGCCCGGCGTCCTCACCGAGGACACCGCCGATATGACCATGGCGCTGATCCTCGCGGTGCCGCGCCGGCTGGTCGAAGGCGCGCAGGTCATCAGCGCCGACAAAGACTGGGCCGGATGGTCGCCGACCTGGATGCTCGGCCACCGTATCTGGGGCAAGCGGCTCGGCATCATCGGCATGGGGCGGATCGGCCAGGCGGTGGCGCGGCGGGCGCGCGCCTTCGGCCTGCAGATCCACTACCACAATCGCCGCCGCGTGGCGCCGCGCATCGAGGAGGAGCTCGGCGCGACCTACTGGGAAAGCCCCGACCAGATGCTCGCCCGCATGGACATCGTGTCGGTCAACTGCCCGCACACGCCGGCGACCTACCATCTGCTGTCGGCGCGCCGGCTCAAGCTGCTGCGGCCGCAGGCCTATATCGTCAACACTTCGCGCGGCGAGGTCATCGACGAGAACGCGCTCGCCCGCCTGATCGAGGCGGGCGAAATCGCCGGCGCCGGCCTCGACGTGTTCGAGCACGAGCCCGCGGTCAACCCGAAACTGGTCAAGCTGGCGCGCGCCGGCAAGGTGGTGCTGCTGCCGCACATGGGTTCGGCCACGGTCGAGGGCCGCATCGACATGGGCGAGAAGGTCATCATCAACATCAAGACCTTCATGGACGGCCATCGGCCGCCGGACCGCGTGCTGCCGTCGATGCTGTAGGCGCTCAGCGCCGGATGCTCGCTCTGAAGATCGTCTCAAAACTGTTCGAGGCAAGGCCGCGCCGCCCGGCGTGAAGCGGCTGGTCGGGCGCGTTGTCGGTGACGACGATGGGCCGCAGCGGATGGCCGGCGGCACGCTGCAATTTCTGCTGCGCGGCAGCGATCATGCCCGGATGCAATGCGCCGCCCGGCACGACGTGGACGACGCGCAAGCCCCGCGCCTTCAGCATCGCCAGCAGCTTCGGCAGCACCATGGCGGTGCGCTGCTTGACATCATGCATCAGCAGAATGCCGCCGCCGCGCGCCGCCAGCCGCGACACCGCGCTTTGCAGCATCACGCTCGTGTTGTTGTGCTTCCAGTCGTAGGAATCGACGTCGACGCTCCACACCATGATGCCGCGCCGGCGCAGATAAAGTTCCGCCTCGCGCGTGCGGTAGAGGCCGGGAAAGCGGAAAAACGGCGCCGGACTGCGGCCGAGGGCGCGCGTCACCGAGGCAATGCCGGCGTCGATCTCACGGGTTGCGCGCTCGCCGTGCAGGTAGCCGAGCGGGTGGGTCTGGCTGTGCGTGCCGACGGTGTGGCCCGCGGCGGCGACTTGCCTCGCGGTCTGCGGAAAAGCCTGCGCCTGGCGGCCGACCATGAAGAACGTCGCATGCACGCATTCCTGCGCCAGCGCCCTGAGGATGACGGGCGTCGTCGCGGCGTTCGGCCCGTCGTCGAAGGTCAGCACTACTTCGCCGCGGTTGAGCGGCAGCCGCACGCCGTAGTCGGCGCCGCCGACCGCCGGCGTGACACGCGGATTGACGGCGACGACGCGGCTGGTGCCGAGCGCGTTCGGATTGGCGCACGAGGCCCAGGCGCCGCTGCTGACAAGCGCGGCGGCAAGCGCGGCGGCGATGGTGCGCGACGTCCTCATCATGGCGGCTTGCAGGAAATCCCCCGGCGTCAATCTAGCCGGGCGGCTTCCCGCGGCTCGCCACATCCGCCATTCATGATGAATGTTAAGGCGGCCGCCTTATTTATGAATCGACAGATCCTTGATGGTCGGATGGTCGCCGCTGAGCGGATTGTTGCGGTCCCAGGCGTAGCTCAGCGTCTCGAAGCGCAGCGAGCGCGCGTCGACCATCAGCAGCCGGCCGACGAGGCCGTCGCCGAAGCCGACGATTTCGCGGATCACTTCCAGCGCCATCAGCGAGCCGAGCACGCCCGGCAACGCGCCGAGTATGCCAGCCTCCGCGCAGGCCGGCACCGTGCCCTCCGGCGGCGGCTCGGGGAACAGGCAGCGGTAGGTCGGATTGGGCCTGCCCGCAGCATTCTTCTCGTGCGGCCTGAGCGTGGTCAGCGAGCCGTCGAAGGTGCCGACCGCTGCGGTAACCAGCGGCTTCCTGGCGAAATAGCAGGCGTCGGAGACGAGATAGCGCGTGGCGAAATTGTCGGAGCCGTCGGCGACGATGTCGTAGTGCGAGATGACGTCGAGCGCGTTGGCCCTGGTCAGCCGCGCCATGTGCGTTTCGACCGTCACATGCGGATTGAGGCCCGCCACCGCAGCCTCGGCGGCGTCCACCTTGCGCCGGCCGATATCGGAGGTCGCGAAGATCACCTGGCGCTGCAGGTTGGACAGCGTGACTTCATCGTCGTCGATGATGCCGAGGGTGCCGACGCCGGCGGCGGCAAGATAAAGCAGGGCCGGCGCGCCGAGGCCGCCGGCGCCCACCACCAGCACCCGCGCCGCTTTCAGCTTCGCCTGGCCAGGACCGCCGACCTCGCGCAACACGATGTGGCGGGCATAGCGTTCGAGTTCGTCGCGTTCGAGCATCATCGTTAACCCTATGGCGGACCGGGGATTTCGGCTAGCGGCGTAATCCACCGGCGGCCACCGCCGCCTTGCGCCACCTCGGCTATGGGCTAAGGTGGCCGCAAAACGACGATAGGGACGGCGTTAACAAGAATGCGGTGGGTTTGCACCCTGCTGGGGCTCGCGCTTTTTGCCGGCGCATCGCCGGCGCTTGCGCAGCCGGACATCGGCAGTCCGAACCCGGTCGAGCAGGCACCCGCGGTGAAAAAGCACCGCGCGGTGCGTAAAGTCACGCCGCCCGCTGCCAAGCCGCAGGCCGCGGCGAGCCCTGCCGTCAAACCGGAAGTCGCCAAGGCCGAGCCGGCAGGCGCAGCGCCCGCCAAGACCGCGCCTGCGCAGGCCGGGGCCGCACCCGCGGCGCCTGCCGCCGATGTCGCCCGCCTGGCGCCGGCCGAGCGGCAGAAGATCCAGTCGGCGCTGTACTGGGCCGGCGACTATGCCAGCGTCTCCGGGCCGGACGCCATGGATGCCGCCATCCGCAGCTTCCAGAAGCGCAACAAGTCCAAGATCACCGGCGTGCTCACCGCGGAGCAACGTGCAGCCCTTGTTGCGGCCGCCGACAGCCACGAGCAGGAGTTCGGCTGGCGTGTCGTCGTCGATCCGGCGACCGGAGTGCGCATCGGCCTGCCGAGCAAGCTGGTGCCGGTCGCGCGCGACGCCGCCCACGGCACGCATTGGTCGTCGCCGCATGGCGAGGTGCAGGTCGAGACCTTCCGCATCAAGGACAAGACGCTCGCCGCGCTGTTCGAGCAGGAGAAGAAGCAGCCCGACACCCGCAAGATCGAGCGCAGCGTGCTCAACGACGACGGCTTCATCGTCAGCGGCATGCAGGGGCTGAAATACTTCACCGTGCGCGCCAAGCAGCGCGACGGCGAAGTGCGCGGCTTCACGCTCTACTACGACCAGATGATGGAAGGCATCGTCGCGCCGGCGATGGTGGCGATGGCGAGCGCCTTCTCGCCGTTCCCGGAGCGGCCGGCGCCCTTCGCCACGCTCGCCAAGAAAGTCGAATACGGCACCGGGCTGATCGTCGGCGCCGACGGCTTTATCGTCACCGCGCGCCGCCTGGCGCAAGGCTGCGAGGTGATCGTCGCCGATACCATCGGCAATGCCGAGCGCGTCGCCGAGGACGAGGCGAACGGACTGGCGTTGCTGCGCGTCTATGGCGCGCGCGGGCTGCCGGCGCTCGCCTTGCCGCGCGACGCGGCCAAGGCCGGTGACATCACGCTGATCGGCATCCCCGAGCCCAGGGAGCAGGACGGCACGAAGACCCTCGCCGAGATCAAGGCCAAGCTCGCCGACGGCGCTGCGATCGCGCTGTCGCGGCCGGTGCCGATGGCGGGATTTGCCGGCGCCGCCGCGATCGACGGCCAGGGCCGCTTCGCCGGCATCATGGAGACCAGCACCTACGCGCTCGCCAGCACGCAGCCGGCGCTGCCGCCGGTCCGGCTGGTCGGCGCCGCCGCCATCCGCGATTTCCTCGCCAGGAACAACGTGACGCCGGCCGACGCCGCGACCGACCCGCGCAAGGCCGCCCTGCGCATCATCTGCGTGCGGAAATAACCTGAGTTGGCGCCAGCCGTCTTTTCTTCCGGCTAAGCCTGGTGCGGATGCTCGCCCGGGCAACGCTCGACCTCGATCGTGACGTGCGAAAGCCCCGGCAGCCCGGCAAGCCGCCTTTTGTATTGGCGGGGAGAACGCGGGTCATCCGATACCAGCGCGATGATCGCAGCCAGATGACCCGGACCGACGCGCCACAAATGCAGATCGGAGATGCGATCGCCCCTTTGCTCGATTCTGGCGGCGATCAGCTTTGCCATGGCCGGATCGGGACAGGCGTCAATCAGGATCGCGCCCGCGGAGCGGATCAGGGTCCATGACCAGTTCAAAATAACGAGTGACGCCAGCAAGCCCATGGCCGGGTCCATCCAGACCCAGCCGAATTGCCGGCCAAGGACGAGGCCGACGATGACCAGGACCGATACGGCGGCATCTGCCAGGACATGAACGAAAGCCGCGCGCAAATTGTGATCGGTATGAACGGCGGCATGGCCGCTATGATCGTGCTCACCGTGATGGTGATGCGCGTGGCCATGATCGTGCTCGTCGCGCAGCAAGTAGGCGCTCAGCAGGTTGACGCCGAGCCCGACCGCGGCAATCGGGATGGCCTGGTTGAAGGCGATCGACACCGGCTCGATCAGCCGCTCGATGCTCTCATAGCCGATGAACAACGCGATCACGGCCAGCACGATGGCGCTGGTGAAGGCGGCAAGATCGCCGAGTTTGCCCGTTCCGAACGCGAGCCGGTCGTCGCGGGCATAGCGGCGCGAATAGGTATAGGCGAGCGCGGCGATCAGAAGCGCACCGGCATGGGTCGACATGTGAAGGCCGTCGGCCATCAGCGCGACCGAGCCGAACAAGAAGCCGCCGCCGATCTCCGCGACCATCATCGCCGCGCAGACGGCAATCACCGCCCAGGTCTTGCGTTCGTTACGCTCGTGGGCTTCGCCCAAGAAGACATGCGAATGGCGAAAATCGTCGATTGACTGGGAATGCATGGTCCGCCTCCGGCAGCCGGTCACTTTGACCGCGATTTATCGCCGAAAGGCCGACGCCGCAATGTCGACGCTAGGGAGACCGCCTCGCGGCGATCTCCGTTTGCGATGCTGGCGGCTTTTACTGCGTTTTCCGCGCCGATGCGCGCAGTTACGCCTTCTTTCGCCAGAGCGCGTCGATGCTCCAGGGCCCGGCGCCGGCGAATATCAGATAGAAAAATACGAAACAGAACAGCACTTCCAGCGTGCCGCCGTTCTGAATCGGCATGAAGCCCTTGGCCGGACGGTTGGCGTAATACCAATAGGCCACCGCCATTTCGCCCGACATGATGAAGGCCGCCGCGCGCGTGTACAAGCCGACGGTCACGAGCGCGCCGCCGACGATTTCGATCAGGCCGGCAATGCCGAGCATCGATGCCAATGTGATGTTGGCGAAGCCCGGACTGGCCACCGGAAAGCCGAACCACTTTTGCAAGCCGGCGCTCAGAAACAGCAGACCGGCCATGATCCGCAGGATGCTGAGCACCTGCGGTCGATATTGATTCAGACTGGTTTCCATTTTGGCGTGCCCTCCATCGCAAACCCCTGGGACAAAGTCCGCGTCAAACCGCGGCGTTCCCCCCTTTTTGCGCAACCCCCCGGCTGCCGCGTTCTCCCATACGACACACCAACCCCGGAGGGGTGGCGGAAATTTCATCAGGCCGGCGAGCAAAATGCCGCGGCCTCGCGCCCGGTGCAGGGCGCGAAGGAAAAGGCCCGGAACTTGGTCCGGGCCGGAGTTAACGCATCGGTTCGACGATTGGTCAGATACCGCGATTATGGAAATCGTAATAGCGCTCGATGTTCATCTGCAGGAAGGCTTCGTAGCCGCCCCATTTTTCGTATTTCGGCAGCTTGATCTCCTTTTCGGCATCGGCGTAGCTCTTGCCCTCGTTGACGGCTTTTTTCACCGCCGCCGACAGATCCTGCAGATAGGCAAGCTGGTTGCGGGCGTCGTCCTTGGTGCCGATCTGACGGCCCCCCGGTCCCGGATGGCCGGCAATCAGCCGGTCCCAGTCCATGGCGATGACCTTCTTCAGGCCCTGCTCGATATCGGGGAGATAGGTGTCCGCCATTTCGCGGAACTGGATGGCGCCGAGCGGAATCCAGTCGACCGTGAAGATGATCTTCTCCTTCGGCAGCCGCATCACCAGCGTGCTGTCGGAGTGGTTTCGCCCGACATAGATCAGCTCCAACGTGGTGCCGCCGAGGCTGATGGTCTTTTGCTTGTCGACCACCTGGTCCGGCACGACGACGTCGGCCGGCTTCAGTTCGACGATGCGGTCCCGGGCATTCTTGTGGGCGATAAAGGTGGCGCCGAGATCCTTGAACGGCTTGCCGCCGGCAATGTGGTCGTAATGGGCGTGGCTGTAGATCACGTATTTGATCGGCGCCTGCGTGATCTTGCGGATTTCCTCGATATAGGCCTTGGCCGCCGGGCGCCGCAGGCTGATCGGATCGGTGGCGATGACGCCGGCCTTGGTGACGATGAACATCGACTGATGGCCGGCATAGCGGAAGATGTAGACATTGTCGGTGCCCTCGACCTTGGTCGTGGCATAAGGCGGCGCCTGGGTCTGCGCCGGCGCAGCGGTCGTCAGCGTCACTGCGGCCAGCATTGCAGCAGCGATGAGCATTTTCTGAGACATTTAGCCCTCCCGGTGTCTGATCGCCGCCGGCCGGGGCGCAGAACCGCGCCGCCCGCGGCATCGGGCTTTTCAAACCAAGCCTTTCGGAACAAACATCGTCAGCCGGCCCTCTATTCCAGGCCGCCGCAATGGGCAGGGATGACCGGGTGGCGGCCTTGCCGAACCAACCGCTAGCGGTTCTTCCACGCCGGTTTGCGCTTCTCGATGAAGGCTTTCATGCCTTCCTTCTGGTCCTCGGTCGCAAACAGCGAGTGGAAGATGCGCCGCTCGAACATCACGCCTTCCGACAGCCCCGACTCGAAGGCGCGGTTGACCGCTTCCTTCGCCGCCAGCACCGAGGGCAGCGACATATTGGCGATAGTGTCGGCGATCTTCATCGCCTCCTCCATAAGACTTGCCGCCGGCACCACGCGCGCCACCAGGCCGGCGCGCTCGGCCTCGGCGGCGTCCATCATGCGGCCGGTCAGGATCAGCTCCATCGCCTTGGCCTTGCCGACGGCGCGGGTGAGGCGCTGCGTGCCGCCGATGCCGGGAATGACGCCGAGCTTGATCTCGGGCTGGCCGAACTTGGCGGTATCGGCGGCGATGACGATGTCGCACTGCATGGCGAGCTCGCAGCCGCCGCCGAGCGCAAAGCCCGCCACCGCCGCGACGATCGGCTTGCGCGCCCGCGAGGCGCGGTCCCAGGTACCGGCGAAATTGCCGAGGAAAGCCTCGATGAAGCTCTTGTCCGCCATCTCCTTGATGTCGGCGCCGGCGGCAAAGGCCTTGTCGTTGCCGGTGATCAACATGCAGCCGATGGCGTCGTCGGCTTCGAAGGCGTCGATCGCCTGCGACAGCTCGGCCTTGAGCGCCATGTTGAGCGCGTTGAGCTGGGCCGGGCGGTTGAGGCGGATGACGCCGACGCGGCCCTTGGTTTCGACGATGATGTTCTGGTAGCTCATGAGCGGTCCCTTAATCGAGATGCGCGCCGGAGCGTTTCACAACGTCCGCCCACTTGGCGGAATCGGTCCTGATCGCTTCGGCATAGTCTTCCGGCGTGCCGCCGGCCGGGTCGTCGCCGATGACGGCGAATTTCTTGCGGAATGAGTCCGACTTCAGCGCCTTGTTGATGGCGGCGTTGAGCTTGTCGACCACCGGCCGCGGCACGCCGGCCGGCGCGATCACGCCGGTCCAGGTCGGCGCCAGATAGCCGGGCACGGTCTCGCCGATGGTCGGCAGCTCGGGAAAGGCCGGAGAGCGCTGCGCGCCGCTCACCGCCAGCGCGCGCACCTTGCCGGCGCGGGCGATCGGCGCGATCGACTGCAGGCTCTCGAACATCAGGTCGACATGACCGGCGATCAGGTCGTTGATCGCGGGCGCGCCGCCGCGATACGGCACGTGCACGATTTCGGTGCCGGTCATGTACTTGAACAGCTCGGCGCCGACATGGCCCGGCGAGCCGTTGCTCGACGAGGCGTTCGACAGCTTGCCGGGATTCTTCTTGGCGTAGTCGATCAGCTCCTGCACCGAATTGACCGGCAGCTTGGTCGACACCGCGAGCAGCAGATGCCCGCGCGCCACCAGCGCGATCGGCTGGAAGTCGCGCTCGATGTTGTACGGCAGCTTGGCAACCATGTGGCGCGTGATGGCGAGCGCGCCGATCGGACCCATGCCGATGGTGTAGCCGTCGGGCGGCGACTTGGCGACGATGTCGAGGCCGATGGTGAGCGCGCCGCCCGGACGGTCGTCGACCACGACCTGCTGGCCGAGTTCCGGCGACAATTCCGCAGCGAGCAACCTGGCGATGTTGTCGGTGGCGCTGCCCGCCGCCTGCGGCACGACGAAGCGGATCGGATGGTCGGGGAATTCGGCGGCGGCGCGCAGCGTCGTCACACAGAGGAAAGTGAGCGCGATCAAGGCATGTCGGCGCATGGCGGTTGTCCCCGGTTTGGCGGGCGATAAGCGTGGCCTATTTCTGGCACGACGGGCAATAGAAGGTCGAGCGGCCGTTCTGCACGATGCGCTTGATCTTGCCCTTGCAGCCTGGGCAGGGCTCGCCCTCGCGGTCATAGACCTTGAAATTGTGCTGGAAGTCGCCGAGCGAGCCGTCGGCGCGGCGGTGGTCGCGCAAGCTCGAACCGCCGGCCTTGATGGCGGCGTTGAGCACCGCCTTGATGGCGTCGACCAGGGCAACGGCGCGCGCGGTCGGCTTGCCGCCGCGGTCGGCGATGGTCGAGGCCGTGCGTTTCGGCGACAGCCGTGCCCAAAACAGTGCCTCGCAGACATAGATGTTGCCGAGGCCGGCGACGACGCGCTGATCGAGCAGCGCCGCCTTCAGCGAGGTCTTTTTACCGGCGCAGGCCTTGGCCAGCATCGCCGCATCGAATTCGTTACCCAACGGTTCCGGCCCGAGGTTGCGCAGCAACGGCTCCTGATCGAGTCTGGCGCGGGGCGTAAGCTTCATCGAGCCGAAGCGGCGCGGGTCGTTGAAGGTCACGATGGCGCCGTTCGACATATGAAAGGCGACATGGTCGTGGGCCGTGCTCTTGCCGCGCTCGTGGTAGTAGACGGCGGGCCTTGCTGCCTTGGCGTTGCTGGCGATGCGCATCGAGCCGGACATGCCGAGGTGCATGATCAGCACGTCGCCGGACGACAGGTCCGCCAGCAGATACTTGGCGCGCCGGCCAAGGCCCGCGACGATCTTGCCGGTGACGCGTTTCTCGAAGTCCCTGGCGATCGGCCAGCGCAGGCGGCGGTCGCGCACCTCGACCTTGTCGATCCGGGCGCCTTCCATCGCGGGCGCCAGGCCCATTCGCACGGTTTCGACTTCCGGCAGTTCGGGCATGGTTAACGCTCTTTGCGTTCTCAATAGCGCCCCCGGCGCCGCCGCGCTATGGTCCTGCCCGCAAAGGACAATTGGCTGATGAGCGGCGGTTCGCGCGACACCCATTTCGGCTTCGAGACGGTCCCGCTTGAGGAAAAGCAGGGCCGCGTCGATGACGTCTTCCACTCGGTGGCGCGCCGCTACGACCTGATGAACGACCTGATGTCGGGCGGCCTGCACCGCGCCTGGAAGGACGCCCTGATCACCGCGGTCAATCCGCCCAAGGGCGATGGGCCCTTTGCCTTGCTCGATTTGGCTGGCGGCACCGGCGACGTTGCCCTGCGCGTCGCCAAAGCCGGCGGCGGTGGCACGCGCGTGACGGTCTGCGACATCAACGAAGAAATGCTCAGCGTCGGCGCCGAGCGCGCCATCAACCAAGGGCTCGCCGACCGCGTCAGCTTCGAGCAGGGCAACGCCGAAGAGCTGCACTACCGTGACCGCAGCTTCGACTGCGTGACCATCGCTTTTGGCATCCGCAACGTGCCGCGGATCGATCGTGCGCTGGCCGAGGCGTTCCGCGTGCTCAAGTACGGCGGCCGGTTTTTGTGTCTGGAGTTTTCCAGCGTCGACGTGCCGGGGCTCGACCTGCTGTACGAGCTCTATTCCTTCCAGGTGATCCCGCGCATCGGCGCGGCCGTGGCCGGTGACCGCGAGGCCTATCAATACCTCGTCGAATCGATCCGCAAATTCCCGAAGCCCAAAGCCTTTGCGCAGATGATCGAGCGGGCGGGCTTCCGTCGCGTCTCCTTCACGCCGATGACCGGCGGCGTGGTGGCGATGCATTCGGGCTGGCGCTTGTGATCTCCGGGATTCCTCATGTCTTGCGGCTGGCGCGTGCAGGCTTTGTGTTCGCGCGCGAGGGCGTATTCGCCCTGGTGGACACGCGCCCGCTGCCGCTGCCGGCCAAGAGCGCTATTGCGCTGGCACGCCTGATCGAGCGGCCGAGCGCGAAAAGCGGCGAGAGCCGGCTCGCGGCTGCATTGACGCGGCTCGGGCCGACTTACGTCAAGCTCGGCCAGTTCCTGGCGACCCGGCCCGACGTCGTCGGCAACGACATTGCCCGCGATCTCGAAAGCCTGCAGGACAAGATGCCGGCTTTTCCGCAGGCCGAGGCGGAAGCCGCCGTGGTCGCTGCGCTCGGTAAGCCGGTCACCGCCATCTATGCGAGCTTCGGCCCGGCGGTCGCCGCCGCCTCCATCGCCCAGGTTCACCGCGCCGAGGTCGATACGCCGGACGGGCGCAAGCCGGTGGCGGTGAAGATCCTGCGCCCCGGGGTCGAGCGCCGCTTCAAATCGGATCTGGCCGCGTTCTTTTTTATCGCCCGCAAGGCGGAGGAATTTTCCCTCGAAGCGCAGCGGCTGCGGCTTGTCGAGGTCGTATCGACGCTGGCGCGCTCGGTGGCGATCGAGATGGATTTCCGTCTGGAAGCGGCGGCGCTGTCGGAAATGATGCAGAACACCCGGGAGGACAAGGGCTTCCGCGTGCCCACGGTGGACTGGGACCGCACCGCGCGCGAGGTGCTGACGCTCGAATGGATCGACGGCACGCCGCTGCACGACCACGCGGCCTTGAGCGCCAAGGGCTTCGACCTGCCGGCGCTCGGTCGCGCGGTGATCCAGAACTTCCTGCGGCATGCGCTGCGCGACGGCTTCTTCCACGCCGACATGCATCCCGGCAACCTGTTCGCCGACGACGAAGGCCAGCTGGTCGCGGTGGATTTCGGCATTATGGGGCGTCTCGGGCCGAAGGAGCGCCGTTTTCTTGCCGAGATCCTTTGGGGTTTCATCACGCGGGATTACTTGCGCACGGCGCAGGTGCATTTCGACGCCGGCTATGTGCCGCGGCATCATTCAGTCGAGAGCTTCGCGCAGGCGATCCGTGCCATCGGCGAACCGATTCACAATCGCACCGCCGAAGACATCTCGATGGCCAAGTTGTTGACGCTGCTGTTCGAGGTGACCGGCCTGTTCGACATGCGGACGCGGCCGGAATTGCTGCTGCTGCAAAAGACCATGGTGGTGGTGGAGGGCGTTGCCCGTTCGCTCGATCCGCGCCTCGACATGTGGTCGACCGCCGACCCGGTGGTGCGCGAATGGATCGAGCGCAATCTCGGGCCGGTTGGCCGGCTCGAGGACGTCGCCGAAGGCGCCGGCGAAATCGGACGCTTCCTCGGCCAGGTTCCCGGCCTGCTGACGCGCGCGAGCTACCTTGTCGACCAGCTCGACGACATGACGCGCGACGGGCTGGTGCTGTCGCCGGACACGGTCGAGGCTATCGGCAAGGCCGAGGCGCGCCGCAACCGCGGCAGCGCCATTGCGCTGTGGCTGATCGCGGCGCTGCTCGCCTGGATCGTCTGGCTGATCCGCTAGGGTGCAGTCCGATTAGGGTATTCGAGCCACGGGCAGGTGCCGGCTTATGCTTTGCGAGGGGCGGGGCTTTGCTTCGTCAGCCTTCCTCCGGCGCCTAGGCCACGCGCAGGTCGCGCACCTGTCCGCGCGCGAGATCGGCAGCCCACCGGAAAGCCGAAATCGCGATCATGCCTGTTCTCCCTGTCTGGTCTTGGCGAGATAGGCTTCGAGCTGATCCATTGTGCCGCCCCAGCCTTGCGTCATCGAGGCGTGCATGGTGTCGAAGGTCTTTTGTTCCTCTTCGGTTGCGTCGAGCGTCCGCCAGCGCACGGTGAACTTGGTCTTGCCGCCGGGCGCGTCCTCGAAGGTGAAGGTTGATAGCATTCGAAGCGGCCAGGTCGCACTGCCGGGGTGGCGGGTGACGCCGCGGTTTTCGTCGGAAAATGAGTTGACGAAGACCAGCTTTTGTCGTGGCACGATCTCGCGGAATGTGAAGAGGCCCCACATCGCCTGCCCGTTCGACGCCCTCATACCGTAGTGGTAGGTGCCACCGACGCGCAGATCCATGGTCGAGGCGATGACGGTGAAGCCTTTCGGGCCCCACCAGTGCTTCATGCGTTCCGGTTCGGTGAAGCACTTCCAGAGCAGATCGCGCGGCGCGTCGAACACGCGCGACATCGCGAAATCCTTGGCATTAACGTCGGTCATTGTGGTTCCTCCGCTCGCGTTAACGGCATTCACTCGACGATGAGCATCCAGAGCACGCCGAACTTGTCGTGCGTCATGCCAAATCGCGGCGAGAAGAACGTCTTGCTCGGCTGCATCACCACGTTGCCGCCGGCCGATAGCGCGTGGAACTTGCGATCGAGGTCGCTTTCGTCCTTGGCATTGATCGACAGGGCGATACCCTTGAAGTCAGGCTTGCCGGTGTTACGGCCGTCCGAGGCCATCACGCGCGTTTCGCCGATCTTGAGCGAGGCGTGCATGACCTTGTTCTCATTGCCCGGCGAGCACATCGATTTGTCGGGGCTGTCCTTCCAGCGCATCAGCATGTCGACCTCGGCGCCGAGCGTGTGCTTGTAGAATTCGATGGCCTCGTCGCAGCGGCCTTCGAAGAACAAATAGGGCTGAACGTGCATGTCGTCCTCCTGTGTGACTTGCCGTTTACGCGGCCTTATCGGGGATAACGCCGGCGGGGCCGTTTCGGCTCATTGACAAATAGGTTGATATCAACATATTAAGCTTATGTCAAAGGTCCGCGAATTGCCGTTCGAGGTGACGCCGGTGGTCCGCGACACCTGTCTTTGCCTACATGCGCAACGCGCCGCGCGATCGCTGGCGCGCCGCTTCGATGAGGCGCTGCGGCCGCTCGGCCTCACCAACGGTCAGTTCTCGCTGCTGATGTCGCTCAACCGCCCAATACCGCCGACGCTTGGCAGCGTCGCTGAGCTGCTGGCAATGGATCGCACCACGGTCACTGCGGCCATCAAGGTGCTGGAGCGGCGCGGCCTGGTGAAGGTCGCCGTCGACAAGGAGGACCGCCGCAACCGGCGGCTCGTGATCACGTCGGCGGGCCGCGGCGCGCTGGCTAACGCCTTTCCGATCTGGAAGGAGACGCATGCCAAGGCGGAGAAGGAGGTTTCCGGCGTCAGCACCGAGAAATTGCGCAGGGCGCTTCGCGCCCTTTCCTGACGGATAGCCTCGAGCGCCAACCTTCGCTTTTCTTGACGACGCGCGCGCGGTTTGGTGCGGCGGCCGGCGCTGCAAACGAACCTTGCGACTGCGGTTTCCGGTTCAGTGCATCAACAGATCGGCATGGCCGTGCACCGGCGGGTCGGTGACCAGGACGTGGCCGCTGCCGTCGTCGTGCAGCGTGAAGTTGCCCTGGAGATAATGGCCGACCAGCGTCAGATCGGCGGTATGCGTGCCGTCGGTGACGTGGAGCGTGCCTTCGACACCGTTGCTGGCCGGCGTCCATGTCGCAGACTGGTTGGTGAAGGTGATGTCGGCGAGATCAATCGACTGCGTGGTGTTGGCGCCGAAGCCGAGGATTCGCCCGACGTAGTTTTCCGGGTGGTTCAGGATCAATTCGCCCTTCGAACCGGCGGCAAAGGTGATGTCCTGGAAGTTGGCGACCGCCTCGAGGTGCAGAACGCCATTGGTGCCGGCGATCTGCGCCCCGCCGAAGCCGGTGATCGATCCGTCGATTTCCACTGTGCTGTTGTTGGCAACGATGTGACCATTGTTGAGGATGGCGCCGGCGATCCTCAGGCCGCCGGTGCCCGTCGCCTCGATAAGGCCGTTGTTGATGACGTCGTAGTTGCCGGTGTTGATGACCAGTTGGTGCGTGCCGTTGGCGTTGATGGTGCCGGCGAGGTCGTTGTGCAGGATGAGGTCGTTGGTGTTGCCGATGGTGCCGGCGCCGGTGATGGTGTTGTCGATATTCTCGAAGAACTCGCCGTCGTTGCCGCCGCCGGCGAGCTTGGCCGAGGAGCCATTGATCGTCTCGGTCGCACCGCCGGGGATGATCGGGGTTACGAAGGTGTTGTCCCCGACATCGCCCGGCTGAATGACACCGACGAAATTGGACGCGGCCGCAGCCTGGATACTGTGCGCCGCCAGCGTCAGGTCGAGGTTGATTTCGTTGGCGAATTTCTGCGCCAGCGTCGCCAGCGTATCGGTGTTGGTGGCGGTCACGGCTTCGGTGACGTTGAACGTCAAGCCGTCGGTGAAGTTGATGCTGAGCACGTCGCCGGCCGTGACCGTGCCGCCGAACGTCAGAAGGTCGGCGGCGTTGGCGATGGTCACGCCCTGGTTGGCGTCGATCAGATTGTTGCTGTTGTCGCTCATCACGATCTTGCCGTGGCCGGCAAAACTGCCGCTGACGTCGAGCACGGTTTGCTGGCCGGTCGAGTTGACATTGACCGTGCCGAAATTGAAGACATGCGACGACAGGTTCAGGCTCGAGTCATTGGTGATGTTGACGGTGCCGGCATTGTTCAGATCGGCGGCGCTATTCGCCGTTTTCGTCACCGTGGTGATCGTGCTGCCGGCCACCGTGAACACGCCCCCGCCGCCGAAGGCTACGCCGTCATCAAATGTAATGGTCGCCCCGGCGACTGCGGCTTTGATGATGCCGCCATGGACGAAGCTGCTGATGGTCATCGTTCCGGTTTTACTGGCGTCGACCACCATGCCGGTGGCGCCTTGATCGATATCGCTATCGATCTGCAAACCGCCGGCGCCGGTCATCTCGATCAACCCGTCGTTGGTCGAGTTGGCATTGGCATCGATGACGAGCGCATGAGTTTTGCCGCTGGCATTGATGACGCCGTTGAGGTCGTTGTGGAATATGAAGTGACTGTCGCCGAACTGGCCGCTGCCGCTGATGACGTTATCGACGTTCTCGAAGGTCGTGTCGGCGCCGCCGCTCTCGATTAAGTTGAACGAGCTGTCGGTCATCGTGATCTTGCCGCCGCCGGTGACGATGGCGCCGTCGGTGCCGCCGACCGTCAGTTCGGTCGCCTTGGTCGCCCCCATGAGCGCGATGGTGCCGCTGTTGATGACCGTTTCGGTCGTGGTGATGCCGCCAAGCGTGACGATTGAGTTGTCGCTGATCGTCACGGTGCCGGCATTCTTCATGGTCCCATCGATGAGAAGTAGCGAGGTCGGGGTCGCCTGATTGGGCCCGACAATGGTCGTCAGCGCCGCGCCGGCGCCGATGGCGACCGTGCCGCCAGAGATGCCGGCGGTGCCGCCGGCCGCCACGGTTCCGATGTCGAGATGAGCGCCCGACGACAGCGCGCCGACGGTGCCGCCGGTATTGTCGATGACCACGTTATTGTTGAGCACGACGTGGCCTTTGCCGAGCGCCTCGATGCCCGCACCACTGCCGTTGGTGACGTTCGTCAATAGGCTCAAGGTGCTCGACCCGGTGGCCTCGAGGATGTTGTTGTTGTCGACCGTGCCGGCGTCGATGAACAGCGTGTTTTTCCCGGTGGCGTCGACGATCCCGTGGTTGTCGAAGGTCATCTGGCTGTCGCCGATCGTGCCGGCACCGCTGATGTTGGCATCGGCAAAGAATTTAAAGGCATTGCCGTTGGTCTTGATGACGTTGTTGGCGTTGTCACTCATGGTGATCTGACCGCCGGAGATCGTTGTGGTACCGGTCACGGTCATGGACGTCGCGCCCTTGCTGCCTTGCAGCGCGATCGTCCCGCTACTCGAAAGAAGTCCGTTTATGAACAGCGTGGACTGATCGACGACGTCCAATGTGCCGTGCAGGCTGGCGAGGTTGCCGAGGGTGCTGAAGATCGTGGCATCCGAGCCGGTAACCGTCTTGATGACGCCGCCGCCCGAGGTTTGCAGCGTGCCGCCGCTGACGAAGGCATGATCGAGATCGACGTGCGCCTTGGCGCCGAACGCGGCGAGCGTGCCGCCGCCGGCCTGGTTGACGACATCGACGATGTGCAGGCCGCCGCTGCCGGTCGCTTCCATCACTCCGTTATTGGTGACGACATTGCCGGTCTTGATGTTCAGCGCCACCGAGCCGTTGGCGTTGATCGTTGCGGAATGATCGTTGATCACCGTGAGATGAGCGCCATCGCCGATGGTGCCGGCACCCTGGATGGTGTCGTCGAGGTTGTCGAAGATCCGGTTGGTGCCGTCGCTGATGATCTGATTGTGCGTATTGTTGCTGAGAGTGACGGTGCCGTTGCCGCCGAAGATGTTGACGGCGCCGTCAATGACGAGGCTCGCGGTGTTCTTCGAGCCGTTGAGGCTAAGACTGCCGATATTGTCGAGCGATCCGATGCCGAACAGGGCGCCGTCGCCGACCGTGATCTTGCCGGCATTGACGCCGCTGCCGGCGCTGAACGTCTTGCCGGCGGCAACGGCGAGCGTCGCTCCGGTCAATGTGTCAAAGGTGTTGACGGCGGCATTGGCGGCAACGGTCACCGTATAGGTGCCGACCGCGTCGATGATCGCGTCGTCGGCCGCGCCCGGCACGTTGGCCGGGCTCCAATCGGCCTGGGTTGCAAAATTGCCGTTGACCGCTTTGGTCCAGTGTATTTGCGCCATTGCTTGCCCCTTTTTCACGAACGGTCGGATGGTTCGTGTCAGTGTCGCCAGTGCCTATTTCGGTTCAACCCAGCGTAGTTGAGCTTATGCAAATTTGATCTCGGCGGTAGGTTTGATATCATTGATTGCAATGCAATCACCGTGTAGGCTGTGCCAATGGCTTCGCTGACCGTCCGCCAGCTCGACGACCGGCTGAAAAAGCTGCTGCGGCTGCGCGCCGCCAGGAACGGGCGCTCGGTCGAGGACGAGGTGCGCACGATCCTGCGTGCCGCAGCCGACGAGGGCGCACCGGGCCCGCTCGAAGCCTCAGCGCCGCCGCGGGAGGCCCGTTCCGCCGCGCCCCCGGCGGTCAGGCGCGTGCTGCTCATCATCGGCGGCGGCATCGCCGCCTATAAATCCCTCGACCTCATCCGCCGCCTGAAGGAACGCGGCCTTGCCGTCCGTTGCATCCTCACCAAGGCGGCCGAACGGTTTGTCACCCCGCTATCGGCCGGCGCCATCGTCGGCGAGCGGGTGTTCACCGACCTGTTCGACCCGGCGCACGAGTTCGACGTCGGCCATATCAGGCTCGCGCGCGAGCCCGACCTCGTCGTGGTGGCGCCGGCGACCGCGGATCTGATGGCCAAGCTCGCCGGCGGGCACGCCGACGACCTCGCCACCGCGGTGCTGCTGGCAACGACCGCGAAGGTGCTGTTGGCGCCGGCGATGAACCCGCGCATGTGGGCAAACAAGGCGACCCAGCGCAATCTGGCGCAATTGGCCGCCGACGGCTTTCGCTTTGTCGGCCCCAATGAGGGCGAGATGGCGGAGGCCGGCGAAAGCGGCACCGGCCGCATGGCCGAGCCGCTGGAGATCGCCGCCGCGATCGACAAGCTGCTGACGCTGGGGCATGCGCTCGATGGCGTACGCGTGCTCGTCACCTCGGGGCCGACATACGAGCCCATCGATCCGGTGCGCTACATCGCCAACCGCTCCTCCGGCAAGCAGGGCCACGCCATCGCCGCCGCCGCAGCCGCAGCCGGCGCCGAAGTCACGCTGGTGAGCGGGCCGGTCAATCTGCCGGACCCGCCGGGGGTCACCGTCGCCCATGTCGAGAGCGCGCGCGATATGCTTGAGGCCGTCGAGCGGGCGCTGCCGGCCGATGTTGCGATTTTCGCCGCAGCGGTCGCCGATTGGCGCGTTGCCAATGCAAGCGCGCAAAAAATAAAAAAGGCCGCGGGCAAGGCGGTGCCTGCGCTGGCTTTCGCCGAGAACCCCGACATTCTCGCGACCATCGCGCACCGCAAGGCGCAGCGGCCGCGACTGGTGATCGGCTTTGCCGCCGAAACCGAAAACGTCGCCGCCAATGCCAGGGCAAAGCGCGCGGCCAAAGGCTGCGACTGGATCCTCGCCAATGACGTGTCGCCGCAGACCGGCATCATGGGCGGCGACAGCAATACTGTCGCGCTGATCACGGCGAATGGCGCCGAGTCCTGGCCGCCGCAGTCCAAGGACGATGTCGCCGCCATGCTGATTGCGCGTATCGCCGACGCGCTCAAGGCCGATACGTGAGTATCGAGGTCCGCATCACCCGCCTGCCCCACGGCGCCGACCTGCCGCTGCCGGCTTATCAGACCGCGCGCGCCGCCGGTCTCGATCTGCTTGCCGCAGTGCCGGCCGATGCGGCCGTCACGCTTGCACCGGAAGCGCGCGCGCTGATCCCGACCGGCATCGCCATCGCGCTGCCGGAGGGCTACGAGGCGCAGGTACGGCCGCGCTCCGGGCTTGCGGCGCGCGACGGCATCACCGTGCTCAACGCGCCGGGCACGATCGACGCCGACTACCGCGGCGAGCTAAAGGTGCTGCTGATCAATTGCGGCGATCGCTCCGTGCGCATCGAGCGCGGCATGCGCATCGCCCAGCTCGTCGTCGCCCCGGTCGCCCGCGCGCTTTGGCATGAGGTGCCGTCACTCGACGAGACCGTGCGCGGGAAAGAAGGGTTTGGATCAACCGGCAGTTGACGAAGAAATTGCCGTTTTGAGGTAGACGATTGCCTGCCCCTATTCTAATACCGTCGGCGTCTGGAACTTCCCTATTGGTGCTGGCTCATGCCGCTGGTGTCGCGCAGGGACACGCTTGCTATTGCCGCCGTGATCGACATTGCGATCAACGCCCGTAGCCGGCCGGTCGCCGCCAAGGCGCTCGCGGCCCGCCACAAGCTGCCACCCCGTCACCTTGAGCCGGTGCTGCAGGCACTCGTGCGCGAAGGCATCCTCAAAGGCGTCCGCGGCCCGCACGGGGGCTACGCGCTGGCGCGCGAACAGAAGCGCATCACCGCCGAGGATATCCTGCGCGCCGCCGGCCGCGGCGACGACGAGAACCAGACGCCGCCTTTGTCGAGCCTGATCGACGACGTTGTGCGCCCGGCCCTCGCCGACGCGGAGCGCGGCTTCTCGGCGGCACTGCGCCGAATCAGCGTCGAAGACCTGCAGCGGACCGCGGAAAAGCAGAAATAGCCGCATCTTTCCGTCACTTGGACGGCCCTGTTCACGGTCTGGACTCTTTCGGCGCGAGTCCCCGTGGGGGTAAAGTCGTCCGATTCGCGGGCGATGCGGCGGACAGCGCCTGCAAATCCTTGGGGCAATCCTGAATGCCGGAGACGATCCGGGCGGTGAACGGCAGGCTGCGTTCTCGTCCGCGGCGGGGCGTATTCGCCGCCGCATTCGCCGGCGCGTTGCTGCTTGCCGCCGAGGCGCATGCGGAAGGCGCCTTCTTTGTCACCGAGGCGCTGCACGATACGGCCGCCGCGTTGAGCGGCGACCGAGCCGCGAGCCTGACCTTGATCATGGGATTGCTGATCTTCGGCGCGCTGGCGACGCTCGTGCTGCTGCGCACGCGCCGCCGCGCCGCCCAAAGCGAGGCTTCGGCGCGGGACGATGCCTCGGCGCTGCGCGCCGAGATCGACCGGCTCAAGGCGCTGCTGCTGGCCGAGCCGCAGGTCCTGATCGAATGGCCCGCGGCCGCCGACCGGCCGGAGATCCTCGGCGACACCACGCTGCTGGTCGTCGGCGGCAACCCGGAGCGCGTGCTCGCCTTCGGCAGCTGGCTCGAGCCGGCCGACGCCCAGGCCATGGAGCGTGCGGTGGAGACGCTGCGCACGGAGGGCCGCGGCTTCGCCATGACGCTCACGACGCTGAGCGGACGTCCGGTCGAGGCGGAAGGCCGCGCGGTCGCCGGCCGCGCGGTGCTGCGGCTGCGCGACGTCGGCGGCATCGAGCGCGAGCTCAGCGAGTTGTCGGCCCGTCATGACAGGCTCGCCAGCGACGTCGCTACCATGCGTGGCGTGCTCGACGCCCTGCCGGCCCCGGTATGGGCGCGCGACGGCGACGGTCGCCTGATCTTTGCCAATTCCGCCTACGCCGGCGCGGTCGAAGCCGAGGACGCCGCCGATGCCGTCGCCCGCGAGCTCGAATTGCTCGACCGCGCCGCGCGCGACGAACTCGGCAAGGCGCGCGCGGCGGGCGCGATCTTTGCCGGCCGCCTGCCGGCCATTGTCGCCGGCCAGCGCCGCATCTTCGACGTGGTCGACGCGCCGTGCGGCAGCGGCAGTGCCGGCATCGCCATCGACCGCACCGAGGCGGCGGCGATGCGTGCCGAGCTCGACCGCATGATCGAAGCCAACCGCCGCGTGCTCGATCAGCTCGCCACCGGTGTCGCCATCTTCAACGTCGACAGGAAGCTGACCTTCTACAACGCCGCCTTCCGTTCGCTGTTCGAGCTCGATGCCGGCTTTCTCGAGCAGACGCCGACCGATTCCGCCGTCCTCGACCGCCTGCGCGCCGACCGCAAGCTGCCCGAAGAACAGGACTTCCGGCTCTGGAAGCAGCAGCTTTATGAAGCCTACCGCGCGGTCGAACCCAAGGAACACATGTGGCACCTGCCCGACGGCCGCACGTTGCGCGTCGTCACCACCCCCAATCCGGAAGGCGGCGTGACCTATCTCTATGAGGATGTCACCGAAAGCCTGGAGCTGCACCGCCGCTACGACGCGCTGATCAAGGTGCAAAGCGAGACGCTCGATCACCTCGCCGAAGCCGTCGCCGTGTTCGGCAGCGACGGCCGCGTGCGCCTGCACAATCCGGCATTCCAGCGCATGTGGAAGCTTTCAGCCGAGGCGCTGGACCTGCATCCGCACGTCGAGGAGGTGACGGCGTGGTGCCAGGCGCTGCACGACGAAGGCGCGGTGTGGCGCAGCCTGCGTGCCGCCGTCACGGCCATCGATGACCGCGAGCCGATCGCCGCAAGCCTCAAGCGGCGCGACGGCGCGACCATCAACATGACCGCGATGCCGTTGCCCGACGGCGCCACGCTCGTCACCTTCCAGGACGTGTCCGATACGGTGAACGTCGAACGCGCGCTGCGTGAAAAGAACGAAGCGCTGGAAGAGGCCGACGAGATCAAGCTCGAATTCGTGCATCACGTCAGCTACGAACTGCGCTCGCCGCTGACCAACATCATCGGCTTTGCCAATCTGCTCGGCGATGCAGCCTTCGGCCCGCTCAGCGACAAGCAGCGCGAATATCTCGGCTACATCACCGCCTCGACCAATGCCTTGCTGGCGCTGATCAACAACATCCTCGACCTCGCCACCATCGACGCCGGCGCCATGACGCTCAACCTCGCCGATGTCGACATCCGCGCCAGCATGCAGGCGGCGGCCGAGGGCGTGCAGGACCGGCTGCAGAAGGACAACATCACGCTGCAGATCCGCGCCGCGCCCGGCATCGGCAGCTTCGCCGCGGACGAGCGGCGACTGCGGCAGATCCTGTTCAATCTATTGTCCAATGCGGTCGGCTTCTCGCCGCCGGGCGAGACCGTGACGCTCGCCGCCGAGCGCCGCGCCGACGCCGTCGTATTCTCGGTCATCGACCGCGGGCCGGGTATTCCGCCGGAGTCGCGGGATCGCGTGTTCGAATTGTTCGAGACCGACTCGATGGGATCGCGGCACCGCGGGTCGGGACTAGGGCTGTCGCTGGTGCGCTCCTTCGTGCAGTTGCACGGCGGCACGGTGACCATCGATTCGACGCTCGGCCGCGGCACCACGGTGACGTGCGCGTTCCCGACCGTGCGGGAGCTCAAACGGAGCGCGGCTTAGGCTGGCAAAAAAACCGGGCCGCCGCAGCGGCCCGGTGCCTGCGCGTCGCCTGCCGGCTTAGCGGACGTAGTGGCGGGCGTGCCGGCCGTGGCGATAGAGCGGCCTGACGACACCTTCCTCATAGGCGATCGCCTGCGCGTTCTGCTGCGCGCAGGAGTCCTGGTTGAGCAGGAACATGGCGTGGAAGCCGGCGCACGGCTGGACCGCGGCGTCGATCAGCGCCATGCCGCCGATGCCGGCGACGCCGCCGATGGCAGCGGCGCCCGCCGCCGAGGTCGGCAGCGCCGTGCCGGCGATGGCAGGCGAGGCGCCCCACCAGCCTTCGGTCAGCCCGAGTCCGACGACGGTGCCGCCGACCACACCGGCCGCCGGCGCGACATAGTCCTGCTGGCGCGGCGGATCGGCCGACGCCGGCGAAGCGAGCGCGGCCAAAAAGGCCGCGATTGGAACTGCGTGAAGAACGTTCCGCATGATCGAGTCTCCTTCATGTGTCACGGTGCCGCCCCATCGCGGGGCAAACGCCAGTGCCCGGCATGCGTTCCGTCCGCGCGCGTATCGGGTTCAAGCCGCAAGTTGAGCGGCAGCGGCGTGATCGAGACCGGGCGCTGCCGTGATCGCCGTGGTGAAACCGTGGCGCTCCGGTGGCAATGAAACAGGTGAGGGCAAACTTACAGGCGAATGCGCAGCCGGTGCGCGATCTCGCCGACGATGCCGCGGCGGAACAGCAGCACGCAGGCAACGAAGATGACGCCCTGGATCACCAGCACCCACTCGCCCAAGAATGCGAGCTTGTACTGCATGGCGAGGATGATAAACGAGCCGACCACCGGACCGAAGATCGTGCCCAAGCCGCCGACCAGCGACATCAGCACCACCTCGCCCGACATCGGCCAGTTCACGTCGGTGAGCGAGGCGATGCTCAAGAGGATGGCCTTGGTCGATCCGGCCAGCCCCGCCAGGCTCGCCGACAGGACGAAGGCCAGGAGCTTGTAGCGGTCGGTCTTGTAGCCAAGCGAAATGGCGCGGGTTTCGTTCTCGCGAATGGCCTTGAGCACCTCGCCGAATGGCGAATGAATGATGCGGTGGATCAGGAAGAACCCGGCCAGGAACAGCGCCAGTACGACGACATACATCGTCGTCTCGTTGCGCAAGTCGATCAGCCCGAACAGGTAGCCGCGCGGCACGCTCTGGATGCCGTCTTCGCCGCCGGTGAATTTGAGGCGCAGCGCCATGAAATAGCCCATCTGCGCCAGCGCCAGCGTGATCATGGCGAAATAGATGCCCTGGCGGCGAATGGCGAGCGCGCCGGCGACGATGCCGAGGGCCGCAGCGACCGCCGTGCCGGTCAGGATGGCAAGTTCCGGCGTCAGGCCCCAGACCTTGGCGGCGTGCGCGGCGAGATAGCTCGCCCAGCCGAAATACAGCGCGTGGCCGAACGACAGCAGTCCGACATAGCCGATCAGCAGATTGAAGGCGCAGGCGAACAGGGCAAAGCACAACGCCTGCATCACGAACAACGGATAGGTGATGAACGGCGCCACCACCAGGGCCGTCACCATCACGATGAACGCGATCGTCTCGCTCTGCTGGCGCCAGAGCGAGCGCTTCTGCGTCAACGGATCGACCACGCGTTCCATCATGTGCGCCGTCCGAACAGGCCGGCCGGCCGCACCAGCAGCACGATCGCCATGATGACGAAAATGACGGTGTTGGACGCTTCCGGAAAGAAAACCTTGGTCAGACCCTCGATCACCCCGAGCGCGAAGCCGGTGACGATGGCGCCGAGGATCGAGCCCATGCCGCCGATGACGACGACGGCAAAGACGACGATGATCAGCTCGGAGCCCATATTGGGCGACACGTTGTAGATCGGCGCCGCCATGACGCCGGCGAAGGCCGCGAGCGCCACGCCGAAGCCATAGGTCAAGGTGATGAGACGCGGCACATTGATGCCGAAGGCGCGCACCAAGGTCGGGTTCTCGGTCGCGGCGCGCAAGTAAGCGCCGATCCGCGTGCGCTCGATCAGCAGCCAGGTGCCGAGACAGATGGTCAGCGACGCGGCGATCACCCAGGCCCGGTAGTTGGGCAGATACATGAAGCCGAGATTGTGGCCGCCCTGCAGGGAGTCCGGCAGCGTGTACGGCAGACCCGCGGTGCCCAAATAGTGACGGCCGACGCCTTCAATGATGAGCGCGATCCCGAAGGTCAGCAGCAACCCGTAGAGATGGTCGAGCTTGTAGAGCCATTGCAGAAAACATCGCTCGATGACGATGCCGAGCGCGCCGACGACCAGCGGGGCGATGACGAGCGACGGCCAGTAGCCGATGCCGGCGAACTGCAGCAGCAGATAGGCCGCCAGCGCGCCGAGCATGTACTGCGCGCCGTGGGTGAAATTGATGATGTTCAGCATGCCAAAGATGACGGCAAGGCCCAGGCTCAGCAGCGCATAGAACGAGCCGTTGATGAGCCCGATCAAGAGCTGACCGAACAACGCGCCCGATGGCACCCCGAAGATCGTGAACATCCGTTACTCCGCTTGAAAAAGGGCGGGCGCTTTGATCGCCCGCCCCTTTTACCAATCAGCCGATCAGCCGCTCACCAGCGGGCAGCCGCCGTCCTTGAGCGGACGGAAGGCCTCGTCGGCCGGGATCGTGGCGCGGAGGTTGTAAAGGTCGCCGGGACCCTTCGACTCCGAGGGCTTCTTGACCTCGAACAGGTAAGCCGGATGCAGAGCGCGGCCGTCGGCGCGGATCGAGCCTTTGCCGAACACCGGATCGTCGGTCGGCATCGACTTCATCTTGGCGGCGATGGCTTTGCCGTCGGCGGCGCTGCCAAGTGCGGCGACCGCCTTGAGATAGTGCATCGTACCCGCATAGACGCCGGCATGATTCATGCTCGGCAGCTTGCCCGCGGCGTTGCGCTCCTTGTCCCAGCGCTTGGTCCAGGCCCGCGTCTGGTCGTTGAGATCCCAGTAGAAGGTCTCGGTGAACATCAGGCCCTGCGCCGTCTTCAGGCCGAGCGCCGCGACGTCCGGAGCGAACACCAGGAGTCCGGCGAATTTCTGCCCGCCGGCAACGATGCCGAACTCGGCGCCCTGCTTGATCGAGTTGATGGTGTCGCCGCCGGCATTGGCGAGACCGATGATCTTGGCCTTGGACTGCTGCGCCTGCAGCAGGAAGGAGGAGAAGTCCGACGTGTTGATGGGGTGGCGTACCTTGCCCAGAACCTTGCCGCCGTTCGCCTCGACCACCGCCGCGGTGTCACGCTCGAGCGCGTGGCCGAAGGCGTAATCGGACGTCAGGAAGAACCAGGTATCGCCGCCGTTCTTGACGATCGCCTTGCCGGTGCCGTTCGCCAGCATCCAGGTGTCGTAGGTCATGTGGATCGTCGTCGGCTGGCATTTCGGACCGGTGAGATCCGACGACGCCGGGCCGGACGCCACGAACACCATGTTCTTCTGGGCGATGACCGGAGCGATCGCCAGCGCGACACCCGAATTCGGCACGTCGGCGACCATGTTGACGTGGTCGACGTCGGCCCACTGGTTGACGGTCTGGACGCCGATATCGGCCTTGTTCTGGTGGTCGGCGCTGATCACCTCCACCTTGAAGTTCGGATGGTCCTTCATGAAATCGGCTGCCGCGAGCTTGGCGGCGGCGACCGATCCGGGACCGGTATCGTCGGCGTACAGGCTCGCCATGTCGGTGAGCACGCCGATTTTCACATTGATCTGCTGGGCGTTTGCCCCGCTGCAGATGAGCGCCGCGGCAAGCGCCGCAAGCCCGACGATCTTACGCATAGACGTTTTCCTCCTTGTTATGATTCAACCGATCAGACACCCAGATAGTCGTGAAGTTTCTCCACGTTTGCATCGAGTTCGGAGTTGCCGAACTGGTCGATGATCCGCCCGTGCTCCATGACATAGTAGCGATCCGCCACCGTCGAAGCGAAGCGGAAATTTTGTTCCACCAAAAGGATGGTGAAGCCGCGCTCCTTCAGCGTGCGGATCGTCCTGCCGATCTGCTGGATAATGACGGGCGCGAGCCCCTCCGTCGGCTCATCCAGCAGCAGCATGCGCGCGCCGGTGCGCAGGATGCGGCCGATCGCCAGCATCTGCTGCTCGCCGCCGGACAGCTTGGTGCCCTGGCTCGAACCGAGCCGCTCCTTGAGGTTGGGGAACAAATCGAAGATCTGGTCGAGCGTGAGACCGCCCGGCCGCACCGTCGGCGGCAGCAGCAGGTTCTCCTCGACGCCGAGGCTGGCGAACACGCCGCGCTCCTCGGGACAGAAGGCGATGCCGGCGCGGGCGATATGGTTGGACGGCTCTTCGATCAGCTCGCGGCCCTCGAACCGCACCGAACCGGAACGTTGCGCGACGATGCCCATGATCGATTTGAGCGTCGTCGTCTTGCCGGCGCCGTTGCGGCCGAGCAGCGTGACGACCTCACCCTCGCGCACCTCGAAGCTTGCGCCGTGGAGGATGTGCGACTCGCCGTACCAGGCCTGCAGGTCCTTGACCGCGAGCAGCGGTGCGCGCGCGTCAAGCATGGCCGACTCCGAGATAGGCTTCGCGCACTTCGGCGTTCTCCGAAACCGATTTGTAGTCGCCCTCGGCCAGCACGCGGCCGCGCGTCAGCACGGTAATGTGATCCGACAGGTCCGCGACCACCGAAAGATTGTGCTCGACCATCAGGACGGTACGGTTGGCGGCGACTCGCTTGATCAGAGCGCTGATGCGGTCGATGTCCTCGTGCGCCATGCCCGCGGTCGGCTCGTCGAGCAGCATCATTTCCGGATCGAGCGCCAGCGTCGTCGCAATCTCGAGCGCGCGCTTGCGGCCGTAGGGCAGTTCCACCGCGGTCCAGTCGGTAAACTGGGCAAGCCCGACATCGGCGATCAGCGCCATGGCGCGTTCGTTGAACTCGCCGAGCACGGACGCCGAGCGCCAGAAGTCGAACGAGCCGCCGCGCCGCCGCTGCAGGGCGATGCGGACGTTTTCGAGCACGGTGAGGTGCGGGAACACCGCCGAGATCTGAAACGAGCGCACCAGGCCGAGCCGCGCCACGTCGGCGGGCGCCAGCGCCGTTATGTCGCGGCCGTTGTAGACGATGCGGCCATGCGTCGGACCAAGCATCTTGGTGAGCAGATTAAAGCAGGTCGTCTTGCCGGCGCCGTTCGGGCCGATCAGGGCGTGGATGGTCTGGCGTTTGACGCGCAAGCTGACGTCGTTAACGGCAACCAGCCCGCCAAATTCCTTGGTCAGCCCCGCGGTCTCAAGGATGATGTCGTCAGCCATACGCAATATCCCCTCCGGCCAACTCTGTCAGGGCTTTGGGTCCGCTGTCCAGACTGCGCAGCCGGTGCAAATTTGGCCCACGCCGCCTCCGCCGCCTATAAAGGCGGCGTAATAGGCGGACGATTCGATGTTTTTCAGCAGTTCCGGGGCCTACAGCTTCACCGTGCCGCTCGTCGATGAGAAGGCGACGCAGGCCTTGATGCTCGATGTCGCCGCGGTGCTGGAGCCCGGCGACCTGATCACCCTCTCCGGCGACCTCGGTGCCGGCAAGACCACGTTTGCGCGCGCCCTCATCCGCCACCTCGCCGGCGACGACGCCATCGAGGTGCCGAGCCCGAGTTTCACGCTGATGCAGGCTTACGAGCTGCCGCGCTTCACGCTGGTGCATGCCGATCTTTACCGCCTGTCAGGACCGGGCGAGCTCGCCGAGCTTGGCTTCGAGGACATACCGCAAGGCGCGGTGACGCTGCTCGAATGGCCCGACCGCGCCGCGGGCAGCCTGCCGGCCGACCGGCTCGATATCGCGTTGACGCTGGCGCCGGCGCAGGGACCGGGCTTCCGGCACGCGCGCATCACCGGCTACGGCAGTTTCGCGCCGCGCGCCGAGCGCATCCAGACGATCCGCCGTTTCCTCGACGCCAACGGCTTCGGACCGGCCGAGCGCCGGCGCATCCAGGGCGACGCCTCGACCCGCTCCTACGAGCGGCTGGTGCTGGAAGGCGTCAGCTACATCCTGATGAACGCGCCGCGGCGGCCGGACGGGCCGGTCATTCGCGACGGCAAGCCCTACAGCCGGATCGCTCATCTCGCCGAGGACGTCACGCCATTCGTCGCCCTGGCGCTGGGACTGCGCGCGCGCGGCTTCTCGGCGCCTGCGATCTTCGCCGCCGATCGCGCCGCGGGCCTTCTCGTCATCGAGGATCTCGGCGACGACCTGGTTGTGGCGGGCGAGCCGCCGGCGCCGATCGAACAGCGCTACGGCATCGCGGTCGAATTGCTGGCGGAGCTGCACGGCGAAGCGCTGCCCGAGACGCTGCCGGTCGAGCCAGGCGTCGAGTACAGGCTGCCGCGCTACGACATGGAAGCGCTGCTGATCGAGGCGGAATTGCTGCTCGACTGGTATCTGCCCAAGCTGCAGGCCAGGATTACCGACGCCAAGCGCGACCTTTACCTCGCGCTGTGGCGCGATGCGCTGACCCCGATCGTCGAGGCGCCTGCGACCTGGTGCTTACGGGATTTCCATTCGCCCAATCTGCTGTGGCTGCCGGAACGCGAAGGCGTCTCGCGCATCGGGTTGCTCGATTTCCAGGACGCGGTCATGGGCAATGGCGCCTACGACGTCGCCTCATTGCTGCAGGATGCGCGTGTCGACGTGCCGGAAATGATGGAGATCGCCTTGTTGTCGCGCTACACGCGGGCGCGCTTTGCCGCCAACAAGAATTTCGACGCCGCCGCCTTTGCCCGCGCCTACGCCACGCTCGCAGCACAGCGCGCCAGCAAGATTCTCGGCATTTTCGCCCGCCTCGACCGCCGCGACGGCAAGCCGCAATACTTGCGCCACTTGCCGCGCGTCTGGGCCTATCTGCAGCGCTCGCTGGCGCATCCGGCGCTGGCGCAACTCAACGCCTGGTACCGCGCCAATGTGCCGGCGCTGAAGTCGCTATGAAGCCCGCGCCCAAAACCGCCATGGTGCTCGCCGCGGGCTTTGGGGTCCGCATGCGGCCGCTGACCGACGACAGGCCCAAGCCGCTGGTCGAGGTCGCCGGCCGCGCGTTGATCGATCACGTGCTCGACAAGCTCGCCGCCGCCGGCGTCAAGACCGCCGTGGTCAACGTGCATTACTTCGCCGACGCGCTCGAGCGTCATCTCGCCCGGCGCAAGAAGCCGCGTATCGTCATTTCCGACGAGCGCGGCATGCTGCTCGACACCGGCGGGGGCGTCAGCAAGGCGCTGCCGCTGCTCGGCGCGACGCCGTTCTTTCACGTCAACTCCGATACCCTGTGGATCGACGATGCGATGCCGAATCTTGCGCGGCTGGCGGAAGCCTTCGATGCCAAGCTCATGGACGCGCTGCTGCTGGTGGCGCCCGCCAAAGGCAGCATCGGCTACGCGGGATCCGGCGACTTTTCCCTCCACGCCGACGGCCGCCTGGTCGCGCGCGTCGCCGGCACGCAGGCGCCCTTGGTTTATGCCGGCGCCGCTATCCTGTCGCCCGCGTTGTTCGACCAGGCGCCGGACGGCGCATTTTCGCTCACCGCCTTGTTCGAACGCGCCGCCGCCAAGGGCCGCCTGCGCGGCCTCAGGCTCGAAGGCCTTTGGATGCACGTCGGCACGCCCGACGCGATCGCCAAGGCGGAAGCCGCGATCGCCGCCGCGCGCTAGTTTCGACTCGAAATCGACTCGCTGCCTGCGTAGGTTGTGCCCATGCCGGCCGCCAAAACCAACGTCTTCAACATTCCCGCCTCGGCGCCGTTCCTGCCGACGCTGATCGGCGCGCTGCGCCAGGGCAAGCTGATCGACGGCTTTCCCTCCGGCGGCGATGCGCTGGCCCTGAGGCAGCTGACGCTCTATCTGCCGACGCGGCGCGCCTGCCGCCTTGCACGCGATGTCTTCCTCGACGAACTCGGCGGCGACGCCGCCATCCTGCCGCGCATCGTCGCACTCGGCGAGCTCGACGAGGATGAGATCGCCTTCGCCGAGGCCGCAACGGGCGCGCTCGCGGACGCGGCGCTCAAGCTGCGGCCGGCCTTCGCACAGCTTGAGCGAAGGCTGACGCTCGCCGAGCTCATTTCGAAATGGGCGGCCAAGATAACGCCGGAAAAGGGCGCGCCGCTGATCGCCAACACCCCGGAAGCCGCCGTCGCGCTGGCCGACGCGCTGGCGCGGCTGATGGACGACATGATCACGCGCCAGGTGCCGTGGGACAATCTGGACAAACTCGTGCCCGAGGAGCTCGACCAGTATTGGCAGGAGACGCTCGACTTCCTGAAATTCCTGCATCCGGCCTGGCGGGCGGTGCTCGAGGAAAAGGGCGCGATCGAAGCCGCCGAGCGGCGCGACAGACTGATCGACGCCGAGGCGAGACGCCTCGAAAATTCGAATGCGCCGGTGATCGCGGCCGGCTCGACCGGCTCGATGCCGGCGACCGCCAAGCTCCTGGCCACCATTGCCCGCCTGCCGCACGGCGCCGTGGTGCTCCCCGGCCTCGACATGAGCCTCGATGATAAATCGTGGACGCTGATTGCCGGCGACGCCGACGACAAGACGCACGATGGCCTGCCCGCCGCCGGCCATCCGCAATTCGCCATGCACGCACTGCTCGATCGCATCGGCATCGGCCGCGCCGGCGTACGCCAGCTCGCCGCGGCGGGCCCGCGCGAGACGCTGGTGTCGGAGGCGCTGCGTCCGGCCGCAACCACCGAGCGCTGGCGGACGCGGCTTGCCGACAAGGACTTCGCCGCCGCCGCGGCAGAGGCGCTGAAAACGCTGTCCTCGATCGAGGCGGCCAATGCCGAAGAAGAAGCGCTGGCGGTCGCAGTTGCGATGCGCGAGGCGCTGGAGACGCCAGGAAAAACCGTAGCCCTGGTGACGCCCGACCGCGGCCTCGCCCGTCGCGTCGGCGCCGCGCTCGAACGCTGGGCTGTGACGTTCGACGATTCGGGTGGCGACGCGCTCGCCGACACCGCTGCCGGGATCTTCGCGAGGCTGGTCGCGGACGTTGCGCTCGGCGGGCTGGCGCCGGTGCCGCTTTTGGCGCTGCTCAAGCATCCGCTGCTGCGCCTCGGAGAACGCCGCCACGCCCATGATCGCGCCGTGTCCGCGCTCGAGCGCGCCATCCTGCACGGGCCGCGGCCGCGCAAGGGCAGCGAAGGCCTTGGCCATGCGCTCACCACGTTTCGTGCGACGCGCGGCGGGCTGCATCGGCACGATCCGCGCACCAAGCTGCACGACGGCGATCTCGATGCCGCGGCGGCGCTGATTGAGGCGCTTGCCGCCGCGCTCAAGCCGCTCGAAACGGTGACGGGCGGACGTCACTCCTTCGCCGCGCTGGCGCAACGCCACTACGACGTGATCGCGGCGCTGAGCACCGACGAAACCGGCGCCGTCACCGCCTTCGGCGGCCACGACGGCACGGCGCTCGAGCGCGCCTTTCAGGACCTTGCCGGCAGCACGATCGCGGCAGCGACCGCCGTCGAACGCGCCGACTATGCCGAGCTGTTTACCGCCACCGTCGGCGACCGCATGGTGCGCCGCCCGGAGAGCCGCGATCTGCGCGCCCATATTTACGGGCCCCTGGAGGCGCGACTGCAGACGGTCGATCGCATCGTGCTCGGCGGCCTCAACGAAGGCGTCTGGCCGCCCGAGACCCGCAGCGATCCGTGGCTGTCGCGGCCGATGCGCCGCGCGCTCGGCCTCGACCTGCCCGAGCGTCGCATCGGCCTGTCCGCGCACGATTTCGCCCAATGCATGGGGACCAAGGAAGTCATTTTGTCGCGCGCCGCCAAGGTCGCCGGCTCGCCGGCGGTGGCCTCTCGCTTCGTGCAACGCATTGCCGCGCTTGCCGGCGAGCGCTGGAGCGCCGCGGTCACCCGCGGCAATTATTACCTGCACTGCGCCCGCGCGCTCGATGCCCCGGCCGGGCCGCCGCGCCCGGCAAAACGCCCGGCGCCATCGCCGCCGCCCGATCTGCGGCCGGCCAGGCTCTCCGTGACCGAGATCGAGAACTGGCTGCGCGATCCCTACACCATCTACGCCAAGCACGTGCTGGAGCTGCACCCGTTCGAGAACATCGACACGCCGCCCGGCGTCGCCGACCGCGGCAGCGCAATTCACGATGCGATCGGCGACTTCACCAAGGCGTTCGCCGCGGGCCTGCCCGCCGATCCGGTAAAGGAACTGATCGCGTTCGGCGAGGCGAAATTCGCGCCGCTCGCCGATTTCCCGGAAGCGCGCGCCTTCTGGTGGCCGCGCTTCCTGCGCATCGCGCAATGGTTTGCCGCATTCGAGCGCGCGCGGCGCGCGTCAATTGCCGAGCTGCACGCCGAAATCCGGGGCGAATTGCCCATCGCCCTTGGCGCGACGACGTTCACGCTGTCCGGCCGTGCCGACCGGATCGAGCGGCGCAACGACGGCCGCTTCGCCATCCTCGACTACAAGACCGGCCGCCCGCCCACGTCATCCCAGGTGCGAAGCGGCCTCGCCCCGCAGCTCACCTTGGAGGCGGCGATCTTGCGGCGAGGCGGGTTCAAGGAGTTTGCCGCGGGCTCGGTCGCGGAGCTTTGTTACGTCTACCTCAAAGGCGGCGATCCGGCCGGCAAACCGGAAACGGTCGATTTCAAGGACAAGACGCCGGACGATCACGCCGAATACGCCTTGCAGAGGCTCACCGAGATTGCCCGCAAATTTCTGATCGACGGCGAGCCCTATCGCTCGCTGGTGCATCCGATGTGGCAGAAGCACTACGGCGAGTATGACCACCTCGCCCGCGTCAAGGAATGGGCGGCCTCCGGCGGCGAGAGCGAATACGAGGGGCCGCCGTCATGACCGAGCGTCAGGTTCCGGGGGACGCCCGCCGGCCGCAGATCGCCGCCGCCAATCCCGAGCAATCTGTGTTCGTGTCGGCCAATGCCGGTTCCGGCAAGACGCATGTGCTCGCCCAGCGCGTCATCAACCTGCTGCTCGGCGGCGAAGACCCGGCGAAAATTCTCTGCATCACCTTCACCAAGGCCGCCGCCGCCAATATGGCGAAGCGTGTGTTCGACACGCTGTCGGCCTGGACCGCGCTCGACGACGCAGCGCTCGATGCCAGGATTGAAGCGAGCACCGGTCGGCTGCCGGACGCCAAGCAGCGCGACCGCGCCCGGCGCTTGTTCGCCACCGCGCTGGAGACGCCGGGCGGCCTCAAGGTGCAGACCATCCATGCCTTCTGCACGCGCCTGCTGCATCAGTTCCCGTTCGAGGCCGGCGTTGCCGCGAGCTTCGACGTGCTGGACGAGGCCTCGACCTCGCAAATGCTCAACGAGATCACGCTCGAAGTGATGCTGGACGCAGCCGCCGAGCCCGACGGCGCGCTTGGCCGGGCACTGGCGACCGCAATTACCGCAGCGGCAGACGTCACTTTCAAGGAGGTGATTGCGGAGGCGATCGGCAAGCGCGACCTGATCACGGGCTGGCTGGCGCGGGCGGGCGGCGTGCCGCAGGCCGTCGCCGAACTGGACCGGACCTTCGGCCTGGCTTCGAGCGACACGCTGCCATCGATCGAAGCCGCCTACCTCCAAAAACCGCTGATCCCGGAAACCGAATGGCCGGCGCTGATCGATGCGCTCAATGCCGACGGCAGCAAGGCCGACCGCGAGCGAGCCCAGGACATCGCTCGGGCTCTCGCCGCGCAGGGACGCGAACGTATCGACGCCTACCTTGACGTCTTTTGCACCGGCACTCGTAAAGCGCGCGCCAGCGTCGTCACCAAGCCGTTCGCACGACAGCATCCGGAATGGGCCGAGCGCCTCGTCGCCGAGCAGACCCGGGTCTGCGCGCTGTTGGCCAAGGAATTCGCCGTGCGCGCCCGCGACCGCAGCGCCGCACTTTTGACGGTCGCCGCCGCCGTGATCGAGCGCTATCGCGCACGCAAGGACCGGCGCGGCCTGCTCGACTACGAGGACCTGATCGACAAGGTGCTGGCGCTGTTCAAGGACAGCTCGGCGGCCTGGGTGCTCTACAAACTCGATCTCGGCATCAATCACGTGCTGGTCGACGAGGCGCAGGACACGAGCCCCAAGCAATGGGCGATCATTCGTTCGATCGTCGAGGAGTTCTCGCCCGGCGGCGCGCGCGACAATGTCCGGCGTACGCTGTTCGCCGTGGGCGACGAGAAGCAGTCGATCTTCTCCTTCCAAGGCGCCGAGCCGCGCTCGTTTGCTGAAAACCGCGATCACTTCAAACGTCTGCACGAAAAAAGCGCCACACCCTTTGCGATCGAAAAGCTGCACTATTCGTTCCGATCGGCCTCGGAGGTCCTGCTCGCGGTCGATGCCGTGTTCCGGCGGCCGGACGTCTTTCGCGGCCTTACCGCCGATCCCGACTGGACCGTGCATCAGGCGCTTCCCGACGCCGCGCCCGGCGAAGTCGAAATCTGGGACCTGATCGGCCCCGACGACAAGGACGACGGCAAGGAGGGCTGGGATGCCCCCTTTGACTTAACCACCGAAACCAGCCCCGCCATCAAACTGGCGGCAAAAATCGCCCGCACAGTGAAGGCATGGTGCGCGCACGGCGCGCGTCCGCGCGACGTGCTCATTCTGGTGCGTCAACGCGGGCCGCTGTTCGAGGCCGCGATCCGCGCCCTCAAGCGCGAAGGCATCGCGGTCGCCGGCGCCGACCGGCTGGTGCTCGCCGAGCACATCGCGGTGATGGACCTCATGGTGCTGGGCGACGCACTCCTGCTGCCGGAGGACGATCTGGCGCTGGCGACCGCGCTCAAGAGCCCGCTGTTCGGCCTCACCGAGGAGCAGCTTTTCACGCTGGCCTATGACCGCAAGATGTCGCTGCGTGCGTGCTTGCGCGCCAAGGCCGGCGACGACGCGATGTTCGCGCAAGCCGCCGGCGTACTCGACGAGCTCGCCGCCAAGGCGCGCAGCCACTCGCCGTTTGCCTTTTACGCCCACGTGCTGGGCGCGCGCTGCGGCCGCAAGCGGTTCCTTGAACGGCTGGGCGTCGAGGCCAGTGATCCGCTCGATGAATTCCTCAACCTGGCGCTGGATTACGAGGCACGTGAGACCGCCTCGCTGCAAGGCTTTCTCAGCTGGATCCGCGCGGCGCAGAGCGAAGTCAAGCGCGACATGGAGATGGCGCGCGACGAAGTGCGCGTCATGACCGTGCACGGCGCCAAGGGCCTGGAAGCGAAATACGTCATCCTCGCCGACTCGACCACGACGCGGCCGGAAGGCGCCTACCCGCCGCGCCTGTTGTTCGCGCCGATCGCCGGCGGAGCGCCCGACGCCGAGGCGCTGATCTGGGCCGCCGCCAGGGACAGGGATGCCGGGCCGATGGAGACGACGCGCGAACGCGCGCTCGAAGCTGCGCGCGACGAGTATCGCCGCCTGCTCTACGTTGCGATGACGCGCGCCGCCGAACGGCTGGTGGTGTGCGGCACCAAGGGCGTGAGGGCGGCGCCGGAAAACTGCTGGCACCGGCTTGTGCGCGATGCGCTCGAGCCGCACTGTGTCCGCGAAACGTCCGACGACGGCACCGAAGTGCTGCGCTATCGCAAGGGCGAAGCGGCGGCGCCCGCGCACCAGGAAATGCTGCCGGCCACGCCGACCGCGCTGCCGCCTTGGCTCAAGTGTAACGTCGTGCCGGACAAGCCGGCGCTGCGGCGCGTCGCACCATCAAGCGCGGGCGAGGATGACCCGCGCCCGCCCGCGGGCGCCGGGGTGAAAGCCGCTCGGCTGCGCGGCACTCTCACCCATCGCCTCCTGCAATCGCTGCCCGATATTCCGCCCGACCGGCGCGCGGCGGCCGCAGCCGACTATCTGGCGCGCGCCGGCGCCGAATTGCCCGTCGAGGACCGCACACGAATTTCGGAGCAAGTAAACCTGGTGCTCGAGGATTCGCGCTTTCGCGATCTTTTCGGCGGTTCGAGCCGGGCCGAAGTGCCGATCGTCGGCAAGGTGAGGATCGGGACCGAGCTCTACCGCGTTTCCGGCCAGGTCGATCGTCTGGTTATCACGTCGGACGCCGTGCTGATTGCCGATTTCAAGACCGGCAAGCGATTCGCCGAGGTGCCGCAGACTTATGTCGGCCAGCTCGCGCTGTACCGCGAAGTGCTGCGCAACTTGTACCCCGGCAGGACGCTGCGCTGCGCGCTGGTCTGGACCGAAGTACCTGAACTTGTGGAACTTTCTTCCGAGGCGCTCGATGCCGCCCTGGCGCAAATCACCCCCGCGTGACCATGCCTTGACGCTCCGGGAGCGCGTTCATAGGTTCAGCGCCCCAATCGATGCGCTTGAGCGCGTTTGCAAACACAAGAGGTATCCGCATGGCCGTCGGCAAAGTGTCAGACGCTAGTTTCGAATCGGACGTGCTCAAGTCGTCCGCCCCGGTGGTCGTGGATTTCTGGGCCGAGTGGTGCGGGCCCTGCCGCATGATCGCGCCGGCCCTTGAAGAGATCGCCGAGCAGCTCGGCGAGAAGGTCAAGATCGTCAAGCTCAACGTCGACGAGAACCCCAATACCGCCGCCAAGTACGGCATCATGTCGATTCCGACCTTGATGATGTTCAAGAACGGCGAGATCGCCTCGCGCCAGGTCGGCGCCGCGCCGAAGCAGAAATTGGCGCAGTGGATCGGCAGCGCGGTGTGAACCGGCAGCACGAATTGATTGATTCTCTGTGTCATGGCCGGGCTTGTCCCGGCCATCTCGTTTAGGGAGGCACCTTGCCAGCCTAGGCGGGGTCACCGGGACAAGCCCGGTGACGACAGTCATTGCGGCAGCGTGCCGTTCTCGCGCAGCACCTCGCCGGCGAGATAGAGCGAGCCGGTGATCAGGATGCGCGGCGGCGGATCGAGATCGAGCTTGCGCGCCGCCTCCAGCGCCTCGGTGAGATTGTCGCGGCTGGTGGCCGGCAGGCCGATGGCGCGGGCGGCATCGGCCACCGCTTCGGCCGGCAGGCCTTTCTCGACATTGGGCACCGGCACGGCGATCATGCGGCGCGCAAGGCCGGTGAAATTGCGCAGGAAGCCCGCGGTGTCCTTGGTCGCCATCATGCCGACGATCAGCACCAGCGGCCGCGACACGCGCTCCTCGAGATCGGCAAGCGCGGCGGCAATGGCGCGGCCGCCGTCCGGATTGTGACCGCCGTCGAGCCACACCTCGCTGCCCGGCGGCGCCAGCGCAACAAGCGCACCCTGCGCCAGGCGCTGCATGCGCGCCGGCCAGTCGGCTTTGGCGACGCCGGCTTCGAACGCGGCGGGCGAAATCTTCAGCGCCTTGATCGCGCGCAGCGCCGCGATTGCCACGCCGGCATTTTCGAACTGATGCCGCCCGTAGAGCCTCGGCGCCGGCAGGTCGAGCAATCCGGCCTCGTCCTGATAGACCAGACGCCCGCGCTCTTCCGTCGCCGTCCAGTCCTCGCCGGCGATCTTCAGCGGCGCGCCGATGCGCGCCGCCTGCCGCTCGATGACGGCGAGCGCGTCACGCGGCTGCGCCGCGACAATCGCCGGCGTATCGCGCTTGAGAACGCCGGCCTTTTCGGCGGCGATCTGCTCGATGGTCGGCCCAAGGAAGTCCGTGTGGTCGATTGAAATCGGCGTGATGACGCTGGCGAGCGGATGGGCGATGACGTTGGTGGCGTCGAGCCGGCCGCCGAGGCCAACTTCCATCAGCACCACATCGGAGGGATGACGCGCAAACAGCATCATGCCGACCGCCGTGGTGATTTCGAACACCGTGACCGGCTGGCCGCCGTTGACGCGTTCGCATTCGTTGAGCGTCGCGGTGAGCTCGTCGTCGGAAACCAGCGCGCCGGTATCGCCGAGCCGGTAGCGCTCGTTGAAACGCACCAGATGCGGCGAGGTATAGACGTGCACGCGCTTGCCGGCGGCCTCCAGCGTGGCGCGCAGGAACGCGACCACCGAGCCCTTGCCGTTGGTGCCAGCGACATGGATCACCGGCGGCAGCTTCCGCTCGGGATGGCCGAGCGCGGCGAGCAACCGCTCGATGCGGTCAAGCGACAGATCGATGCGCTTGGGGTGCAGCGCGGTCAGGCGCGCGACGATGGAGTCGATCGGGGTCATTATGTCCTCTCACCGTCACCCTGAGGTGCGAGCGTAGCGAGCCTCGAAGGATGACGGCCGATCACCCTTCGAGGCTTGCGCTTCGCGCAAGCACCTCAGGGTGACGGTGATGGGTATAGCGCGCGGCGCAACCGACCGTCACGCGCTCGCCGGAACCGGCAACCTCTGCACCGGCGGCGGCGCCGGCGCCTTGGTCAGAATGCGGCACAGCGTGGAAATCGTCTCGCGCAGCTTGTGGCGGTGCACGACCATGTCGACCATGCCGTGCTCGGCGAGGTATTCGGCGCGCTGGAAACCTTCCGGCAATTTCTCGCGGATGGTCTGCTCGATGACGCGCGGGCCGGCAAAGCCGATCAGCGCACCGGGTTCGGCGATCTGCACGTCGCCGAGCATCGCGTACGAGGCGGTGACGCCGCCGGTGGTCGGATTGGTGAGCACGACGATGTACGGCAGCTTGGCTTCGCGCAGCATCTCGACGGCGACCGTGGTGCGCGGCAATTGCATCAGCGACAGGATGCCTTCCTGCATGCGCGCGCCGCCGGAGGCTGCGAACATGATGAAGGGCGTGCGTTTTTCCGCCGCGGTTTCCAGGCCCTTGATGACCGCTTCGGCGGCCGCCATGCCGAGCGAGCCGCCCATGAAGTCAAAGTCCTGCACCGCGATCACCACCGGCAGGCCGTCGAGCTTGCCGAGGCCGAGCTTGACCGCGTCATTGAGCCCGGTCTTGCTGCGCGCGTCCTTGATGCGGTCGGCATAGCGCCGCTCGTCGCGGAACTTGAGCGGGTCGACCTGCACCTCGGGCACGCCGATGTCGAGCCAGGTGCCGCCGTCGAACATCGACTTGAGCCGCGCCGTCGCGCTCATGCGCATGTGGTAGTTGGAAGACGGGATGACGAACTGATTGGCTTCGACGTCCTTGTAGAACACGAGCTGGCCGGTCTCCGGACATTTGATCCAGAGATTTTCCGGCGTCTCCCGCCGCAACAGGCTGCGGATTTTGGGCCGGACGACGTTGGTGATCCAGTTCATCGGTGCATTCTCATTCGGCTGTCATCATCCGTAAAAACGGATGATCCAGTACTCGCGGAGATAAGTATTCATCGTATACCGTGCCACGGTGAACAATACGTGATTACCGGATTGCCCGCTTTCGCGTGCAATGACAGCCCTCACTCGGCCGCCACCGCCTTAGCCGAGCGCACGCCTTGCGCCAGTTGCACGACCAGATCGGTGACGGCTTTGACGGTGCCAAGCGTGGCTTTGCCGTTCTGGTCGAGGCTGCCGCGCAGCGCCTCGACCAGCGCCGAGCCGACCACGACGCCGTCGGCGCCCTGCGCGATGGCGCGGGCGCTCTCGGCGTTGCGCACGCCGAAGCCGACCGCCACCGGCAATTGGCTGTGGCGCTTGATGCGGGCGACGGCGCTCGCAACCTTGGCTGCATCGGGCGCGGCGGAGCCGGTGATGCCGGTGATGGAGACGTAGTAGACGAAGCCCGACGTATTGTTGAGCACCGCGGTCAGGCGCTTGTCGTCGGTGGTCGGCGTCGCCAGGCGGATGAAATTGAGGCCGGCCTTGAGCGCCGGAATGCAGAGCTCGTCATCCTCTTCCGGCGGCAGGTCGACGACGATGAGGCCGTCGACGCCGGCACTCTTTGCATCGGCGAGGAATTTGTCGACGCCGTAGATGTAGATCGGATTGTAGTAGCCCATCAGCACGATCGGCGTCGCATCGTCGCTCTTGCGGAATTCGCGCACGAGCTGAAGCGTCTTCTTCATGTTTTGGCCGCCGCGCAGCGCGCGCAGGCCGGCGGCCTGGATGGCGGGGCCGTCGGCCATCGGATCGGTGAACGGCATGCCAAGCTCGATCACATCGGCGCCGGCTTTCGGCAGCGCCTTGGCGATGGCGAGCGCCGTCGCGTAATCGGGATCGCCCGCCATGGTGAAGGTCACCAGCGCGGCGCGGCCCTCCTCTTTCAGCGCGGCGAAGCGCTGTTCGATACGGGTGGTCATGGCCCGAGGGCTTAGTCGTTTCGCGCCATCCGGGCAACGGGGGTTCGTCGAGGGACGCCTTGCGAAAGCGAACCCGCCTGTGATTGGCTTTGCGCCGCGGCACTGGAGGCGCGTATGGCCATTCAGAAATCGAATAATCCGATCGAATACCTCGAATTCGAACGGGTGGGCTGGGGTGCCCAGATCGAAGGCTACAACGACACCTTCGGCAACGTCACCCGGCAAACCGTTGCGGCGACACTCGACGCCGCCAATGTCGGCAGCGGATGCCGGCTGCTCGACATTTGTTGCGGGCCGGGAATGTTGTCCGCCGCCGCGGTCAAGCGCGGCGCCAAGGCCGTCGGCCTGGATTTTCCCGGTGTCGTCGCGCTCGCGCGCAAGCTCGTTCCCAACGCCGAATTTCAAGATGGCGACGCGACCAATCTGCCGTTCGGCGACAATTCGTTCGACGCGATTGTCTGCGGCTACGGCGTCATGCACGTTCCGGATGCCGAACGGGCCATGCGAGAAATGTTGCGCGTTTTGCGCCCCGGCGGCAGAGTCGCGTTGACCGTCTGGGACAACGAGACGCCCACTAACGGGCTCGGGCTCGTCTATGCCGCGGTCAAGGCCCACGCCAACCTGAACGTGCCGATGCCGCACGCTCCCGATATCTTCCAGTTCTCGACACGCGACAAGATGCGAAACGCCCTGAGCGGCATTGGATTCACCGATGTCAGCGCCGTGCCCTTTGCGCAAAATTGGGTCATGAAATCCGGGAAGAAAATGCTCGATGCCTTGCACGAGGGCACGGTTCGCAGCCGCGCATTGCTCGCCGCCCAGACCGACGAAGCCATCGCAAAGATCGTCGCTTATTTCGAGCAGGCGCTCGCCGGCATGCGCACGGCCGACGGCGCCCTCAACGTGCCGATGCCGGCGATTATCGGCAGCGGCGCCAAGCCCTAGCCGCGATTGCCGAGATAGCTGGCGACCGAATCGAGGTCCTTGTCGCCGCGGCCGGAGAGATTGACCACCATCAGGTGATCCTTGGGCTTCTGCGGCGCCAGCTCGAGCACACGGGCGAGCGCGTGCGCCGGCTCGAGCGCCGGGATGATGCCTTCGAGCCTGGAGACGAGCTGGAACGCCGCCACCGCCTCGTCGTCGGTCGCCGAGAGAAACGTGATGCGGCCCATGTCGTTGAGCCAGGCGTGCTCAGGCCCGATGCCGGGATAATCGAGGCCGGCGGAAATCGAGTGCGCCTCGACGATCTGGCCGTCGTCGTCCATCAACAAGTACGTGCGGTTGCCGTGCAGCACACCGGGCCTGCCGCCGGCGATCGAGGCGGCGTGCCGTCCGCTCGGCAGGCCGTGACCGGCGGCCTCGACGCCGTAGATCTCGATTGCCTGCTCGTCGAGGAACGGATGAAACAGCCCCATGGCGTTCGAGCCGCCGCCGATGCAGGCGATCAGCGAATCCGGCAGCCGGCCTTCGGCGGCCATCATCTGCTCGCGCGTCTCGCGGCCGATGATCGACTGGAAGTCGCGCACCATGGCCGGATAAGGGTGCGGGCCGGCGACCGTGCCGATGCAGTAGAACGTGTCGGCGACGTTGGTGACCCAGTCGCGCAACGCCTCGTTCATGGCGTCCTTGAGCGTCTTGGAGCCGCTGTCGACCGCGCGCACCTCGGCGCCGAGCATCTTCATGCGCAGCACGTTCGGCTTCTGCCGCTCGACGTCGACCGCGCCCATATAGACGATGCAGGGCAGGCCGAACTTGGCACACAGCGTCGCGGTGGCGACGCCGTGCATGCCGGCGCCGGTCTCGGCGATGATGCGGGTCTTGCCCATGCGCCTGGCCAGCATGATCTGGCCGAGCACGTTGTTGACCTTGTGCGCGCCGGTATGATTGAGCTCCTCGCGCTTGAAGTAGATCTTGGCGCCCTTACAGTGGTTGGTCAGCCGCTCGGCGAAATAGAGCGGGCTCGGCCGACCGACATAAGTGGCGAGGTGGCCGTCCAGCTCCTTCTGGAATCTCGGATCGGCCTTGGCCGCGTTGTAGGCGCGCTCCAGCTCGAGGATCAGCGGCATCAGCGTCTCGGCGACGAACCGGCCGCCATAGATGCCGAAGTGGCCGCGTTCGTCGGGCCCGGTGCGGAACGAGTTGGGGCGCTGCACGGTCATTGGATCGTCGCCGCCTTCGACAAATCGAGCGGCTCTTCGGCGGCTCGTGCCGCGCGAATGAATTCGCGGATCTTCGCCGCATCCTTCTCGCCCGGCGCTCGCTCGACGCCGGAGGAAACGTCGACGCCGGGCGCGCGGGTGATGCGCAGCGCCTGCGCCACATTGCCGGCATCGAGGCCGCCCGACAGCATAAAGGGAATCCCGGGATCGATGCCGGCGAGCAGCGTCCAGTCGAACGGCGTGCCGAGACCGCCGGGACGCGTCGCCTCCTTGGGCGGGCGCGCGTCGAAGATCAGGCGGTCGGCGACCTTGGCGTAGATGCGGATCGGCGACAGGTCGGCGCGATCGGCGATCGGCAGCGCCTTCATCACCGGCAGCCGAAAGCGCGTGCGCACGGCGACGACGCGTTCGGGCGTTTCCTTGCCGTGCAGCTGCAGCATGTCGGGTTTGAGCGCGTTGACAATGTCGAGCAGGGTCTCGTCGGTGGCATCGACGGTGAGCGCGACCTTGCCGGCGCGGCCGGCGACGCGCTCGCCGAGCGCGCGCGCCGCCTCCAGGCCGAGATTGCGCGGGCTCGGCGGAAAGAACACGAAACCGACCAGGTCGGCCCCGGATTCGAGCGCTACATCAAGCGCTTGCGGGGTCCTGAGGCCGCAGATTTTGACCGTCAGTGCCATCGGCGGGTTCTAGCGCCTTCTCCGCGCCGCCGCAAAGCAGAGCCCCCGGGCCTTACGCAGCGGGCGGCAGTCAAGGTGCGGCAGCCAAGGCGGCGGCCTGCTCAAGACGGCGGCGCAATGACCGGCGGGGCCGGGTCCGGCGCCGCCGGCGGCCGCGCCATCATGCGCGCCTCGATGGTATCGACCTCGCTGCGCAGCCGGCGCACCTCATCGTCGAGCCTTCGCGCCCCGCGCCGCCACTTGGCCTGGCCGATCCAGGCCGCGACGCCGCCGACGAGAACGCCGGCGATGAGCGCAATGAAAATGATCACGAACAGCGGCACCGTCGCCGCATAGGCCGGCGCCGCCGACGAAAACGGATCGAACGACACCGTCACCGCCTGCCGGTTGGCGACCGCGAAGGCGACGATGACGATCGCCAGCGGGATGACAATGATGGCGGTGACGATCTTGCGGACCATACCAACCTCGCGTCCCGGACATTTACGCCACTGGCATGCCCCGCGAAAGCGGGGACTCCGGTAGGCGGCGACGCCGCAGAACAACCGGACCGTTCGCGGATACCGGATCGCCCGCTGCCGCGGGCGATGACCCGGAGTTTAGGGCAAAACCGAGGAGACTACACGGCGCCGGGCTTGTTCAGCCGCTCGCGCATTTCCTTGCCGGTCTTGAAGAACGGCACCGACTTCTTCTCGACCGAGACGTGCGCCCCGGTGCGCGGATTGCGCCCGGTGCGGGCCGGCCGGTGCTTGACCGAGAACGCGCCGAAACCGCGCAATTCGACGCGGTCGCCTTTGGCCATGGCGCTGGTGATTTCACCCAGGATGGCGTTGACGATGTTCTCGACGTCGCGCTGGTAGAGATGGGGATTCTGGGAGGCGATCTTCTGAACCAGTTCGGACTTGATCATGACGCCGCCCTACTGAAGTCAATCGGACGCAGGAGGGTGCCAAAGCGCCAAGAGACCGTCAAGATTGAGTCGCTCCACCGCCCGCACCGCACCCCATTCCTCGACGTGCTGCGCCAGGCCGGAAAGCCCGACCGCCTGGAAGGTCCAGGCCGCCATGTGCAGGAAGGACAGCTCGCCGAAGCGCGGTTGCAGCGAATAATCGCGCACCGGGGTGTTGGCCGGCACCTGCATTTCCTTGTCCAGCCACGCCAGCGCCGTCTTTTCGTTGCCGAGGCCGTCGATCAGTTTCAGGCCGACGCCCTGCCGGCCGGTGAAGACGCGGCCGTCGGACACGGTCGCAAGCTGCGCATCGTTCATCTGCCGGCGCTCCTTCACCAGCGCCTTGAACCAGGCATAGGAATCGAGCACGACCGCCTGCACCGCGGCGCGCGCCTCCGGACTCGTCGGCTCGAAGCCGCTCGGCGCCGCCTTGAGCGGCGAGGACTTGATCGTTTCCACCTCGATGCCGAGCGTCTTCAACGCGCCGGTGAAGTTGGGATACTGGAACAGCACGCCGATCGAGCCGACCAGCGAGGTGTCGTGGGCGATGATGTGGTCGGCCGAGAGCGCGGCGATATAGGCGCCGGAGGCGGCGAGGCCGTCGACCACCACCACCATCGGCTTGCGCGCCTGCAGCGCGCGCAACGAATCGTAAAGCTGCTGCGAGCCCGCGGTGGTGCCGCCCGGGCTGTCGATGTGCACGATCACCGCGCGCGCGCTCGACCGCGCCAGGCGCTCCAGCGCCTCGACCCGGTCGCGATTGTTGCGGATCAAGCCCTCGACCTTGATGCGGGCGATATAGGCCCCGGCCGGGAACAGCCGGTTGCGCGGCGTCAGCACGAACGCGGCGCCGGCGACGGCGACAAGCGCAACGACGACGGCGGTGACGCGCCAGAAGGTGAGTTTACGCCGCATGCGGCGGCGATCGACGATGGCATCGGCATCAAGCGACATGGGTCGTGCGCTCCATTTCCGCATCGTCATTCCCGGGCGCGGGGCAAGCGAGCGAACCCGGAATGACAAGCGTAACGCTTATCGGGGCACTTTTTGGCACGTTCGTGTCGAAATGAAAAACCCCCGGCACCGGCCGGGGGTTTTTGAGGTCTTGCGGGCCTATTCGCCGGCCTTTTCCTCTTCGGCGGCCTCTTCCTTGTCGCCCCGCTGCTTGAGCGCGGCGCCCAGGATATCGCCGAGCGAGGCGCCGGAATCGGCGGTGCCGTATTGCGCGATCGCCTCTTTTTCCTCGGCCACTTCCAGCGCCTTGATGGAGACGCCGACCTTCCGGGTCTTGCGGTCGAACTGGGTGACGCGGGCATCCACTTTCTGGCCGACGGCGAAACGCTCCGGCCGCTGCTCGGCGCGATCGCGCGCCAGATCGGCCCGCTTGATGAAGGCGTTGAGCTCGGTGCCGACGATCTTGACGTCGATACCCGCCTCCTTGACCTCGGTGACCTCGCAGGTGACGACCGAGCCCTTCTTGAGGTCGCCGGCCGATGCCATCGGGTCGCCGGCGAGCTGCTTGATGCCGAGCGAGATGCGCTCCTTCTCGACGTCGACGTCGAGCACCTGGGCCTTCACCATGTCGCCCTTCTTGTATTCCTCGATGACCTGCTCGCCGGGGCGCTTCCAGTCGAGATCGGAGAGGTGGACCATGCCGTCGACGTCGCCGTCGAGGCCGAGGAACAGGCCGAACTCGGTCTTGTTCTTGACCTCGCCCTCGATCACCGAGCCGGGCGGGTGCTTCTCGACGAAGACTTCCCACGGATTGCGCATGGTCTGCTTGAGGCCGAGCGAGATGCGGCGCTTGACCGGATCGACCTCGAGCACCTGCACTTCCACTTCCTGCGAGGTGGAGACGATCTTGCCGGGGTGGACGTTCTTCTTGGTCCACGACATTTCGGAAACGTGGATCAGCCCCTCGATGCCCGGCTCGAGCTCGACGAAGGCGCCGTAGTCGGTGATGTTGGTGACGCGGCCCTTGAACTTGGCGCCGACCGGATACTTGGCCTCGATGCCCTGCCACGGATCGTCGAGCAGCTGCTTCATGCCGAGCGAGATGCGGTGGGTCTCGTGGTTGATCTTGATGATCTTGACCTTCACCTGCTGGCCGATATTGAGCACCTCGGTCGGGTGATTGACCCGCCGCCAGGCGATATCGGTGACGTGCAACAGGCCGTCGATGCCGCCCAGATCGACGAAGGCGCCGTAGTCGGTGATGTTCTTGACGACGCCGTCGATGACCTGACCCTCTTCGAGGTTCTGCACCAGCTCCTGGCGCTGCTCGGCGCGCGTCTCTTCCAGCACGGTGCGGCGGGAGACGACGATGTTGCCGCGGCGGCGGTCCATCTTCAGGATCTGGAACTGCTGCGGCGAGTTCATCAGCGGCGTGACGTCGCGGATCGGGCGGATATCGACCTGCGAACGCGGCAGGAAGGCCACGGCGCCGTCGAGATCGACGGTGAAGCCGCCCTTGACCTGGTTGAAGATGACGCCCTGCACCTTCTCCTGGGCGTTGAACGCCTTCTCCAGCTTGCCCCAGCTCTCCTCGCGGCGCGCCTTGTCGCGCGACAGCACGGCTTCGCCCAGCGCATTTTCCACGCGCTCGAGATAGACCTCGACCTCGTCGCCGACCTTCAGGGTGCTCTGGCGTCCCGGCCCGGAAAATTCGCGCAGCGCGACGCGTCCTTCGGTCTTGGCGCCGACGTCGATGACGGCCATGTCCTTTTCGATGCCGACAATCTTGCCCTTGACGACGGTGCCTTCCGAGGGCGTGCCGCCCTGCGAAAAGGACTCTTCAAGCATCTTGGCGAAGTCTTCACGCGAGGGTGCTGCAGCGGTGGCCATAAAGTCTCCTGTAAGCGGTGCGCCGGCGGGTTGAATGTGGCGTTCGAAAAGCCCGGGCCGAAGCTCCCGCAAGAGCAACGGCGGCCCCCGGAATCCCGGATGGCCGGCGCTAAGACCGTGCTTTTGGAACGATGGGTTCGATCAGGCCGCCGTTACGACGAGACGCGAGCGGGGCTCATGTCCTCCAACAACGAGGGGCGGTCAGCCGCGCCCTCGGCCCGCTCGGGTGGCCTCGACGATGTCGATGGCGGCCCGGATGGCGGTGGATATATCCATATTGGTTGTATCGAGCAAGTGCGCATCCGGCGCCTGTTTCAAGGGCGAAATCGGGCGGTTGGTGTCGCGGTCGTCGCGCGCCTTGATATCGGCGAGAATGACCTCGAAGTCGGCCTTGTCGCCGCGCCGCTCCAATTCCAGGGTGCGCCGGCGGGCGCGCTCCTCGGCCGAGGCAACGAGGAAAATCTTAACGTCGGCCTCGGGCACGATGACGGTGCCGATATCGCGGCCATCGAGCACCGCGCCGGGCGGCTCGGCCGCGAAAGCGCGCTGGTATTGCAGCAGCACGGCGCGCACCTCCGGAAAAGCCGAGACGATCGAGGCCGCGGTGCCGATGGGGTCCGCTTGCAGGGCATGGCGGTTCAGGTGGGCATGATCGAGCGCACGGGCGGCGGCGACCGCCGCGGCCTTGTCGCTCGGCCGCTTGCCGGCATCGATGACCGCTTTCGCCACGGCGCGGTAGAGCAAGCCGGTGTCGAGGTGCCGCAGTCCGTAATGCTGCGCCAGGCGGCTGCCGAGCGTGCCTTTGCCGGAGGCGGCCGGACCGTCGATGGCGATGATCATGTGCCCCTCTTATCCCTCCCCTGAAAGGGGAGGGGCGACCGCCGTCGCGTAGCGAAGGCGGTCGGGGTGGGGTCGGAATTCAGGCGCGATGACCCCCACCCGGCTCGCTTCGCTCGCCACCCTCCCCCTTGCAGGGGGAGGGATAAGAAGGAGACCGTAATGATCATGACAGGTCCGCGCCGAGCGAGTGCATCAATTCGACGAAGCCGGGGAAACTGGTGGCGATGAAGGCGGAATCGTCGATGCGCACCGGCTGCTCGCTGGCGAGTCCCATCACCAGCGCCGACATGGCGATGCGGTGATCCATGTGAGTGACCACTTGGCCGCCGCCGGGAACGGTCGGCTTGCCCTCGACGATCAGGTCGTCGCCCTCGATCGCAACCTCGACGCCGTTGGCGCGCAGCATGGCGGCGGTGGCTTCGAGGCGGTCGCTCTCCTTGACGCGCAGCTCCTTCAGCCCGCGCATGCGCGTCGCCCCTTGCGCGAACGACGCCGCCACCGCCAGGATCGGATATTCGTCGATCATCGACGGCGCGCGCTCCGGCGGCACCTCGACACCTTTGAGCGCGCAGGCGGTGACGCGCAGGTCGGCGACTTCCTCGCCGCCATCGTCGCGCGTCGCCAGCGTTTCGATCTTGGCGCCCATCTCCTTGAGCGTGGTGTAGAGGCCGGTGCGCAGCGGATTGGTCATCACCGCTTCGAGCGTGACGTCGGAGCCCGGCACCAAAAGCGCCGCCACCAGCGGGAACGCCGCCGAGGACGGGTCGGCCGGCACCACGACATTGGCCGGTTCCAGCTCCGGCTGGCCGGTGAGCGTAATGCGGCGGCCGTGCTCGCCCATCGGCTTGCTGGTGATCCTGGCGCCGAAATGCCTGAGCATGCGCTCGGTATGGTCGCGCGTCGCCTCGGCCTCGATCACCGTGGTCTCGCCCGGCGCGGCAAGGCCGGCGAGCAGCACCGCCGACTTGAGCTGCGCCGACGGCACCGGCGGCTCGTAGACGATCGGGATCGGATCGCGTGCGCCCTCGATGGTGAGCGGCAGCCGCCCGCCGTCCGCCTCCTCGAGCACCCGCAGGCCCATCGTCTCCAGCGGGTCGAGGACGCGGCGCATCGGACGCTTGCGCAAGGAGGCATCGCCGTCGAAGGACGCCTTAATCGGCGAACCCGCCACCGCGCCGATGGCGAGCCGCACCCCGGTGCCGGAATTGCCGAAATCGAGCGGGGCCTGCGGCGGCCGGAAACCGCCGACGCCGACGCCGTGGATGCGCCAAAGCCCGTCATTGCCGCGCTCGACGCGGGCGCCGAGCGCGCGCATGGCCGCGGCGGTGTTGAGGACGTCCTCGCCCTCCAGCAGGCCCGCCACGGTGCTCTCGCCGACCGTCAGCGCCGCCAGCAGCAGCGCCCGGTGCGAGATCGACTTGTCGCCCGGCACCCGGGCGCGGCCCCGCAAGGGCCCGCCTTTGCGGGCGGTCAACGGCGTCGAAACGGCGGTGTCCAAGGGCCTCAATCCTTAACGATTCCGGCGTACTAGCACGCGTTCGCTTCGCCCGTCATCCCGGCGCCGGGCGGCGTTCGCCGCTATTGACAGGACCCGCGCGGCTCGCCAAGTGAAGCACCGATTTGGCGGCTTTTCGAGGAACCGATGGCGAAACCCGATCTCGGCACCAAGCGCGTATGCCCCGACACCGGGCGCAAGTTCTACGACCTCAACAAGAACCCGGTGATCTCGCCCTATACCGGCAAGGTGGTGCCGATCGTGGTGGCGCCGACGCGCGCCAAGCCCGAGCAGCCGGCGCGTCCGGTGCCCGGCGAGGAAGTCGAGGTCGCGGCGCCGGAGACCGCCGAGGTCGAGCTGGTGTCGCTCGAGGACGCCGAAGCCGAGCAGCAGGGCAAGAAGCCCGCGGCCGCGGGCGAACCGGCGGCGGCAGAGGCCGGCGCTGAAGAAGAAGTCGAGATCGACGAGAGCCTCGACGACGCTGCCTTCATCGAGGAAGAAGAGGAAGGCGACGCCGACGTCAGCGACATCATCGGCGAAGGCGTCGAGAAGGAGGAGGAGACCTGATTTCGGCGATCGGCGGCCTCCTTGCTGGCAGCCGCCGACCGCCGTTCCCAAAAGGGGCCATAGCTCAGTTGGGAGAGCGCGTGAATGGCATTCACGAGGTCGGGGGTTCGACTCCCCCTGGCTCCACCACTTCCGTACAGGCATGGGCACCTGGGACGTTGTCTTTCGAGAAGGATCGCCAACGGCCACAGCCTGGCAAAGCGCCTCGTCCCTTCCATAAATGGTGATAGCCGTGCCGTTAACTACGACGGCCTCCAAAATAGAGCGCAGATAGGCGTGCTTTGACTGAGGATTTCTGGAGGGATCGGTCGGATCCAGCTCTCGTTTCATGGTTGCAACAAAGCCGTCGATCTTCGCCGGGGTTACGAGACTGCCAGGCCGCAGAGCGGCGGTTTCACGATGCAGGGCAGTATTTGCCTCATTCCGGGTATACTGAGCGGCCGCAAGATTTTTCTTAAGATCCGGATCGCTCGGTTTGACGAGACCGGCCTTTACGGCGTCAAACAGGTTGTCGATCTCTTTCTGCGCGTTGTCTAAACGTTGCTGCAAAACAGCGACCCTCTGCGCCTGTTGAGTGTCCTGCTCGGCCTGGTGTTCAGTGAATCTTTGAAGGATTTGATGGACCCGGCTTGAGGTGAGCAAGTCCTCCTGAATAGCGGACATTACCGCGCCCTCGACTTGGTCAGCATTGATGCGAAAACCCGGGCAGGCACTTGCCCCCTTCTTGGCGTTTTCCGCACATACATAGTAGCGGTATTGACCGCTCTTTCCAGTCGACGACATCATCGCGCCGCCGCAATGGGGACACTTGATCATCTGCCTGAGAATGTACGTCCCAACATTGCCGTTGCCGGGGCCGTTTTTCCGCGGCCGATACATTTCGAGCTTGGCGCGTGTTTCTTTCCAGATTTCGTGGGAAACGATGTTAGGACAGGAAATTCTGACGATCTCTTCCGTGCCCTCGTCTGCAGTACCTCTATGAGTCTTCCAATTGTACCAAAACTGGCCTCCATAGACCGGATTCCGAAGAAGATCATGAACGGTACCGATTGACCATTTAGCACCCCGGTGGGTGACGCCCTTGGCGTTCAACAGACTGGCCATTGCTTTGATGCCGACGGGCCTGAAGTCGGTGTCCACATCTCCGACAAGATATAGCTCGAACATCGTTCTAACGATCTTGGCTTCGTCGTCATGGATGTCCAACCGCTTTTTCGGCTTACCGGTCCGCGTCAGATGAGCCGTGTTTTCGACCGGCTTTGCCCAGTAGCCGAACGGTGGACGCGATCCATTTAGGAAGCCATTCCGCGCATTCTGAAGCATCGTGCGTTTGACGTGCTTTGCGTTCTCAATGCTCTGGTATTCGTCCACAAGCTGAATGATGCGACGGATGAGATCCGCCATAGGGCCTTCGCCGAAGTCCTGCGTTATGCTCAAAAGCCGAATGCCGCGCTGGGCCAGCTTTCGAATGTAGAGTTCACTCTCCACAGCGTCGCGGAAGAAACGAGAAAAGGAATGGATCAAGACGACGTCGATTTCCGCCCCCTCGTCGAAAATCGACTCCATCATCCGCGTGAGCTCAGGGCGATGCGCTGTTCGCCCCGAAAGTCCGGGATCTGTGAACTCAGCGACAATTGACCAGGACTTTTCTTTACAGAACTGCTGAGCATGCCTCTTCTGGTCGGGAATTGAGAGGTCGCGCTCGGCCTGCCCCCGCGTACTAACTCGATAGTAGCACATCACTCGCTGCCCGGGTTCGTCTACTGGCTTGAGTGGTTTGTTCGGTCGCTTCGGCACAGCTTGCACTCCCGTCTAATCCTTAAATGCCATGAATGCTGCCACGATACGTGTCCATGAGCGTCTGATTTGAGGCGCAGCGCAATTCAGAACGGGTGCAGGATTCAATGGCTATTTGTTACTCCGCTGCTGAAACTATGATTCGGCCGACCTGAGCTATTTCAGCGCGGTCGAATGTCTGCCTGTGTTTCGGGTCTTCGATACGAATCTTCGCCTCATCCATGTCAATTAGCCTGCCAATGGCTAATCGACCCGCGGGCTGCTGCCAGCGAAGCACAATCCACGAGTGGAGTAGCAGTGGCTTGTGCGGGTGAACATAAATGACCTCACCGACGGAATATCGAGGTTCCATGCCATCATCGGGAATGCAAAGAGCAAACGCGCCTGGAACACCGATAAGCTGCGGAGGTCGTGCCCTGTATTCCGTCACGATCTCACCGAGCTCAAAAAACCCGCCGCGCAGACGGCGAAGCGGGCCGAGCACCGCGATGGGCTCGGCAGCGCGTTCGCGAGGTCGGGGTCCCGGACGCGATTGTTTTTTCGAAAGAAGCCACGGTACCTGAGCATCGTCTGCTGTCGTAGTCGTGCCCGGGCGAGGCGAAGGAGTCGTCGTATGGGAGGAAGCAGACTGCTCGAAGAAAGCACGAAACTTCGGGATCTCATCAGCTCTTAGGCGTCGGCGGCCATCAAGTAGCCTGCTTATGGCTGACGGGTCCAAGCCAACACCGGCTGCAAGCTCCCGTTGCGTTTTTCCAGTCTGCGACAGGCGGCTTTTCACCCATTCAACATCTATCCATTGCTCAGCCATGAAAGCCTCCAAATGCCGGGCGGATAATAGCATTGCTTGCAGCAATTGTGAATGGCAATGCGGGAATCGCATCGGGTTGGATTGCAGAGAACAACCCCCCCTCCAACCACTAGGTGTACCGCCACATTATCGAGGAATTGTAACTTGGAGGACGAACTTGGCAGACCGGCTCGCAAAAACCGTTTTCGACTTGACGACAGTGCTCGTCGCTTTCGCGATTGGCTTCGTCGCACCGTTGCTACAGTTGTAAACACTCCGGCAAACGCAGTTTGCCAAGGTCTTCTGCCGCTATCTGAATAGCGACCGTTATCTAGTCCGCAAACTTTGGCTGCAACGGCCGTAATGCGGCCTTCGAGACTGACCGGAGCGGTGAGACCGGGTCGAGCGCTTCTTGTTCGAGGTGTTTAACAGTGTCGCCTTGCGCGAGCCAAGCCGCAACATCCGCAAGGGCGCTATCAGTCTTCGCGATCGTCCCTAGTGTGGGATCGATTTTTGCAGGTCTGCCGTGGGCTTCGGCGGTTGCCCGATCCATCATATAAGGCCGCGGCTTGCGGGATAGATTTTCCTCAAGGAAACGAAAAATGCGTAGCCCGCCCGGATCAATGTCGCCCCAGTGAAAGAACGGCACGTTTGCGTCGACCTTGCCGAGAAGCGATTTTAGTATTTCAACAACGCCGCCGGACGCGAACCCACCTGTATAAATAACGAGCGCGCCGTCTTCGACCTCGCGGACATAACGGTAGAAACTTGCATAGTTTTCTATTGTCAAAAGAAGAGCGGGTTGAGCGCGGAGCTTCAACAACGGAAGCATTTCGGGATGAATGGATGCAAAGGGCTTCGCTCGGCCATCCACCAGCGTTCCGCTAAGATCTTCAATCACGACTGGTCCGCGCAGATTGATTGGATGCCTGAATCGCTCAAGACCGATTTTTTCCCAGACTAGCCGTGGCTCCAGAGCAGATTCCCCGAAGTGCTCCGCCATCACAGCAGCGATCCGCGTTGAGTGTCTGTCGAAAGCTTTGGTGTCGCCCGTGACCTTCTGGGAGAAGCTTCGCGAGTCGAGGCCGCGCGCCTGATCTTTCGAAATCGCTACAAGAAAGGTCAGGAATTCGAGCGCAGGTTCGATCTCGTCGGGTTGGAGCCGAAGTGCCGCTTCGCCACGCGACCAGCGGCTTTCGATGTCGTCAAGAATCGCCTTAACCCATGGAACTGCGCCTTGGATTCCGGCATCGAGTTTTTGCCGCGCTGCCGACGCTGAAGCGCTGGAAGAAACCCGGCCAAGGTGCCGGGCAAGCGCAACAGGGTCTTTGACCGTGATGCGCTCGATCAGGTGCCGGCGTTCACGTTTTCCATTGCGAACCGACACCGCCCCGCTGCGTTCGGCGCCCGCAATCTGGTCCTGGAAGCGCGAACGCGCGCTTGCCGTCCCAAGCTTTTCGTAATCAGGCGAAAGGGAAGCAGGTCGCGTGCGGTTCGGCGTGCGTTCGGACAGGCTTAGCAGGCGCGTCAATAAAGCGACGGCCGGGTCGGCGTCACCGCTCACTCTGCCGCCTCTTGCCGTTCCGACGTTGATTCGAGCGTATCGCCGGCCGCGATCATGCCGGCCTTGAATTCATCGAAGCCCTTCCGATAGGGATCGACGGTGGCAAGCGCCTGCCGGGTCTTTTCGGTGAGATATTCGGCATCGACCAATACCTCATTGCCGGAACGGTTCACATTCACGACGGTATCTGCCACTTCCATGAAAATGTGCCGCTTCTCGTCGGGAGTGGCGACCACGATTTGCAGGCCAAGATCGCGCATGAAGTCGGAGCAGGCGCAGATCGCCTTCGTGTCGAGCCGGTTGAAAGCTTCATCAAAGATCGCAAGCGCAAGGCCGGTTCGTCCGGTGCGGCGGTTCTGGTATGTGGCCGCCAAGGACGCGCCGATCGCGATATAAAACGGCAACTGGCCTTCGCCGCCTGAGCCGGTCCCGGCGCGGCTGGTCAGCGAAGAGCGGACCTTGCCGTCCTTATCCTGAATATAGAGTTCGAAATTGAAGTATTTGCGCGGGTCTTCGATTTCATCGGTCTTCGCCTGCTGATCGTCGAGGATTTTCTCGATGTGCCGCACGGCCCGGATCACCGCCGTTTCGGGTTCATCGCTTTTTTGCTCGGCAAAAAGCGGAAGCTTGAAGTCGGGACGGCGAGAATCCCGGACAAGCTCGATCATATCGGCGTGGGTCGGCTCCTGGCTCGCCTTGAAGCTGTAATAGTCTCGCCCGTGGAAAACTCGGTCCTTCAGATGCTTATTGAGCTCGTCCAGCGTTTCCTTGATGCCCTCGAACGCGTCATGCAGCCGGTGCAGAAGGTCATCGCGGAACGCGGTCGTCATTTCTCCCGCCGCATTCCGGCATTGCTCCTCGTACTTGACAAGCTCATGATTTTCGAGACGCTGCTTTTCTTCGTGTGCCCACGGTCCGACGGTCTCGGCTTTCGCCTCTTCATCGGTGAAGGGAGGAGTAACCGAAAACGTCTGGCAGTGCTTTAGCAGCGCCGCGCTTAGTTCACGTTGCAGGCGCTGGCGGACATCGCCGATCTTCCACTGGAGATCGGCGTTATGCCCCTGGACCTGCGCTTCGAGAGAATCCAGCGCCAGTTTGCGCACCTCCGGCTCGAATTTCGAGGCTTCCGAAGGACCCGCGGTGTCGTTCTTCAGCAACCGCGCACGCGCCCGCCGATCCAGCCTCAATTGCTCATAGTCGTCGCGCACGACCTTCTCAAAATTGCCCGCCACGCGGTTTTCCGCACCGTGCGCATCCTGCCAGGCCTTGTCGGCCGAAGCACGGTCGCGCCTTGCGGTTTCCAATTCGGCCTTCAGCCGCGCCTGTTTCTCAATCAGTTTCGGATCGCGGCTGCGGCGCGCGTCCTCAACGCTTTCCGTCAATTGCGCGATTTTACGGTCAAACTCCGCCAGCGTTTTGCCGATGGCCGCGCATACAATCGTCTTCGAGCGCAATTCCGCAAAGCCGCGCACGACGCCTTCGATGAGCGCGTTGTCTTCCTTCAGCCGCTGCGCCGTGCGGGCCTTTTCTCCCAGACGATTGAGCAGCTCCATTCTTTCCTGGTTCAAAAGCTTGCGGGTTTCCTCCGCCGATCCGCGCCCGAGAATAAGATGGCCTGGGTGAGACAGGCGCTTAATCGTGCGTCCCGACTGCATCATCCGGTCAGGGGTGATCGCGTTTTCGGAATCGACGATCTTGTCCATCGTCTCGACCATCATCAAACGGCCGAGACGAAAATCGAGAAAAGCGCGCGCGTGTTTGTTCTGCGTTGTGATGACGCTCGCAAGCGAAGCCTTGTCATGGGGGCGGGTCTGATGCGTCTTTGTCGTATTGACCACTTCGGCGAAGCGATAGGTTTCCTCGTTGCCCCGCCGATAGATTTCAAGGGCGCTGACCGCGTTTTCCGGTTCCACGATCAAGGCCTCGCGCGAGCGCCCCAGGGCCGCCTCCGCAGCGACCCGCCACTTGCCGTCCCGCACATCGACGATATCGCACAAAGATTCGGCGGCGATCCCGGCGGCCTGTAAGGCTCTCAGCAGGGCTCTGGTACCGGCCCCGATGGGACTAAGGCCGCTGTCAAGCCGTTTGAGATTGTCGTCGATCTCCGCGATCCGCTCCTGGATGTCATGCGCCTCCTTTTGCGCGGCAAAGAGGCTGTCGGACGCCAATTTCTGGACGTACGAGAGATTGTCGGTCGTGACCGCCGCGAGCGCCGCATCCAGGTGCTCCGCCGCAGATTGCCATCCTTCGGCCAGCTCTACATTCCAGCGGGAAAGGCCGACGGGCTTATGCGCGAGCGCGACCGAGCTTAGAAGGCCGTGCAAAACGTCGTCACGGCCCGCGATCACCCGGCGCTCGGTGAGCGTTTCAATGCACTGAACGAGAGCCTCGACCGCCTTGATCGGCGTCAGCGCGTTTTCGCGCTCGGCAACCGCGCGGCTGCGATCCGCATCGTACATTAAAGCCAGTTGTTCGCCGTCGCTCGTCTTGAGGGTGAGTTCGACTTCGGCGAAATCAACTTCAATTCGGGTGACGCGCGTCTCGGCCGTGAGGGCTTCGATCTTTTTTGCTTCGGCTTCCTTGCGAAGCCGTTTCAGATCGCCCTGAAGTTGGCGGACCTCGCGGCGAAACCGCTCCCAGTGCAACCGCGCGACCTGCCATTCGAGCAGGCGGATAAGACGCTCGTTCTCGCTGATGCGGGCAACGATGCGCTGGACCTGCGTCAGGCTCGCGGTCTGCGCCTTCAGGTTTTCGATCTTTCCAGAGAGGAAGCGGTAAAGCTCGATGCTGCGCCGAAGACGGTCAACGTGGATGGTCGGCAGATCCAAGACGTAGGTGCGCACGAAGTCGGTCGGGTTATCGACCGGTTTCAGCAGCAGGGCATTGCGGAACGCCTTGATGAAACGCCGAGCGTCGAGCGGAAACCCCGGCGGCGAAAGCGCATGAAGCCCCTCCTCAACGAAATCGCTCGCCGATCCGAAATCGTCCACGACATCGAGGCCGCGCGCCCGCAAGAGAGTCCGGACCGCATGCCATTGTCTGGTCTCGACGGCGTTGCCCCCGACCGGCTCCAGCAAGTCATCCTGACCGATAAGGGCACCCTTCACCATGAATCGGGCTTCGCATCGTTCCTCGCCACGCGAAGCGCTGGCCGAGAACGCGACGCCTAGATTTGTGACGGCGCCGGTATCGACATCGACGAAGCCAAGAACGGCGTAGGTGTACGCATGCTCGCGGGTCGGCTCCGAACGCTCGCCCTTCTCGTCAAGCGAGACGACTCCAAGGCAGTAATCCCGGATCGACCGTTTGCTCTTCGAGGCGCTCTGCGCGCTTGGATTGAAGCGGATGCTGGTCATATTGGCGCCCGTCAACACGGTTTGCGCCGCGTCAATGATTGCCGACTTTCCCGCGCCGTTCGGGCCGATCAAGGCAGTCATTCCAGCAAGGTCGATTTGCTCGACCCGGAAGAGATACCAGTCAACCAGCAATATCCGGCGAAGCTCGATCATGCGGCGGCCCCGTCTTCATCACGGGCGTTCGCGGAAGAATCCTGGCCGTTTGCCGACTTGGCGACGAACTCCTCCAGCGATTTAAGGGTGTCTTCGGCGACGACTATCGGCAGCGCGGGCCGCAGGAACAGAGTGAATGTGCGACTGTCGTCCTGGTCGCCGATGCGCACTAGTCCACGTTGCTTGAACGACGTCAGGATTTCATGGACGCGGGTCACGGGCGGTCGGGTTCGCCGCGTCCGCTCCTCGTAAAGCTGTAAAATCGTCTCGGCATCGGCTTCGACCTCGCCGCTGTCGTTGATCTCGAAGCGCTTGAATGCTTCTTCATAGTGCAGTCGCAGGACCAGCAGCAGCAGGCTTTCATCGAGCTTCATCGTCTGGCGGGCGGGCAGGTCCGTGGCAAGCAAACCAAGGAAATGGTCGTTCGGGCGTCCGCCGACGATGCGGTAGCCAAAGGCCGCGAACAGGTTCTCGAAATAAGCGCGGTTCTGAAGGATGATGTCGTAATGGGTCTTCGATCCGTGGTCGTTCTGGTAGAGGAATTGGGCGCGCCAAATGGTTTGCGCGGCCTGGCGCAGCTCCGTCTCCAGATGCTCCCCGTCGCCGCCGGACGAGTCACATTCATCGATCATTTTTTCGAGGTCTTTTAGCATCAGACGGCCTCGCCCGATGCGCGCTCGATGTGAAACGACGGAAGGTTGATCCATTCGTTATCAGTGCGGCCATTCTCGATGACGATGCGGTAAGGGCCGATTTCCGCCGAAGCGGCGGAAGCGACCGCAGCCGGCAGCGAGCGGAAGGCCAGCAAATCCTCGATTGTCTGGATTTCGATTTCGGAGGAGTGAAGCCTCGTCTGATCGCCGATCCTGGCGGCGATGAAAGCTGCCATACGCGCAGGCGTCACGCGCACCATGTTGTCGAACGCGGTCGTCGCGGCGACGTAGGCTTTAAGGTAGGGATCGCGGCGCGGACGCTCAAAGCGCGTCTTTTCGGGCGAAGAACGCGGCGGGGGCGGTATGTACAGCGCCTTTTCGCTGATCGGAAATCCGACATCCGGGGCGCGCAGACGGAGTTCGATTCCGTCGCGTCCGGTCGCGGAAAGCGCTTCGATCACTCGGGCAAAGCGTTCGGCAAAGCCTTCGCCCATCACATCCATGTAATGAACCGTGGTGCGCACGCGGCGCTCCAGGCGGTCCCTGAATTCTTCGATCCGTTCCATGAACGGGCCGACATCCTCGAAAACCTGACGGATTTTCTCAAGTTCGCCGACAACCTGCTCTTCGGCTACCGTGAGCGCGCTTCCCGAGGGGACGACGCCCTGATCGATATAGGCGCGTGCGAGCTTGGCGCGGCGATCAGTATCGTGAAGGAGGTCGCTCGCAAGCGCGCTGATATGACGGCGGTAGCGATAGGGATTGTTTGAAGTCTTGAGCTGTTTGTAATCGGCAATCAACAGGCCATCGACGAAATCGCGGAAGAACGTTCGCAGGATCGAGGCGGCATCGGGCTTGCCCAGGATTTTATCTTCGATGTCGCCCATGCCGACGAGAATGCGTCGCATGCTGCGCGCGAAGCGCACGGCCGTCTCGCAGGCATTGGCGAGGCCCTGCGCCATCGTGTCGGGGTCTTTCGCCGCCGCTTCAAGATTGCTTTTCACTTCGACGACGGCGCCGGCGACACGGACGCGGGCGTTCGCAAAATCGGCAATCGCACCGATCACCATGAAAGCATCGGGATGCATATCGACCTTAACATCCCATTTTTCCTGCTCTTCGATGAGCCAGCCCGTGTCACGCAGGCGGTGATAGGCGACGTAGTGCGCGTAGGGATTGGTGTCCTTTTCGACCCCTTCCTCCTGAAGCTCGTCCGCGTTGATGACGCCGGATTCGGGAAGAGCGCTCGCGATATTTTTGAGAACCTCGTCTTTTGTCGGCGTTTCCAGAACGCGCGCCGCGAATACGCGCTCGTACAGGCGCAGCAGCAGGCGCGCATAAACGTGCTTCTTCGGGCCGGCGAGCGGCTGGAAAAGCGTGTCCGGAAGATAGCCAAAAAGCTTCATGCTCCGCCCTCACGCGGCGCTAGCAGGCGGAACTGGGCCTACCGATAGTTGAGATCGTTATCGTGGCATCCTAGCCCTTCGAAAGCCACGGAACAATCAGAGAACAGAAGAGTTTAGAAAACCGGTGTTTTGCTAAGCCTGGCTTAGCAAATGAAATAAAATTTAAACTGGCAGTAGTTTACAAATGTGCTATTTTGCTAAGTATGGCTAAGCAAACAAGCAGAAAGCTAAACTGGCTTGAAAAGAACCTCCCAGAGGGCCTCATCGTAGATGCCGGCTGGATGACCAGGCACGGCTATTCCACGGCGCTGCGCAGCCAATACTTAAGCGCCGGCTGGCTTCAGCAGCCGACACGGCAGGTCTACCGTCGCCAGCGTGGCCAGCTATCCTGGCAGCAGGTCGTCATATCCCTTCAGACCCTCCTTCTCCGAAATCCGCTGACCGTAGGCGGCCGGACCGCGCTCGAACTACAGGGCTTCGCCCATTATCTCGCTCACACCGAGTCCGAGGTTCACCTATACGGGCCGAAGGCTCCTCCGCCCTGGCTTTCCAAGCTCAAGCTGAAGGTGCGCTTCGTCTATCACAACGACCGTAAGCTTTTCGGTAACGAGCCCATAACGTTCGGCACGACAAGCCTTGCGTGGGACCTTGCCAAAAACCGGATAGCTGACGCCGGGGCCGACGCCAGTTTCACCGTCCAGCCATGGGGCCAATGGGAATGGCCGCTGACGTTTTCGACGCCGGAGCGGGCCGTTCTCGAATTGCTCGACGAGTTGCCCGACCGCGAGACCTTCCATCAAGTGGACAAGCTCTTTGAAGGTTTGACAAACCTGCGCCCGCAACGGCTGCAAAAACTTCTCGCCGATTGCAAAAACGTCAAAGTGAAGAGACTTTTCTTCTTTTTCGCCGATCGCCATAAGCACGCATGGCTCAAGCGGCTAGACAAAAGCGCGGTCGATCTCGGCAAGGGGAATCGCGTGCTGGTAAAGGGCGGCAAGCTGAACCGCAACTATCAGATAACGGTGCCGGAGGACCTGAATGGCGTTCAGTGAAAAGTACCGCCGCCAGGTTGCGCTGCTGATCCGTACATTGCCGCTCATCGCTGAAGAAGAAGCCTTCGCGCTCAAGGGCGGCACGGCCATCAACCTCTTCGTTCGGAATCTGCCGCGGCTGTCGGTCGATATCGACCTGACTTATTTGCCGGTGCAGGGTCGGGCGGAGTCGCTTGCGGCGATTGGCGCCGCCTTGAAGCGGATTGCCGAACGCATATCAAAAGCCATTCCGAGCGCTCAAATCACCGAAAGCGCCCATGAAGGCGCGGTGACCAAATTGTTTGTACGCGCCGAAGGCGTGCAGATTTTGATCGAAGTCACGCCCGTCCTGCGCGGCTGCGTTTACCAGCCCGAGACGCGCGGCGTCGTGCCGGCCGTCGAGGATGAATTCGGCTTTGCCGAAATCCAGGTCGTGTCTTTCGCGGACCTGTATGCCGGAAAGATCGTCGCCGCGCTGGACCGGCAGCATCCGCGCGACCTGTTCGACGTTCGCGGCCTTCTCGCCGAGGAAGGTATAGACGATGCGTTGCGGCGCGCCTTCATTGTCTACCTTCTGAGCCATAGCCGCCCGATGTCGGAGGTTTTGGCCCCGACCCGCAAGGACATTTCCGAGGAATTTCTGCGGGGCTTCCAAGGCATGACCGACAAGCCGGTCACGCGCGAAAAGCTTGAGGCCGCGCGAGAAGCGCTGATCGCCGAGATAGTCGGCAAAATGCCAGCCAATCATCGGCGGTTTCTGGTTTCGTTTGAACGCGGCGAGCCTGAATGGGAGCTGCTTGACGTGCCGGGCGCACATGAATTGCCCGCCGTGCGCTGGCGGCAACGGAATTTGAACACCCTGCCGACCGACAAGCGGAATGCATTGGTGGCGCGACTGTCAAAGGTCCTTGAGCAAGATGGCTGATGACGCGCATTCAATGTCGGACGACTTGAGTCGAATCGCTCGACCAGTGACCGGCTACCATTTCGTCGGTGATGCCCATAAGGTCAGTCACCTCGGCCGGGATCGGGCATGAGGGTTGGTTGAACGAATGAAAGGCCTCCATGAGTGCCGTGATTTGATCGTCGGTCGATAGAGGAGCTTCACCATACCGACTTCGATGATCTCGTCTCTAGTAGCGTCCAACCCCGGTCGTTTCTAAGTCGAAGATGGCACCGCATTGCGTGAGGGCGCGTGAGTGGATCGGTGGGGTTCCCCCGCTGAATGTTCGCGCTGGTTTACCCGCCTAAACCAGAAATTCTCACACGCATAAACGCAGCATTTCTGGCCTTAAGCTAAAAGGCCGTGTGAGAGGCGGCCTGACGTCCATCGGTCGTGTGAGAGATTGTGTGAGAGCGTTCCTCTCGTCACACATCGCCGGCACAGACGAACACGTCATCGGTCACCGCCATCGTCCTCATGCGCGATGCGCTCAAGGGCTATGAGCCGGCCGCTGTTATCAACCCGCGCGAGAAACGACCGGTGCGGCGGTGCCGGCAGGTCGTAGTGGCGATCCAAGGCCGGGAGCCTGTGTTCCTCGGCCCGCCTCATGAAAGTCCGCGGCGCTTGCGGATCAGGCGCTTCGCGCGCCGGATAGTCGCACCAAAGTTTGAATACCGACGCGATGACGATGTCGGGGATTTCCATCTCGACGACGGCGATCCTGTCGAGCGGCTCTCACCAACGAAATATACGTCGTCGCCGGCGTCGGTCGTGTCGGTCATCTCAGTTGCGACTCGTATTCGACCGCCCAGCTGAAGCGATCACCGTTGACGGGCCGGACGCGCCTGACGTCGGTAACGAAGGCGCGCACGACATGAATTACGCCGCGCCCGTCCTCCGCGAACGCGCCGACCTCCTGCCCAATCTCGATGGCCGCCTCCTTCACCACGAACATGCCTCTGCGCCGCGGCGCTGGAAGCGCTGGCGCCGAAGCGGCCGCGAGGGCGGCGAGCAGGAAGGCGACGAACTGTCTCCTGTCTATCATCTTCGCGGCAGCTCGATCTCCAGCGACGGGTTTCTCAGCCAATCGAGGTCTGGTCTGCGCCAATATTCGAGCACGCGCAGGTCGATGCAGTTCATGGTGGGGCCCGCGTCGCAGCACCTGATGTTCGGCGGGTCGCCGTAGTGCAGCGAACCGTCCCTGATCGCGTCGGCGACCATACCGCTCCTGCCGGTCAGGCATACGCGGAACTGCGTGCCGCACGCCTGACATTCGATCAGGAAGAGCGCGGCCTCGCGTGCATAGATGTTGGCAGCGTGCTGCGGCGCGAACTCGCAGTAGCGCGGCACGGCGCACTCGTCGAACCATTTCGGCGGTTCGGCGATCCGCTCCCGGATGTCGTGATATTCGGTGTTCACCTCATTCTCCTTTCGGCTTCCACTTCTCGAACGTCGGCTGGTCGCCGCGCTGCCGCAGCGTCGGCCAAGTGCGTTTGAGGACGCGGCCCTCCGCCGCGCCGGCGCGCAGGCAGTCGTCGCAGATGTTGACGATCAGCTCGCCGCTGCCGTCGTCGAACAGCGCCGACGGATAGTGGCCGCGAGAGCTGAACACCAGGGCGTCGAACGGCTGGTTGTTGCCCCACGACCAATCCTTCAATGCCTTCCCGCACCTCAGGCATGGGATCATCGCGTCGGGATATTCCTCGCCTTTCATCGCTTCGCCTCTGCGTTGCCGGTACGGTCACGCCTCCACCAGGCTTTCGGCGGATCTGCGGACGCAACAATTTTGGAGGCACCCCTCCAGTCGTCGACCGGCGCGGCGCTTACGATCAGGGGCGTCTCCGTCACGGCCGCTTCTCCGCTTCGGCCGCCGCCCATGCGGCGAGCTTGGCAACCAGCGCCCACACCGACTGCACGCGGTCGTGGCCGAGGATATGGCCGTGCGCCTCCCAGGCCGGCGTGCCGGCGATGGGGTTTGCGCCCTCGTTCGCCGCGATCCTGTAATCGCTTCTGTCGGCCAGATCGGTGACGTTGCCAGCGATTGCGCGCGCGAGCACCCGCAGCGCACCGATACCGTCCGGCACCAGCTTCACTTCGACCACCAGCATTATTGCGTCGTCCTGTTGACACCAAATTCGGCGATCTCCTGCGCACGCCGCGCGCCGACGAGCCGGTAGCCGCCGTGGTTCGTGATCACCCACCGCAGCAGCGGATCGGCGACATACACCTCGTCGACCGCGGTTCTCACGCCCTCGTGGAAGGCGTGCTGGCCGGTGATGATGGGATAGCCGCCGTCGCCCGTGGTGATTGTCCATCTGTGCAGGAATGGACATTCGGAGACGTCGACGTCATCGAAAATCGTCATCGCGACCTCCGCTTCAGCATTTCCGCCATGCGCCGGAGCGCGCCGACAGAATGTTTGTCGACGATGCCGCACGTGATGCGAGCCAGCTCCTTCTCAGAAACGCCGCATGTCGCGGCTGCGGCCTCAACCGCGAGTCCGCGGTCTTCTATCTCCAGCGCGATCGTGTTGGCGAGAGCGAATTTTTCGTGCATTTTGTCCGGGTTTGCGTAGCCCATGTCGCGCAAGAAATCGCCGCTGCCGCGGGCGACCGTCCTGTCGTCCGGCACGGTCCGCTTTGCCCTACGCTTCGCTCGCCGCCGCTTCATTCCTCGTCCTCCGTGCGCGACAGTCGTCGCAGTAGTGCTCCACGTCGTCGTGCCAGATGCCGTCGCGGACGATGATCCCGCAGGCGTTGCACAGCAGTGCGCCGTTGCCGCCGTTGAACTTGACGACCGCCTTCTCGTATCTCGGCATCATTGCCGCTTCTCCGCCTCGTTCGCCGCCCAGCCGACGGCCCTTTCCGCCGTGCGCCAGAATTCTTCGCCCGGCTCCGCGGCCAGGAAGCCGCGGACCTGCCAGAAGTCGTGGTCGCCGAAGGGCTGGGCGTCGCGCGCGTAGACCGCGAAGCCGCCCTCCTCAGGGTGTGGATAAAGGCGGACGATCCCCAGCAGGTCGTCGCCGTCGCCGAGACGTATGCGCGCGATTTCGATCTCGATGGCTTCGGTCATTCTCAGTTCCTCGGGTTCGATTCTCTAAGCGCCAGGAGGCGCTCGACGATGATGTAAAGCCGCCGCACCGAGCCTCCGCGCCACAGGGATTCGGCGACGGCGAGCTCGTGGTCCTCCAGCGGCGGGAACCAGCGCGGATCGCCGCCGCGCGCCGTCGCGATGTCGGCCACGATGGTGCGGGCGATCTGCGGCAGGTGCTCGATGCCGGGCCGCGGCAGCGTCACGATCCGCAGTCGGTCGCGCAGCCCGGCCGGCAGCGCCGTCGCGTCGTTCGCGGTGAGGAGGTAGTTGACGTGCGAGAAGTCGCATTCGGCCTGCGCGTAGGGATCCGGGTAGGCCCGGCACGTCTCAGGCTCGAAGAACGGCAGCAGCGACTTGTCCAACATGCCGTTGTGTTTCGACCCGCCGCCCTTGTCGACCTCGTCGATCAGCACGATCGGATTAGCGGCGCGCGCCCGCCGCACCGCTTCGAGCGGCGCGCAATGCTCGCCGGTCGACCACCTGCGCGGCGTGCCGCCGAAGGCGTTGTCGAAGCTGTTGGCGGCGTCGAACCTATGCAGCGTCACCTGCAGTACCTCCGCTATGCGGCGAGCGAGGCGGCTCTTGCCGGCGCCGGGCCCTCCCACAAGCAGCGTGTGCCGTAAACGGACCGGCTCGCCGTCGACCAAGCCGGTGAGCAGCACATCGATTTGCGCCGTCAGATGCGGGAATTCGTCGGCCAGATGCTCCCTTGCGCGGCGCAGATCCGGCGCCGTCAGCAGCGGCAGCGCCTTGCCGGCGATCTCCTCGAATTCCCTCTTCACTTCCTTTGCGGAGGACGATTTCGTGGTGCCGCCCACCTTCCGCAGCACGACGACGCCTTCAAGTGTCGGCGCCTCCTCGGCGACGCCGCCGGCGGCGCCCAGCTCCACATCGGCGGCCGGGCGCTCTGCCGACGCGCGCCAGGCCGCGTCCATTGGATCCCAACATTCGCCCGTCGGCAGCTTGCCGGCCGCGAGCCGCCGCCAGCCGGCGAGCAGCGTAGTCTCCTCCGGCGTCCCGCCGAGCAAGCCCTCCAAGTTGCCGCAGATCCAGGCCGCGTCGCCGCGGTCGGTAGGATCGATGGCGAGCAGACGGAAGCACGCCTCGAATTCGGACTCGACCTCCGCGGCCAGGCGGTTGGCTTCCTCGCGCCGGATATTCCACGATATTGAGAACAGGTCGTCCTCGTCGATCTTCGCGCGGTCGTCGGGCGCCAGCTTGTCCAACAGCATGTCGGCGGCCGCGCGCCAGTTGCGGCACAGCGCCATTTGCACGAACAGCGCATTGCGCTTCGCGGCCCGCTTCAACATGTCGAAGGCCGCATCGCCCCGCACGGATGCGAGTGACTTGCCGACCTCGTGCGCCGCCGCGATATGATCCTGCATGTCGCCGAGCACGGCCCAATTCCCGGACGCGAAACACTGCCAGGCCGTCTGCACGCGCCGGGCCTTCCACCTGTTGTCGTTGCGGTCGACGAGGACGAACGCGAGGTCCAGCATCGAATGCACGTTTTCGGCCTGATCGCGATCGCGCGGATTCGCACCCATGACCGTCCAGGCGGCGTGCAAGCCCCAGCGTCCGGCGGCGTCCGTGGCGACCGCCATCGCCTTCGCGCACATGCGCTTCCAATCCCACTCGTTCGCGCCGGTATGGGTGAGCAGCCTATCCAGGGTGACCAGGGCCGGGCCCGAAAGCGTGTGCTTTCCAGTCGCCTGCGCGAGCATCCTCAGCGCCTCGCTCCAGTCGGCGGAGAGCGCGACGGCGGCGGCGAGCGGCATGCCCATCGACGGCGCGCCCAGCCGGTAGAGCGTGTTCCTGGTCCTGATCCACCGGACAGAGGGCCGGCCGTCGATTTGGGCGATCTCCGAGGTGTGGATGGCGGTGCCGTCGCGCCAGCGTTTGTCGCCGGCGACATGCCCGATCGCGATCAGCGGGCCCTTGCCAAAGGCACGCGTGAACTCCCAGTCGTCGAGGATCGGAGCGGCATCGAACCCCTCTGGCAGTTCGTCGCCGGGAACGTGCAGCGCGTCGTCGAGTTTCTTCACCTCATCGATCATCGGCCACCCCCAGCAGGGACGGTCGACGACCGCTGCACGTATTTGACGCCGATCCGCGCCGAGAACCGCTCGAAGGCGGTGAGCGAGACCCAGCGCAGGTCAACCTCGCGCTGGTAGATCTCGTTGCGGAGGAAGGCGAACTCGGCGTCGCGGCATTCCTCCTCGACGTCGACGAACCAAGCGCGTGGCGCCCCATCCTCGCCGTTGTTCCAGCGGTAGCCGCGCGCCTTCAAGACCTCCTTGAGATCGTAGGGCGAACGTTCGGCCCAGATGCGCACGGTCGTGCGCTGGGCGCGGTCGAGCAGCAAGCTCAAGGCCGTCTGCGGTGCCATCGCCGACAGCGGCCGGCTCAACAGCTCCAGCAGCGCATGGCAGTCGTCGACGGCGCGGTGGGCGTCGTAAAAGAAGCCTGCATGCGTCGCAAGATAGGCGAGCTTGCCGCCGGCCAATCCGTAGCTCTGCCAATCGATCTCGGTCGCCGAGCAGCCCCAAGCCATATGCATGAAAATCGGCCAGCCGCGCTCGCCGAATTTGCGATCGAAGCCGGCGTTGTGGGCGATGACGATCTGGGCGTCGGCGACGAAGGCGTCGACGCTCGCAGCGTCGATCCGCTGGCCTGCGACCATTGGGTCGGCGATGCCGGTCAGCTGCGTAATGCGGGTCGGGATGGGCACCGACGGCTCGTTGAAGGACTGAAATACGTCGCTGACGCCGGTGATCTCGCCGCTTGCCGAATAGCGGAACTGAATCATGGCGAGCTCGATGATTTCGTCTCTGCTGGGATCGAGCCCGGTAGTCTCGAGATCGATGACGATACCGGTCTGCTCGGAGCCATCGAGGCGCGCAGGCGACGGCAGTTGCGGTGCCAGACGCCGCAGCACCTTGTAGTCGCCGCTCGCCGCAAGCTCACGCGCCATCCCGTCGAGTGCGGGCGCTGCGGCCGGGGTCACAGGGGTCTGTTGCGGGTGCCGGATCATGACGCCTTTCTGCGGCGCCGAGGCACCGGCGTCGTGGTCAGTACCAAGGGTCTCCTCGGCATGCTCTGTCATGTTGTGCTTCTCTGTCATCGCACGCGCTTTTTTCGTCCTGATTTGAAAAAGAGAGCCCCTCATCGGGGCTCTCGCCCTGCCTCGCCACGCCGGGGCGCGCCATGGCACGCCGGGCCACACCCCCGCCACGAGATCGAATTATTCGATCGACTCCACGGTGAACCTGCCGTATTTCGGGCGCCAATCGCCGATGCCTTCCTGAGAGCCGGCGATGGCAAAGATGTCCAAGATTTCAGCACGGTCGAGGAGAGTCGGTACGAAGCTGACCAGCGCATCCACGCGCCAAGCTGCGAAATGCGCACGCGTCCGAATCGTGCGGGCATTGCCGACGCGCACCGAGCGCCTGAGCCGAAAGGCAGGATCCTGCCAGAGCTTGTCGATGTCGCGCGGCCCTTCGTAGTCGAGAGGGCAGGGCGCCATCACCATCAGTCCAGCGCGCGCCTGCTTCGCCTTCTTCCTTGCGCGCGCAGCGGCAATGAAGCTGGCCTCGACGGCCTCTGCCGGGATGCAGGGACGACCCTCGCTCAACCAGAGCCCGCCGTACCATTCGATGCGCGCGATCTCTTCGTGGTCGGCGGCGGTCTTGCCTCTCTTGCCGGTGATCTTGGCGAGATCACGGGTGATATCATCGAGCGGATCGGAGAGCCGGCCCGAATGCATGAGCAGGGGCCGATTGCCGGTGAGCCGTACCCTGATCGTTTCTACGCTCATCGCACTGCTCCGTTCCGGGAAGGATCGAACAACGGGTTCGCCTTCTCGATCGCGGGGATGACGTCGGCCGACCGAGGGCGCCGCGGGACGTAGCGCCGGCGGCGGAGCATATCGGTCACGACGTAGTGGCAGTCCCTGCAGAGCGTGGTCAGGTCGTCCACGCGCTCGCAGCCAAGCCGCTCATAGGTGCGATGATGCACTTCAAGCTGGGCCTCATCCTTATGGGTGTTGCAGATCCGACAGCGAAACCCGGCGGCTTCGATCTCGGCCAGGCGGGCAGGGTTGTTCCGCCACCTGCTGCCGTTGATGTAGGATTGGTAGGTCACGATTCGCCGTCCCTCATTCGACTACCTAAAGTACACGACTTAAAGTAGTCGAAAACGACCAAACAAGCAAGCCGGTTCCTTGGAAAAAAAGAGCAAAAACATCTGATGGTTAAAGCGCGACTGTCAGAGATCTGGCCACTTCCTCGGCTCATCCGGGCCGCGCGCGGCCTCGCGGGTATTGATCAAGCGGTTTTGGCGGAGCACGCGGGTGTAAGTCGGCATGCCGTGATGGCGATTGAGGCGCATGAAAGTGAGACGATGGACCGTCGACGCTTGGAGGTTCTCGAAAAACTTCAAGGTGCGCTTGAGAAAAAATTTGGAATTGAATTTCTAAGGGCGACAAAAAGATCCGGAGCGGGGGTTCGTTTTAAGAAGCCTTAACTAGGCTTGCTCGCGCTAGCGTCGGCATAAACGCATAGCCGCTGCGATCGCTGGCGACGATCCTGATAACTCAGGATTATGTTCTGCTTCTGACCCGTAGAAGATGTACTCAATGTCCGCTTTTTCGGTCGCGATCAGGGGAGAAGCGGACAACAGGTTTGACTTGCTCAATGTCAGCTAATGACGGTGAGTTCAACCGATCGACGCAACACCTTCTAATCTTGCCAGATGAGGAGGTATGCACATGGAGGGGAATGCACGGACATGGTTCACGCCAAAGCAGAAGGCTGAGCTGTGGGAGCGCTGGAGGAGCGGTCAATGCGTAGCGGGCATCGCGCGAGCGCTCGAAAGGAGGAACAAGAGCGGCGTCTACCGGGTGTTGGCTCTCAATGGAGGCATCGTTCCAGCACCACGCCGGAGAGCTGCGGTAGCACTGAGGCTTGAGGAGCGCGAAGAGATCTCGCGTGGCGTTGCCGCTGGTCGGTCGATACGGCGGATCGCACAGGGCCTTGGCCGATCGCCCTCGACGGTAAGTCGAGAGATAAGGCGTAATGGCGGCGGTGCCTACCGCGCAAGCGAGGCTGATACGCGCGCCTGGAAGCGGGCATTGCGCCCGAAGCCGTGTCGCCTGGCGCGTCATACGGAGCTACGATGGCGCGTGGCGCACAAGCTCGCGCTCCAGTGGTCGCCGGAGCAGATCTCTGGCTGGCTGAAGCGGCAATTCCCAGCCGACCAAGGCATGCAGCTATCTTACGAAACGATCTATCGCAGTCTCTTTGTTCAGACGCGCGGCGTGCTGAAGAAGGAGCTGATGGTGCATCTGCGTACAGCGCGGCAGATGCGCCAAGCCAAGGGCGGCACCACGAAGAGTGGACTGGGACAGATCGTCGATATGGTTTCCATCCGCGAGCGGCCGGCCGAAGTCGAGGACCGCGCCGTGTCGGGCCACTGGGAAGGAGACCTTCTCTCCGGAGCGAACAACACGCACATCGCGACGCTGGTCGAGCGCCATACTCGCTTTGTGATGCTTCTCAAGGTTCCGAACAAGAACACGGCGACCGTGGTAGCCGCGCTCGCTAAACACGTGCGCAAACTGCCTCAGGAACTGCGCCGCTCGCTGACCTGGGATCGAGGCAAGGAGATGGCTGACCACAAGAGCTTCACCGTCGCCACCAATGTGCAGGTCTATTTCTGCGATCCACGCAGTCCCTGGCAGCGCGGCAGCAACGAGAACACCAATGGCTTGCTGCGACAGTATTTTCCGAGGGGAACAGATCTCTCGCGTTTCTCTCAAGGCTACCTGAACAGAATCGCCCTGCGGCTCAATCAACGCCCGCGAAAAACCTTGGGCTTCGAAAGCCCCGCCGATAGACTACAAGCCGTGTTGCAGTGACGGGTTGAAACCACCACCGAAAGCGGACTTCACCAGATTAGAATTTTGTCTGCTTCAACCGTCCTTGTCGCAAGTTCGTCCATAGTGCTGCGGCGGGCGCCCGCCAGCAGCGCGGCGTCGTCGAGACCACGCGCGTCCATACAGGTGCCGCAAAGGAGCACCGAACCGTTGCCAGCCAACACACGCTTGAGCATGCGCTCTGTATTGTAATAGCCCTCAGGCGTTTTTTGACCGGCTCTCGCGGCAGTTACGGCGTCAGTCATTAGGAAGATCGTTACCTCTGGCTGCGGTTCTTTCTTCAGCAATGCATGCGCAAGGCGGAGCGCGTTATAAACGCGCTCAGTGCCGTAAGGCGGATCGTTGAGGACGAATAGCGTTTTCATGTTGGGTCGCTCATCGTTTCGTGCATCAGCGTGGCGACAATCGCGCCTGAAACAAACGACAGCGCCGCGACGATCCTAATCGCCCAAGCCATTCCTAGAGTATCGGCGATCACACCCGCGGACACCGCGCCGATGGCGTAACCGAGATCGCGCCAGAAACGATAGACGCTGAGAGAGCGCGCCCGCCAGGACGGATGCGAGGCGTCGGAAACGGCGGCGATCAGCGTCGGATAAACCATTGCGGTTCCTAGCCCGAGCAGTACGCTGGCAAGCAGCCACCACGCGAAGCTTTGTGTGATTCCGATCAGCACGAGGCCGCAGCCCTGGACCCACATTCCGGTGACGATGAGGCCCTTGCGCCCCCAGCGGTCGCTCAGCGGGCCGGTCACGGTTTGCAAGACGCCCCACACGCCGGGATAGACCGAGTTGAGGATGCCGATCCGTCCGACGGCAAGACCAAAGCTCGCGTATAACAGCGGAAAAATCCCCCAACTCATCCCGAAGTTAAGATTGTTGACGAGCCCGGCCTGCGATGTCGCAAATAGATTGCGGTTCTTGAATGAAGCGCGCCGAAAGACTTCCCAGAACCCGAGCTCCTCGCCGACCGATGTATGATGATGGGCAATCTCGTGGCGGACATGATGGCGCGTGTCTCGCACAAGCAGCGTGGAAAGAACGAGCCCGAGCACCGCATAGCCGATGCCGAGATAGAACGGCTGCGGCCGCAGCCCGTAGTGTTGGGCGATAGTGCCGGCTGCAAATGCCGTGAGACCGACGGCAAGATAGCCGGCGAATTCATTCAACCCCACGGCGAGGCCCCGCGATTTAGGGCCGACCAGGTCCACCTTCATAATCACCGTCATCGACCACGCAAAGCCCTGGTTGATGCCGAGCAGCGCGTTCGCCGCCACGATCCAGCCCCAGCTCGGACCCCAGCCGATCATGAACGGAACCGGCAGACCGATGAGCCAGCCGAGCACGAGCATGTGCTTGCGGCCGTAAATGTCCGCGAAATGCCCGGAGACCAGGTTGGCGACGGCCTTGATGACGCCGAAGCTGACGATGAAGGACAGAACGGCCGTAGTTGATGCGATCTTGAACTCCTGCGTGCCGATTAGCGGGACGACCGTGCCCTGTAGGCCCACCATGCCACCGACGAACGCATTGATGAGCACCAGCAGCGAGAACTGCTGCCAGTTGGCACGCAATCCCAGCACGGTCGTGGTGGTCGTCGCTGGCATGCCGATATCCGGTTGACGATGGCCTATCATTCAAGTAATTGCTTGAATGATAGTTGCCCTTTTGAGGTGCTGTGTCAACGCTAGGCCCCAAACAAGCACTGTTTGCCCAATTCGCCGCGATTGCGAAGACGCTCGGTCACGCTCATCGCCTGGAATTGCTTGAGCAGCTTGCTCAGGGCGAGCGCAGCGTCGAGGTTCTTTCCGACCGCACGGGCCTGTCGGTTGCCAATGCGTCTCAGCATCTGCAACTGATGAAGCACGCGGGCCTGATCGTCACGCGGCGCGCGGGAAAGTTCATCTATTACCGGCTCGCCGACGACGGCATTCTCGACGCGCTCACTGCACTGCGCCGGGTCGCGGAGCGAAACGTCGCCGACGTCGATCGTATTGTCCGCTCCTACTTCGACAAGCGCGACGAGATGGAGCCGGTCTCACGTCAGCAGCTTCTCAAGCTGACGCGCGGGGGAGCGGTCACCGTTCTAGATGTTCGTCCCACCGACGAGTTCGCTCTGGGGCATTTGCGAGGCGCCATCAACATTCCACTTCGTGCGTTGAAGCGGCGACTCGGTGAGCTCAATCCCAAGCAGGAAATCGTCGCCTACTGTCGCGGAGAATACTGCGTCCTCGCTTTCGAAGCCGTGGCGCTGCTCCGCGCGCAGGGCTTCAAAGCGCGGCGATTGGAGGAAGGCTTGCCTGAATGGCGCGCATCCGGATTACCGGTGATTACGGAAAATGTCTGAATCAGTAGCGTTTGAGTGGCTGTTGCATCATGAGGGAGGCGACCATGCCGGCACTTGTCTATGGAGTCATATGTTACGTCCTGTTTCTGTTGACGTTCCTCTACGCCATCGGCTTCGTCGAAAACTTCATCGTTCCGAAATCGATCGACAGCGGCGTTGCCGGTCCGATGATCCAATCGCTAATTATCGACGTCGTGCTGCTCGGATTGTTCGCCGTGCAACACAGCGTCATGGCGCGCCAACCGTTCAAGCGCTGGTGGACGCAAATCATACCAAAGCCTGTCGAGCGCAGCACATATGTGTTGGCATCGAGTCTCGTTTTGATTCTGTTGTATTGGCAATGGCGACCGTTACCTGACGTGATCTGGTCGGTCAGCAACCCGACTGGGGTCGCGGTTCTCACCACAATTTTCTGGCTCGGCTGGGCGGTCGTGCTGGTCAGCACATTCCTGATCAACCATTTTGATCTGTTCGGATTACAACAGGTTTTCGCGCATTCGCAGGGGCGCGAGGCCCAACCACCGAGCTTCAGAACGCCGCTATTCTACCGGTTCGTGCGTCATCCGATTTATTTGGGCTTTCTGCTGGCGTTCTGGGCCACCCCGACGATGACCCTCGGACATTTGCTGTTTGCAGTCGCGACGACGGGTTACATTTTCATCGGCATGCTGCTCGAAGAGCGCGACCTCGTCAGCTTCCATGGCAACGAATACATCGAATACCGCGAGCGCGTTTCGATGATCGTGCCCATGCCACCAAAACGGCAAGGCTGATAACTGAACGCATGACCGACCGGCCGGCAGGTTTTTTCGAAGGCACCGAAATGCCGCCCGCCGGCTGGTGGGAAGCATTGTGGCCCGATCCCGCCGACGTGCTGCGCGCCGTCGGCATTAAGTCCGGCATGGAGGTGATCGATCTTTGCTCGGGCGACGGCTGGTTCACGCTGCAAATTGCCAAGATCGCGCGGCATGTCGTGGCCATCGACATCGACCGGACTTTGCTGGAAGTCGCACGCAAGCGGCTTACAGAAGGGGGCGTCACAAACTGCGACTTTCTCGCTGGCGATGCTTACAAGATCAGCGAGCTTTGGCGAGCTCCGGTCGATTTCGTTTTCATGGCCAACGCGTTTCACGGCGTGCCCGACAAGCCGCGGCTTGCCCGTTCGGTGCGCGATGTGCTCAAGCCGAGGGGACGTTTCGCCATTGTGAATTGGCACGCGCAGCCGCGCGAGACAACGACCATACTCGGTGAACCGCGCGGGCCCCGCACCGAATTGCGGATGCCGCCGGACCAAACGATCGGAGCTGCGGAAGTCAACGGCCTCAAGTTTGTTAAGCTCGCCGATATGCTGCCCTATCATTATGCCGTGCTGCTCGAACGCGAATGAGACATACCGCCATCCTCGACAATAAGAACCCGGCTTCGCCGTCTGTGTTCAAGCCGGCCGCGCTGTTGCGTGAGGCGCGCCGGCAAAAAGGATTCCCAACGGTGGACGTGCCCGCCGTCTGCATACTCGACCCCGACGGAGACATCGTGCGCCGCTTGCGCAAAGAAGGCCGCGCAAAGCCATTCGAAGCGTGGCCTTGCTATCACACGCAGTTGAACACGTTCGAACTGGCCGGGCAGACCGCCGGCATCGTCGGTTGCGCGGTCGGCGCGCCATTCGCCGTTCTGATCGCAGAAGAACTTTTCGCCAGCGGTTGCAAACTGTTGATTAGCATCACCTCCGCAGGGCAAATCACGCCTGCCGGAAAGCCTCCACACTTTGTTGTGATTGATCGTGCTTTACGGGATGAGGCAACAAGTTATCACTACGCAAATCCGTCAGAGTACAGCGAAGCAGAGTCCGAATTAGTCGCCGTAGCTGCCGAGGCGGTGAAGGCTGAGGGTGTGAAGGTTGTTACCGGATCAAGTTGGACCACGGATGCTCCTTTCCGCGAGACCGAGGAAGCAATCGCCGCCGCCCGCGCCAGCGGCATATTGGCCGTCGAAATGGAAGCTGCAGCCCTTTACGCCTTCGCGCGCGCCACCAAAGTAAAGATCCTTTGTCTTGCACATGTCACGAATACGATGCCAGTAGCTGAACTCGATTTTGAAAAGGGCGAAGCTGATGGCACGGTCGATGCCTTGAGGGCCTTAGAAGGGATTATTGGCGCGGTCTCTAGGTTGTAATTCCGCTAATGGCACTTTGCGGACATTCCGCGACGTCCGGTACATGTCCGCTTTACCCTTAAAAGCAGACGCTGTGGTGGGACACGTGCGCACTCAATGCGCCTACGAATGTCCGCATTTGGGTTACGACGTACAGCACTCTCAACCAATTGCTCGCAGCCTTGCCTCAATTTTAGGGTAGAAGGAAAACTCGGCAATCGCAGATACAGGTGCGTATAATCGTATCGGGGACGGCGAAGGATGGTCACATGCTGGCGACCAAAACCAATTCCGACGTCGAACCCCCGCGCGTGACGCCGGCAACAGGTGTCAAGGCGCCTGACATCGCATCCGCGTCGATACCCTACACCCTCGCCGCGCTTTATGTCGACCCGGAGAGCGGGCTTACCCGCGCTGAAGCCGCCAATCGTCAGAAGAGTCACGGCTACAACGAAGTGGCCGTGCAAAAAGGCCATCCGGTCCGCGCATTTCTCGCGAAGTTCTGGGGTCTGTCGGCGTGGATGCTCGAGCTGATTATGGGGCTATCGCTGACCTTGCGGAAATATTCCGATTTCGCGGTGGTGAGCGCACTCCTGGTCGTCAATGCCATCTTGAGTTTCGCGCAGGAGCACCGCGCCGCCGGTGTTGTCGAAACCTTGCGGCGGCGATTGCAGGTCAGCGCACGCGTGCGTCGCGATTCGAACTGGCAACTCATTCCAGCGCGAGAACTTGTGCCCGGCGATATCGTCCGCGTGCGCGCCGGGGACATCATTCCGGCGGACGTGAAGCTTCTCACCGGCATCTTGGGCGTCGATCAGTCGGCGCTGACAGGAGAGTCCAAGGACGCGGACAAGGCGCCGGGTGACGTGCTGTCGTCGGGCTCAATCGTGCGCCGGGGTGAAGGCAACGGCGTGGTCATGCTGACCGGGGCGAAGACCTATTTCGGCCGCACCACCGAACTGGTGCAGCAGGCGCGGCCGAAACTGCACATCGAGGCGGTGGTGGCGAAGGTGGTGCGCTGGCTGTTCGTCATCGTCGGCGCGCTGCTGGGGGTGGTGGTCGTGTTGTCGCTGGTGCGCGGCTTACCGCTCATCGAGATGATCCCGCTTGTGCTCGTCCTGTTGATGAGCGCGGTACCGGTGGCGCTGCCGGTGATGTTCACGGTCAGCATGGCCGTCGGGTCGAAGGAGTTGGCGAGGCGCGGCGTATTGGTCACGCGCCTCAGCGCCGCGGAAGATGCCGCGACCATGGACGTGTTGTGCGTCGACAAGACCGGCACGATCACGATGAACCAGCTCGCGGTCACCGGCGTGATCCCGCTGGAGCACGCGACCGAGTCCGACGTGTTGTTTGCCGGCGCCCTCGCATCGCAGGTGGCCAACCAGGATCCGATCGACTCGGCCTTCCTGGCCGCGGCGAAAGAGAAGCACATTTTCGATGGCGTGCCCGCCGTCACGCCGGTCTCGTTTTCGCCCTTCGACGCCAAGACCCGGCGCACGGAGGCCGTGGTCGAACAAAACGGTCGGCGGCTGCGCGTGATGAAAGGCGCGGTGCGAACCGTCGTCCAGGCCTGCGGCCTGACGCCCGATGCGATCGCGGTGCTGGAGGCCCGCGTCGCAGACGCCGCCCTCAAAGGCTACCGGACGCTCGCCGTGGCACGCGGTCCTGAGGATGGCCCTCCCGCAATCGTCGGACTGGTGACGCTGTACGATCCACCGCGGCCGGATGCGAAGCAGCTTATCGCTTCGCTCCGCGGCCTCGGCATTGCGGTGAAGATGCTGACCGGCGACGCGCTGGCGGTTGCGAGTGAGATCGCGCGCGGCGTTGGATTGCCCAACATCCGGCGAGTAGCGGATTTGAAGGCCGCGAGCACGCAAACCGGCAATGAGGCGGTCGACTTGTTGGCCGATGCCGATGGTTTCGCCGAGGTCTTTCCGGAAGACAAATACATCGTCGTGCAGCATCTGCAGGCGGCTGGGCATGTCACCGGCATGACCGGCGACGGCGTCAACGACGCTCCGGCGCTGCGGCAGGCCGAAGTGGGCATCGCGGTGAGCACCGCGACCGACGTTGCCAAGGGCGCCGCGAGTGTCGTTCTTACCGACCCGGGGCTCGCCAATATCGTGACGCTGGTCGAGCAGGGGCGGACCATTTACCAGCGTATCCTGACCTGGATCGTCAACAAGATCAGCCGCACGATCTTGAAGGCGGCGTTTGTCGCCATCGCCTTCATCGTCACCGGCAAGTTTGTCGTTTCCGCCTTTGCGATGCTGCTGCTGGTCTTCATGACTGACTTCGCAAAAATCGCCCTTGCCACAGATCGCGTTCAACCCTCCAGGAACCCGGAGACGTGGAACATCGGAGGTTTCATCGTGGTGTCTGCAGTGCTCGGCGTTGCCATGGTCGCCGAAGCGCTGTTCTTTCTCTCGATCGCCTGGTCGACGTTCGGTCTGGCGGCGCATGACGACCGCGCGCTTTACACGTTCAGCTTCCAGACCATGCTGTACTTCGCCGTTTTCTCCATTGTGTCGGCGCGCGAGCGGCGCTGGTTCTGGGCGACCATGCCGAGCAAGACGCTCATCGCGGCGCTGACACTGGACGTGCTCATCGGCACCGCGCTGACATTCGTCGGGCTGCCCGACCTGATGCCGCTGCCGTGGTGGCAGTCGCTCGCGATCCTGGGCTATGCGATGGTGGCGTGCCTGGTCGTGAACGACGGCATCAAGGTTGCCATGATCAAATGGTGCATTCCGGCGGCGGCCGCGACTGTGCGAGAATAGATTGCGGCATCTAGCGCGATTGGCCGCTCGTAACGGAAGCAATCCTGCTTGTTGGTTGCGTCGGCGCGCTGTTCGCAAAGTTGGCAATCGCGCGCCCTCGCTAGCCTTCTTATTGGTGTTTTGAAGAAGTCAGGCGGCCTCCTGAGCCCGTCCAGGGTGGGTGCCAGCTCTCTGCGGCAAGAGCGCAAGGCAGGCGATGATGAAGACAGCAATTACTACCGATGCAATCGGTCGGCTCAAATTTAGCCCGCCTTGACTGACTGGCTTGTCGAGGAAATCGCCGACCGTCGCACCGAGAGGTCGCGTTAGAATGAAGGCCACCCAAAACAACCCAACCCGGGAGATATTTGTCCAATAGTAAGCCGCGACAACCACTATCAAGCCAGCGCCGAATACGAGAGCCCCGCCTTCGTATCCGAGACCCCCGGTATCCGCCAGCCAATCGCCGAGCGCAGTGCCGAGTGTTTGAGAGAATGTGATCGCCGCCCAATAGAAGGCCTCTACCTTTGGCGTGCCGACGGTATCGACCGAGATTGTTCGCTCCGACCAATACCAGAGGCCAAGTACGGCCATCAGACAAACGAATAGCAGCGTAGAGCCGCCCGTGTAGCCGATGCCCAATGAGCGGTCGGCAAAATCCGCCATTGTCGTCCCGAATGTGGTCGAGGCAACGATTGTCGCCCAATAAAGAAACGGATGAAATTTTGCCGCGACAATTTGCCAAATAACAAACGCAACCAACAGGAAAAGAAATAATGCGGTCCCTGCGAGATACCCCCAGTTCATCGTCATCGTCACAGTGTCGCCGCCGGTTTCGCCCAGGGTGGTCGCGGCAATTTTTATGATCCAGAAAACCAGTGTCAATTCGGGGACTTTGCTCAGGGCCGTCTTTGCCGCGTCAGTCATGCCTCGATCTTTCTTGGTGCTGCAAATTTCGGTCTGAAAATCGCAAAAAAGTGGCCCGAACGACAGGGCCACTTCTTAAACTCTTCGATGAGCGTTTAGTCCGGGTGCGGACCTTCTTTTTTGTTTTCCAGCACCTTTCCGGTGCTAGCGTCCACGCCGACTTCTTGGGTCGCCCGACCATTTTTGACGTCGAACGAATAACGCAGGCCACTGCCACCCTTTTCTTTTTCTAATTCTTGATCGGTGATTATCCCCGGATGGGCTTTCAAGGCGATGGCCCGCGCTTCCGTTATGTTGATCTTCGCGTGTTTGGCGAGTTCTTGACCGGTGTAAGCCATCGCCGGAACTGTCGCGAGCATCACGGTCAAGGCCGCAATTGAAACAAGACAGGATCGTTTCAATATTTTCATCACGTTTCTACCTTTTGCGAGAATGCCCCCTCGCTAGCAAGCGGTGTTCCGAAACTTTGTTGCAAGAATGAGGCGCCCTAGCTTAAAGCACCGTGGATTCAGCATTAAAGTTCGGTAAGCTGTCGAAAGTTGCGGAAAAAGTACGTTGCGATATGAAACGGTAACTGGAGCCTTTGCCTACAAGATGCCGACGATAAAGCGATCTACGCGAGTACCTTCCCAATATAAAAGAAAGACGGCAACTGCGGCGGCGGCACCGGTTACGGCTCCTCCAAGCACATCGCTTGCATAGTGCGTTCCCACATAAATCCTCGACAAGGAAACCGCGATTGCGCCCACTAAGAGGAAGAAGCCTCTACGCCAGACACCACGAAGTAGGAAAGTAGTTACAATCGCGAAGCTCGCCGTCGCGTGATCCGAGGGAAATGACCAGTCACCACTGCGGGTAATAATCAGGTGGGTCAAACCCGCATCATACGGACGGATACGGTGTACGAATAAAAGGATTATCTGATTGACGGCGAGGCCGATTAGAAAAGAGAGGCCTGCGGCCACGCACGTATGCCTTATGGAATGGCGTGCGCGTTTGCTCCACCACTGCACGGCGACAAGCAAAATCAGGAGAGGGACGCTGTATTCGCTTGCCGTAATCATGATCCAGTCCAAGAGGACGCTAGTTCCGGCAAAGCCATTCACCCATTGCGTGATGGATTGATCCATAGTGGGCAGTCCTTCGCTAGAAATGAAGACCGGCATGAAGATAAACGAACGTCGAGTTCATCAGATTTTTCAGGTCAGCGTTTTGCTCAAAGGGGCTCACGCGCTCCTTGAATGCATGGGCGGGATCGCCTTGGTTCTCATCAATACGGGCAGTATCGTCAACTTTGTGAATGCGATCACTCAGGAGGAGTTGATTAAGGACCCCAATGATTTCGTGGCCACTCATCTGCTCGCGATGGCCAAAGGGTTTTCCATTGAGACGCAGCACTTCTACGCCTTCTATTTATTAAGCCATGGTCTGGTGAAAGTGGCGCTTGTCATTGGGTTGCTCAAAGAGAAACTATGGGCATATCCCGCTTCTTTGATCGTGCTATCGCTTTTTGTGCTCTACCAGCTTTACCGCTTCTCTTACACGCACGGACCAGGGCTAATTGCGCTCACCATTTTCGACGTTATTGTGATGATGCTTATTTGGCATGAATATGGCCTCATCCGCCGCCATCTCCCGACGAAATAGCACCAACTTCACATGATCGAAACTTTGACAATTACCTGTCCGAAGTGTGGGCACCAAGCGGTTGAACGGATGCCAACCGACGCTTGCCAATTCTTTTATAATTGCAAGGGATGTGGCGAGAGGCTTAAACCCAAGCCGGGCGATTGTTGCGTGTTCTGCTCTTACGGGTCGGCACCATGTCCGCCGGTGCAACAAGATAAAGCTTGTTGTTCTTAATGGCCGGTTTTGACGGACATTCCCGTGCCGTCTGGCAGGGTTTTTCCTGACGTAGAGGTGTTCTGTAATTGCAGTGTTATAAGATTTTTACGCAGTAGACCCCGGTCTTTATTCAATTGGATTCAGAAACCGATAATCGCTGTCAATTAGTGTGGCCGTCATCGGGTTTGGAGGCTGTCTGAGCCCGAGAAAACAGGGGGGCCCCGGGCCGCTCCCCGGGGCTTCTTCCCTGTTTACGCCGAACATGCGTGGTTCCAATGGCTGAAGAACTTCAAGTTGCCATCCGACAAAGAACGTTCCTCAAGGGCACGCTCTATTACGACAATCGCCGCGCCTCGGTTGATTGCGTGATTCGCGACATGTCGGATAGTGGCGCTCGTCTCACCTTCGAGCATCCGGTCATCGTCCCCGACAACGTCGAACTCTTTATCCCGCTGAAACAGCAATCGATGCGCGCGCACGTTAAACGGCGGAGCCCAAACGAAATCGGCATTGCGTTTGAGGTCGAGCGCTCGGACGAGCCTCGGCGCGCTTCTGATGTCGAATTGCAGCAGCGCGTCGAAGCTATGGAATCGGAGATTGCTGCGCTCAAGCGGTTGGTTGCAAAACTTAAGGCCAAGGTGCTGCCGCTCGATCTCGACGTAGCGTAACGCTGGCACACCAGCTACTCGCAAGACGCGCATGTCGGCTTCTGGCACGAAGCGGACATTCGTTGCGCGTTGATCGATGTCTGTTTTTGGCCCAAGGCAGACATTGCGGCGTGAGCTTCCGCGCTATAAATCGACCTCATATGAGGTAGGTGGGTTATGCACTCTCATTCAATCGATGATTTCCGGCATTCGCATGTCTTTTTGGGCGATGCCCATGAGCGCAATGAACGAAAGACCTGGGCGGTCATTGTTGTCTGCGCAGTGATGATGGCTGCCGAGATCGGGGGCGGACTTTGGTTCGGCTCGGTCGCGCTCATCGCCGATGGCCTGCATATGTCGACCCATGCCGGTGCGCTACTGATCGCGGCGCTGGCTTACACCTACTCGCGGCGCTATGCGCAGGACGACCGTTTGGCCTTCGGCACCGGCAAGTTTGGCGACCTCGCCGCATTCAGCAGCGCGATCGTGCTGGCCATTATTGCACTATGCATCGGCTACGAGAGTATCGAACGGCTGATCGAGCCGGTACCAATTTCCTTCAATCAAGCGATTCCAATCGCGGTGGTCGGCCTCGGCGTTAATCTGTTGAGCGCGTATCTTTTGCGCGACGAGCACGATCATCATCATGGTCATGATCACATCCACACGCATGACCACCGTCACGAGCATGCGCACGATCACGACGAACACGGGGGCCATGTGGCCGCCATTCATACCGATCATAATCTGCGCGCGGCCTTCGTGCATGTCATTGCGGACGCTGCCGTTTCGGTGCTGGTCATCCTTGGACTCGTCGTCGGCCGTCAATTTGGGTGGGTCTGGATGGACCCAATCATGGGCCTGATCGCAACCATCGTGATTTTGAGCTGGTCGTGGACGCTCATCCGCTCGGCAGGCGCCATCCTGCTCGATGCGTGCCCCGATCCTGACATGGTGCGGAAGATCGCTGCCCGCATCCAGCAGAAGGGGGACCGCATTTCCGATCTGCATCTCTGGCGGGTCGGCCCCGGTCATCTAGCCGCGGTCATCTCAGTTGTGTCAGACGATCCGCGTTCTCCGCGCCAATACAAGCGACGCCTTTCAGGACTGCCGGGTCTGTCACACGTGACCATTGAAGTAGAGCGCTGCCCGGGGGAGCATCCGCACAACTAGTTGCCAACGCGGACTGACCGCAAGGCTGCATGTCGGCTATGGGCACAAAGCTGACATTTCGATTTCACGCGCGAATGTCCGCTTTCAGGATAAAAGCGGACATCACCATTGAACGGCGCCAGGTTCGCTCTACGCGACCAACAATGACGGCAGGAACTGTTGCAAGACCTTGCGATCCAATGTCGACGTGGCGTCGACCGGTGCAAATGCTTCGCTTTCGAACCGATTGCCGCAGGTCATGCAGGACCAGAGATTGAGAACAAGTCGCTCCTCGCCAAAATATTCTGACCATTCCGGAGCAATCAGTGAATCACCGCATTTGTTGCAGGTTATTCCGTGAGCGGAACCATACAGAGATGCGACCGTCCTCATGACGACCTCCTCGCATGCTTCTGGCCGCTTTGCGAGCGGAAAAACTTTCAGCGTGTTCAGTCGAATCCCTTGTCCTCCACGCTAGCGATTGCTCAGAAAAATGAGGGGACATCCTCAGATGGGGACCATCCCAAGAGTATCCCCTCAATTTTTGCACCGAAGAATGCTCCGAAGCTCCTCTGCTAAAAAGCTTCCTTCGCGTGCAAAATAAACCTAGCAGGCTAATGCCTTGCGCCATTGATCTATATCAGACAGCGCTGCTGACCGTTTCCGTGCCATCGTATTGCCGAAAGGCGCCGGCCAGTGTCTGTTTTCGGCGTAAGTGCGGACATCGCCACGAGAGTGCGTCATATCCGCTGATGGCCCAAAGCGGACACAGCAGTCGCCCCTTTTGCCAAAGTCGGCGTTCTTACTCAGCGCGAGTCATCGCGCCAACGCCAAAACCGACCGCGGCCAGTATTAGAATCTAGCTTTGTCTTTTGCTCGTCGTTCAGCGTGGCGTAGAACGTCTCCATCGCCGGTCGCACCGTCTTGATAGCCTGCAACATTGCGTCGGCGTGTTTCTCCATCACTTCCATCCGACCAACTGCCGTCCTGGGGAAGTCGGTCGGGCATGCACCGCGTATAATGTCTGCGGCCTTGTTTGACGCTGTTTTGAGTTCGTCGAACTTGGGACGCTGTGCGTCGGTCGGCTTAATAACCTGTTCGAGCCGGTCAACCCGCCATTCGGCGAAGCCTGCAGCCGCCGGGTTGCACATCAGGCCGAAGCCGCCGCGGCCCATCATACCAGGCCCCATCATACCCGGTCCCATCATCGTGCCAGGACCGTAGGGCTGCGCGTTGGCAGCGGTGACCAGAGCCGCGAGTGCAAGCGCGGCGGATGCGATCAACGTAATACGACGACTTGTGCTCATAACATTGTCCTCCGATTGTTACACCACTATGTGCAAACGTATTGACCCATCATTCCAGCATCCTCGTGTTCGAGGATATGGCAGTGGAACATGAATGGATGCTCGCGCGAGGCTAGTTGCGAAAGCGGGACGAGAATTTGCGCCTCGCGGGCGACCACCACCGTGTCCTTCCAGCCCTGCATGTGAGCTGGCGCAGTGCGCCCGTTTAACGACAGGATTTGAAATTGGGTGCCGTGGACGTGGAATGGATGCGCCATCGTTTGTGAGCCGATCTCCCATAGCTCCATAGTGCCTCGCTTGGCCGCGACATCGATCCGCTGCATGTTGAACGCTTGGCCATTGATTGCCATGACAGGGCCAAAGCCCCGACCGCCCACCGTTCCCCCACCCATCATTCCGCCGCCCATCATCATGTCGTTGAGTAGGAACTGCCGGCGCCCGGCAATTTTCGAGCGGTCGAGCGTTGGCACGTCGATGAGCTTTTTAGGCACTGCCGTGATCGTGGGTGCGGCGGTCGCATCAATCTCAAACTTCATCACGTTGCCGCCGGCTGCCGCAGCACCGCCACCCATCATTCCCATCATTGGCACATTCTGATCGGCGCCCGTTTCCAGTACCGCCTCCGCACCATCTTTAAAATCGACCAGAACTTCATAACGTTCGCCCGGCGCGATCAGCAGGCGGTGCAGAGCTACCGGTGCGGCAAGGTATCCGCCGTCAGAGGCGATCACGTGGAATGTGCGGCCATCCGAAAACCTCAGGTCGAAGAACCGCGCGTTGGCGCCGTTGAGCAAGCGCAGCCGCACCAGTCCGGCCGGGACGCGAGCCACCGGCGCGACCACTCCGTTGACAATGATGGTATCGCCGCGATAGCCGGCCATGATGTCCATCGGCCCCGGCCGGTAGACTGGCGCGCCGTCACGGTCGAAGAAACGGTCCTGCAAAATGAGCGGCAGATCATCGGCGCCATAGCGGCGCGGTAGGCCTATTTTTTCGCCGCTGCCGTCCTCCAAGATCAGCATGCCGGCGAGGCCGGAATACACTTGTTCCCCGGTATTGCCGTGCGGATGCGGGTGGAACCAGGCGGTGGTCTCGGGCTGGTCGACGCTTAGACTTGCCGCCCAGCGAGCGCCGGGGGCTATCGTATTGTGCGGTCCGCCATCTATGGCGCCCGGAATGAGGAGCCCATGCCAATGCACCGTTGTCGCGCGGTCCATCTTGTTCTCGAACGTAACATCTGTCGTCTCGCCACGAGCAAGACGAATGGCCGGTCCGAGTACCGACGCCGAGTAGCCGAAGCTTTTGACCGCTTGACCGGCGCGATAGGCATGCGTGCCCTGTCCGATCGTCAATGACACCGAATTGCCGTTCGATTTGGCATCGATCAGTCGCGGGATCGGCAGCGGTGTCTCAAATCTAGTTGTATCTGCAAACGCCCGCGATCTTGTCAAAACGGCCGCGCTGCAGATCGCGGTCGCGGATATAAATCGCCTTCGCGTCAGCATTGAAATCCTCCAATGCTCTTCTGAAAACAATGCCGCGAGCTTGCATTGATCTGGGTCAAGTAAGTGCCGGTCAAAGCCAGATACGCACCCAACGTGCGGTGCTCGCGTGAAAACTGTTTTTGTTCAATGCGGTCAGGAGGCTTACCATGTTGTCAAAGCAGAACGCCGCGGCGCGCTTATTCGCCGTATGCGCGCTCGCGACCTTGAGTCTCGCGACCGCTGCCGAGGCACAGATGTACGGTCAGGGTCAGGGACCGAGTCAGGGCGGCGGTGGCATGATGGGCGGAAACTGGGGATGGGGGATGGGATACGGTATGGGTGGATACGGAGGGATTGGGGTGCTCGTGCTCGCTCTGGTCGTTCTGGGTATCGCTGTCGTGGCGTTCCGTCGCCGCAATCCGTGAGCGGTATTATCTCGCCGCGTTTCCAGCGCCGTTGAGGTCAAATGAAATACTATATCGCCAAGACCGTGAGCGGCAATTTCCCCGCCATCGTCGAACGCGTCATCGAGTCACTCAAGGCTGAGGGATTTGGCGTTCTGAGCGATATCGATGTCAAAGCGACAATGAAGAAAAAGCTCGATCTCGACTTCCGGGACTACCGTATCCTCGGCGCCTGTAATCCGCCGTTGGCACACCAAGCGTTGACGGCCGATGACAAGATCGGAACGATGTTGCCGTGCAATGTGATCGTGCAGGATCTCGGAGGCGGCCAGGTAGAGGTAGCCGCTATCGACCCCGCAATCTCCATGGAACACGTTGGAAATTCGGCGCTCAAAGCGATCGCTGAATCCGTCACCAGTAAGCTCAGGCGTGTTATCGCCGCGCTCTAATAATTGCGCCAAGGTACGCTGCATATGCAGCGCGCCTATGTCTCCCGGCGGTGCAAATTGCACCGCGTGATTGCGGTCTTCACAAGGTTGGTCGGCGGCGGCACCAAAGATGCTCACGACATCTGTGCCCCAAGTGTACTATTTCGCCTTCTGAATCTTTGTCATGATGAACTGACTGTTGATGTGCTCAGCGTCGAATTTGACCTTGTCGCCGGCTTTTACTGCGGTGAGCATGGCGGGATCCTGCACGCCATAGACCATCGTTGCCGTCCTCCATCGCGAGACGATAGAATGGCGAATTTCTTCATGGGGTCGTGCTTGATTGTAATCCCGCCTCGCCATGATGTTTGGCGAGAAGGATATACCCTGTCGATATTACGTGAAGCAGACCGCTATTCACGTGCCTTCCTGCCACGACGACAGGTAAGCGCTTTGCTCCGCGCTGAGCTCGTCGATAGCCACACCCATTGCATCGAGCTTGAGTCTGGCCACTTCACGGTCAATCTCAGATGGCACGTCGTGAACGCTTTTGGCCAAATCGGCGTTCCGCGCACGGATGTGGGCAACACATAGGGCTTGGTTGGCAAAACTCATGTCCATCACTGCTGACGGATGACCTTCGGCAGCCGCAAGATTAACGAGACGGCCTTGAGCCAGAAGGCGAATGCGTCGCCCATTCTCGAGCCGATATTCTTCGACGGACGGTCGGGGCTGCGTACATTCGACGGCGAGACGTCGCAACGCTGGTACGTTGATCTCGACGTCAAAGTGTCCGGAATTAGCAATGACCGATCCATTTTTAATGAGAGAGAAATGCGCTTCGTCCACGACATTCTTATCCCCGGTCGCCGTTACGATGAAATCAGATTGAGGCGCTGCGGCGGTCATTGTCATGACGCGAAATCCATCCATCACAGCTTCCAGCGCTCGCACCGGCTCGACTTCGGTGACAATGACCTGCGCTCCTAAGCCCCGAGCACGCATGGCGATGCCCCGACCGCACCAGCCATAGCCGGCGACCGTCAGCGTCTTACCTGCTATCAGAAAATTCGTTGCACGAATGAAACCATCGAGTGTGCTTTGTCCGGTACCATAGCGATTGTCGAAGAGGTGCTTCGTCAAGGCATCGTTGACGGCGATTATCGGGTAATGCAGCGCTCCAGCACGGGCCATAGCACGGAGACGAAGCACGCCAGTTGTGGTCTCCTCCGTACCGCCAAGAATGCTAGCGAGGAGTTCAGGGCGGTGCTTGTGCAGTTCGCTCACCAAATCGGCGCCGTCATCGAGTGTAATCTGGGGCTTGTGGTCGAGCGCGGCATTGAGGTGCCGATAATAGTCCTCATTACTTTCACCGCGCCGAGCGAACACGGGAATCTCGTGATGGACAACCAGCGCCGCCGCCACATCATCCTGCGTGCTCAGAGGATTGCTTGCGCAGAGAACAACATTGCCGCCACCAGCGATTAGCACCCGAGCCAAATTCGCCGTCTCGGCTGTAATGTGCAGGCAGCCGCTGATGCGAGTGTTTTGGAGTGGCTTGTCACGCGCGAAACGCTCGATCAATTCGCGGACGACGGGCATTTCCGAGAGTGCCCAGTCGATACGCCGAAGGCCGGCATCAGCCAGTGCGAGATCCTTCACATCGAAATGACTAGCGTTCATGATTGCGCTATATTGGATTGAGATGCCCTTAATTTTGACTGCGAGTGCGCCTATCACCGCTTCATCGAGCTTGGCGTGCGCGATCTAAGTTTGGATCCTGATCTAATACGAAATTCCACTCTCATTATTTAGAAGCGCAATATGTGCCGGCATTGCAATGCAAACTTTGACCGAAGTTAAAGAACATCGTTTTGGTTCGTCAAATTATGTGCTGCCTATTGGCGCGTCTACCCGAAACGCCGCAGGCATTAGGTCCATAATCATCATGACTGTTGGCCCCATTGACGACTATCGTCGTCATCTTATTATCTGCACAGCAACTCAATTCATGAGACGGTCCCACGCTGCGGGTTCAAACGCATCGTGGGGTACGTTAAAGGGGCCTTTCAGGAGGGGCAACAGCGGAAGAGCTTTGCTTTTGTCAATGGCCATTCGTTTCATTGCCCGTGCCCGCCGTGCGCGTGCTGCTTCGCCAAATTCAGCAAAAAGAATCGAATAATGTTGTGCCGTAAAGCGCAAACGGCGCATCCTTTCGCGCCTTTCCTCTAAGTAGGGTTCGAAAGATTTTGCCGTCCAATGCGAGGCGCCATCCAGAGCATCTGCGACCAGACGCACATCGCGGAACGCGATGGACAGCCCCTGTCCGATTGTCGGGTCGTTATGCCCAGCGGCATCTCCAATCAGCACCACGCCGGGCGCGACTGGCCGGTCAATCCAAGCGTCAGCGTTGGGATACCCGCGGCATGGCCCGGCCGGACGGGCGGTCGAAAGCACGTCGCTGAACGGAAGCGATGGCAAGCGAAAGGCGTCGAGAAACCTCTGACTATTGTCAGACCCTGTGAAGCGGCGTGCCTGATCAAGTCCATAGCCGAGATAAAGTCGGATACGGCCATTCCCCTGCGGCAGGACGAAAAACAGGACGTCGCCGTCAGTGCCGATCGAATACTCCTGTTCCGGCCATACATCGACACCCGTCACCAGCAATCCTGCGAGAAGATGGTGCTCGGGATTTGTTTCTACCGTTGCACGGATCTGACGCGCAATAGTCGAGCCGCGACCGTCCGCGCCAATTACAAGCCGCGGCGTGAGTTCATGCTTTTGTTGGTCAACAACGTAGCTCACCTTTGGCGGTTGGCCTGTGATCACTTGTACGTTCTTCGCGCCGCGAACAAAGGTGGCGCCTGCGACCTGTGCCGCGTCGCCGAGAGCCTGACACATGCGTGGATGGCTGATCGTCAAAGCTCCGGCGACCTCGGGAACTACGGACCTTACATCTAAGAAACGCGACCGGGCTAAAAGCGGTGGCATGCTGTCGCCGTACGGCAAACTCAACGGCACATAGTGACCGCCCGCCGCAACGAGGACGTCGAGCACACCAAGCATATGCGCTTCAATCACGCCCCAAGGCGCTACATACTCGCCACGGACCCGATCCTGGTGAACAATAGACCTCTCGAGAAGAAGCACCGAAATACCGCCGCGAGCGAGTACCGTGGCCATCGCTGCGCCCGCAACACCAGCTCCGATAATCACCACATCGGGATTTTCAGGCACCGCATCTTTCCTCCATCACGCAGCTACTGTTTTCAAGAGGCCCTAACGGTCTCCTAACAGACCCGATGTCGAACCCACCGCAACCGTAATCCTAAAAGGTCATTGCCCGCCGAAGCGACGCCCGAGGTTAAGCGCGAATATCATCTGTCGCGGGTAGGAACGAAATCAATCAGCGCATGCTTGTCGTCAACATGCGCTGACGTCACCTTAAGGACTGGATTCGGCGACCGTCTAGGCGAGCAAGCTTACAAGGGCGTCGCTTCAGCTGTGGTCATGAGGGTGTCTTCGAGCCCTAACAATCGAGTCGTTCAAGGCCTCATCGGCCGTTGAACGCGCTAGAGCCCCGCTCAAAATCTTTATGTGATCCGCCGTTCGAGGATGCCGGAGAAGGGCAGGCAGCCGTATGCTTGCGACGAGACCAGTCAAGACAACTGCAGCGGTGAATATAAAACCCGTACCGGGTAGGATCGAGACATCAAACAGCAGGCCGCCGGCGGCCGAGCCGATCGCTTGTCCGAGACTGGCCGCCGCGGTTGCACGACCAAGGTCGGCGCCTTGTGTCTCGCCGGCACCTAGCGATACCCAATAGGTGACAATCGGCGATAAGATGCCGGCGCTTGCCGCAACCAATGCCACCGCGATGCTCATCGTGATGGACGTATTGGTAAACGGTACTGCGACGAGGCCGATTGCCAGAATCGCCAAGCTAGGAGTGAAGAACCGACGCGTCCATTCGGGCCTCACGAGCGGCGAAAACACCAGTGCCTGAACCACGAACATCACCAGACTGCACTCAGCGAACAACATGCCGATTCGCGACGCGTCCAAGCCGAGGGCTTGCTTTCCCCGCAACGAGAGTCCGACCTCGAACGCGCCGATGGCTACGGCAGTAACGAATGCGATAGCCCATAAACGCAAAATCGCCACACGGTCGACTTGCGTCTTGGCAGCTGGCAGCTGGCGTACCGTTCGCTGCACTGCGCGGGGTACGAGACCCCAGATCATCAATGCGGCCAGAAGGGCGAGGCCCGAGGTCGCGACGAACGGTACGGAAAATGCTTGCTCGCCTTCCCCGCCAAAGAATTCGCGGAATGCACGCAGAACGAGGCCTCCCAGCAGCGGCCCGACGAAGAAGCCCGCCGTCCCCGCGATATTGACCAAAGCGAAACGATGGGCCCGCCACTCCTTCGACGGAGCGTGATCGCCGACGAGCGCATAGGCCGCCGGCGCAATTGCCGCGGCGAACACGCCGTCGAGAAAACGACCGAGATAGACCAGCGGCAGGCTTTCAACGAAAGCGAATGCCGCCACGGTCGCGGCGAACCCTGTAAGCCCCAGCAAGAGCATCAGTCGGCGTCCACTTCGATCCGAAACTTTGCCCCACAGCGGTGCGAACAGGAAGATGGCTAGGATGTAAATCCCGGTCAGCAGGCCGGTATGCCACGACAATGTCGTGGCATCTGTTGTGCGGGCAAGCCGTTCGATCAAGAACGGGAGGATCGGCAGTGCGATGCCGTAGCCGACGGTGATAGCGAACATCGCCAACAGCACCGCGAGCAGTGCCGATAACGATAGCGGGTCGATGCGCACCGGTTCCGTCATGCCGTCGCCTCTGCCAGACGCTGCTGCCGCGTTAGGGTGCTGCTATGCCGTGTAATGCCGGCAAGCTTGATGCGCTTGAGCATCAATGCATTGATCGCGACCAATGCCGAGCTGCCGGACATGGCAAGGGCCGCAATCTCGGGGCTGAGCGTGAAGGGATAGAATACACCGGCCGCCAAAGGGAACGCGATCACATTGTACCCCACGGCCCACCAGAGGTTCTGATGCATCTTGCGCAGCGTTGCCCGCGATAGCTCGATCGCACCGACGACGTCGTAGGGATCGCTCTTCATCAGCACGACGTCAGCGCTCTCGATGGCGACGTCCGTGCCCGCACCGATTGCAAAACCCACGTCGGCCTGGGTGAGCGCGGGCGCGTCGTTGACGCCATCGCCGACCATCCCGACCTTCTTGCCTCGCGCCTGCAATTCCTTGATTTTGGCGGCCTTCTGTCCGGGTAGCACATCTGCCAGCACGATCTCGACGCCAAGTTCCTTGGCAATGCGCTGGGCGGTGCCGGCGTTGTCGCCGGTCAGCATCGCGACCTGCACCCCGCGCTCGCGCAATTTGGCAATGGTGGCGGCTGCCGTCGGTCGCGGTGCATCGGCGATGGCGATGAGGCCGATCACCTTGCCAGCACGCGCCACATGAACCACGGTGCGGCCGGCACCCTGCAGGCGTTGGGCCTCCGATGAGAGTTCGCCGAGATCAAGCTTCTGGGTGTCCATCAGGTGGCGATTGCCGAGGAACACGGTCTCGCCGTCGACTTCGGCCCGCGCACCCATGCCCTCGATGTTCTCGAACTCCTCTTGTGCAGGAACGGCGAGCCCCTGGGCGCGTTGCACAATGGCCTGCGCCAACGGGTGGTCGGATCCCTGTTCGACCGATGCCGCACTCGCGAGCACGGTGTCCGCCGTGGCGCCCTTTGCGGGCACGACATCTACGACCTGCGGCTGTCCCAATGTCAGCGTCCCAGTCTTGTCCATGACGATGATGTCGAGCTTCGTCGCGTCCTCCAAGGCTCCGGCATTTTTGAAGAGGATGCCATTCATGGCGCCGAGGCCGGTTCCCACCATGACGGCCATGGGCGTGGCGAGGCCCAGTGCATCCGGGCAGGCGATCACGAACACCGTGATCATCAATGTCATGGCAAAAAGCAGCGGCTGTCCCAACCACCAAAACCAGGCAACAAAAGTTAGCATACCGACCACAGCCGCCGCGAGGACAAGCCACTGCGACGCACGATCGGCGAGCAGCTGCGCCGGCGCCTTCGAGTTCTGCGCCTCCTGCACCAACTTGACGATCTGCGCCAGCGCCGTATCGGCCCCGACCTTGGTAGCCTTGTACTTGAAGGTGCCACTCTTGTTGATCGTTGCTCCGATCACGGTATCGCCGGGTTTCTTGCTGACCGGCATCGACTCGCCGGTCAGCATCGACTCGTCCACCAGCGAGCCCCCCTCCGTCACGGTGCCGTCAACCGGAATCTTGTTGCCCGGGCGGATCACGACAGTGTCGCTGACCAGGACCTTGGCGGTTGGGATCTCGACCTCGCGGCCGTCCCGAAGCACGGTCGCCATCGGTGGCGCCATATCCATTAACGCCCGGATCGCTTCAGACGCTCCGGCCCGTGCGCGCATCTCCAGCCAGTGGCCGAGCAGGATGAAGACAAGAAGTATTGCGGCGGCCTCGTAGAATTGCTCGCCCTTGAAGAAGAAGGTGGCGCCGACACTGAAAAGATACCCGGTGCCGACGCTGAGGATGACGAGCACGGCCATATTAAGGATGCCGTTGCGCAGCGCCCGGACCGCGGCGACGATGAAAGGCCAGACCGGATAGAGGATCGCGGCGCTGGCCAGGAAGAACAGGGCCAGATTGAGATCGAGCCCAAAGGGCGGCTTCAAACGGATGAAGTCGAAGCCCATCGGCGCGAAGAGGAAGATCGGTATGGTGAAGACGAGGCTGATCCAGAAGCGGTTGCGCATGTCGCGAACCATGGCCTGCATGTCCATGCCCGCGCCGTGGCCCATTTCGTGGGCCATCTCGTGCGACATGGCGCCAGTCGGGGCCGCACCTTGCATGTGCGCGGCACGTGGGCCGGGCTGCGTGGCCGCTGGCGCTCCTCCATGTGCGGCGTAATTGATCTTGCGCTGTGCGGGCACACCGTGCTGCATGGCTTGGCGAGTAGCCGGCGGCGATTCACAGACGTGCTCTGGCAAGGCTTCACCGCGGCAGTGGAACCCGCACTCGATGATCTTCGCGCGAAGCGCTTCGACCGTGGTTAATTTCTCATCGTACTCGACGGCGGCGGTATTCGTCGCGATGTTGACCGAGGCCATATAGACGCCCGGCACGTCCTTTAATTGTTTCTCGACGCCTCGAAAGTCGAGAACCGAAAGCATGCCGCCGACTTCCAAGATAGTTGTTTCCATGGGTCGCTCCCCACCAAACTTGCGATCGCCTCGGCCGTCACGCCGACCCGGCGGTGCAGCGCGTCGGGTCGGTGGAGCGATTATTTTTCCCCCGCGCCGCCGCGGCAACAGCTCTCCGCCGCTTTAGACGGCTTGGATGCCCAAGAGCGGCCGAATCGCCCGGGTTGACGATTTCGCTCTGGGACTCGGTGGCTGCATCGCCTCCACAACAACCGTGGCCGGACGCCGGCGCAGCGGTGGTCGTACCCTTCGGATCATTCGTAATATTGACAATTATGACTTTACTCCTCTTCCGTCATCAGCACGCGCGAAATAGGGGCGCGATCAGATCAAGCTTCTTTATTTGACGATCGGGGAGGGGTCTTTAATCCACGTCAAACCGACGCCCCAAAGGATGCCGTCCGAGCGGCGGTGAGCGGCATCGGCATCCACGACTTGACCCGCAGCTATAATCGCACAGCCGCCCCGGATATGCCGCGCTGTAGTAACAACGCCTAGGAGAGGCCTATCAGCAGCCCTCAGTGGCTATGCGAGCCATGGGCAGCCTGATCGCCCGCTTTTTTGTCATATCGGTCAGGGGTTGCACGGAATTTCTCCTGGCATGATTTGGAGCAGAAATAATAGGTCTGCCCTTGCCAGACTTCGCGTGGCGCAGTCTTTTCGCTCTCGATCGTCATGCCACAGACCGGATCGGTGACTTGCATCTCTATTCACTCCTCTCAATGGAACACCATACCTTCGATATAGAATCCACCATCGATGTGCAGCACTTCGCCCGTAATAGCCGTCATGTAATCGCTTGCGAGCAAGAGTGCCGCTCGGCCGACCTCGCAAGATTCCATGGTGCGGCAGAGCGGCGACTTCCGGGCGGTCTCGTTGAGAAGCCCGTCGAAATGCTCGATGCCGGAGGCAACGCGCGTCGCAACGGCGTCGGCGAACGTCGCGTTGACGCGTATTCTTCAGGTAATGCGGTATTTTCTCTGCTGCACCGTTAGCACCCGTGGCGATGCGGCTGGCGTTGGGCTTGACTCGGATTTGTGTCGTGGCCGGTATGCTCAGCGCCCAATGCACTTTGGTTCAGTGACGGTGCGTCGTGGACGTGACTTGTCGAGAGTGGCGCTGTGGTCTTATCGCCGGGGCGGCCATATTGATCCGCCTCTTCGCGTCGACCGTGGCCGCCATGGCCCATGCCACAACCCCCTCGGCCGGAAGCGAAAAGTGCGAATACGCCCACGCCAAGGGCGAGCCAAATCCAATTGCTGCTGAGCCAATTCATTGTGGTGTTCCTTCTGTAACTAGAACCATCTTTGCTCGCGCCGGACCACCAAAACCAATAACTTCCATTCCGGCGCCGACTATCGACAGCGTGGCGAGTACCTAGTGCCAAATCAGCGCGCGGACATTGATATAGGTTAAATTCAAGCGATCTTACTTTTGAGTACATTTGCCAATGGCTTGGGCGCCCCCGGATTGATCTGCCTCAACATCCGGGATCGCCGGTCGTGCGAGTTTGCTTTTTTTCGGAATTTTTCACCGGCAGCAATCGTCCAGGAGACGCATCGATGAGCGACCATCACGCATCTCACGTCACAGATTTTGCGAGCACGAAGATTGGGCAAGGCGGGGTAGATGCCGGCCTGCGCCAATTCCTGCTTAGCGTCTACAACTACATGGGATCAGGCTTGGTGCTCACCGGACTGGTCGCCTATGGGGCAGCCGAAACTGGCCTTTACGCCTCGCTCGTCAAGACCCCGTTGCTGTTCTGGGGCGTCGTGCTGGCGCCGTTGGCGCTGGTATTTCTGTTGAGCTTCCGAATCGAAAAGATGAGCCTCGGCGCCGCGCAAGCGGCGTTCTGGAGCTACGCCGGCCTCGTCGGATTGTCGCTCGCGGGAATCTTCCTCGTCTACACCGGCGTGAGCATCGCGCGCACCTTTTTCATCACGGCGGCGACCTTTCTCGCCATGAGCCTCTATGGCTACACGACACGCACCGACCTTGCGCGCTTCGGCTCGTTTCTGATGATGGGCCTTTTCGGCATCATCATTGCTGGTCTGGTGAACATGTTTCTTGCTTCATCGGCTTTGCAGCTCGCGATCTCGGTGATCGGCGTCGTCGTCTTCGTCGGGCTCACTGCTTATGACACGCAGCGCATCAAGGAAATTTACCTGGAGGGCGACGGTTCGGTCATCGCCGGCAAGAAGGCGATCATGGGCGCGCTCGCGCTCTACCTCGACTTTCTCAATCTGTTCATCCTCCTGCTGCAGCTGACCGGCGACCGCCGCCGCTAGATTCATGGGACGCCTTGAAACATTGTGAGCCCAAATGACAAAGAGCACCAAGACGCCTCGCGATTCAAACGGCCGTCGGGCGTACAAAGCATCGCTTCGCGCGCTACAGGTTGAACTCGTCAAGGTTCAAAGACACGTCATCAAGCACGGGCACAAAGTCTTGGTCATATTCGAGGGCAGAGATTCAAGCGGAAAGGATGGCACGATTAAACGTATCGTCCAGCATCTCAGTCCGCGCGAAACCCGTGTCGTAGCGCTCGGTAAACCATCCGATAAGGATCGCGCTTCTTGGTATTTCCAGCGGTATGCTCCGCACCTGCCGGCGGCACAGGAATTGGTTCTGTTCAATCGCAGTTGGTACAATCGCGCCGGCGTCGAACACGTGATGGAATTCTGCACCGAAAAGGAATACCGGAGCTTCCTTCAGGAAGCGCTCCCGTTCGAGCACATGCTGATCGGCGCTGGAATCCAAATCCTGAAATACTATTTAGACATCGGAAGAAAAGAGCAGAAAAAACGTCTGCAGGCCCGTCGGGACGATCCGCTAAAGCAATGGAAGACGAGCCCTATCGATGACGTCGCGGTAAAGAATTTTGACAGGTACTCAGAGGCGCGGGATCAGATGCTCGCGAAAACATCGAGTCCTCTATCGCCTTGGATCGTGGTTCGCGCTGACGATAAACGCGCCGCACGCCTCAATGTCATGCGCGATCTGCTTGCGCGCCTGGCCTGCCCGCAAACCAACAAGCATCTGGCGGTGCCGGATCTCAACGTCATATTTCCTTACGATGAAGCGCACGCCAGAGCCCGGCTGCTTGCAACTTGAAAAGAAAATCGCCTTAGGCCGGCACTCGACGTTAGCAAGTGCAAATATGACATTGTTAGAAACGGAGAAGCGAGATGATCAAGCAAATCGCAATTTTGATAATGGCAATTGTTACTTCTGTTGTCATACTTGCCGCGGAGCCAGCAAGCGCGCAAATCTCCGCCAGCCCCACCTGGCAAGACACCCCACACCTGCATCATCAAGCGCTATCCCAGATAATAAAGGACATGACCAATCAAATGGGTCAAATGACCGAGCAGATGTCGCGGGACGATCTTGCGCCTGATCAGCGTCAGCAAATGGCGCTACGGATGGGGCGCATGTCGATGATGATGCGGCACATATCGAGCCTCGTGGCCCGCCCAGCGCTGAAAGAAGCAGATTGGGAAAAGCAAATGAATCAGATGCGCAAACAAATGGACGAAATGATGCGCGATTCACGCATGACGCCTCATGGATGAAGTTCGATAACAGGTAGCATTGAGCTCATGAAATTAGGGTGTCCCAGCATGGCTAGGACAGAGATAATCAGGAAACCGTCGAATTCCATGACAGTGATCGTTGTCTGCATCGGCATGTTTGCGACAGCGCCGGTGTTGGCTCAGTCGTCGACCGGTACTTACTGGGGAGGCGATGACGTAAGTCGGCATCATCAATTGCAATATCAAATGATGAAAGACATGACAGCGGCAATGTCACGGATGACGGAGCAGATGTCGCGGGGCGATCTGACTACTGAGGAGAACAAGAAAATGGGTGACCAGATGGGTCGCATGGCAAAGATGATGCGCTTCATGTCGGGCCTTGCGTCAAGGCCAGCCCATTCACATGCGCAACTGCAAAAGCAGATGGATCAGATGCGCCGCCAAATGGACGAAATGAAAGTTAATTCGCAGATGGCGCCGGGCGCCAAATAGCCGATTGGAATCGACGGACGCACCTCCATGGACCGCAAAGACCACATCAATTTCTGGTATGTCATTCTGGCGTTCGGGGCCGTGCTCCTGATCCAGAGCTATTGGGCTTCCTCGCAGCACATCGAGACGATCCCCTACAGCAAATTCGAAGAGCTACTCAAAGCAGGCAGCGTCAAGGACGTCGCGGTTGGCCGCGACACGATTACGGGCACGCTGAAAGAGCCCGCAAAGGACCAAAAGCCGCATTTCTCGGTAGTTCGCGTCGATCCCGGCTTTGCCGAAACACTGTCGCGCTATGGCATCGAGGTGAAAGGGGTCGCCGGGGACGCGTTCTTCAGCACAATCCTCTCGTGGGTGATTCCGTCGGTCATCTTCGCCGTGATCTGGATGTATGTGGTGCGGCGGATGGGCGAAGGCGGCGGGATGGGCGGATTGATGGCGATCGGCAAGAGTAAAGCCAAGGTCTACATGGAGACCGACACCAAGGTTACGTTTGCCGATGTCGCTGGTGTCGATGAGGCCAAAGATGAGCTGAAAGAGGTTGTCGATTTCCTGAAGAACCCGGAAGCACACGGGCGATTGGGCGCAAAGATCCCGAAAGGCGTATTGCTGGTGGGGCCGCCCGGGTCCGGAAAGACGCTTCTCGCGCGCGCCGTTGCCGGCGAAGCCGGAGTGCCATTTTTCTCCATCAGCGGCTCGGAGTTCGTCGAAATGTTTGTCGGCGTTGGTGCCGCTCGTGTGCGCGACTTGTTTGAGCAGGCGCGAAAGAAAGCCCCTTGCATCATCTTCATCGACGAACTCGATGCCCTGGGCCGCGCCCGTGGCGCCTTCGCATTAGGCGGACACGATGAAAAAGAACAAACCCTCAATCAGCTTCTGGTCGAACTTGATGGGTTTGATACGAAAGAAGGGATCGTCCTGCTCTCGGCCACCAACCGGCCGGAGATTCTTGATCCAGCATTGTTACGCGCCGGCCGGTTCGACCGCCAGGTGCTGGTCGACCGTCCGGATAAGGTCGGCCGAGTCGCGATCCTGAAAGTCCACACGCGCAAAGTCCACCTTGCCGAAGATGTGAAGCTCGATCAGATCGCTGCGCTAACGCCCGGCTTCACCGGAGCCGATCTCGCCAATTTGGTTAATGAGGCGGCGTTGGTCGCAACTCGGCGCAGTGGGGAAGCGGTTGCTGCCGCCGACTTCACGACAGCGGTGGAGCGCATCGTAGCCGGCCTCGAAAAGAAAAACCGCCTGCTCAACCCGTTTGAACGCAAGGTCGTCGCACATCACGAGATGGGCCACGCCCTTGTGGCAATGGCGCTGCCGGGCACCGACCCCATACACAAGGTCTCGATCATTCCCCGCGGGATCGGCTCTCTCGGCTACACGATTCAGCGCCCGACTGAAGATCGATTCCTGATGACGCGAACCGAACTTGAGAACAAACTCGCTGTGCTGCTCGCTGGTCGCGCCGCCGAAAAGATCTGTTTTTCTGAGATATCGACGGGCGCCGCCGACGATCTCAAGAAAGCGACTGACATTGCCCGCAGCATCGTGACCCGATTCGGAATGGACGAAACGCTCGGCAACGTTTCGTATGAGGAGGAACCGTCACCATTCCTCGGTGGCTTACCTGGTTTTCCGCAGGCCTCGTCGCATTACAGCGAAGACACGACGCACAAGATCGACGAAGCTGTGCGTGGAATCATTCAGAAGGCTTTTGACCGGGCAAGTGCCATCCTGAAGGAGCGGCGCGATACGCTCGAAGCGGCCGCAAAGCTACTGCTTGAGCGCGAGACATTGGATGGGAGTGGGCTTGCGCCGTTTGCTCGTCTTATGGGCGAACGTTCTGTGGTTCAGGACGAGGAGAAGCCCGCCGCAGCCTGACCGTGTTGCACTCCTCCGCGGTGCCACCTTCCGAAGGAACTCAAAAGGTATGGGGGCGAACGTGGTAAACTGCCTGAGTTTCCCGGGAAGGACCCCATGCGCATCGCTCCGATTTTGACTTTAGTCGTGTTGGTGGCCGGGGCCGCCGGCGGTTATGCCTATTGGCTGCAGGAACAGGCGTCCCGCGTGCCGCCGGGTTTGGCGCGCGCGAATGGCCGTATCGAAGTCGAGCGGGTCGATGTTGCTACCAAATACCCCGGACGGATCGCCGAACTGCGCGTCGATGAGGGGGCCCTTGTTCAAAAGAATGATGTTCTTGTCCGCATCGATACGGCCGAACTTCTCGCTCAACTCGCGGCAGCGAAGGCCGCCGTGCATCGTGCGCACCAGAGTGCCGCCAAAGCCCAGGCCGATGTGGCCTTACGCGAGGCGGAGCTGAAGCTGGCCGAGGCCGAGTTGAGGCGTGGTGCTGAGCTCGCGCGCAGCAATACGGCGACACAAGCTGACCTGGACCGCCGCACCGCGCAGAGGGACGTCTCAAAGGCCACTTTGGAAGGCGCGAAGGTGGCTATTGAAGACGCCAAGGCGGCCACCGAGGCCGCAGAGGCTCAGGTCGCGCAGATCGAGGCGATGATCGCCGATATGACCTTGAAAGCGCCCGTGTCCGGCCGTGTCGAATATCGCCTCGCCCAGGCGGGAGAAGTCGTGGCGTCCGGCGGACGGGTGCTGACGCTCCTCGACCTCTCCGACGTACACATGACCATCTTCCTCCCCACGAGCCAGGCCGGACGCGTGGAGCTCGGGTCGGAGGCGCGGATCGTGCTCGATAGCGCGCCGGAGTACGTCATTCCGGCCAAGATCTCTTTCGTCGCGGGCGAAGCGCAGTTCACACCCAAATACGTGGAGACCGTGAATGAGCGGGAGAAGCTGATGTATCGCATCAAGCTGCACATCGACCCGCAAATCCTTGAAACGTATCGCGGCTACGTGAAGGCCGGCATGACCGGCAACGCTTACGTCAAGGTTCAGGCAGGGGCGACCTGGCCTGCCAATCTCACACCGAGGCTTCCGGATGTCCGCTGATGATAAGCCGGTCGTTAGGGTCGAATCGCTTAATCATCGTTACGGCGCCACGGTTGCCCTTGATGCCACGAGCCTTTCGATCCGCACCGGATCGACTGTGGCCTTCATCGGGCCCGATGGGGTCGGCAAGTCGACGCTGCTCGGGCTGATCGCGGGCGTCAAGCGCATTCAATCCGGAACCGTGATGGTTCTCGATGGAGACATGTCATCGCGTATCCACCGCGACGCAGTGGCTCCGCGCATCGCCTATCTGTCGCAAGGTCTCGGCCGCAACCTCTATCCAACGCTGTCTGTTGTCGAGAACATCGACTTCTTCGGCCGCTTGTACGGACAGACGGACTGGGAGCGGCGCCGACGCATTGCGCGCCTGCTCGCGGCAACTGGCCTCGACCCGTTTCCAGATCGGCCGGCTGGCAAATTGTCGGGTGGGATGAAGCAAAAGCTCGGGCTGTGCTGCGCGTTAGTCCACGATCCAGATCTGTTGATTCTCGACGAGCCCACGACTGGCGTCGATCCGCTATCGCGGCGGCAGTTTTGGAACCTCATCGCCGAGATGAGCGCTGAACGGCCCGGTACGACGCTTCTGGTGGCAACCGCTTACATGGAGGAAGCCGAGCGCTTCCAGCACATTGTTGCAATGGACGAAGGAAAGATCATTGCCGCCGGCGACCGAGCCAGCATTCTTGCTTGGACCAACGCAAACACGCTGGAGGAAGCCTACATCACGCTGCAGCGTCCCGAACGCCGTGGCGAGCGCATGCCCCTGATAATTCCACAATTGCGGAAGAGCGCCGGACCGGCAGCGATTACTGCCGAGAACCTCACTATGAGGTTCGGCGACTTCACGGCCGTCGATCACGTGAGCTTCCACATCGAGCGCGGCGAGATTTTCGGATTCCTCGGTCCGAATGGTTGCGGCAAGACGACAACAATGAAGATGCTCACTGGATTGCTTCAAGCGAGCGACGGGAAAGCAGAACTTCTGGGAAAGCCGGTCAATGCCCAGGACATCGCCAACAGGATGCGTGTCGGCTATGTGTCGCAGTCATTTTCGCTATACGATGAAATCTCGGTCCGTGCCAATCTCGAGTTGCATGGACGGCTCTGTCGTATCCCCGCCGGAGAACTAAAAGTCCGCGTCGTGGCGTCGCTTGCTCGCTTCGAGCTTGCCGGTGTCGCCGACGCCCTGCCTCCTGCTTTGCCGTTGGGGATGCGCCAGAGGTTGCAGCTTGCCGCCGCCTGCCTGCATCGGCCCGAGGTGTTGATCCTTGATGAGCCGACCTCTGGCGTCGATCCGGCAGCGCGCGACCGATTTTGGCGTCTTCTTGTTGAAATGTCACGCTCGGACGGCGTCACAATCTTCATATCGACGCACTTCATGAATGAAGCAGAACGCTGTGACCGGCTCTCATTGATGCATGCTGGCCGCGTGCTCGCCGTTGGCACCCCAGACGAACTGCGCCAGGGCCACGGCGGCGGTAGTCTCGAAGACGCCTTTATCGCCTACCTCCAGGAGGCAGCGCCACGGCCGGCAGCGCGTATAACGAACGAAGCGCCCTCTTTGACGGACGAAACGGTGCGAAGAACATCGGGCGTATCCAAGTCCAAGCCATCATTTGGTCTAGTCTGGCCGCGCAGGTCGCTAACGGCATCTCTTGGGCGGACTTGGGCATTCGCACGACGTGAAGCCGTGGAGGTTTTCAGGGACCGAATTCGATTGGCGTTTGCGCTACTTGGGCCTCTCCTCCTTATGGTGACGTTCAGTTACGGCATCTCGTTTGACATCGAGGGTCTTCGATTCGCGGTATTGGACCGCGACCAGTCGTACGAAAGTAGGCTGTTCCTCGAGCAGTTTTCCCATTCGCGCTATTTCGACGAGCGTTCGCCGCTCGCTGACGAGTTCGAGATTGATCGCCGGTTGCGTTCGGGAGAATTGCGGTTCGCCGTCGATATCCCTCCTGGCTTCGGCCGTGACCTTCTTCAGGCCCGCCAGCCACAGGTCAGCTTCTGGCTCGACGGTGGCAATACATTCCCGGCAGAAACAGCTCGCGCTTATATTCAAGGCGTCGTTCTGACCTATGCGGCGGATCGCTATCGCCGGTTAAACGGCCGAGATCCGCAGCTGCTTCCGATCAACGTCGAGCCGCGATTTCGCTACAATCAAGACTTCCGCAGCGTATTCGCGATCACGCCGGGGACGATCATGCTTCTGCTGGTCGTGTTTCCGGCGATGCTGACGGCACTCGGCGTCGTCCGGGAAAAAGAGATGGGCACGATCACGAATGTCTACGCCTCTCCGGCAACGGTTAGTGAATATCTCATCGGCAAGCAGCTGCCCTATATCGCGATCGGCTTTGTCAGTTTTGTCAGCCTTGTGGTGCTGGCCGCCAGCTTGCTCGGCGTGGTTCCAAAAGGGTCCGTGTTTGCCTTGTCGATCGCAGCGCTCATGTATGTGTTTGCGGCAACCGCATTCGGTCTCCTGATTTCGGCGTTCGTCGCGACGCAAGTTGCTGCGATTTTCGGAACTGCAATTTTGACCGCAATGACCGCCGCGCATTATTCCGGGTTTCTTTTTCCAGCCTCGACACTTGAAGGCCCAGGTCGTGTAATGGGGCTTTCCTTTCCTGCACTTTGGTTCCAGGCGGTGAGCCTTGGCGTCTTTGCCAAAGGACTGGAGGCGAGTGCATTTATCCGCGAGATCGCAGTATTGCTTGGATTTGGGATCGTGTTCCTCCTACTGGCCCGGCTGTCGGTCCGTAAGCAAGGTGTCTAGCGATGCAGCGTTGGGTTGAGAATGTGTTTCGCCTCGGCCTCAAGGAGATCGCGAGCCTTTCGCGCGACATCGTGATGGTCGTTCTCATCATCTATGTGTTCACGATCGCGGTGTACTCCGAGGCGACTGCCATGAGGACCGACGTGAGTAATGCCAGCGTGGCCGTCGTCGATGCTGACCAGTCAACGTTGTCATCCCGGATCAAAGACGCCCTGCAACCGCCTTATTTCCGCGCACCCCGCGAAATCGATCGCTCGGAGCTTGATCAACTGCTGGATAAAGGACAATACACATTTGTTCTGGAAATCCCGCCGAAGCTCGAAGCCGATCTCTTGGCGAACCGCGGTCCGTCAATACAGATCAATGTCGATGCGACGGCAGTGACACAAGCCGCCGTAGGGACGTCCTACATCCATGAAATCATCGCCCGCGAGACCGCGAGTTTCTTGAAGCAGCGTGCTACCACCCATACTGTTCCCATCGACCCTGTCATTCGCGCCTTGTTCAATTCTAATCTTGAAGCGATTCGCTTCACCGCCAGTATGGGTGTTATCAACAACGTTACGATCCTCGCCATCATTCTCGTCGGCGCGGCCGTCATGCGCGAACGTGAGCGCGGTACCATTGAGCATCTATTGGTCATGCCCGTACGACCAAGCGAGATTGCTGCTGCGAAGATCTGGGCAAACGGCTTGATTATCCTTTTGGCGGCCGGTGCTTCTCTTCACATTGTGGTTCAATTCGCTCTGCAGGTGCCGATCGTCGGGTCGGTTGAGTTGTTCCTTGCCGGAGTCGCCGTCTATCTCTTTGCTGTGACCTCGCTCGGTATTCTGCTCGCCACAATCGCCAATTCGATGCCCCAGTTCGCGCTGCTCTCGATCCCTGTCTTTATCATCATGTTCCTACTGTCGGGGAGCTTCACGCCGTTCGAGAGCATGCCCAAATTCCTGCAAGACATTATGTACGTCTCGCCGTCGACGCATTTTGTGAGGTTCGCTCAGTCGGTGTTGTACCGCGGTGCCGGCGTTGACGTGGTTTGGCGCGATCTCGCGATCATGGGGGCGCTCGGCGGCGGCTTCTTCGCGGTCGCCCTATCGCGATTCAGAGCGATGCTCGCACGACAGAGTTGAGGCCGCGCGTCGCCGAGCGTAGATTGGTGACTTGACGCGAAAGGCTATCGCTTGGCATTCGCAACGATCTTGTCAAACACAAGATGCTTTTCCTGATGCATAATTAAAATTTCAAATATGAACGGCTTGACCGAACGCGTACACCATCTTTTAAGCGGGCGCGCCGGATCATCGGTTTGTTTCTCGATAACGGCATATAACTCATGCCGAGCGATCTGTTGCGCAGTGTCGGCCGCTGTAATTCGTATTTTTGCGGCTTCATCCTCCGGCATATCGACGGTAACTTCTCTCTTTACATGCTCCGCAAACGTGCCAATCGATGGCGATCCATACTTAAGTTCGGAAAGAAAGTTAGAATCTTGGCTCGCACACAGGTTCGCTAAATCCTGAGCGACGTACGCTGGAATGAGCAAGCGTGCGAGCGTAGCTAGATCCTTGGCTGATGCGCCGGACGCGAGGGGAATAGCGGCTAAGCCTAACAATGCGGTCGCAAAAAACCGAGAACGGAAGCTCATGGGCCGGTCCGCCCTTTTTTTGAACGATCGACGCCTAAATCAGCAATTCCTTGCCAAAATTTAGTATAGCAATTTAGCAGATCATCCAGAAGAATTGAAAGGTGTGGCAGCCGCCCCGGTCTATCAGGCGTCGTTTGCCGGTACTTGTCGTGGACTCTGAGCGTCATGTCGTAGCATGCTGGCTACATCGCAATCTAAGGCCGCTCGCCTATGCAGTCGCTCGTCCTATCGGACCTCGGCATTGTCGATGACGCTGTCGAGATCGTCGAACGTAAGGGACTCGGCCACCCCGATACAATCTGCGACGCGCTCGCGGAAACCTTGTCGCGAAATCTTTGCCACGAATATCGGGAGCGATTTGGGAAGATCCTCCATCATAACGTGGACAAAGCCCTGCTTTGCGGTGGACGAGCCGCGCCGGCGTTTGGCGGGGGCTTGGTGCTTAGCCCTATCGACATCTATTTGGCCGGAAGGGCGGTAACGCAGTTCGGCGACGATACTCTCCCTATAAAGGAGATCGCGATCGAGGGATCACGGTCGTGGCTGCGCGCCAATTTTCATGCTTTGGACGCGGGACGCGATGTGAGAATCCACGAACTTATCCACCCAGGCTCACAGGACCTTCAGGCCGTTTTCTCGCGCAACTTTGAAACGGGTATCCCGTGCGCCAACGACACGTCGATTGGTGTTGGACATGCACCGATGAGTCGTCTGGAACTCTTGGTGCTTGCCGCTGAAAAGAGCATCAACGGACGGAAACGCGCTCATGAACATCCGGCGTGGGGCGAAGATATAAAAATTATGGGCGTGCGACGCGGCGATATTGCCTATCTAACCGTGGCGTGTGCGATGATCGGACGCCACCTCGCTCACCTGGATGATTATCTCGCGGAGAAGGCTGCTGTAGGCAAGAAGGTACGCGACCTTGCAATACAGCATGGGTTTTCGCAATGCGACGTGAGCGTAAATGCAGCCGATGACACTTCCGGAGGATCGGTCTATCTCACGGTGACAGGAACATCGGCTGAGGCGGGTGACGATGGCCAGGTTGGACGCGGGAACAGGGTCAACGGGTTAATTACACCTTGCCGACCGATGAGCCTCGAAGCTGCCGCGGGCAAGAACCCAGTGACCCACGTGGGTAAGATCTACAACGTCGTTGCGCGCGACATCGCCGCGATGCTGGTTGCATCAGTGCCGGAGATCGTCGCCGCGCAGTGCTTTATGGTGAGCCGGATCGGCGCGCCCGTGGCCGATCCAGCCGCCGTGGAAGTCAAGCTTGCAACGCGGGAGGGCATTCCGGTGAGCAAAGTCAGACGATGCGTCGAGGACGTCACGGCCGACCGTCTTTCCCGCATCCCGAAACTTATCGACGATTTCATCGCCGGCACGATCGATATCTTCTAAGCTCCCCGTCGCTGCTGGCCAAACGCGGCGCGCCTTATTCGTCTCGATACCATCTCAGTTTGGCAGGTATCCTTTCTCCTCGGCGGCGCACCGGCACCAGACGCATGAACACTGTTGGTGATCACAGCTGTTGTCGTTGAGCGGTAAGCGGTAGCGCCAGCGCGCGACCGGAAATAACAGCCGCGTCCACGACGACCTGCCATAGAGGCTTTGGAGCGATTTTCGTGCGTCCGTACCCTGAAGCTGATTTGCAAGAATCCACCGCCATCCACGCTCGCCCACGATATTGAAAATGAATCGGTTGGCGACAGCGGTTTTAAGGAACGGCAACAATTCCCGCTGCCATAGTGTCGTGTAATCAACACGTTCGATAATGCTTCGGGCCGCGAGGATGCCAGATTGCAGAGCGTAGCGCATGCCGAAGCCGGCCAAGGCATCTTGAAAGCCTGCCTGCTCTCCCACCACGAGGTGTCCGCCCTGCACAGCCGTTCTCGGTAAGCGAAAATTGACATATCCACCGAACCGTCGCTCATTGTGCATTTTCAATCCGACGCGCTCCCTGAACATCGCGATGGTGCGGGCAACGTACTCGGCTTCATCCTTGAAACCGGTAAACATACAGCTCGCCACGGTTCCGTGCCCACCATGCACAAGCAGATAGGCATATCCAAGCGGAGCCATTTTATTGTCGAAGCACACCCAGTCGCCGTCCGCCATGTCGGTATCGAAGATGTAGCCGGCCGCAATCGCATCAGCCACCCGGGGGCCTCCGGCCAGAACTGCGTTACTATCCACTTGCTTTACTCGATCGCTGAAGCGGATATCGACGCCCAACTCCTGCGCCTGTGTCAAAAGGTTTTGATCCAACGTGCCGTGATCCCGCCCGCGCCGGACCAGGTAGTAGAGTGGCTTCTTGCTCCGAATATCGTAACGCCTGCCCCAAGCATCGAAGGCGACCCCGGAATAGATCGAGAAGTACTCAAAACTCGGCGCGATACCATTCTGTCCGAGCGCCTCAAGTACATCGTCGTCCGAGGACCAGTTCTCTAAACCCTGGAAGTCGTCGTGAAAACGACCGCCGACATGGGCGTGCTGTTCATGAACGATGACCGGGTAGTCAGCGCGGGCGAGCACGATTGCGCATGCGAGCCCTGCCGGACCGGCACCGACTATGCTGACCACCGATTTGTTTTGATTTACCGGCTGAGAGCTCGTGCCCGCGCTCATGATCGCTCTCAATCGGTCTGAGACCAGGCCCGGCGGTGATCGTCCTTGAAGGCCAGCACCACAGGTTCGCGAGCCGGGGCGTTGAACCGCGTAGTTTCTTGTATTCAGGAACTACCCTTGTCGGCGTCACGAGGCCAATACCCAAAAGCGAGGGCCCAAAGCGCTATCAGGTTTACGAACGGGATCAGGGCAACGAGTGACCAGAACGGCGACAATCCGATACGACCAAGAATTCGGCCAATCGGATATAGAATTACAGCGACCGTCACCGCAAAGACCAGCCAGTGTGCCAAACTGTACCCCTCCATTCCTGTCCAGTCACTCATCGTCGCGATCCTTCTTAGCCGGAAAGTTATAGATCCACCTTCACTAGTTTCGCTGGATTGCTTAGCGGCGGTGATCGTACCTGAAGTCGAAAACCGTGGGCTCAGAGCCGGAGCGTTGAACCGTCAGCCTTATCTTGTAGAGGTCGGGCGTTAGGTTAAAGTATGCGCCGTATGTAGTCGTGTCGGCGATTTTCATTGGCTCAAGAGTTTTCTGGGTACCAGCGAGTCCGAGCGGGGAGACTTTCGCGGTCACTGTCGCGTCTGAGATCCGCGCCTTACTTGTAGCATCATAGACCGCCGCAATGATGTGATATTCGTGACGGCCCCTTGGCGCTCCCCCATGCATCGGCGGCTCGGCCGAGTGGGGTCCAGGCCCCTTGACCAAATCGGCTGGTAGCACACCGAGATAGACAGTTAGGCCGCCCGCCGTTTTGGACTCTTGGGCATAAGCGGCCGGGGCTGTGACAGCGAGTCCAGCGATGATCACGATTGTCAGCGCCAGCGCGCCACAGAGCCACTTGGCAACGCTCTGTGCAGTGTACGCTACATATCTGTTTCGCTGCTTCGTCATTACTTGACCCTTTCAGTCCCAGTGATCGACCGCTAGCGATGACTTCAGCCGGCTAACCTAAGCGCTGAAGCTTGTCCGGTGGCCGCTCTGAACTTTGAATGTAGCTGTCCTACTTCGCTGCACGAAACACCCGATTGAAACGCGGGATAAACCGGGGCACCTGCGCGGCATATCGCGCATAAGCATCCCCAAAGGTTGACCGAACGTCGCGCTCTTCCTGCTGCGCCAAGCGCGCATACATCCACACCAATACGGGAAACATCGCGAGTGTGAGAATCGTCGGCCACTGCAGGAGGAAACCGAACATGATCAAAACAAAACCGACATATTGAGGATGGCGAACGTAGCTGTAGGGTCCGGTTGTCGCCAAACTGCCCCGCTTCTGAGCTTCGTAGAGCACTTTCCAGGCCGCCGAAAGCAAGATGAAACCGCCCCCGATGAATACATAGCTTAGAACATGGAACGGCCCAAAGTGCGGGTTCGTCTTCCAGCCGAAAAGCTCTTCAAGTAGGTGCCCGGCGTCATGGGAGAACCAGTCGATGTTGGGATATCGGCTCTGCAGCCAGCCCGATAAGAAGTAGATGGTGAGCGGGAACCCGTACATCTCAGTGAAAAGTGCGATCAAGAACGCGCTGAATGCGCCAAACGACCGCCAATCGCGGCCTGTCTGCGGCTTGAAGAAACTGTAAGCGAAGATGATGAAGATGGCCGAGTTGATGATTACCAGACCCCACAGGCCATAAGCTGGTGCTTCATCATTCATGTGCTGTCTCTCCCAGACTCGCGTTGTGACGGTGATCCTGCATCATGGTCGGCATGGCCACCATGACCACCATGCCCGCCGTGGAACATGTGGAGGAGCGGGCAGAGGAGCAGAAGGAGAAAGGGCCAATATCCCAACAGATGCGCGCGATGCTCGGTTAAGAGAAAGAACGCAGCGATTGCCAGGAAGCCAATGAGGACAAGTCCGCTTCGCGAAGTGAGTAAGCTACCTTCTGACTTCGGCTCCCCGCCTACGTGATCGTGATGCGACATGCGATCCCCTTGTCTGCACTTGCCCTCTCTGCCAGGCCTTGTAGGCGACGACGTGGGCGAGCGACTGAACCAGAAAGCCGTGCAGGCTTCTTTATTAAGGTACTATGCCGCCACTGCAGCGTTTTTGATCTCGATTAAACAATCGAATTTTTACGAGATACCGGCCATTGAATATGCTGCTGGATTTCACCTCCAGGAAGGGCGGAATTTCGACGGTATGGCGATTGCACCGTACGGGACGTTAAATGTTTATCGGCCGCGGGGTACTGGTAGTCGGATGTGCCTGTAAAGGAGTTCTTCGTGTTGAGCTCGGCACTGCGTGAGATAAACGCGCTGTCCGGTCTGTCAGTGCTTTTCAGAAGTGGCAGGTATCGCACGTGAAATATTTTCCGCTCGCTTGCTTTCGGCGATGAGCATAGCCGTTGCGTCTTCGATGCGGCGCTCAAGTTCGGCCATGACGTGCCGGCGATCGAGCCGGGGTTCGATTGGCGGGAGGAATTCCACAAGAACCCGCCCGGGCCGTTTTAGGAAAGATTGACGGCCCCAGAATAGGCCGGAATTGAGCGCCACCGGCACGATTGGCAAACCAAGCTGAGCGTACAGTGCTGCGACCCCGGGCTGGTAAGATCGACGAACGCCCACCAGTGTACGCGTTCCCTCTGGAAAGATCGCGATTGGGCGTCCCTCAGCTGCCGCCGATCGGGCCGCGGCGACCATCGGCTTCAACGCTTTTGGTCCTGCATCGCGGTCGATTACAATCGCCTTGCCCCTTTTCATATACCAGCCAAATACTGGGATTCCCGCCAGGCTTTGCTTCAAGACGATTGCCGGGTTCTTCAGCAAAACCCACAGCGCGATGGTCTCCCACGTTGACTGGTGCTTGAGGGCGACGATGACCGCTCCCTTGGGCAGGTTATGTCTGCCACGCACCTCATAGGACAGCCCTACAATTAGCCGCAGCAGCCAGAGCGACACGACGGCCCACAACTCGGAAATCCAGATGGTTGCGCGCCGCGAGACCAACATCGCCGGTAGCGCAACGACGGAAATGAGCGCTGTCCAGAAATAGAACGCGCAGTCGAATAATAATGAACGAATAAGGGTCACTTTGCACGGTCTCCGCTGCTTTCCGGAGAGCGGCGTCGCGGAAAGCCGGCAGCTTCCATCTCGGCGAGGTGCGAGTGCTCCCATCCCGCGATATAGTCTCGGGTCAGAGGCACAGCATTGATGCGCTTACTTAATTGAATCTGTAAATTTATCAGACCACCGTAACGGAAGGCTGCCTCACAGCCCGCTAGATAAAATTCCCACATGCGGCAGAACCTATCATCGTAGATTTCAGCGACGCGCTTACGATTCGCGATGAAGCGTTGCCGCCAGGCTTTTAGCGTTTCGGCATAATGGAGCCGCAGCACCTCGATGTCGGTCACATAGAGCCCCGCCCGTTCGATGGCGGGCAGGATCTCGGAAAGCGCCGGAACATATCCGCCCGGGAAAATATATTTGTTGATCCAGGCATTTGCCGCGCCTGGACCGTCGGCGCGGCCGATCGTATGGATTAATGCGATGCCATCCTCGTCGAGGAGGTCGCTGATCTTTTCGAAGAATTCCTGGTAGTGACTAATTCCGACATGTTCGAACATGCCGACCGAGACGATGCGGTCGTACCGGTTGTCTTCTTGTCGATAGTCCCTCAACAGGAATCTCACTTGATCACCCATGCCAATCTCGTTCGCGCGCCGCTGCGCATAGGCATGTTGCTCTGTCGATAATGTCAGTCCAGTTACATCGACGTCCGCAAGGTCGGCGAGATAGAGGCCGAGGCCGCCCCAGCCTGATCCGATATCGAGGACTTGCTGGCCGGGCCGCAGTAGCAGTTTCGCGGCGAGGTGCCGCTTCTTCTGCTCTTGCGCGCGCTCCAGTGTATCTTCAGGTGAGACGAAATAGGCACACGAATACTGACGGTCCGCATCAAGGAATAGTTCGTAGAGAGAATCGGAGAGGTCGTAATGATGCGCGACGTTGGCGCGAGCGATCGGAATAGAATTGTGCTGAGCGATCCGTCGAGCAAGGCGCTTGACGGATGCACGAACGCGCCGCAAGCCATGTCCGCTGCTCCAGCCCATATTGGCAAAGCAGAGATCAAGGAAGTCGTAAATATCGCTGTCTTCGACGACAAGCGTGCCATCCATATAGGCTTCGCCAAAGGCAAGATCAGGATTTAAGAGAAGGCGCGGAATGACGCCGCGATCCAGGATACGGATGGTTATCGTCGGTGCGCCGTTGCCAACGCAATGGGAGCCACCGTCGGGCGCGATCACAGTCAAGGTGCCTTTACGGATAATCTGCCGAAGCAACCCCCGCAACAGAAGCATGCCTACGTTCGTTACAATATTTTTGAGCGACCGGCTTGGGCTTGTTTGGCTCATGCCTCGATCAAGCGCCCTGCGTCTCTCGAAAGAATTAGAGAAGGACGAATGGTGGGACTGAATGCTCATTCGTGGCTCCGCATTGGTCGGCAATCAAATACCAATGAGGACAGCATTCTTTGATAAGGATCAAACACGCTGGCGGTCGGTTAAGGACATCGAGGAGCGCCCGTTTTGACGATTGTGAGTGCATAAGCGGCCCCCCCAAGGCCGCCGAAACATGATGAGCATAATTCCAACCTTCCGCCATGCCGGCGAGGTCGTTAGAGGCGAATTCGTCGTGGGATTTTTTTTGCGTGATTGCAAGGCGTTACCACGTTGAGGCAACTCGGAGACACGCAATGCCTTCTTTAACGTGGATCAATGTTCAGATCATAGAGGTTGGATATGTTTCATAGGGGTGGATCGGCGTGCAAGGAGATTGGCCGTGCGAATTCGTACCTCGTACAGGAACATGGAGAGCCTCATGAAATCCGCGTCAAAGCTGCTCGCCGCATTCTTGGTTCTTGGCCCGCTGTCCGTCGCCTATGGGCAGACGCCGGCCGAACGTCCAGCGACAGATGCGCCGCAAGCTATGCGGTGTGGCCCTATGATGGGCAGCGACATGCAGAACATGCAGGCTGCGATGACAAAGATGCAGGAGCTGATGACAAAGATGAGCGCCGCGTCCGATCCAGTCGAGCGTCGGAAGTTAATGCTGGAACACCTGTCGACCATGCAGGAAGCTATGGGAACGATGATGAAGACGGGCGGACCGGGCATAGGGATGATGCCTGGGGGCGGGATGATGGCCAGCCCTTCGGGCACACCGACACCCAGCGAGATGCCAAGTTGCATGGGAATGATGGCGCAGCGGATGGGCATGATGCAAATGATGATGGACCAGATGATGCAGCATCAGAAGATGATGGACCCGGGCCATTAACCGGCACGCGGCGCATATCGATTCTATCGCAAAAACGGCGTCATGGCGCTGATGGAGTTGGCGCAGTGTGATGGCCTTTTAGAATACGAACGTAATTTGCGCGCTCGAAGGCAGTTGGATTCTTCACGTTTTGCTGGCTCATCTGACCGCGGATCTGATCGAGGGACCCGATCTCGCGCGCAACCAGCAAGGCAGACAAACCGTCGAGTAATGTCTGCATATGTTTGACGCCGTGCCGCAGCAGCGCAGAAGTGGTCATCACGACATCGGCACCGGCCAGCAAGTACTTGAAGACCTCGTCCGCCGATTCGACCCCGGTACTTGCAGCAAGCGAAGCTTGAACCCGACCATGAAGGATCGCGATCCATAGTAGCGCCAGACGAATTTCCGCGGGCGTACTGAGCTCAAGATCCATTGAGAGCCGAAGCGTCACGATATTGATATCGGGCTGGTAGAAGCGATTGAACAGCACCAGTGCGTTGGCGCCGCGCTCGGCGAACGCGCGCGCCATGGCGCCGAGTGCGCTAAAATAAGGAGCGAGCTTGACCGCAACCGGGATCGAGACCGCCGCCTTGACGGCTGTCAGGACGTCGAGGTGGTGCTGTTCGACGTCGCGGCCGCTCACCGTTGGATCAGCAGGAATGAAGTAAATGTTGAGCTCGATCGCATCGGTGCCGGCCTCCTGCAAGGCGCGGGCGTAATCGACCCATCCAACCTCTGAAATACCGTTAAGGCTGGCGATCACCGGAATACCGATCGCCTGCTTGGCACGGCGCACGATGTCGAGATAGGGCTCGGGCCCGAAGCCATAGTCGATGCGCGGGGGGAAGTAGGTTTGTGCCTCGGCGAACCCGCTCGCCGAGACTTGGGTGCGCTGCTCGATTTCGTGACGCTCGGCGACGATCTGCTCCTCGAAGATCGAGGGTAGCACGACGGCACCCGCGCCGTGATCCTCTAGCGCGCGCAAGGTGCCAAGATCGCCGGTGAGCGGGGATGCCGAAGCAATCAGCGGGTTCCGCAGTCGCAGCCCCATGTAGTGTGTCGTTAAGTCCATCTCACACTCCCAGTCTCTGCCTTGAGCGCAATCCTGCCTTCTTCGGCCCTGATATGCTTGACCAGCGCCGCGCAGTGCGGAGCGACAATTTTCATCCCGGACCTTCATCCAAGTTTGATCATGACCTCGCCGATCGGCCGATATCCTTGCACGCAGGATTGAAGCACTCGCCGCCGCGGCTCGCCAGTTCCTCATACTGGCGATACTTTTCGCTTACGATCTGCTGTGCCTGTGCCAGCAGCGCTTCCGCCGACTTAGGATCGGTGTTTGCAAGCGTCCGATAACGGAGCTCGTTGTAGGCGTAGTCCTTGAACAAGATGGTCGGTCGCGGGGAGTCGAGGCGGAATGGTCTCTCACCAACGTTGCGCATCGCCGGGTTGAAGCGGAACAGCGGCCAGTAGCCGCTGCCCGTCGCGAGATCCTGCTGCTTCATGCCATAACGCAGGTCGAAGCCGTGCGCGATGCAATGGCTGTAGGCGATGATCAGCGATGGCCCCGGATAGGCCTCCGCTTCCCGGAACGCAAGAAGCGTGTGCTGAGGATTCGCGCCCATCGCGACCTGTGCGACATAGACATTGCCGTAGGCGATGGCCTGCAACGCCAAGTCCTTGCGTGCCACACGCTTGCCGGCGGCGGCGAATTTCGCGACTGCGCCGAGCGGCGTTGCCTTGGAGGCCTGACCGCCGGTGTTGGAGTAGACCTCGGTGTCGAGCACCAGCAGGTTGACGTCACGGCCGCTCGCCAGTACGTGATCGAGCCCGCCATAGCCGATGTCATAGGCCCAGCCGTCGCCGCCGATGATCCAGATGCTGCGGCGGACCAGGTGATCGACGACCGAGAGTAGGTCGCGGGTGGTCTCGTCGTTCATTGCCGCGAGTCTCCGCTTCAGCGCGTCGACACGGGCTCGTTGGGCGCGCAGCTCCGACTCGCGCTCCTGTGTGCCTTCGAGGATCGCACGCGCGAGATCCTCGCCTACTTGCGGCGCCAATTGGCGCAGTAGTGCCGTTGCGAGCTCAAGATGCTTGTCGGCGGCGAGGCGGAAGCCCAGGCCAAACTCGGCATTGTCCTCAAACAGTGAATTCGACCAGGCCGGCCCACGTCCGGCGGCGTTCTTGGTCCAGGGCGTGACCGGCAGGTTGCCGCCGTAGATCGACGAGCAGCCGGTCGCATTGGCGATCTGCAGGCGGTCGCCGAACAGCTGCGACAGCAGCTTGAGGTACGGTGTCTCCCCACATCCGCCACAGGCGCCGGAGAACTCGAATAGGGGCTGCAGGAACTGCACGCTCCGAACGTTGGCAAAGTCGACTCGTGCACGGTCGTTCATTGGTAGCGCCTCGAAGAACGCAATATTGGTGCGTGCCGCCTCCAGGATCGGTTCTTTCGGCCCGAGATTGATGGCCCTTTTTCCTGACTCGCGCGGACTATGTGCCGGGCAGACCTCAAAGCAGACGCCGCACCCCGTGCAGTCTTCCACATAGACCTCAAGTGAAAATCGCACGTCCGGATTGCCGCGCGCATTGACCGGCGCTGACTTGAAGCTGGCCGGGGCACCGTCGAGTGCGTCCTCTTGATAATACTTGGCGCGGATCACGCTGTGCGGGCAGGCAAAGCTGCATTGGCCGCACTGGATGCACAGGTCCGGCTCCCACACCGCCACACTGTCGGAGATATTGCGCTTCTCGAAGGCGGCGGTACCCGATGGCCAGGTGCCGTCGGCCGGCAATTGGCTGACGCGGATGTCATCGCCGCTGCCAAGTCCACGCATCATCTTGGCGGTCATCTCGCGCACGAACGCAGGTGCCTGCGCCGGTACGATCGGCGGCCGGTCGAAGACGCTCGTCACTGTGGCCGGTACGGTCACCTCGAACAGATGCGCCACTGTGTGGTCGACGGCTTCGAAATTGTTGCGCACCATATCGGCGCCTTTGGAACTGTAGGTTTTTTCGATCGACTCCCTGATGCGTTTGATTGCCTCATCGCGCGGCAATACGCCGGAAATTGCGAAGAAACAGGTTTGCAGCACGGTGTTGACCCGTCCGCCTAGCCCAGTCTCACGCGCGACTTTGGAGGCGTCGATCACGAAGAATCGAAGCTTCTTCTCCAAGATCTGCGACTGCAACGAACGTGGGAGCCGGTCCCATACCGCTTCGGGTTTATGCGGCGTATTGAGCAGGAATGTGCCGCCCTCGACAGCCAACCGCAACACGTCGATGCGGTCGAGAAAGCTCGCCTGATGGCAAGCGATGAAATTCGCCGATTCGATCAGATAGGGGGAGCGGATAGGCTGTTTCCCGAACCGTAGGTGCGAGATCGTCTGCGCGCCGGATTTGTGCGAATCGTAAACGAAATAGCCTTGCGCATGCATCGTCGGATCCTCGGCGATGATCTTGACGCTGTTCTTGTTGGCGCCGACCGTGCCGTCGGCGCCGAGGCCGAAGAACAACGCCCGCACGACGTCGTTGCGCTCGATCGAGAACTTCGGGTCCACCGCAAGGCTGCTATGTGAGACATCGTCCTCAATGCCGACGGTGAAGCCATTCTTCGGATCTGCCTTCTTCAACTCGTCGAACACCGCCTTGGCTTGCGCCGGGTTGAAGTTCTTTGATCCCAGGCCGTAGCGGCCGCCGATGACGCGCGGCATCGTCTTGCGCTTGCCGCTGGCGACTGCTTGAGCCAGCGTCGTGACCACGTCGATATAGAGTGGCTCTCCCGGCGCACCCGATTCTTTGGCCTGCTCCAGAACCGCAATCGTGCGGCACGTCGCGGGCAGAACCGCGAGGAAATGCTCGGCCGAAAATGGCCGGTAGAGGCGCACCTGCAGCACACCGATACATTCTCCGACCTTCTGGAGGGACGCCGCAGTCTCGCGCGCAGTCTCGGCGCCTGAGCCCATCAGTATGATCACTCGCTCGGCATCGAGTGGGCCTTCATACTCGAACAATCTGTAGGTGCGGCCCGCGATCGCCGCAAAACGATCCATCGCGGCCTGCACGATCGCCGGCACCCGGGCGTAATAGGGGTTCGGCGTCTCGCGCGCTTGGAAGAATGTGTCAGGATTGTGCGCGGTGCCGCGAACGAACGGATGCTCAGGGCTGAGCGCGCGGGCCCGGTGCGCGCGCACGAAATCGTCGCGAATCATCGCCCTGATCTGCACGTCGGATAGCATGGTCACCTTGTTGACCTCGTGAGAGGTTCGGAATCCATCAAAGAAATGCAGGAATGGTATTCGCGACTCGAGCGTTGCCACCTGCGCGATCAGTGCGGCATCATGTGCCTCCTGCACCGAGCAAGATGACAGCAGGGCAAATCCTGTTGTACGCGCCACCATTACATCGGAATGGTCGCCGAAGATCGACAGGGCCTGTGTCGCCAGCGAACGCGCCGCCACGTGGAACACGGTCGAGGTCAGTTCGCCAGCGATCTTGAACATATTCGGCAACATCAACATAAGACCTTGCGACGCCGTGAACGTCGTCGTCAGGGCACCCGACTGCAGCGCACCATGTACGGCGCCGGCAGCGCCGCCCTCGCTCTGCATTTCCTGCACGACCGGGACACTGCCCCAGATGTTGGTCAACCCCTGCGCCGACCATTCGTCAGCGAGCTCGGCCATGGTCGAGGACGGGGTGATCGGGTAGATTGCGCACACTTCATTGACGCGGTAGGCGACGTGCGCGACCGCAGTGTTGCCGTCGATGGTATCGGTTACAGGCGTGCCGGTCCCGGGTTGCATCGAGCGCCTTCCTCTCAGGCCGGTTCAGGGATCATCTCAATGGCGTGGCACGGACACGTCTCGAAGCAGACCGCGCAGCCGGTACAGCGATCATAGAGGTAGCGATAGCGCCGACCGGGCCCGAGCTTCTCGATAGCCTGCTCGGGGCATGCTGCGAAACATTGGTCACACTCGAAACAATTGCCGCAGGACAGACAGCGTTTCGCTTCGTAGGATGCTTCGTCCTCGCTCAGGCCGGCTAGCACCTCGGCAAATCCGGTCGCGCGTGCCTCGACCGGCAACGCCGACTGTTCGCTGCGATCGGCGTCGCTGTAGATCGGCAGGTGCAGCATCTCGAACGACACGATCGGGTGCTTCGGCGAAGGCCGATAATCATGGTTGCACAACCACCCATCGATATGGCGGGCCGCCTTCTTGCCGTGCCCGACCGCCGCCGTCACGGTGCGCTCGCTTGGCACCATGTCGCCGCCAGCGAAGACCCCAGGATGACCGGTCATCATGTTTGCCGCGACAATGACAGTACCGTCGGCGTGGAATTCGATCCCGGGGATCTTCTTGAGGAAGCCGCTATCGGTTTGCTGTCCGAGTGCAAGCACGACGGCGTCTGCCTTGAGCGTTTCAAACTGACCTGTCAGTTGCGGCCGGCCGCCTGAACCGAGTTCCATGACTTCGACAGTTAACGACGGACCCGCAATTTCCTTGATGCTCGTCAGCCATTTGATCTTGACACCCTCCTCAAGTGCCTCGTTGGCCTCGAAGGCGCGCGCCGGCATGTGCGCGCGGTCGCGATGGTAGATGATCACCGCCTCTTCGGCGCCGAGGCGCTTCGCTGTTCGCGCCGCATCCATCGCCGTGTTGCCACCGCCGTAGACTACGACCCGCCGGCCAAGACGTGGTCGTTCGCCGGCGCTGACCCCGCGCAGGAAGCTTACGGCATCGAGCACGCGCGCTGCGTCGCGTGCCGGGATATCGACGTGCTTCGAGAGATGAGCCCCAATCGCGATGAACACTGCGTCAAAGTTGCCGGCTTGCTTTTCGGCAAGCAGGTCCTCGACCTTACGATCGAGTACGATCTTGACGCCCGTTGCCTGGATCTGACGTACCTCCTTCATCAACTCTTCGCGCGGCAGCCGATAGGCAGGTATGCCGAAATGCATCATCCCGCCGGGGAGCGGACCGGCCTCGAAGATCTCCACCGCGTGGCCCCTACGCGCGAGGTGGTAGGCGGCGGACAGGCCGCTCGGGCCAGCCCCGACAATAAGCACACGTTTGCCGCTTGACGGGGCGTCGATCGGCAGCTGCCAGCCCTCGTGCGCCGCCATATCGCCGAGGAAGCGCTCGACCGCGTGGATCGAGACTGCGCTGTCGATCTGTTGCCGATTGCAGTTGCTCTCGCATGGGTGATAGCAGACCCTCCCATGCACAGCCGGAAAGGGGTTGTCTTCGACCAGCGCTAGCCACGCCTCGCGGTAGCGACCGGCCTGCGCCTGGGCGAGCCACGCTTGGATGTTCTCGCCGGCAGGGCACGCATTGTTGCAAGGTGGAAAGAGATCGACGTAGAGCGGCCGTCGCGTGCGCACCGGTCCGGTCCCCAGCTCTGCAACCAGGTCGATAAGCGGGGTCAAATCCAATGGTCTCGTGCTCATGTCGGGGTTTCTGCCAGCGTCCGGATTGCCCTTGAGCCGTGAACGTCAGCAAGGGTTCCGATCATTCGAACGGGCAAACCCCACCTAATCCACCGCCACTAGCGCCACCACTGGGAAGCCTTCCTGGGTCTGCGGCACTGAAAATTCGCGGCTAACGGTAACTCAAGTAACCTAGCGAAATCAGGACAATGACAGCGATCATCGGCACGCAGCAGGCAGCCATCCAGAGCCATGCTTTCCAATCATTTTGCTTTTCGTCGGCCGGTTCGTGCTGCATCGGGAAGACACCTTTAGCCATGTCGTTTCGGCTGGGCTGTGTTCCAGCCAATCCGTTTATATAGGGGGCAATAGCCGCGGACGCCGGTAACTACAAAATCCACTCCCAGCGCGATCAGTGCGACATACAGCAGTATCCATATCAACCCGTTGCCGTCGAACAATGACAGCAACGCCCATATGGCCAGAGCGCCCCCCAGCGTTCCGCGCAGCACCCGTTCGACGGTCCCGACGTTCTTCATCTCAGCTCCTAACGCGCGCTATTCATGCTCAAGTGATCTGATGGCGACCTCAAACCGACGGCATGTCATTTTCATTCGACCGAAGCCCCTCGCAGGCGGTAAAGAAGGCGGAATGTGGGACTGGATGCTCATTCTTGGCTCCGCGCTGCCAACATAAAATCCAATCAAATACCTATTATGGCGTCATTCTTTGATGAGGATCAAAGATCGTGCGGGAACATCGGCTCAATTCCGCGTGCAGCTAAAGCTGCTCTCTAAGACTCGCGAGCGCATCACGACAGCGAGTTATCGTTGAGTGGGCCCTTTGCCAGACCGATTGCCTAGGCGCGGTTTGCGATGCCCTACGCATCCACTAGCGTGGAATACATGAAGCCGCTGCCCCTCTTCCTGCGGTATGTATGAGTCTTTGCCACGTGAAATGATCGTATACGCCGGACCAATATGCGCCGAAAGCTGCAGCAAACAGGAGTTCTTCGATTGGCATGCCTGCGATGGTCAGGCCCGAAAGTGCGCCTAAGTTCCACACTCGCGCGATATAGCCGGGGTTCGTCCACTCGACCCCAATCAGGAAAATTATGTAGTACGTCATAAACAGAACGGACCCGATCCACGTTTTCCGGGCCAAGTCTGGTCGACACCAAATAGCGGCAGTAGCGCCCAAGCCTATGGCAACGATTGCCGGGTAGATCGGATTCCAGGGAAATAAGAACAAAATTGGAAACGACACGAAGGGGACCCCAAGCGCCCAGTTATGCAGTTTGTGGCGCGGCGAATGTCTTTCTTCATTTGGCAGAGGCGCTATTTGTCGGCGGGTCACCATGTTGTAGAGCACTGCGCCGATGCCGCCGATGCCAAAAGAGAAAATGAAGCTCTCGATATCGAATCCGGTCGTGCGTGCGAGATCGAAAAGACTTGGCGGACTCCAGTACGCGGGGACGAAGATTGGTTCGGTCAGGCCGAAGGGCATCGTAAACAGACTCGCCCATACCATGACTTTTCGCTGCTGCGGAAATGTAACGTACGCCGCAAGCCATGGTACAAGGAATGCGCTCGACCATACGAACCACACATATTGGTCGGAAATCATATCGCGCTTCGCTATAGCTGATTTCACCTCGCGTTGCGGTTTACCGAGTACCCCACCGTCGGTGCAGCCAATTGTAGATCGGACAGTACACCAAGCCGGCATAGACACCGTAAAGAAAGCTTTCGACGAGCCCGAGCAGGAAGCCCCACCAAGTCAACCATTTGAACGCGGGCAACACCAATTCGAGAAATTCGCTCATGTGAATGCTCTTGGGCGTCACCAAGCCATAGATCACGCAAACCACGAAGGTGATAGCGGCCCAGAGACCCAGCGCCCATGTGACCAGTTTTGTGTTCAACATCGCACCCTCCAATCAGTCGCAGTTTCATGAGAATATCTTTCTCTGGCCGAACATCGTTTCCGCGCATGACGCGATTTGCCTTAAACGATGCGCGTCCGGCAGATGGAAGCTGCCGCTAATGCCGGTGGCCTGCCGCACTATCATCCTCGCGCTTCTCAGAAGGGCTGCGGCGCGGGCTCTCTTCGTCTGCACCGTGGCCGTGGCCCCCATGCCCTCCATGTCCGAACAAGTGCATGGCGACGAAGGCAACGGCAAACAGTATCCAGATCCAGTTCGCTGATATCCAATCCATGGCTCGGCTCTTTCATCACTTGAATACGCTGCGAATGAAACTCCTTCGGGGATTGCCGAAGCTCAACGTGCTACGGTGCTAGTGAACGGTGGTGAAGCGAACCAGCCGAAAAAGCACTCCGAACAATTGCTACCTCTGACGGGTCTAGTCTTTAACGAGGATCAAAGATAATCTTGCTGCGAACAATCAACACTTTTCATCCGAGCGATGCTGCCAATTATCCTCGGCAATTCAGTTGAGTAGACCGACCGAGCCATTTTGGTTGGCCAAAGCGGTGAAGCGGGATCGCACGCAAGCACCAACAAGACCAGATATGCGGGCGGCATGATGCAAGCACAAGATGTTATGACGACGCGGGTCATCACCGTTGGGCCAGATACTGACATTGAAACGATCGCGAAACATCTAATCGAGAATAGAATTAGCGCCGTTCCCGTCGTCGAACGCGGCGGCCAGATCGTTGGAATTGTCAGCGAAGGCGACCTCATGCGTCGGTCGGACTCCGATACGGAGCGCCGGCCGTCATGGTGGCTATCCTTCCTTCTTTTTCCAGAAGAGAAAGCAATCAGCTACGTCAAAACGCACGGCCGTTGCGCAAGAGACGTGATGACGCGCGAGGTTATCACCGTAAACGAAGACGCCACGCTTGAAGAGATTGCAGAAACACTTGAAAAACATCGCATCAAGCGGGTTCCTGTAGTCTGTGACGGCAAGCTCGTCGGCATCGTCAGCCGGGCCAACCTTCTGCACGGGCTGGTCGCTCACCAGATCGGTGCTAGCCCTTCGGCAGACGATCGGAAGATCAAGGCAGCCGTCGAAATGAACCTCGCCGAGGCAGGCGTGCGGACTGGGCTTCTGAACGTCGTCGTGTCCGGCGGAGTGGTTTACGTCTGGGGTGTCGTCGCGACGCCCCAGGAACAGGCGGCGGTGCAGGTTGCAGCCCAAAGTGCGCCGGGCGCGAAAGAGGTCCGTGCCAACATCGATGCCCTTCCGTCCTATATGCGTTTTGTCATGCGCGCCGGCTGATCTTTTTCATTGCCCTATAGGGATCAAACGAAGACCACGTCTGACATCTTGCCGTTAGACGCGGTCGCGGAAAGGTCCGGCACCTTCAAATCGACTGTGGCTCTGCTGGTTGCGTCGTTCGGTGTTACAAGTTGCCAAACCAATACGCCAAAGCCTGCAGCCAAGACGGCAAGGACGAAGTATTTCCGAAGGGGATCAGCCGTGCTCATGTCGCACAATTCCATTGAAGAAGGCGCCTTTCGAGGGAAGGTAGAGAGGACCGGGAAGCCGGACGACGTTTTGCATCAAGGGGTGCCGTCGCCGCGACATCGCCTCGCTTTCGGTGATTGGTAACCGCCTCATCCGAGGAATCATTGTTGATCCACGATAGAGCAACGTGAGGATCAATTCCGGCAATATCGACGAGTTTGTCGGGATTCATGATTCGGAGATGTCTGTAGTGGAATTCGGCGACCCTTTCCTTGCGCAGATCTTGTAGTACCCGATTGACGTGAACGCCGGTCAGGCCAGTCGCGTCCCCAATGTGCTCTTGCGTCAGCGGCAGATACATTTCTTCGCCGCGATGCCCGGGCCAGCACAGCCGAGATCGAATGAAGAGCTCAAGCAGCAAATATGCGACGCGCTCGCGGGCCGAACGCCGCCCAATGCTGGACAAATGGTCGTATGCGAGGCCACGATCCTGGGAGATCAGGCCTGCCAACTGCATTCCAAACCCCGGATTATCGCTGGAGAGACGTTCGAGATCTTTGTGAGGGATGACGCCGACGACTACGTCCGTCAGAGCTTGAGCACTGTAGCTTATCACCGCCCCACGCATTGGAACAAAGGCAAGTATCGTACCGGGCAGGGAAAACTGGAGAATTTGTTTGCGGCCATCCGCGAGCAAATTGTAAAGGGCGACCCACCCGTCGACGAGGCGATAGATAGCTTCGCTTCTGTCACCGAGGCGGAATAGATCGCAGCCGGCCTTGATCGCGCGGTTAGCTAACTTGTACTGGTTAGCCACGTGCAAGACGTCCGCCGGGGGACCTGAATCGAGGCGCTCGATACGTGCAGAAACGTTCTGACGATCTCTTGGAATCTTGCTCGCCGTGGCCGTTGATTTTGACATTTTCGCTACTCCCAAATTGCTGAATTCATGTCTCTGACGAGTTCGAGAACGAACCCTACGGCTCAATTCCTCCCGATCGAGCACCCGCGCCACGAAATGGCGTGATTGTGTGCCGATCGAGAGGTTGATCAGAGACTGGTTCGGGGAGGTCGAAACTGCGCCTCTAATTCAGGCGACGAAAGAGGCGTGTGCAGAGTTGCAATAACAAAGTGCGGTGTAGGAACTCGCGCAACAGTCCAACCTACAACGTTCAGGCCTGAGGAGCACGCCGCACAGCAGGAGCCAGCGTAACCGTGTCCGCCGCAATGGCCAGATGCGCAGCAGGCAATGGACTTAACGGCAGACTTGATGCCCGAAGGCATTACAATCGACTGGTTCTCGATAACTTGCTGCTTTGCGATGCCTTGGCTCGCAGTAGGCGTGGAACTCGCCGAGGCTTCGTCCTTCCCTGAACAAGCTCGCGAAGTCTCAACAGTCACAAACGTGACCAGCATCAACGTGGCCGCTATTTGGATAGCACGGACCAAAAGGTGGCCGACAACGCGCAACGTCCCATGCGCAGGCTCACACGGTCGACCCAACTGTGAGGTTCGCAAAGCAAACATGCCGCGCTTATCCGAATAAACTTTAGGCTGCTCTCGAAACTCCTACTCGTGAGAAAGTAGCATGTAGGCGGGTAACGTCTTGATCTAGGTCAATTTAGCACAATGCTCAGGCCTTCATATTATTGAAAAATCAGGCGGAACCACGTGTCTGATCGAAGTTAAAGTCAGGCTATCCTTGTCTCGCCTATGTTTTAATTATGTCGAACTTGCGCGGGGATCTTGTGACAGATGTAAGGCCCAGTTCGTCGCCGGCGGCCGCGCGGACGGCTGTGCTGGTGATGAACTCAGGGTTCACATCGCTACTATGTCCGTTCTTCCACAAGTGCGATGGGGTCTTGCTAATTAATTCCGCCGATGGTTCGCAGGAATTCCATCGACACGATCAGTCGGGCGCGAAGTCGCTGTGCGAGCTCATCGTGGATCTGAAACCTCAGCACTGCATCTGCGGGTACATTGATGAACCCGAAAAGCAAAAGCTACGCGCCGCCGGTATCGACGTTCGTATTGGCTCATGTAGCTGTCGAGTCGATGAGCTCATCACCTCCTTTTATACTTTGCCAAGGGCTTGAGCGCCGTCCTTATCGGCCCGGACGGCGACAAGGCGTCGCCACTCTGAAAGCTAGATCTAGTCGGAGTATCGGACGCGGGTGATTGAGGACCGATTGATACGATCGAGCTGTTTCCAGGCCGTTTGACGGCGTCCTAACCGAGGCGACTCCGAAGGAGGATTCCATGACTGAAGACGCCCAGCACGTGATCTGGCTCGGGAACTTGGGGCGTGGCGACGTGGCACGCGTCGGCGGCAAGAATGCATCGCTCGGCGAGATGGTGCGCAATCTCGACAAGAAAGGGGTCCGTGTACCCCCCGGGTTTGCGACGACTGCGGACGCTTATTGGCGATATATCGAAGCAAATGATCTTAGACGTGCAATCTCCGATTCCCTCGCCGCGCTCAAGGCCGGCCATGCGCCGCTTGCCGAGGTGGGGGCGACGATTCGGCACGAATTTCTGCGTGGGACATGGCCAAAAGATATCGCCGAAGCTATCCGAGCCTCATATCGCGAACTTTGCCGACGCGCAGGGAAGGCTAACGCCGATGTTGCCGTGCGTTCGAGCGCCACCGCCGAAGATCTCCCGGACGCGAGCTTCGCCGGACAGCAGGAGACCTATCTAAACATTCGCGGCGAGGACGCTCTCCTCGACGCCTGCCGACGCTGCTTTGCTTCACTCTTCACGGACCGCGCCATCAGTTACCGGAGCGCAAAGGGCTTCGACGATATGAAGATCGCGCTGTCGGTCGGCGTTCAGCGTATGGTGCGCTCCGATCTCGGAGGGGCCGGGGTTATGTTCTCCATCGATACCGAGACCGGCTTCGACAAGGTTATCGTTATGAACGCGGCCTGGGGGCTCGGGGAAAACGTGGTGCAGGGTGCGGTCGACCCCGACGAGTATCAGGTATTCAAGCCGCTCCTGTCGCAACCTTCGCTGGTGCCCATCATCGAGAAGAAGCTCGGCGAGAAGGCTCAGAAGATGGTCTATGCGAAGGACGGCGATCACCCGACGCGCAACGTGCCCACCTCGAAGGCCGAACGTGCTGCGTTCGTGCTGAGCGATCAGGACATCTTGACGCTCGCGCGCTGGGCCTGCGTGATCGAGAAGCACTACTCCCGCGCGATGGACATGGAATGGGCAAAGGACGGCGAAACCGGCGAGCTGTTCATCGTCCAGGCGCGCCCCGAGACGGTGCAATCGCGCAAGGAAGCGAGCGCGTTCAAATCCTACCGCATCAAATCGAAGGGCCGGAAGTTGCTCTCGGGCCTAAGCATCGGCGACGCCGTGGTCACCGGCCGGGTATGCCTGATTGAAAGTCCGCGCGACATCGGCCGCTTCGTCGATGGTGCAATCCTGGTGACGCAGACGACCGACCCAGACTGGGTTCCGATCATGAAACGTGCCGCCGCGATTATCACCGATCATGGCGGGCGCACGTCGCACGCCGCCATCGTCAGTCGCGAGCTCGGCCTGCCCGCGATCGTGGGGACAGGCAATGCGACGCATATCCTCCATGACGAACAGGAGGTGACCGTATCGTGTGCCGAAGGAGACGAGGGTTTCGTCTATGAAGGTCACGCCGAGTACGAAACCGAGGAGCTTAATTTCGCCGACATTCCGGCAACACGCACTCAAGTGATGCTCAACCTCGCCAATCCCGCCGCCGCGTTCCGCTGGTGGCGGCTTCCCGCTGACGGCGTAGGGCTTGCGCGCATGGAGTTTGTGGTGAGCAACCACATCAAGGTCCATCCGATGGCTCTGGTACAATATGACGCGCTTACGGACGAGGATGCCAAACGCACAATCGCCGAACTGACTCGCGGTTATACGGACAGAACCGAGTATTTCGTCGACCGCCTGGCGCGCGGCCTCGCCCGGATAGCGGCGGCGCATTTCCCAAAGCCGGTCATCGTGCGCATGAGTGACTTCAAGACCAACGAGTATGCGGGTCTCATCGGCGGCACTACATTCGAGCCTAAAGAGGAAAATCCGATGCTCGGTTTCCGTGGCGCGTCGCGCTACTACTCGCCGCGCTACCGTGACGGCTTTGCCCTTGAATGCCGGGCGATTTGCCGCCTGCGCGAGGAGATCGGGTTACGTAACGTCATCGTCATGATCCCATTCTGCCGTTCGACGAAAGAAGCGGATCGCGTGCTCGCGGTCATGGCCGAGAACGGCCTCAAGCGCGGCGAGAACGGTCTCGAAATCTACGTCATGTGCGAGATTCCCTCTAACGTTATCCTCGCCAATGCTTTCGCCGAGCGCTTCGACGGCTTCTCCATCGGCAGCAATGACCTCACACAGCTCACCCTCGGCGTCGATCGCGACTCCGAGGAGCTTGCTGAACTTTTCGACGAGCGGGATGAGGCAGTGAAGTGGATGATCGAAAGCGTCATCCGCGAGGCTCGCAAGGCCAACGCCAAGGTCGGCCTATGCGGCCAGGCCCCAAGTGACCATCCGGAGTTCGCCGAGTTCCTGGTCGCGTGTGGCATCGATTCCATGTCCGTAAGTCCGGATAGCTTCATCGCGGTGAAGCGACGCGTTGCTGCCGCAGAGGCCGCAGCTAAGCCGACTCGGCTGCCAAGTTTTAGCGCCAGTTATGGAGGCGTGGCGCAGGCATAAGACAATTGGCGCTTGGGTGACTGTGAAAAGGAATCGAACATGGCAGGACAGAGTGGAAAGGTCCGTGTCGCATTAAACGGTTACGGGGTCATCGGTAAACGTGTGGCAGACGCGGTCGCATGTCAGGACGACATGGAACTCGTCGGCATCGCCGATATCACGACCGATTGGCGGCTGCGGGTCGCTGCTCAGAAGGGATTCAAGCTCTTCGCGTCACTCGAAAGCAGTGTCGACGCGATGCGCCAGGCTGGGTTCAAAGTTGTTGGCACGCTCGATGCGTTGCTCAGTGGCGCAGACGTCGTTGTCGATTGCACGCCAAAGCGGATTGGAGCAAAAAACGCCGAGCATTACCGCAAACTCGGTATGAAGTTTATCGTGCAGGGCGGTGAAAAGCACGATATCACGGGACATTCGTTCGTCGCTGAAGCGAGCTATGCGGGTGCTCTGGAGCGCCAATCGACCCGCGTCGTCTCATGCAACACGACTTCAGTGGTGCGAACGCTGACCGCCTTAAAGCATACCGGACTCCTGAGTCGCGCGCGCGGCACGTTGATGCGTCGCGCTACGGATCCGTGGGAGAGCCACAAGGGCGGCATTATGAACACGCTTGTTCCTGAGGACGAGATCCCAAGTCATCAGGGTCCGGATGCGCAGACCGTCGATCCAGAACTCGATGTCGTGACGATGGCCGTCATGGTGCCTGAAACCCTCGCTCATCTCCACTACTGGGCGGTTCAGCTCACGCGCAAAGCAAATAGGGAGGAAGTGATCGATGCGTTCCGTTCGTCGCCGCGCATCGGTCTGATCCGCATGAGCGACGGACTCACAGCGATTAACACCGTCAAGGAGCTTATGGCGGACATCGGGCGGCCGCGTGACAACCTCTATGAGGTCGCGCTTTGGGAGGATTTGGTGACGGTGCAAGGCGACGAAGCGTTCTACGCATACATGGTCGACAACCAAGCGATTGTTATACCTGAAACGATCGACGCCATCAGAGCTCTCACCGGACAAGAAAGGCAGGCGAGCGTCTCGATCGCCAAAACCAACGCTACACTTGGGATTGGCACCCCATTTGTCCGATAGGTGATAGATCATGCCGGATCAATAGCCACTTTTGTGCTGGTGATCACGTCGCATATTCAAGCCTCTCGCCGTGAGCGAGTTCATCCAAAGCGGCAAGGAGCGCAGCGACGCGATTGACGGAAGAGGTCCAATCCGCCACACGCTGGTAGTTGTTGGCCAGCCAGTTGAACGCAGCCTGTACGATGACGAATGCGGCCGCCGCTTGGGTAAGTTCTCCGAGTGACATCGTACCAGCGAGATATTTTGGTACGCAGAGGAGCCACCCCACGACCGGAGCCAGCAAAGAGTTTCCTTCTGTGACGAATGTCGTTCCCAAGAGTTGCCAGAGAAAACCTTTCCAGCGCGCGAGCACTTGATCCAGTCCGAGCCTCAGAGCGCTGCGCATCGCCACCTCTTCGCCTTCAGATTGTTTGTCATTATCGGCGACCTCACAAAGGCAATTTGCCGCCGCTCTAAATGTCGCTTCGGCTTGATCCAAATCCTGGATAACGTGGGTCAGGTGACGGCCAATAATCATCATTGTGATCGTTATCAATGCCGAATACAGGACAACGGCGATAACAAGATATCCGGGAATGGTTACAGTCCGATCGGATACATTAATCGAAAGATCGCCGCCGACGCTCCATAAGACACCGACAAATACGACCGCACCTAGCACCGAGTTGAATAAGCCGAGAGCAAGGTCAATGGGCGCATCTGTCGCCACTCTTGCGTCTTGAGCAATTCGAGCGTCGGCTTGTTGATGTTCTCCGGCAATGTGCTTGAGCCGCCTATAACGACCATTTTTCAACCAATGCTCTATGAGATGTCTCGTCACAGATTCGCGCCATTTGCGTTGTGCTGTCATACGGCCCCAGACGGACAAGAGTCCAAGTGCTATGCTGGCAGCTGCTAGCGGCACGAAGATTCGAGCTTGTGCCAAAAGCATGGGGCCGTCTTTAGTACCGAGGGCGTCGAAAAAATTTCGGTTCCAGAGATTGAGCCAGTATTGCACCAGCAATTGCAGGAGCACGACGACGATTAGTAAAGTAGCGAGTGTCCAGCTGACCCTCGCCGACGAGCCGCGCCAGAAGTCAGAAGCGGTGCGCCAGAAGCGAGAAAACAGACTCTCATATTTGGAAACGTGATTGCTCTCATAAGGCATGACCAATTCCCCTGAGTGGCAGGTTAACGCCAATGGATGTAGCAAATTTGAATGCGAGTTGAGCGATGCATCGCCATAATGGCCTGATGAGCTCTCACGGTTTTTGGTGTTCTCACTGGACCTTTTGTATCTTGGTCACCACGAACTGACCGTTGACGTGTTCGGCGTCGAACTTGATCTTGTCGCCGGCCTTCACCGCCGAAAGCATCGCGGGGTCCTGGGCGCGGTAGACCATGGTCATGCCGTCGTCCATGTCGAATTTCTTCATCGGTCCGTGCTTGATGGTGATCTTGCCAGCAGCGGCATCGACCTTGGTCACCTGACCGTCGGTCAGCGCCGCTTGCGCCCAGACATGACCCGCGGTCATAACGTTCAAGATCATCGCCACGGCGAGCGCCAGCATCACTATCGTCTTTTTCATCGTTCCATCTCCTTTGGTAAAAGCTTCGGTTACTTCACGGTCACGGCGCCGTGCATGCCGGCCTCGCGATGGCCGGGGATCAAGCAGGCGAATTCGAATGTGCCGCCTTTGCTGAAGCGCCAGAGTATTTCCGCGCTCTTGCCGGGATCGATGCTTTTCGCATTCGGGTCGTCGTGTTCCATGTCGGGATATTTCTTCATCAGCTTGGCGTGCTTATTGTTGTCTTCGACGCTTGCCAAAGTGAATTCGTGCTTGAGCGCGCCATTGTTGCGAATAAGGAAGCGCACCTGTTCGCCTTTCTTGACCTCGACCTTGTCGGGAAAGAACAGCATCTTTCCGTCGTCCTCTCGGATCGTGATTGGAACGATCCGTGCTGGCTTTTTCGGATCGCCGGGCTCGCCGGCCGAAAAATGTTCGCCCTCATGGGCGGCCGCGGCGAACATTACTGCGCCGAGAAACAACGCAATAGTTACGGCAGTCATATTCGATCTTTTCATATTCGTGCTCCTTCAATGTTGTCCGTTGTGGCTCATGCGCGGCTTTATCACCGTGACTTCGATCTCGTCGCGCACCGGCGTGGCGGCGCCTTGGCGGTACGTGGGTTCGGCGGCGGATTCCTTGACTTCGTGCGCGACCGTGCCAGCGGGATGCTGGTACGGACCCGGGTCCTTGTAGTCCCCGCGCGCCAGGCCCTCGCGCACCTTCACCACTGAAAACATGCCGCCCATTTCGATCGGGCCGTATTGGCCGAAGCCGGTCATCATCGGCAGCGTGTTGTCGGGCAGCGGCATCTCCATCGCGCCCATTTCCGCCATGCCCGCCGAACCCATGGCCATGTAATCCGGCACCAGCTTCTGGATCGCCTTGGTGAGATCGCGCTGCGGCACTCCGATGAACGTCTTCACGTCGTGACCCATGGCGTTCATGGTGTGGTGCGACTTGTGGCAATGGATCGCCCAGTCGCCCGGCTCATCGGCGACGAATTCGAAGGCGCGCATGGCGCCGACCGGAACGTCGGTCGTCACCTCCGGCCGCCGCGCACTGTCCTTGACCCAGCCGCCGTCGGTGCAGGTCACCTCGAAATGCGGCCCGTGCATGTGGATGGGGTGATTGGTCATCGTGAGATTGCCGATGCGCACCCGCACCCGGTCGCCCTGCCGCACCACCAGCGGGTCGATGCCGGGAAAGACCCGGCTGTTCCAGGTCCACAAGTTGAAATCGGTCATGGTCATCACCTTGGGCAGGGAGCTGCCCGGGTCGATGTCATAGGTGCTCATCAGGAAGACGAAATCGCGGTCGACGCGATAAAGCTTCGGATCGCGCGGGTGCACGACGAAGAATCCCATCATGCCCATGGCCATCTGCACCATCTCGTCGGCGTGCGGGTGGTACATGAAGGTGCCGCTTTTCTTGATGACGAACTCGTAGACGAAGGTCTGCCCCGGCTTGATCTGCGGCTGCGTCAAGCCGCCGACACCGTCCATGCCGTTCGGCACCAGCATGCCGTGCCAGTGCACGGTGGTGTGCTCGGGCAACTTGTTGGTCACGAAAATGCGCACCTTGTCGCCTTCGACGCATTCGAGCGTCGGGCCCGGCGACTGGCCGTTATAGCCCCACAGGCGCGCCTTCATGCCCGGCGCGATCTCGCGCAGCACCGGCTCGGCCACCAGATGGAATTCCTTCCAGTCGCCGTTCATCCGCCACGGCAGGGTCCAGCCGTTAAGCGTGACCACCGGCTGGTAGTCCGGCCCGCTCGCGGGGGCGAGCGGCGGCTGCATGGCCGGAGAGGTCGAGATGACGGCTTCGGGAATGGCGGCGGCCTGCAGCCGGCCGCTGACCGCGGCAGCGCCGGCGAGAATGGCCGAACTGCCGATAAGATTGCGTCGCGAGATCATGGTGCTCTCCTCGTCTATTGCTCTGCCGCGGCAAGCGGCGTCTGCGTGCCGGTGGACGCCGCGCCGCCGGCGGTTGCGGACGCGCCACCGACCATGGTTGCGGCCAAGCTGGCGCTCGCCAGCCAGAAATCGCGCAGCGCCTCGACCGCCGCGGCGTTGGCGGCGATGCGTTGCCGCGCGTCGGCCAGCAGCGGAAATACGTCGACCTGCATCGCGCCGTAGCGCAGCATCATTTCGTCGGAGATGACTTTGCGCAGCGGCAGGATCTCGCGCTGGTAGCGGGCGGCGATGTCGTAGCTGGTGCGATAGCCGCGATAGGCATCCTTCGCCTCCGAGCGCACATTGACCGCCATCTCGGCCAGTCTGTTGGCCGCCTGCATGTAGGTCTGCTCGGCCTCGCGCACGCGCGTCTCGCCGAAGTCGAAGATCGGAATTTCGAACGACACCGTGAAGCCGCGATTATGCACATGCTCCCCGGTCTCCTTGTTGTCCTTGATCCGGTCGGCATAGCCGCCGTCCAGCACGTTGACGAAGCGCGTCGCGTTCGTGAGCCCGTAGGATTTGGCGAGCAGGTCGAGCTCGATACGGGATATCTGCAAGTCGATGCGGCGGTCGAGCGCCTCCTGCTCGACTTGCGGGACCCGCAGCGGGCGACCGGGCAACGCGGGAAGCGTCTTCGGAAGCGTAAAATTCAGATCGGCGCCGGCGAGACCAAGCGAGCGAATAAGCCGTTCGCGTTCCGACAACGCGCGCTGGTGGGCCATCGTCAGCTGGGTGACGATGTCAGCATGAAACGATTGTTCGCGCGCCTGATCGAGCTTGTTCATCGCCCCGGTTTCGCCCAAGCGCTTGGCGAGCTGCGCAGCGGTGCCGGCGGCCTGCTCCGCCTGCACGAGCAGCGCGGCCGACTGGTTGGCGGCAACGGCACGGTAGAATGCCGCGCGGGCGCCATTGGCGACGCGCAAGGTCTCCAGCGCGGCGGTGAGCTGGGCTTGCTGGAAGCGCCCGGCGGCAATCTCCGTTCGCGCGGGCAATGTCGCAAGCGCAAGAATACTTGTGACAATCTGGCGTTCGAGTTCCGTCTCAGCGGCGCCCGATACGCGCAGCACCGAGATTTGCGGATTCGGCGGCAACGACTGGCGGACCCTCACCGCTTCGGCGATCCCGAGTTCGTTATAGGCCGCCTGCAGACCGCGATTGTTGAGCAGCGCGATCTGCACCGCCGTCTCGGCGCTCAGCGTGCGCGCCAGCAGATGGCGCACACGCGCCTGCACCGCCGACGCATCCTCCTCGGTGCGGACGGCGACGATGTCCTTGCGCAGCTCTTGGTCCGCAACGGCGGAAGCGACGCTCAAGCCGCCGTCCGGCGAGAAGCTTGCGCATGCCGTAAGGCCGGAGATCACAATAAGCGCGGCCATTCGGCTTGCGCATCTGCGCAGACCGAAAGCTGCCGGGTTTGCGACGAAAAACGGAGAAAAAACGCAACGTGTGAGGTTCATTGCAATTGCCTCGGCAATGGCGCGGCATTCATTTGGCCGCTCAGAACGGCACGTTCGATCTCGGGAAAATTGCCCTGCCAGAAGGCGAGTTCGGCCTTCAAAGCCGCCCCGGCGCGCTCGCCAGGCATCGGTATGAAATCGGTTCCGCGCGCCCGGACGGCGGCGGTGATGAGCTTGCCGTCGATCGATGCCAGAAAGAATTCACCGGCAAGGGGAGTGACATGGTAGAGCACGAGCCGCGAAGGCGGCGACTCGTCAACCGGCACATTCAATCCATGATCATCAAGCTCCGCTGTCTTGCTGTGCATCGCGATCTGCCGGAACAGACATTTGTTGCCCGCTTCGGTCAGCGAAAGACCCTTGCACAGATATGCGAGATCGACGGACCACCCGCGTCGTTGAACGAACGCGATAACGTCGGCTAAGGGTGCGACTCCTTGCGGGCCGTCATCGCCGTGCCGTTCTGTATGGAACGCCTGGACGGCTCCGACGGATGTCGCAGCGACGGCGGCGCCCACCACGAGGGCCGAGAAAAGTCTTCGCCGTAAGATTTGAGCTGGCGGGCGATATCGCCACGGCATTGGCCGCCGCCAGACGGCGGCCAGCTTCAGCCAAAATTGTGCAGGCATGAACGATTCCTCATCGTCGATTGATGACGAGCGCGCGCAGCCGTAAGGCCGCGCATGCGCTTGAACTCAAAGCGACTGAGGGGATCTCGGAGGCCGGTCGATGCGTTCGGAGCCGCGCCCGGTCCGGCTGTCGGCGGCGAGCGCCGGCTGGCGCGAGGCGGGCCGATATAAGGCGGGCAAAATGGCGAGGTCGGGAGCTATCGCGCTCACGCTGAAAAGGCCACAACATTTGCTGGCATAGTCGCCATCGTCGCTCTTGCCGCCGGAATGATGATGGGCCGATCCGTCCTCATGCACATGCATAACGCCGACATCTTGGTGGTCGTCGGTCAGGCAGTGCGCAGGGATGGCGCCCGGGCTGAAGGCCAGGACGGCGGTCGGTGTCGCCAGACAAAACGCATAGAGCGCGACAAGCAGGCTTGCTGCACGCCAACGCCATTTCCTGGATAACCAGCTCAACATACCTGCACCGAGCGCTACGCCACATACCCATACGTGTGGCCGCTAATACGTACACGGATCGTTGCTATGGAAGATACAGTATCTTTAGGCCAAGACCAAGCCACGGCCATTAAAAGGACGAATAGCCCACAAGTCAGGCGACGGCTTTTCATGTGGAATTCCACTTTTGTCACCTAGCGGACATCCGAGTGTCGCCAGCTAATGTCCATTTTCGGGGGCAAAGCAGATGACGCAATTTAATCGCGTTACGTCCGCTAATGGCTGCCACCTCAACCGGTCGATGCAACAAAGCGGACATCCCTGTCCTCACAGCGCGTATCCGTTTAGCGTCTGCAAGCACGCAAATTCACATGTGATAGTGTAACCGGCCTATCCGTTGCTATGTCCGTGCAATGGAACACGATAATCATGACCATCACGACGCACATGAGCACGGCAATCACGGCGGCCACGTACACGTACACGCCGCAAAAGACTTCGACTCGATGTTCGCGATTGCGGCCGCCCTTAATGTTGGGCTGGTAGCCGTTCAAGTTTTCTATGGTATTGCCGCGCATTCCGTCGCCCTGCTTGCCGACGCAGGGCATAATTTTGGCGATGCTTTAGGACTTGTGATCGCGTGGGGTGCGCACGTTCTTGCGAGGCTCAATCCCACTGCTCGCTATACATACGGCTTCCGCTCGGCCTCAATTCTCGCCGCGCTGCTTAATGGTGTGATCTTGCTGGTCGCTACCGGCGGCATCGCTTGGGAAGCAATTGAGCGGTTCTTTGAACCGGGCGAAGTTGCAGGAATGACCGTTATGATTGTTGCTGCCATTGGTATCGTCATCAATGGACTTTCGGCTTGGCTTCTTATGGCGGGCCAAAAAGGCGACTTGAATATCCGAGGCGCATTCTTTCATATGATGGGTGATGCGGCGGTTTCTCTTGGCGTCGTATTCGCTGGTGGGATTATCATCTTCACGGGTTGGAATTGGCTCGACCCAACCGTTAGCATCGTCATATCGGCGGTGATCGTTTGGGGGACATGGAGCCTATTGCGCGAGGCCGTCAATCATTCACTCGACGCTGTCCCATCCAAAATCGATCCGAAGGAAGTCGCCGAGTATCTCGCCGGGCTCCCAGGTGTCGAGGCGATCCATGATTTGCACGTATGGGCGATGAGCACCACCGAGACGGCCTTGACCTGTCACCTAGTCATGCCGAAAGGCCATCCCGGCGACGAATTTCTGAAAAAACTTTATCATCAACTTCACGACAAATTCGAGATCGCGCATCCAACGTTGCAGATTGAATTGGGCGACGCGGGCGCTTGTAAGCTTGCACCGGCCCATGTCGTATGACGCAGAATCCCTTTTCCGCTGCATTCCAAACGGGCGTCCGCGCTACTTACTCGGATGGGGGATGCTCGCGAGCGCCTTGATTATTCGGCAGTCAGCCATTTGGCCACCTCGACACTGCCGGCTTATACGCTGTAGTTCGCTTCTAAGTATTTCCAGCCGCGCGATGCGGCTCTCGATTTGCTGAAGCTGATGCCGAGCGATTCGGTCAACCGCCTCGCATGAATGTTTGGGGTCGTCTCCTAAGCGGAGAAGCTTGCGGATGGCGGCCAGCGGAAATCCTAACTCCCGGCTGTGGCGGATGAATGCCAACCGTTCATGATGCGCCTGTCCAAATCGCCGCTGGTTACCTTCAGTGCGCATCGCCTCAGACATCAGACCGATTTGTTCGTAATAGCGGATGGTCTGCACCTTGCAGCCTGTCCGTTCTGCAAGTTGGCCGATGGTTAGATGTTCTTTGAGCATGCCGAACGCCTCTTGAACCTATAGTTACTAGAGGTCTTATGTTAGGCGCGAATGATCCGCAACTCTCCTGCCGGAACTCTCAATGACAGACGAGCTGCAAATCCATAACCATGGCACAAGCCCGAGTAGCGCAGAGGCTAGAGTGCCTCGTTCGGATGCGTCCCGTGCCAGTCGCACCTATAAGGTCCGCGGCCTTGATTGCGCAGAAGAAGTTGCGGTGCTCAAGCAGGCCGTCGGGCCTCTCGTCGGCGGCGAAAATTGGCTCGCTTTCGATGTTTTAAATGGCCGAATGACGGTTGCCGCCGACGCAGGTGAAGTTGCGGACGAGGCTATCTTCAAGGCGATAGCCGCAACCGGCATGAGCGCCGTTCCGTGGACGCCCCACGCGAAAACGGATGACACTGATAAACATCGTCGCCAGCAGGTGCTGTTCACTGCGGCAAGCGGCATAGCCCTGCTGATCGGCTTCGCCCTTCATGTCGTGCTCGCGGGTGGTTTCGGGGCAGCTTGGCGGCTTCTCGGCAGCCACGCCAGCGCATCTATGCCGTGGCCTGAGATTGCCGCGTATCTCACGGCGACGCTCCTCGGAGCACGGTTCGTCGTGGTCAAGGCATGGTTTGCTGCGCGTAATTTGCGGCCCGACATGCACCTGCTGATGACCGTCGCGGTCGTCGGAGCAATGGCAATTGGCGAGTGGTTCGAAGCCGCGACGGTATCGTTCCTTTTCGCCCTATCACTGGCGCTGGAGAGCTGGAGCATCGGGCGAGCGCGCCGTGCTATCGCGGCGCTGCTTGATCTCGCCCCACCGACCGCGCACGTGCTTCGGCCGGGGGGACTGGAAGAAACGGTGCCAGTGAACGAGGTCAGGCTCGGTAGCCGTTTCATTGTTGCAGCAGGCGAACGCATTCCGCTCGATGGCCGGATCACAGCGGGTACTAGCGCCGTTAATCAGGCACCCATCACCGGCGAGAGCGTCCCGGTGGAGAAGCAGCCTGGCGCGGAAGTCTTTGCCGGGACGATCAATGGCGACGGCACGCTAACGATCCGGGCAACTAAAACTGCGGAAGACACGACCCTTGCCCGCATTATCCACATGGTTGAAGAGGCGCACGCGCGCCGCGCTCCTTCCGAGCAATGGGTCGAACGTTTTGCTCGCGTCTACACGCCCGCCGTCATGGGATTTGCGATCCTGGTATTCCTGCTGCCACCCATCGTTTTCGGCCAAGCGTGGGAAGAATGGTTCTACCGCGCGCTCGTCCTGCTCGTGATTGCCTGCCCGTGTGCGCTTGTAATCTCAACGCCAGTCTCGATTGTCGCTTCGCTCGCCTCCGCTGCACGCGCGGGGGTGTTGGTCAAGGGCGGCACATTCATCGAAATGCCTGCGCGCCTTCAGGCAATCGCCATGGACAAGACCGGGACCATAACGAGTGGCGAGACCGAAGTTGTGCAGGTCATTCCGTTCGGCAACCACACTGAAAACGAACTTATCGCTCGTGCGGCGGCACTTGAGGCGCGCTCAACGCACCCTCTGGCACGCGCAATCCTACGCTATGCCGAACGCCGAGGCATTGCCCAAGCCCCAGCAGCGGAGGTGCAAGTGCTGAGAGGCAAAGGGCTGACTGGTATTTTCGACGGTGAGCAGTTCTGGCTCGGCTCTCATCGCTATGTGGTCGAACGTGGCCAAGATGCGCCGGAGGTGGCACGGCAGGCAGAGGCTCTAGAGGCGGACGGTAAAACCGTCGTCGTCATCGGAAACTCGCGACACGTTTGCGGCCTAGTTGCAGTGGCCGACACTGTTCGTCCAGAGGCACGTGAAATTGTTCGGCAGCTTCATGCTGCTGGGATCGCGCACGTGGTTATGCTGACCGGTGACAACCGCATTACCGCCGAGGCCATCGCACGCGAGGTCGGTATCGACGAGGTCCATGCCGAACTGCTGCCTGAGAATAAGGTCAACAAGCTGGAAGAGGTCATCGCGCGTTACGGGGCGGTGGCAATGGTCGGTGACGGCGTAAATGATGCGCCAGCCTTGGCGCGCGCTGATCTCGGTATCGCGATGGGTGCAATCGGCTCTGCTGCTGCAATCGAGACGGCCGATATAGCGCTTATGACTGATGATATTTCGAAACTGCCGTGGCTTGTGCGCCACTCAAAGCGGACGATCGCAATTATCCGCCAAAACATCACTTTCGCTCTCGTGATAAAGGCCGTGTTCGTCGTGCTGACCTTTGTTGGAATGGCGAGCCTGTGGGCTGCGATCGCTGCCGATACCGGAGCATCGTTGTTAGTCGTCCTAAACGGGTTACGACTTCTCAATGGAGGCAAGGCGATCGTTTGACGCTGTTGGAAGCGTGATGTTTTAGCAACTTCTGGTGCGCCTAATGGGCGCGTGGCTTCGTATTGCCGCGGGCATCGATGCGCTGACGGGGACGGTGGCGGGCATCGCGCAGTGGGCGTTGTTCGCTAACGCACTCCCCGTTGTGGGGAACGCTACCATCCGGAAGTTACTCACCGTATCGGCGCTGGTGGTATTCGACCCGCAATGGCACATTTTTTGCTGCCATGGCTCTGCGCTCGAATGGATAATAGGACCAGTAACCAATCTCGCAATATTGTCGCTTGACCGACAAACCTCCGCCGCATACAGCAATAAACTGAGTTGGCATTATGAACTTTGCTCGAACCATATTGGCCATCCTTATCGCCGCGTCGGTAGCGATGCTACCGGTTGCCAGTGGCGCATTGGGTGCCAAGTCGAGCGTTATGTTCGCTTCAATGGATATGTCGCCTGCTGACAATCTATCGGATTCGATGGATATGTCCGATTGTTGTCCTCACAAAGCCGTGCCATGTGAAAATACAAACGGCGATTGCACCTCGATGGCGGCGTGTGCCGGTACCTTTTTAGGTCTGTCTGGGCCCGTTTTCTCTGTCATCATATTTCCGGTGGTTTTGGCCGAAGTGATGCCAGTGCTTACGAGCCAGACTTTGCGCTCGCAAACGAGCAGTCCACCTTTCCGACCTCCTCGAGTCTGACATCTCCCTGACCGTCTGCCGCATTGCGTGAGCCAATAGCTCGCGCGAATAGGCGTTCGGCTGCGCTCCTCGATTTGAGGACGTCCGCTGAGCGTCAGCCCTTGAGGAGATCGAAACGTGAATCGGAAATCTATGCTTGTCGTTGCCATCGTTGCCGTAACCATCGGCTTGCCGAGCGTGACGTTCGCCGGTGCCAATGATTATGCGTTTGAGCCGGTGCAAGCGGAAATCAGGAAAGGCGACGATGTTACCGTCGCGGTGCGTCTCATACACAAGCCCACTGGCAAGCCAGTCATCGACGCCGTGATCGTGCAGACTAGGATCGACATGGCTCCTGAGGGCATGGGGGAGATGGCATCTCCGCTCACGCCGCTGCCGAGCCCAGCGCCCGGGGTCTACGCCTTTAAAACCGAGCTTTCGATGCAGGGGCGTTGGCTCTTCAGCATTTCGGCAAAGGTGCAGGGCGAGCCCGAAACGGTAGTCGGCAAGGTTACGTTCAAGGCGACGCGATGATCCGCGCGTTGGCCGCGATCGTTCTTGTCGTGGGTTTGGCTGCTGGTGCGGCGGGCGGATATTGGTACGCCCGCCCACCTGTCGTCACAGTTGCGTTTGCGGCGCAATCCGCGACCCCGGTAGCCGAACGCAAGATTCTCTATTACCGCGAACCAAGTGGCGCTCCCTATTGGTCGGCAGTGCCGAAGAAGGACGCGAGCGGACGAGACTATCTGCCCGTCTACGACGACGAAGAGATGTCATTCGACCCCGCGCCGAAAAAGTCGGTCGCCATAAGCGGCCCTCGGCGCGTGCGCTATTACCGCAACCCGATGGGACTGCCGGATACGTCCCCCGTCCCCAAGAAGGACAATATGGGGATGGATTACATCCCGGTCTATGAGGGTGAGCAACAAGACGATGGCAAGACCGTCAAAGTAAGTCTCGACAAGATTCAGCGCAGCGGCGTCCGCACCGAGCCGGTGCAGGAACGGTCGATCGTTCACCCGGTGCGCGCAGTCGGCACCGTAAAAACAGACGAGCGTCTGCTCACAACCGTTACGGTTCGCTCCGATGGTTATGTCGAGGACCTTTTCGTCAACGCGACCGGACAGCCCGTGCATAAGGGGGAGCCTCTCTTCCGTTTCTACAGTCCGGACATCCAGACCGCACAGGTCGATCTCATTGTCAGCGCAGGACCAAAAGCGAATTCACCGCTTGGCGTCGATACACGGGGGCCGGTGCAGCGTTTGAGAAACCTCGGAGTGCCTGAAACCCGCATCGAGGAAGTTCGCGCGACCGGCACCAATATGCGAACGCTCGACTGGCCGTCACCCACCACGGGTACGGTTATCTACAAGGGAATTATGAACGGCCAGCAGGTCAAGGCGGGCGCAGAGCTTTATCGGATCGCTGACCTTACCCACATGTGGGTTATCGCCGAGGTCGCCGAGGCTGATCTATCCAGTATCGCAGTGGGAACGTCCGCATCGGTCACGGTGCGTGCTTATCCCAATGAACCGTTCGAAGGCCGCGTGACTTTCATCTACCCTGATATCAAGCCGGAGACGCGTACTGCGCGCGTACGAATCGAAGTGCCAAATCCGGATGGCCGGCTGAAGATCGACATGTATGCCGATGTCGTATTTCACACCGGAGTCGACAAAGGACCTGTCGTCGCGGTTCCGGCAAGTGCAGTGATCGACAGCGGTACGCGTCAGGTCGTTCTGGTCGCAAAAGGTGACGGCCGCTTCGAGCCCCGTCCGGTAAAACTGGGACGGCGTGGCGATGGCTACATCGAAATCTTGTCGGGGGTTGCCAAAGGCGAAGACGTCGTCACGTCCGCAACGTTCCTGATCGACGCTGAAAGTAACCTGAAAGCGGCCCTTCAGGCGTTCACGCAACAGGAGACGACGCCATGATCGCGGCGATCATCCGATGGTCCGCCCGCAACGTGTTCTTGGTGGGACTGGCGACCGTGTTTACCACCTTGGCCGGCATCTACGCCGTCCAGCGCGTGCCGCTCGATGCGATACCCGATCTCTCGGATGTGCAGGTGATCATCTATACTGAATACCCGGGTCAGGCTCCGCAGGTCGTGGAGGACCAGGTCACCTATCCGCTCACGACGGCGATGCTGAGCGTTCCAAAATCGAAGGTGGTACGCGGCTTCTCATTCTTCGGCGTCTCCTTTGTCTATGTCATTTTCGAGGACGGCACCGACCTTTATTGGGCACGCTCGCGTGTGCTGGAATATTTAAGTTCGGCGGCGCGGCAGCTTCCCGCCGGCGTGGCTCCCAGTCTTGGTCCGGACGCGACGGGAGTCGGTTGGGTGTACCAATACATAGTGCGGGGCGCTCAGAAAAACCTCGCCGAGCTTCGGACGATTCAGGACTGGTACGTCCGCTACGGCATCGCGAAGGCTGAAGGCGTGGCTGAAGTGGCCAGCGTCGGCGGCTTCGTCAAGCAATACAGCGTCATCGTCGATCCGCGCCGCCTTCAGTCGCTCGGCATTTCCATCGCGACGGTGCGTGCTGCACTGCAAGGCAGCAACATGGACGTCGGCGGCCGGACGATCGAATTGGCCGAAACCGAATATGCCGTCCGCGGCCGTGGATACATCAAGGGCCTGTCGGATCTGGAGAATATCGTCGTTAAAAGCGACAAGGGCGTTCCCGTACTTCTCAAAGATGTTGCGAACGTTGAACTTACCCCGGACGAACGCCGCGGCATTACCGAACTGAACGGCGAGGGTGAGGTCGTCTCCGGCATCGTGCTGCAGCGGTTCGGTGAGAACGCGCTGACAGTTATTCAAAACGTGAAGGACAGGCTAGCGGATATGGCCGCAAGCCTGCCGTCAGGGGTCACGATCAAATCGGTCTACGACCGCTCGGACCTCATCAATCGCGCGATAGAAACTTTGAAGCGGACATTGATCGAGGAAAGCTTCATCGTTGCGTTCGTTTGCATCTTGTTTCTACTGCATGTCCGCAGCGCTTTGGTCGCCATCGTCACGCTGCCGCTCGGCGTTCTGATTGCCTACATCTCTATGTATCTGCTTGGCCTCAGCTCGAACATCATGAGCCTCGGAGGAATCGCCATCGCGATCGGCGCGATGGTCGACGCCGCGATCGTCATGATAGAAAATGCCCACAAGCACCTGGAACGCGCCGAGCCGGGCCGTTCGCGGTCGGAGATCCTGATCGCTGCCGCAATAGAGGTTGGGCCGGCGCTTTTCTTCAGCCTCCTGATCATCACCGTGTCGTTCCTGCCGATCTTTACGCTCGAAGCGCAGGAAGGACGAATGTTCAAGCCGCTCGCCTTTACCAAGACGTTTTCGATGGCAGCCGCGGCATTACTGTCGGTCACGATCGTGCCGGCGCTGATGGTTTTGTTTGTACGTGGCCGGATCATCGCCGAACACCGAAATCCGGTGAATCGATTCCTGATCTGGGTTTATCGTCCGCTCATCACACTCGCGCTCAGGTTCAAGGCAGCAACCATTTTGGGAGCCATCGCGGTCCTTCTCATCAGCCTCTATCCGGCGATGAAGCTCGGCAGCGAGTTCATGCCGACGCTCAATGAAGGGACGTTGTTTTATATGCCGACGACACTCCCTGGGGTGTCGATCACCAAGGCGGCCGAACTCCTGCAGACCCAGGACAAGATCATCAAATCGTTTCCGGAGGTGGCTTCCGTCTGGGGCAAGGCTGGCCGGGCATCGACCGCGACCGATCCTGCTCCGACGGAGATGTTTGAAACTGTCATCAATCTCAAACCGGAGACAGAATGGCGACCGGGAATGACCGTCGACGGCCTCATTGCCGAGATGGATAAGGCGCTGCAATTTCCCGGTGTTTCGAATGCGTGGACGATGCCGATCAAGGCGCGCACCGACATGCTCTCGACCGGAATCCGCACCCCCGTAGGCATCAAGGTATTCGGCACTGATCTGGCGGAGATGGAAAAGCTCGCGCGCCAGATTGAAGCGGTCGTTCGGAAGGTACCGGGAACAACGAGTGCTTATGCCGAGCGCACTTTGGGTGGCTATTACCTCAATATCGATCCAGACCGCATGCAGCTTGCACGATACGGGTTGATGGTTGGAGACCTTCAGAACCTCATTTCGATGGCACTTGGCGCCGCGCCGGTGACCACGACCGTCGAAGGCCGCGAACGCTATACGGTGAGTATTCGCTATCCACGGGACTACCGGAGCGATCCGCAAGCGATCGGAACGCAGGTGTTAATCCCGCTGGCAGATGGCGGGACTGTACCTCTCGGCCAGGTCGCCAAGGTCAGTCTGGGGCAAGGCCCTTCCAGCATTCGTACCGAGAATGCACAGCTCGCTGAATATATCTATGTCGATCTCCACGACCGCGATCTCGGCGGCTATGTCGCCGATGCTCAAAAAGCTGTTGCGGCGCAGGTCGAATTCCCGCCCGGCTACTACGTAACGTGGAGCGGACAGTTCGAGTATCTCGAACGCGCGAAGGCTCGCCTTCAGGTCGTCGTGCCCGTCACGCTGCTGATCATCTTCCTTCTGCTCTATCTGAATTTTCGACGAATTGCCGAGACACTGATCGTGATGCTTTCCGTACCGTTCGCACTTGTTGGCGGACTTTGGCTGATGTGGTGGCTCGGCTTCAATCTATCCGTTGCCGTCGCTGTCGGTTTTATCGCGCTGGCGGGCGTCGCCGCCGAAACCGGCGTGGTGATGCTGATCTATCTTGATAACGCGCTCACCGAATTGCAAACGAGCCGCAGAGCCGAAAATCATCCGTTCACGCGCGACGATCTGTACGCCGCCATCATGAGCGGTGCGGTCGATCGCGTGCGACCGAAAATGATGACGGTCGTCGCCATCATGGCGGGGCTTCTTCCCATCATGTGGAGTCACGGCACCGGCGCGGAAGTCATGCAGCGAATTGCGGTTCCCATGATTGGCGGCATGGTGTCGTCAACCGCGCTCACGCTGATCGTTATTCCGGCAATCTATGCGGTGGTCAAAGGATCAGCGTTTCGATCCTGGCGGTTTGAGCGGTCACGAGAGCGAGACTTGGCAGTTATTGCAACCCCATCTGCGGACGCCGAGTCATGAAGCGTATGCAATTTATTTTGACGATAATCGTCGCGCTTACGTTGCCGCAGACAGGCGGTCACGCCATGTCGAATGCAACGTCATCCCTCGAAGTCGTCGCGCAGCCGGCATGTGTTTGTTATGGTGAATGTCGGACCGCTTGCGATGTCACGAATAAAGGCGCGGATATATGTTGGACTTGCGAAGCCTGCGGGTTTGTTTGCATCAAAATTTTGGCGGCAGATTGGTCTGATGACCTTGCTGCGCCAAGCGTCGGAAAGAGACTTCTTTTGCCACCCGACGACGTCAAATTTCCAAATCAAGCTAGTTCCCCTTTTCGGCCTCCACCGACGCCACCTCTTGCTGACGATTCTCTCGCAACGCGTAAGCCGGGTGCTCGCGCGGAGTAGTGTTCAGCGATGTCAGCTCTAGGGCTTGAGTGCATCGATGGACACCAAGTCAACAGGAGATTAACTGATGAAACGCAAAATTACCCTCGCTGGAGTCGTTCTGGCAGTCAGTACGGTGGTGTTCGGAAGCACGGCTCACGCCGGCGCAATGATCTCAGACAAGAGGTATTGGCCGAATGAGGCTGGTTCCTCCCGGGCGTCGGCGACGACGCGCGTCGAGCAAAGCCTCCAAAATCCGGCAGCGCCTCGTGGTGCCAAGAAGCAACGCAGGCGGGAAAAAGCGCTCAAGATGCGCCGCAATCCGTCGTAACCACTGAGATTCCGCGCCATGCAACACCGTGGCGCGGAACTTTCTATGGTCGCGCGCTCATTCTCGTCATATCGGAGAACGATCATGAACGGCTCTCACGCAACCGCTCTTGCGGTTTTGGCTTCTTTTGCAATCGCGTCACAAAGCTATGCTGCGGAAGGTAACCCGGCCCGAGGCCAGCGCGTGTTCGGTGCGTGCGCGGCCTGCCATTCTTTGCGCCGCGATCAAAACATGACGGGTCCAAGTCTAGCGAGTGTATGGGACCGCAAAGCAGGAACTCTAGAGAGCTTCAGCCGCTACTCGCCGGCGCTCAAATCCGCCAACATTGTTTGGAACGACAAAACGCTCGATGAGTGGATCACTGATCCACAGCATGTCGTACCCGGCAATCAAATGAGTTTTCCCGGCATCAAAGATGCACGACAACGGGCCGACTTGCTGGCGTTTCTAAAGGAAGCAACACAGCGCGGCGGCTCACAGGCTGCTCAGCAAGGCGGACCAATGGGCGGTATGGGAGGCATGAGGGGCGGCGGACAAGCTCCTAACCTCAAGAAGCTTGATCCATCAGACCGCGTACAGACGATCACCTACTGCAAAGACACTTACACCGTCACGACCGCCAACGGAGAGGCGCACAAGTATTGGGAACGCAATCTCCGCTTAAAGACTGACGCGAGCAGCGATGGCCCAGAAAAGAAAGCGCCGGCGTTGATCGGAGCTGGCATGATGGGCGACCGCGCGGACGTGATCTTTGCTGAGCCGAGCGAGATCAGCTCGTTCATTGCCGCCGAATGCGAATGATCTCGCCCCTAGCAGCTCCGACCATCGGTCGTCATCAAAAACGGTCGCCTATCTGAATAACTCCGGGCATTCGCGACAACATTTGTTCCACACGATCACATAGATCAGATGGATGGTTCCTAGCCCAGCGAAAAAACAGAAGAGTGATATATAGGCAAAGGTCAGAAAAGCGTAGACGACGGCCACGATGACAATCAGCGTCAATCCAAACAAGCGGATGTGCAAGTAGGTGGAAATCATGGTCGGCATAACGATCAGGAAAACGTAGATCAAATAAGTCAACCAACGCGGGATCAGGTAATCGAGAAACATTGTGTCTTCATAAGCCAGGGACCCGTGATTGATCTTTACAATCACCCAATCTGGATGAAAAAGATGCGGCACAAAAAGGATCAGCCCGAAAGCAAGTCCCGCCACAGCAAAGCCCAATAACGGCAATTTGCGCCGACTGGCTGGAGGTTCCAGAAAGTAGATGCTGAACGGAATCCAGACCGGCCAAATCAGCCACGAGAAAAAGATAAAGCCCATGGCGGCCCACCAGATCATGGATGGATCGGAGTTATTCAATCCCATCCAGACGTGACCCTCTGTGAGTTGCTGAAGGCCAGCCAGCGTTGGCATTTGAGAAACGGGAAAGTACCGTTTGTTTATCTTGAATGCTTTCCAGCCCGCAAACGCACCGCCAACAAGCAGGACGCCGCCGGCAGCAAAACTGACGGGTTCGCAGAAACACATATTTTATTCTCTATCGTGGATTAGTGCAGGCGCAAAGGAATTTAACTCAAAAGCCTGCGCACGGCCGCGCCCACGGCGCACTGCACATCGATCGCATTGCTAGGATGAGGCACCGTATTACATGTGACGACGCGAGCACCGTCGCGGATCAGTGCTTCATAAGCGTCAGCAGTGAAAAGGCCATGGACAGCGACACAAACCGGAGCGGCATGCCCACGTGCTTTGATCTGGCGAATTGCTTCGCGCATTGTCCTCCCGGTCGAAATGATGTCATCGACGAAAACTGGCGTTCGGTCGCCGAGGTCAACCAGTTTCGAGATGGATATCTCGACATCTCGATCGCCACGGCGAACCTTTTCGAGCACGGTGTAGGGCACGCCGGCATCCTTCGCGACGAGCGAAACCCACTGTTCGCTCTCGCTGTCAGGCCCGATGATGAGCGCCTTAGGAACGTTCGCCTTGATCCATTCCGCCATTAGAGAAGCCGCATGAACGACACGGGTCGGGATGCGGTAGATTTCGCTTAAAGAACTATAGCGATGGAGGTGCGGATCGACGGTCACCATCCAGTCGAATGCGTCTGACAGGAGTTGGGCCATCTCACGCGAGGTGACCGCTTCGCCTGGCTTGAATCGCCGATCCTGCCGCATATAGGCGAGATATGGTGCGACCAACCCGACTTTAGTGGCACTAAGATCTTTCGCCGCCGCCGCCGCAAACAGTAATGGCAGGATCTTGTCGTTTGGCCGGTCGAGTGTGCAGACGATTGCGAGTGAGCGTCCCAAGAGGTCGCTGTCAAATCGCATATAGGTTTCGCCATCCGGAAAAGCGCGCAATTCGAGTTGGCCGAGGGCTATGCCAAGCGTCGTCGCGAGCGCGCGTGCGGCCGCCTCGTTGCCCGGCATCGGGATGAAAAGGGGCGCCGTCATGATTCGCGGATTACGATGATGTCCGGGTTTAACGCGGCATAGTCGAACGCGTAAGCCAGTTCCCCAGGGCTATCGGCATGGACAGTGCACAAGGGTTGCCCAGATGTTACGGGATCTCCAATCCTGACATGCAGATCGAGGCCGGCCGCTTTATCGTCCGGCGCGCCGGCTAATTTGGCCAGCCGCGCAATCCTGCGGTTGTCGATTGAGTGCACTTTTCCAGGGCGCTCCGCCATGATCGGCCGTTGCTGACGCGATTGCGGCGGCACCCGCATTCCGCCTTGGGCTTCGCAAATGCGCTGGAATTTCGCCCATGCGCGGCCGTCGTCGAGCGCCCTTCTCGCCATTGCATCTCCTTTGCCCGCTGGCGCGCTGCCGGCGAGTTCGAGCAGCGCGCCTGTGAGCGCGATGGCTTTCTGTCGCAAGTCGTCCGGGCTACCCGGTTCGCCCTTCAATACGGACAAGACATCGCGGGCTTCGAGCGCGGGGCCCATGCCGCGACCGACGGGCTGTAAGCCATCGGTTGCGACAACTCTCGTGTGCAGTCCAAATGTCTCGCCAATGCTTGACAGGCCTTGAGAAAGAATTTGGCCAACTTCGGGACTCCGCACCTTCGCGGTTGGGCCTACGGGGAGATCGATCACCAGATGGGTCGAACCAGCGGCGATCTTTTTCGACAGCACCGAGGCAATCATCTGGCCTTCGCTGTCGAGGTCAAGTGCCCGCTCTACCCGGATCAGAATGTCGTCCGCGGGGCTCAGCCTGACCGCGCCGCCCCATACGACGCATCCGCCCTCATGTTCAACCACGCGCCGAATGGCCGTGGTGTCGAGATCGACAGGCGCCATGGTCTCCATGGTGTCGGCCGTTCCTGATGGCGATGTGATCGCCCTCGAGGAGGTCTTCGGCATCATGAGGCCGAGCGAGGCCGCGATCGCCACAATGATGGGCGTCGTACGATTTCCAGGAAGCCCGCCAACACTGTGCTTGTCGACGACGATACCGGCCGGCCACCGCAATCTCTCGCCGGCCTCTACCATTGCATGAGTCAGCGCGAGGGTTTCCTTGTGATCGAGAGGGCGCGCCGCACAGGCGGTAATAAAGGATGACAGGTGGATATCGGAGTATTTCCCGCCAACGATATCCTCGATGATCGCGTGAAAGGAAGACTCGCCAAGATCGTTTCCATAAATACGGCTGCGCACGTGACTTAGGGAGTCGAGCGGATCGGGATGTGTGACAACGATGTGATCGCCATCCTTCAGGCCAAGCCGCTTCCACGCGGACTCTGACAGCGCCGCTTCGTTATGCGCTATGAGGTTACCAGTGACCTGATACAGAGTGGCGATCACTTGCCGACCGTTATGGCATAGCAACACTCGCGTATGCGCACTGAACCCTTCGGATCGGCAGATGTGACACTCTTTGTGCATGAACACGACGGCTTCGAATTGTGTGTCAAGGCCGAGCCGGCGCGCGCGAACGGTGTTCGTAGCCGCTGCTTGGGACGATAGCATTGGCTTGTTACCGCTCATGTGAGTTCGACCCTTTGACCCTGGTCCGGAACCATGCACGGCCAGCCAAGCTCTTCTTCGATTCGGTGGCGCAAAGCGTCGGATGCCGCAGGCTCGCCATGGGTGATGAAAGTCATCCGTGGCGGCGCCTTGAAGCCGCGCAACCAGCGAAGGATCTCGTCGGCATCGGCGTGGGCCGACAGCATATCGAGGTTATGTACTTGCGCACGAACCGGCACATATTCGCCGTGTATCTTGATGCTGGTCGCCCCCGCCATCATCGCTGCGCCGCGGGTGCCACCGGCCTGAAATCCAGCAAACAGGATGCTATTTTTGGGGTCGGGGGCATACCGCTTGAGATGATGCAGGACACGTCCACCGGTCGCCATTCCGCTCGCGGAGATGATCACTTTTGGCATAGGATTTGCGGTGAGATTTTTTGATTCCTCGACACTACGGACATAGTGCGCGACGGCGCAGGACCGGCGGCACTCCGCTTCCGGAAGCCTATGGTCTTTGATATTGCGACAGAAGATCTCGCTGGCATCTTCCGCCATGGGGCTGTCGAGGAAGATCGGAACATTCGACAGCCGGCCTTGCGATTTCAAACGCTGGAGGTGAAACATCAAGCTCTGTGCTCGCCCGACAGCAAAGGCCGGGATAACTACCGTGCCGCCGCGCGCGACTGTAGCTTCTACAATTTCGGCCAGGGCATCGGCCGGATCGCGCGCGTCGTGGTGGCGGTCACCGTAAGTCGATTCGACCAGGAGGTAATCGGTCCGCTCGATCGATACCGGATCGAGCATGATAGGATCCACATATCGTCCGAGGTCACCGGAAAAGACAATCGTGGTCCCTGCCCAGTCCAGCTGGACCGTGGCAGCTCCGAGAATGTGGCCCGCATGCCGCAGGCGGAGGCGGCCTCCACCCAAGAGCTTTCGATCTTCATCGAAGGGTACGGGAGTCAATTGCTCCAGAACTCTCTGTGCATCCGCCAGCGTATACAGCGGTAGCGCGGGCTTGTGTTTTGAAAAGCCGTGGCGATTGGCGAACTCGGCATCCTTCTCCTGCAAGTGACCAGCATCGGGCAGAAGGATTTGGCAGAGATCGGCAGTTGCCTGGGAGCAGAGGATGGGCCCTGCGAATCCGCGTTTGACCAGCAGCGGGAGATAGCCCGAATGGTCGATGTGCGCGTGCGTCAGAATGACGGATTCAATGCTTTGTGGCTCGACCGGAAACGGCGCCCAGTTTTTCAGACGCAGCGCCTTGAAGCCTTGAAACAATCCGCAGTCGACGAGAATGCGATGCTTCTCATGTTCGACCAGGTACTTAGATCCGGTGACCGTACCAACGCCGCCGAGGAATGAAAGATTCAGATTCATGGCATCTTCCTGGTGGACGCGTGCTTATGCGCGACCGGCTAATTTAGGTCCCATCGAAAAGCTCTGCTCTCCACCCCGGCAACGCCACTGATTTGCAATTCGACTGACTTCGGCATCTCTGCCGGCGCCGAAAACTGCAGAATCCCTTTGCGATGATGGCCTCCTGGCGCGTCGCCTTGCCAAGCGATCGGCGCGTAACGACGGCCAGCGTCGTCTACTAAGGCAGCGACTTGAACGAGATTTTCGTTTAGCGTCTTGGTGTGAGTATCCATGACGATATCGAATTCCCAAACCTTGACGCCCGCTCCGAGCGTTTTTGGGGTCACGACCACGCGAACGCCCGCCTGATCGCTGGTTTGGGCTGTAAGTGCGGGCGCGCTCCATGCCGGGTCGATCTCGGGGACTGCAGCGAAAACAAATGCAACAAGGAGGACAGGCGAGAACAGTTTCAGCATGCAGGGCTCCCGATGAAGGCTCTTCTGGCTAAGAAAACCTGACGACCGATGTACGCAAGACCGGCAGCGTTGAACGCCAAGCTGGCCCAGAACAGCTGTGTTTGATATTGGGCGACGAGTGCTGCCGCGCCCACTACGCCGAGCACTGGAAGGACGTTAGTTAGATAATGCGCGCAACACGCGAGCATCGCGGCGCTTGATGTCGTGCCGGAAGCGACCACCACATGGTGCGCATGATGATGATTTTCACTCAACTGCTTCAGATAAAAATATAGGCCGACCTGTGTCCCGAACCCAAGCGCCAACGTAACGACGGAGGGCCATAGCTCGGCAAACTGGGACACGGTGAAGCTCCAGCCCGAAACCAGAGTGAGCGCACCAAAGTAAATACCGAGCAAAGCAGCGAATGCGGACGCGCCCCCTGCCACCGGCCCTATTGCTTCGCGCACTGGAGTCAACCGATCTGTTAGCATTCCATAACGTTCTTATAGCTGCAAATGACTGGAAATCGTTTTGATAAGGATCAATGTCAGCACAATTCGCGAAGGTAAAATTTTTTCTAAATATGGGAGAGTGCCAATGCGTGTCTTTCTGGCGTCAATTGTTGCTGCGATCGTCGTCTCTGTCGGAGCGATGTATGTAGTCGACGAATACTGGCAGCAGACTGCGGATCAAGCGTTCACCGTTCCGACAAACGTGCGGTTTCCCCATGAGGAGAATGGCCATAATCTCGTCGGGAAAGGTTGGAGTTCTGCCAAGGATCATTAGTCAGTTGGGCCGCTCAATGTTCCGGCTGTCTACCCATCAGGGCTCCTTGCCGAGCAGGAAGGCCTTTCGGACGATAATCGCCTGGAAGCCAAATCAGTTGGGACCCAATCTGAATATCCGTGGGGGCAACGCCACTGGTTTCGTTGCGTGTATACGCCCCGGCCGTGCTGGCGCTTTCAACAGATGATCGATGGGGTATGTACGTGTCCTGAAGTTGAAGCGCAGATCACATGTCGCGTTTCATTGGAGCTGAGCAATGTTGGCCAGGACAGAAATGCACGCCATCACCAGCCAGCAGATTGATCTGCGGGTAGGGGGAATGACTTGTCCCCATTGTCCCCCAGCCGTTGAGAAAGCCATTAGCTCGATTGAAGGGGTCACATCCGCGCACGTCAATCTAGTCAACAAACTAGCGAGGATCATTTACGATCCGAACCGCGCTAAGGTTACAGACATCCTCCAGGCCATCCGATCGGTTGGCTATAGCGTAGGCACCGCCACCACACGCATCCCCATCAAGGGCATGCATTGCAGTTCGTGCGTCATTCGCGTCGAGCTGGCGTTGCAGCTGACGCCGGGTGTTGTTTCGGCGCGAGCAAATCTCGGTCCAAATGCCGTCGATATTGAATACCAGCCGGAGAAAGTCGATTTCGATGCGATCCGTAACGCGATTGTATCTGCTGGCTATCGCGTCGCCGAGCCGAAGGTCGATGCGACCGCCGAAGACCTCGATCCGGCTGAAGCAGCGAATGAAGCAGAGTACCGCGCCTTGATGCTAAAATTCTGGTTTGCGGCGGCTATATCGATTCCGGTGATGGCATTGAGCTATCCTGACCTGATCCCCGGTCTGCGCGACTGGATGCCGATGGGAAGCGACACGCGCCGGATCGTGTGGTCCCTGCTCGGCGTTTTGAGCTTGCCGGTAATGGTCTGGTCCGGTTCGCAGTTCTTCACCGGCATGTGGGACGCGTTGAGACATCGCGCGGCCAACATGCATACGCTGATCGCCATCGGCATCAGTGCAGCCTACGTCTATTCTGTCGTCGCCGTCGCATGGCCTGGGCTTTTCCCCAATATGGCGCTCGCCGAGGTGTTCTGGGACGTGACTGACGTCGTTGTCGCGCTTGTCGTTCTTGGCCTCGCCCTGGAGATCAAGGCGAAGGGGCGAACCTCGCAGGCGATCAAGAAGCTGATCGGGCTGCAGGCAAAGACCGCTCGCGTGGTTCGCGACGGGAAAGAGAGCGACATTCCGGTCGAGGAAGTTCTGGTCAACGATGTCGTCGTCGTGCGGCCCGGCGAGAAGATCCCAGTCGACGGAAGGGTCATTGCTGGGTCAAGTGCCGTCGATGAGTCAATGATTACCGGTGAATCGATGCCGATTGAAAAGCAGGTCGGCGACGAAGTCATCGGTGGGACGTTGAATAAAACCGGCAGCTTCCGCTTCACGGCCACCAAGGTTGGCAAGGATACCGCGCTCGCGACGATCATCCGAATGGTGAAGGACGCGCAGGGCTCCAAGGCGCCAATTCAGCGCGTGGTCGATACCGTGTCAGGTTACTTCGTCCCGGCAGTGATGATCCTGGCGGTTCTTGCTTTTATCGCTTGGTACAATTTCGGACCTGAGCCGCGAGCCATCTACGCGACTGTTGTCTTTGTCACGACTTTGATCATTGCGTGCCCATGCGCGCTGGGCCTTGCGACTCCGACATCGCTCACGGTCGGGATCGGTAAAGGGGCCGAAAACGGCATTTTGATCCGCTCCGGCGACGCCCTACAGGCCTCAGAAAGGCTCGACACCATCATTCTCGACAAGACGGGCACGATTACCAAGGGTGAACCGGCGCTTACCGATGTCGTGGTCACGCCAGGTAACGACGAGGCGAATGTCCTGCGTCTTACGGCATCGCTAGAGCGCGGCTCCGAGCACCCACTGGGTGAGGCGATCGTGAAGGGCGCTGCGGTGCGGAATTTGACCTTGGCGGATGCCGAGGCCTTTGCTGCGATTCCGGGCCTGGGCGTGAGTGGCCGGATCGATGGTCACGATGTGCTATTTGGCAACGCCAAGCTTATGCGCGACCGGGCCGTGGCGATCGACATGCTGCAGGCAGACTGGGAGCGTCTCGCCAGCGAAGGCAAGACGCCAATGTACGTCGCCATCGATGGCAAAGCGGGCGGCCTGGTGGCAGTTGCCGATACGGTAAAGCCCGACTCCAAGGCAGCCATTGCAGTTCTCAAAGGCCTCGGCATCGAGGTCGTCATGCTGACGGGCGACAACGAAAGAACGGGCCGCGCCATCGCACGCGAGGTTGGAATCGATCGCGTGCTTGCCGAAGTGCTACCGAATGACAAGGCACACGAGGTGCAGAAGCTGCAGCTCGAAGGCAAGTCCGTTGGCATGGTCGGCGACGGCGTCAACGATGCGCCGGCGCTTGCGCAAGCCGATGTTGGCTTTGCCATTGGCACCGGAACCGATGTCGCCATCGAGGCAAGCGATGTAACGCTGATTAAGGGCAGCCTGATCGGCGTCGTGACCGCAATCGAAATCAGCCGCGCGACGATGCGGAATGTCCGTCAGAATCTCGTCGGCGCTTTCGGCTACAACTCGCTCGGCATCCCGGTAGCAATGGGCGTGCTCTACCCCTTCATCGGGCTTCTGCTGTCTCCCCTGATTGCCGCGGCGGCCATGGCCTTTAGTTCAGTAACGGTCGTCACCAACGCCAATCGCCTTCGCTTCTTCAAATCAAGGAGGGGCGGCTCATGACTCCCGATCGTTGGATCGTCACCGGTACTGGTCTTGCGCTGATCGCGTTCATTGTCTGGTTCTTCTGGCTGAAGCGCTCGACAGGCTTCCGCGCCACGGAGACCAGCGGCGGCTACCAGGAGGCGATGATCCTGGTGAAGGGCGGCTATACGCCCGACACGATCATCGTGCGCAGCGGTCGCCCGGTACGGCTGAATTTCAGACGAGAAGAGACGGCTTCCTGCTCGGACAAGGTGATATTCGCCGACTTCCAGAAGAGCGCCGACCTGCCCACCGGCCAGACCGTCGCCGTGGAGCTGCTGCCGAAAGAACCGGGGGAATTCGGATTTGCCTGTCCGATGGGCATGTTCCGCGGACGCTTGATTGTCGAATAGGAGAGTTCGATGTCGATGCATGGCCACTCCGAACACGAAGGTCAAAGTCGGGACAACTTCCTGACGTCGCGAGCAGGATTCGTGATGCTTGGATTCCTCATCATCGGCGGCGCGCTGCTCTTTACCGAGCACCGTGCGCATGCCTTCGGGATTCTTATATGGCTCCCACTTCTCGCCTGTCCGCTCATGCACATGTTCATGCATCACGGACATGATGACCACGGCGGGCACAGTGACAACGCGGGACAGATCAACAAGCTTGCGAAAGGATAGCGCCATGCACACAGATGTGTCCGCCTACGGGCTATGGAGCCTAGTACTCACGTTGAGTGGAGGCCGTATATCGAGCGTAAGTCAAATGTGACGTTATCTAACTAATAGGTACCGCGCTTCTTACTGCATCAACGGAGGGGTTGTCATGACTGACTCGTGGAAGCTTCACTCGTTTGCGCTGGCGACCACTGTGGGTGTGGCATACATTTTGTGCGCCATTTTCGATGCGCTGTTTCCACCCTTCGGGTTGCTTGCTGCTCTTGCCCCTGCCAGCCCGTGGCCCCTTTCCGGCAGCCCGCTCGGTTTCTTGATTGGATTAGCGTCGTTCACCGTCGCTGGCTTTGTACTCGGAGCACTCTAAGGAATCGCGTCGGAATTCTGGAGCAAGAGACTACGCTAAGATGATGATGTCGATCCGAATACCCTGAATGAAGGTGGGGACAAAATGAATGAACATTCCTTTTTTCTTCGGCCACTGCAACTTGGCCTCAGCTTGGGAACATTTCTCGTCGTCGGGTATCTCGCTTGCCTTGCGCTTGCGCTTGTTGTTCCCGATCGCGGCATGCATCAGGCCTGGCTGCAATTGCTCGCTGGTTTTGCTTGGACGCCGCTCGGGATATTAATTGGTCTCATCGATAGCTTCGCCATCGGTCTTGCTACGGGATTAGTGTTCGCGCCAATCGCAAACTTCTTCGGGATTGTTCGCGGTGACTAAGCGATCCGGCCGCTGCAATATCACGCAGGGCGGTTCATCATGTGCGCATATGGTCTATTGACCGTTACGATTGTAATGCGTAGGCGGCAACAATAGGCGTAGGAAACTCGGGTCTAATGGGAATCTAAAACTTGGCTTCATTCGATCCGATCTCGGCTTTACTCGGTGGTGCGCTTGTCGGATTTGCTTCGGCACTATTGATGATGCTCACTGGACGCATAGCCGGCATTAGCGGCATTTTCGGCGGGTGCCTCACCTTCGCGACTGGCGACAAGGTCTGGCGGTTCGCTTTCATCCTGGGGCTCATTCACCCGGCTTGGCGGCGGGTGCACGTCGGGCCACGGCATCTGTGGCATTGCGCGGCTCTCGGCGCGCTCGATAGTGGCCACCGCTATCTTTATGGCCACCGCCATCATTGTCGTTGCCATCATGCGTCATGGCTTTGGAGGCTGATCTTGGTGGCGCTCGCAAGTTTCTTGTGCGGACTGATATTCGGCTTCGGGTTGCTGATCTCAGGCATGACGCAGCCGGCAAAAGTGTTGGGATTTCTGGACATCTTCGGCCGCTGGGACCCTACCTTGGCCTTTGTCATGGCTGCCGCGCTCGTGGTCTCGGGCACTAGCTTCGCGCTCATGCGACGGCCGAGGCGACCGGTGCTAGCCGCCCAGTACCTTTGGCCGACACGTACTGACATCGACCGGCGGCTCGTCGTTGGATCGATGTTGTTCGGCATCGGCTGGGGCCTAGTCGGCCTTTGCCCGGGCCCTGCGCTCTTGAACCTCGCGAGCCTGATGCCAAGGGTGACGGTGTTCGTGCTGGCGATGGCCACCGGGATGATCATAAAGGATCAGTGGGATGGGCGTATGTCTACGATCATCACAGCCGGGGATGACACGCTGTCGCCTTCCACTGACGGCTAGCGCTACACAGATCGAGCGATTCGTTCATTGATACGAATGGAACTGCCAGTAACGGCAATCGGGGATCTAAGCCATCTTAGGAATGTCGATCAGAGGGAGCCGATCAGATGACCGTCGCGCAGATTTCCTATTTCTCGGACGTATTATGCATTTGGGCATATACTGCGCAGGCGCGTATCGATACGGTCAAAGAGAAATTCAGCGACACGGTTCGAGTGGACCATCGGTTCTGCTCTGTCTTTGGCGATACGGCCCGCAAGATCACTTTGACTTGGAGAGACAAGGGTGAATATGTTGGGTTCAATGCGCATTTACGAGCGATCGCCCTACAGTTTCCGCATATCGAAGTCCATCCGGACATCTGGCTGAAAACGCGCCCACCGACGTCGGCAAGCGCGCATTTGTTTATGACGGCGGTCCAACATTGGCAGCAAGAACGAGCAAGAGAAGGCCAAAGTGGATTAGCGACGTCAATCTTCGATAAGGTGATGTGGACATTTCGTTGCGCGTTTTTTCGAGACTGCCGCGACATCGCCCGTTGGGATGTTCAATGCGAACTGGCTGAGGCTCTCGGCGTCGATATAGGCGCGATTGAAAAAAGCATTCACGAGGGAACCGCATTTGCTAGACTATCGACAGACTACCAAGACGCCGACAAGATGCGTATCGAAGGCAGTCCAAGCTTCGTATTGAATGATGGACGCCAGAAGCTATATGGGAATGTTGGCTTCCGGATCATCGAAGCAAATATTAAAGAATTATTGCGGGCGCCCGTTGGCGACCAAGCCAGTTGGTGCTGATCAGGATCTGTTTAGTCTAATATTATTTGTAGTGATCGGGACGAAAGTTGGATTTTTGAGTTACCCATAGGCGGCAAAGCAAAAAGCTGCCGATGGCGGCGGCTTCTCACAGTAAATGTGCGGCGCAAATCTAACAACCGCAGCCGTGCTTTTCACTCTTTGCTGGGTTGTCATTGCAGCATTCGCTCTTATTAGACTTCGCGGCCGTTTGTTCAGTAGCCGCCTTAGTCATCTGCGGTGCGGATGTCACCGCAACCTCGACGGACTCAACTTTGGAAGCGCCGCCACAACATGAACCAGACATGATCGACCTCCAATGTTTAGACTGTTATGTATCTTCACCAATTCATATGGATGCGCATTGCGATAAATCAAGATCGTGACCCAACGCGGAAATTAAGTCCAAAGGCCAACAATCGACTTGGAGCCATGAATTTGGCCATTTACGGGCTCAACCCCGAACTTCACTATGTCCTCGATCGTCCTTACTCTTGACGCCTAACGTCGTGGGGATGCGGCCGACCGTCGGTCTCACACATCACAGTTAGACGTCGTCACATCCGCGATTGACTCATTTGGCAAGACGGGCCGGATCTATAGGACGACGCTTGCTGATGATAGCCCTTGTGATCGGATTCAAAATCACTGCGCATAAGCTCTGGCCTCAGATCAAATAAATCCGACCCGGCAACTCAATGCGGCTCGCGCCCGCGCGAGGAAAGTGTCTCGCCAGCTCATTTCCGCACACTTCAATCGCGGCAATGAAACCATCGGCGATGCGACCGTCGCGCATGTGCGCAACCAGTGCATCAACTGCCCCCTGCCATTCCGATTGGGGGACACGAGCGGCAATTTCATCATCGGCAATGATACGCGCATAACGCTCCGCGAGCGAAACGAAAAGCAGAATTCCGGCGCGATCTTTATTTCCCGCGATACCACGGCTGATGAACTGTTCCATTGCCACTCGATGAGCGATGGCGCGGCGTGCCTTCCGCGGCATAAGGGCAACCCGGACGTGCGGCAAACGAAGAAACACCAATAGCACTAAAAATACGACAAACTGAAGTGAGAGAATTCGCTGAACCGTCATCGCGGTGAAGGCCATAAGCAACCATGGCGTCGCGAGCGCGGTTACCGCGGCAATAAAAACTGGCAATGCCGTGGTGTGCGTCGATGTCTGCGCCAGCACGCAAACGATTTCGCCGGAAGTCTTTGCTTCGGCAGAACGAATGGCACCCGCGATGCGCTTATGATCTTCTTTCGAAATGCTCATCACCAGCTCCCCGAAGCACCGCCGCCGCCCGACGAACCGCCGCCTCCCGAAAATCCCCCTCCGCTGCGCGATCTCCCCGAACTGACAAGGATATTCAGCACAATGTTTAAAAATAGCCAGCCAAAGCCGGGAAAAATGATGAGTAGAGCGATAAGAATGATCAACGCGACGATCAGAAGCCAGCTCGCTGGATCGACAGTCTGTTGAGCATCGAGCCGCAGTGATGGCCGCTGCTGCCATTCGGAAGCATCGGTCGTTAAGACAGTGATGATGTCATCGACGCCCCGGGAGATGCCGCCGCTGAAATCGCCCGCCTTGAAACGCGGCGTTATGGCATTGGCGATAATTACTTTCGACAGTGCGTCGGTGAGTGTAGCCTCAAGTCCATAGCCGACTTCGACGCGAACCCGCCGTTCGTTAGGGGCAACAAGCAACAGCACGCCATTGTTTTTCGTCTTTTCGCCAAGCTTCCAGCTTCGGAACAGTTCGTTAGCGTACGGTTCGATGTCTTGGCCTTCTAACGAGGTGACAGTGGCAACGACAAGTTGGATGCCGGATTTTGCTTCGAGGTCGGCGAGCCTCTGCTCAATGGCAGTACGCGTCGCGGTTTGAATGATATTTGCCTGATCGACGACGCGGCCTGTTAGCGATGGAAACGTGAGCGCAAAGGCCGTTGCAAGCGTGCAAAGCAACGCCGTAAAGACGACCGTCAGACGCAATCCTTTTCTGCCGATGGCAGAAGGGATGCGGCCTAGTTTCATTTTGGTACTTTTCGGTTGCGGCGGCGCTTCAGAATTTTACTTGCGGCGGCTTGGCCGCACCCTCGCTCGCTGTGAACTCCGCCATCGGCTTATTGGAACGGAAGAAGGTAGCCGCCCATAGCACGCCAGGGAACGTCCTGAGCTCGGTGTTGTAGGCGCGCACCGCTTCGATGTAATCGCGTCGAGCTACCGTAATGCGGTTTTCGGTGCCCTCGAGCTGCGACTGGAGCGCTAGGAAGTTCTGATTAGACTTGAGTTCGGGGTAGTTTTCGCTAACGGCAAGTAACCGGCCGAGCGCACCGGAAAGCTGGTTTTGCGCGTCCTGAAACTGCTTGACCTTGTCGGGATCGGTAAGCTGCGAAACATCCAGCTTCACTTGTGTTGCTTTGGCGCGCGCCTCCACGACCGCGGTCAGAACTTCTCTTTCCTGTTTGGCGAAGCCCTGAACGGTAGCGACCAGATTTGGGATAAGATCAGCACGGCGCTGGTAATTGTTTTGCACATCCGCCCATTTCGCCTTGGCCTGCTCCTCGTAAGTGGGGATGGTGTTGTAACCACAACCGGCAACTGTGAGCCCAAGGAGCGTGGCAGCAACAACGCCACGAATGCGCGCTATCGGTATGGCCATGTCGGTCCGTCCTCTGAACAAATCGAAATAAGGCAGTTTTTTATCAGAGATCGGTTTGTGCAGGCTTTATCGGCATTTTGCAACACGAGCGACAGTGTAGCGATTCCCTGCGATGCCAACTGTTTATTGGAGCCAATCTCCGCACCCGGGTTGGGTTGGCCGAGTTAGTAAATTCCCGAGCAATCTCCCGGGTGGCACAATTCTATCAGCACCCCCCTGACCTATTGATCTGCATCATTGCATAGTGCGATTTTGGTGTTTTTATTGAGAAGCGTCAGAAGCATGTCGGGGCGAAAGGACATTAGATGCGCACCCTCACCCAACCGCCAATATCGTCGCATTGCGAACTATGCGGTGGCGAGCTACGGCTCAAGCGGATTGAAGCTGTCGATCGCAGACCTGATTTGGAATGCGAGATTTTTGTCTGTGTAAACTGTGGTCATGAGCAAGCACTCAAAGTGAGCCACGACTACATAATACCGCATAATAAGGTTGCGTAGCGAACGAATCGGTCGCCCCAACCCCTACCAACTTGATATCGTCGGCGCTAATGGCACCTAGCCGGCATACCCCCCAACCGATTTCGGGAGTCCGATTTTGGGAGCAAAGCGGACATGTACAGCATGTACAGCGCTGACACTTAAATTCCGAGGCAGAAAGGGTTACAACACAATTGCAACACGCCGCTAAGAAATCGTTGTTGCTGCGGGTTGCGGCGTGCACCGCTTAATCTCTACATCGATCCTGGCCTATTGGGAGCGCAACGTTGGAATCAGGAAACCTCGGCTCCATTGACGCTCTGCTACCGCGGCAAATGGCGGAGAAGGCCGAGCGTATCGGCGTGGAAAAGACCCGCCTCGATTCTACAAGCCTAATGGTCTTGGGCGCCCTCGCTGGTGCATTCATCGCCTTCGGATCGATGTTCTCCATCGTGGTCACAACTGGTGCCGAAGGCTTACCCTATGGTGTGACACGCCTTTTGAGCGGCTTGGTCTTTTCCTTGGGTCTGATCCTCGTCATCGTCGGCGGAGCTGAACTCTTTACGGGCAACAACCTAATGGTCATGGCCTGCGCGAGTGGGCGGGTCCATATGCGAGAGGTCCTGCGTGCCTGGGGCCTCGTGTACGTCGGGAATTTCGTCGGCAGTGTCGGGATTGCGTTGCTTGTCTTTCTGGCCGCAGGGTATAGTCACAGTGGGGGGGCTGTGGGCATTGTGGCGCTGGCAAGCGCCGACGCCAAAGCCTCTTTCTCCGCCGCGCAGGCGCTCGTCCACGGCGTTCTCGCCAACATCCTTGTTTGTCTCGCCACTTGGCTGTGTTACAGCGCGCGTACGACAACAGATAAGATTCTGGCCATTGTGCCGCCGATTGCGGGGTTCGTAGCTATGGGCTTCGAGCACTCCATCGCGAACATGTATCTGTTTTCATTTGCGCTCCTGACCAAATTTGTCGGGCCCGGCGCTTTCTGGGACGTGATTGGCCGGACGCCAGCCGCTTTCCCGCATCTGACAATGCTGGCAACCCTCTCCAATCTGTTCTGGGTAACACTCGGCAACATGATCGGCGGAATGCTGGTCGGCATTACCTACTGGTTCATTTACCTGCGAGGGCCCAAGGCAGTACCCCCGAAACCGTGATGAGACGGTATTCGCTGGGCGCCTCCGTGATTGACGCAAACTGTACAGCGAATGCTCTCTGGCATCCGTGAGTTCGTCGCCGCCGGCGGGCAATGTCATATGGAACGAGGCCGCCCGATATATATCGGCGCAAGGCGCTATTGGTCGATAAAATTCTCAAAGGGACCTGACGATCGGCCGACTAAGTTTGAGCTGCGATCAACTGAAAACCGTAAAGGCGCTTGGCCTGACGATCTCCGAATCCTTTCTGCTGCACGCGGACGAGGTGATCGAATGAATGGCGGACTGTAGTGTTCTGAAAATGCAAAAAACGCCGAAAGACGCCCCGCTTACGGTAACGAACTTCAATGATTTCAATGGTTGACCCCAGACTACGAATCTGGGGCACACCTAAACAGAATTTCGCGGCACGGAAATGGATGCAACACATTTGCAACATCCGGCTGTACGTGACTGACAAATCGATACACGAGACAGCTTCCTAAACCGAAGGTCGGAGGCAGCCATCAGTTCATTTTGGCGCCAACGCGTCTGGGCGAGAGCTGAAGCGCCAACCTATCATTCAAATGCCGCACAGTACGGTCCATAACATCGGCGCCGACCTGTTCGAACGCTGAAAACGCATCGACGGCGAAATTCAACCAATCGATCTTTCGTTTAGCCGATATCGTATATCGGGCCCGAGCGATGGTGAGGGTTGTCGATGCAACGGTTCCCTTCTTTGCTTTGGCCGCGTCTTCGAACAAGCGCAATAGCATTTGATCAAAAAGCGGATTCAGGACCGTGTCGCAATCCGGATGGTCGACGGGGCAACCGCATGCGATATCGTCCAGAGAAGTGCGTCTCAGAATAAGCGCCTCGCGTGTGATCGGAAAGTAGTGCACGTCCGGATGCGCCGTTGGCCCGCAAGCCTTGTCGCGGTCGAGCTGGTGGGCGAATACCTCGACCCGATAATAATCGATGGCCAGCGCGAGGCCGATCCCCGGCGTGTCCAGGGTGAGGTTGACCACGCCCTTCAGCTTCTCGAAGTCGGGGCTCGACCTGCGGAATCGTGGTTCAGCGTAAAACCCCTCCGGAAGACTCATTGACTTATAAGATCCTGCTGCTAAGCGACGCACGGTGCTCCATGCGCGAGCAGCCTTTCGTTCAGAAGCTCGGTCGGGCGCGGCGCGTGTCGATGTGGTCACCCCCGGCGGCCCAGCGTTGTCGACAAAGCTTACGACGCTTTTTTCAGCACGGTATCGAGACGCCGATAGAGTTCATCGAATTCCGCATCGCGCTTCTTGCTGTTCTCATTGGCGACCCTCAGTTTTGCTTGCAAGGTCGCCGCTTTGGACTCCGCGTCCTTGGCCCGCTTATTTGCCTTTTCTTCGGACTGCTTCAGGAGCGAGATAAGCTTGTCCGTTTCCTTAACGGTGGCTTCGAGCAGGTCCGCGTGTTCGGCCATTTCACGGGTTTGATCTTCAGCCGTTGCCACCCTGGTGGCAGCGCCGCGCTCGGCGTCCTCGACCGCCTGATTGGCCTTCTGCTGAGCAGCCTGCCAAAAATCGGCGGCCAAGAGGTCGAGCCGGTCACGGACTTCTTGGGGCATCTCGCTCCGCGCCGTGTTCAAACGGTCGCGCTGTTCAAGAACCTTGCGCAGGATTGCGCTGAGATCGGTGTGCGATCCGCGTTCACCCAATGCGGTCCGCACCTTGCGCACGGACGGCTTTTCGCCCTTCGCCAACAGCTCCTCAACGGCTTTACGGACTTCCTCTTCGGTCATGGCGTCCTCATGTAACGTTACGTAACGGGCCAACTGTTACCTTCCGCCTAGCTGGCCCCAAACAGCATCGCGCGGAAATGAGATAATCGCAATGCGATAATCGAAATATCATTAACAATTGTGAATCGCAATGCGATTAGGCGGCGGGGTGATCACGCCGAAGAAAAATCATAAAGTGCCCGCTCTCGGTAACTGATCCACAGCATGCTTGTTTTCACGCAGCATTCGCGAGGATCCGGACGGAGTCATTTTTTCCATAAAGCGTGACCGCGTCACCCTTGACCACGATGGCGTCCAAGGTGGCTCGTAGATATGCGTGCTTCGCCTGCGGATTTTTGGAACGATCACTCGGGCCCAACTCTCGTCTCATGGTGGCGACGAAGGCGTCGATCTTGGCGGGGGTAACAACGCGCGGCTGCATGATGACGGCCTCGCGATCAATTGCAGTTTTTGCCTCGTCGCGGGTGTTCTGAGCGGCCGCGAGGTTCTTCTTCAGGTCCGAATCGTCCGGCTGGACGAGGCCGGCCTTCACGGCCGCGAACAGGTTGTCGATCTCCCTCTGCGCATTGTCTAAGCGCTGCTGCAGAACAGCGATCTTCTGCGTCTGTTTAGCCTCCTGCTTGGCTTCCTGTTCGGCGAACCCTAAAAGAATCTGCTTGATACGGGTCGGCGTAAGTAAGTCTTCCTGAACAGCTGAGAGCACCATGTGTTCGACTTGGTCGGCGTTGATGCGAAAACCCTGGCAGGCGCTTGTCCCCTTCTTGGCGTTTTCCGCACACGCATAGTAGCGGTATCGACCGCCCTTACCCGTTGACGACATCATCGCCCCGCTGCAGTGGGGGCACTTGATCATCTGTCGGAGAATGTACGTCCCAACATTGCCGTTGCCGGGACCATTTTTCCGCGGCCGATAAGTTTCGAGCTTGGCCCGCGTTTCCTTCCAGATTTCGTAGGAAACGATGTTCGGACAGGAGATTTTGACAATCTCTTCTGTGCTCTCGTCTGCGCTTCCGCGGTGTGTTTTCCAATTGTACCAGTATTGACCAGCGTAGACCGGATCGCGAAGGAGATCATGAAGCGCTCGAATAGACCATTTAGCGCCGCGGTGGAGGCTTCGCTTAGTGTTCAGCAGACTGACGATTGCCTTGATACCAAGAGGGCCTGAGCCAGTCTCGGCATCGCCAATGAGATAGAGTTCAAAGATTTTCTTGACGAGCTCGGCCTCCTCGTTGTGGACTGCCAGCCTCTTTTTCGGCTGACCGGTCCGCGTCAGATGCGCCGTGTTTTTGGCCGGCTCGGCCCAATAGCCAAATGGTGGACGCGAACCATTTAGGAAGCCATTCCGCGCATTTTCAAGCATTGTACGCTTCACGTGCTTCGCGGTTTCTTGGCTCTGGTATTCATCGATAAGCTGAAAAATGCGCCTAATGAGTTCGCCCATAGGACCGTCGCCAAAGTCCTGAGTTATGCTCAACAGCCGTATGCCGCGCTTGGCCAGCTTTCGAATGTAGAGCTCGCTCTCCACAGCATCGCGGAAGAAACGAGAAAAGGAGTGGATTAGGATCACGTCGATCTCAACACCCTGATCGAAGATCGATTCCATCATCCGCGTGAGCTCGGGGCGCTGCGCAGTCCGACCCGAACGTCCGGGATCTTCGAACTCGGCGATAATGGACCAAGACTTATTCGTGCAGAACTCCCGAGCGTGTCTCCGCTGGTCGGGAATCGAGAGATCGCGCTCCGCCTGACCTCGCGTGCTCACGCGATAGTAGCACATCACCCGCTGTCCGGGTTCGTCTACCGGCTTGAGTGGTTTGTTCGATCGCTTCGACATAGGTTGCGTTCAGGTCAACCGGGTAGGACCTGTTTCGTCTCAATCGCCAATTCAAATAACGTCAATCAACTAGGCCCTTCTTCAAATATTGACGAGCCTGCCTCTTTTGCCGTCGCCAATTTTGTTTCGTTTGAGACGTCGCACTCATACGGTGGTACACCACGACACACTGCCGCCGCCCCTTTGCTGTACCGCGCGGCTCCTCCGCTTTCTTGGACATCACCGTTCTCCTAGACCGGGCTTGCCTAAAGTCTCGCGCGCCACTGCACCGAAAAACATGCCTATTACCGTGATTTCTGCTTTTCCTACTGGCAGCTCTCGAAGGGCGGCCGCCGGGCGGGCATTCTGGGGTAACTTGTTGAGACGGAACTTTGCCGGCGATTTTGCCGAGCGGCTGGCATGCGTCGCGGACTCGGGTTTTTCAACTCGCTCGCGCGAATCTGCCGCAACCCGCGGTTTGGAATCGACGATCAGACGTTGGTGACGAGCTGCTTTCATACCACGCATTATTGGCAGCCGGCGTAAGCAGCAGCAATGCTATTATCACAATGTGGTTAATTTGGCTTTACTAAATTTATGATGTTTTGATATTTGAATAGGAGTATTATGGGCTTTTTTACAACACGGACGGATCATTTCCACGTTTCGAGCTTTGAGTCGAGCTTTGAGGGCTTTATGTTGTTAAAATCGCATTGTAACACACACGCTACCTCAAATATAGCGCGAAGGGCGAGGATGCCGGCGTATCGAAATAGCCGCCGCAGAGGGCGGAGGATGGAAGTATGACGGCTTTCCGAGGGCTAGGCGGATATCGCCTGGCCGTCGACGATCGCTCAACGGCCTGTCGCTAACACCCGCGGTATTTCGCACGATGGCCGCTGCTTGTCTCCCCGCAAAGACGTACGCGCTGCAGGCTTTACGGCTTAAGGCGCGTCCGCATCCGTCGGCGTCGAGGCGAACAGACCGCACTTCCAGGAGATGGTTTGGGTAGCAAATTTCGTTTGATTTTCCAGTGCCCAAATGTATTCCGTTTGGTCCACCAGCCTTCGCTCGCTTCGCGAGCGACGGCTCGGCAAGCACGCATAGGCGATCATCGCGAAGCAAGCTCGCCGGAGCTCCGCAGGAGCGAAGGCGGACCGAGGCAAGCCGCCCCATCGGGGCGGCTTTTTGCTGCGGCCCCGCCTGCTGACAACCACCGCGGCGCCATTGCATGATGCCGGGCAACGCCGGGAGGAACGGAAATGCAAGGCAAGATCGCGCTCGAGGAACACTTCGCCATTGAGGCCACGCTCGGCGACTCGCAGGTGTTCGGCAGCCACGTCTGGGAAAAGCTCGGGCCGCGCCTCATCGACATCCAGGACATGCGGCTCAAGGAGATGGACAAGCACGGCGTCGAAATGATGATCCTGTCGCTCAACGCGCCGGCGGTGCAGGCGATCCATGACGTCAAGCGCGCCATCGCGGTCGCCCGCGAAGCCAACGACGTGCTCGCCGCCGAATGTGCCAAGCGTCCCAGGCGCTTTGCCGCTTTTGCCGCGCTGGCGATGCAGGACCCGGAGGCCGCGGCGGCCGAGCTCACGCGCTGCGTCAAGGAACTCGGCTTCGTCGGCGCGCTGGTCAACGGCTTCTCGCAAATCGGGACGCCCGACAACGTCACCTATTACGACCTGCCGCAGTACCGGCCGTTCTGGCGCACGGTCGAGGCGCTCGACGTGCCGTTCTACCTGCATCCGCGCAATCCGTTGCCGAGCTGGACCCGTCAGTACGAGGGCCACAACTGGCTGCTCGGACCGAACTGGGCGTTTCACGCCGAAACTTCGGTGCACGCGCTGCGGCTGATCGGCTCAGGCCTGTTCGACGAGTGCCCCAACCTCAAGATCGTGCTCGGCCATATCGGCGAAGGCATCCCGATCTACATCTGGCGCATCGACGGCCGTAACGGCTGGATGAAGGCGCGCCATAACTATCCGGCCAAGCACGGCGTCGGCCACTATTTCCGCAAGCACTTCTATCTCACCACGTCGGGCAATTTCTCGACGCCGGCGCTCGTCAACGCCGTCACCGAGATGGGCCCGGACCGGGTGATGTTCTCGATCGACTGGCCGTTCGAGGCGGTCGAGGAGGGCTGCGCCTGGTTCGACAAGGCCGCCATCAGCGAAGCCGAGCGCGCCAGGATCGGCCGCGACAACGCCATCAAGCTGTTCAAGCTGAAACTTTAGTTGGCGGTGCGCTTCTTGGCCGTCGTCGTCGTCGCCGCGGCCTGCTTGTTCGACGCCAATTGCGCGCGCGACCAGATCGGCTCGTCGGAGCCGTTGCCCCAGGCGATCGGCCGATAGAACAGGTGGATGCCCTCGCGCGCGAAGCGGCGCATCTCGTGCACCCAGTTCGGATGCACGTAGGTCGCGTGATAATGCGTCGAGGTGCCGACCGCCTGCACGTAGAGCTGGCCGTCGAGCGTCTCGCGGGCGATGCGGCGGGCGCGCGCCCAGGAGCCGAATTCGTTGATAGTCTTGCGCTTGCCGTCGCAGGCGAAGGTGAACTGGCAGGCGAGATGGCGGTTGGCGTTCTGGTAGATGACGCCGCAGACGTCGCGCGGATAGACGCCGGAGAACACGCGGTTCATCACCACCTGCGCCACCGCGACCTGGCCGATATAGGGTTGGTCGCGCGCCTCGAAATAGATGGCGTTGGAGAGGCAGAGCTCGGCCTTGGCGCGCTCCTTGCCCTCGAGGTGCAGGCGCTGCGCCGGCGACGGCGGCGGCACGCCGGGCGCCGGTGGCGGCAGCACGGCGATATGCGCCGGCAGCGAAACCTGCATCACCGCCGGCTGCGCCGCGGCGCTCTGCGGCATCACGTTGGGATCGACGCTGGCAAGCTGAATGGCGCCGGAATTCGCCGGCGGCGGATTGGCGGCGAGTTCGTCGCGCGAACGCTGCAACATGTCCTGCGCCTGGCGCGCCAGATCGCTGGTGCTGGCCTTGGCCATGACCGGCGGCTGCTCCATCGCCAGTTCGACGGCGTCCTGCTCACGCGCGGCGGCAAGCTCGGCGACCGGCGAGGTATCGCGGGCGAGGCCGGCGACGGCCGCCGTCGGCCGCGCGATCGCGAAATCGCTGGGGATCGCCGCGGTCGCCGACGGCACCGCGAACGAGATCTGCTGGATGCCGGAGCGGATGAGCTGCGGCCATTCGGCGACGCTGGTGTGGCGATGCAGGTGAATGTACTCCGCCGCGTTTTCGAGCGGCCGGATGTTCATCAGATCGAGACCGCTGATCGACAACGCGGCGACCGCAAAGCCCACGCAGAGACGCTTGGCGTTGTAGAACAGCTTCTCTTCGAACGACGGATCGAACTGCTCGTCGAGGTCGATGCTACGCGTCAGCAACTGAAGCTCCCCCGCTATGCGCCGCGTGAAATGTCTCAGCGCGCGGCGATCATATCGGGCGGGCCCATCGATGTTTCAGGCGTTAGGGGATTTTTGACCAAACAAGGCAAACACGCATGCTTAATTTTAACCATGCGTGTGCGCCTGCCGTCGGAGAATTGTCGTTAACGCGCCGCATCGAAGCGATAGCGCGCAACCGCATCCTTGTTCCACGCCAGGCCGTTGCCGGGGCGATCCGGCACCACGGCGTGGCCGTCGGCAATTCTGAGCGGCTGCTCGAGCAGAACGTCGGCCCAATCGACGTATTCGAGGTAGTGGCGGGTCGGCGTGGCGGCGAGCAGATGGGCGCTGACCTCCGGGAACAGGTGCGACGACATCGGCACCCGCCTGTCGGCGGCAAGCCTTGCCGCCTCGCGCCAGCCGGTGACGCCGCCGATGCGCTCGAGGTCCGGCATGACGTATTGCGGCTTGGCCTCCTTAAGCGCCGCGGCCATGCCGGTCGGCAGCGAGAAATTCTCGCCGATCTGCAGCGGCGTCTTGAGCTCGCGCACCAGCCGCGCCGCGCCCGCATAATCGTCGTGACGGATCGGCTCCTCCAGCCAGTAGATGTTTTCGCGGTCGAGCGCCCGCCCGCGCTCGAGCGCTTCGTCGACCGACAAAGCCTGATTGTAGTCGACCATCAGCGCCACCTCGTCGCCGACGCGCTTGCGCACCGCGCGCACGGCGGCGATGTCGGCTTCGACCGTCGGATAGCCGAGGCGCAGCTTGATCGCGCGGAAACTGCCGGCCGCCAGCAGCGTCTCGGCCTCGTCGGCGAGCGCGCCGAGATCGGCCATGGGGCCGAGACCGCAGCTGTTGTAGGCCGGGATCGGCCGCGGCTCGGCGCCGAGCAGGCGGCAAAGCGGCTGCTTGGCGGCCTGCGCGGCGGCATCCCAGAACGCCACGTCGAAGCTCGAAATCGCCATGCGCAGGACGCCCTGCACGCCGATCAGCGTGAAGCGCCGCATCAGCTTTGCCCACAGCGCAGGAGGATCCGCCTTGTCGCCCTTGACGACGCGCTCGACGTCGCCGAGCAGCAGCGCAACCGACAGGGCGACCGAGCGCAGATGGCAGAACATGTAGGCGCGTCCGGTGATGCCCTCTTCCGTCTCGACGTCGACCAGCAGCAGCGGCACCTGCCGGATCGCGCCCATCGAGGTGCCGAGGATGAAATTCGGCGGCACCTCGACCGGCGTGGCGCGGATTGCCCTCACTTTGAGGGCCGGCATTGCGGGTTTGTTAGGCATCGGAAGTCCCCGGCGGCCCGGTATTATAGCGCGCCTTTGGCCGCGAACCCCTTGTTCTTGAACCTTTAACCGCCGCCGCCCATATTAGCGGGGCTGGCGGACACGGTGTCCGGCAGCGGGGGCGCCGTGAAGGGCCCCAAGTCAAAGTCGCTTGTCTCGAGGACTTTGAGACCCATGTCACGAGTTCCGTCACTCTCCAGCCCGTTCCTGTTGGGCTTCGACGAGATCGAGCGGCTGCTCGACCGCGTCACCAAGGGCGCGGACGGCTACCCGCCCTACAACATCGAGCGGCTGGCGCGCGACGCCGACAACCCCGAGCGCTTGCGCATCACGCTGGCGGTCGCCGGTTTCACCCGCGATCAACTCGACGTCTCGGTTGAGGAAAATCAACTGGTGATCCGCGGGCGGCAGCACGATGACAAGGCTCGGCAATTCATCCATCGCGGCATCGCCGCGCGTCAGTTCCAGCGCACCTTCGTGCTGGCCGACGGCATGGAGGTGCAGGGTGCCGATCTGAAGAACGGCCTGTTGTCGATCGATCTGGTTCGGCCGCAGCCGGAAAGGATCGTGAAGACCATCGCCATCAAGGAACTGGACGACTAACGAACTCGTGAAACCAGGACTCGACCGCGTCAAGCGTTGATATGAAAGGAGTCGAGGGCCATGACCGACAAAATGACCAACGGCAAAACGACCGAAGCGGCTGCGACCCATCCCGTGATCACCCAGGAGGCGCTCGCGCATCTGGGCGACGGCGAGATCGCCTACGTCAAGGCGATCCGCTCCGAGGATGTCGCCAAACAATTTCCGCAGGCGCCGCAGCTGGCGCCGGGCCTCATGCTGTTCGCGCTGCATGCCGCCGACGGCACGCCGATCATGCTGACCGACACGCGGGAAGCCGCGATCGCCAATGCCTGGAGCCAGGAGCTCGAGGCGGTGAGCGTGCACTGAAATCGATCAGGCACAGGCCATAGTATCTCAATCAGCCATTCCGGGGCGCGCCAAAGGCGCGCACCCGGAATCCAGATGCAAACCCGGAATCTCGTTCTGGATTCCGGGTTCGCACGCTTATGCGTGCGCCCCGGAATGACCCTTCAAAATTATGCGGCGCTCGACGCCGGCGGCATCGCCAGCACGGCATAGAGCGCGTCGGCGTCCTGCGATTCACGCAGGCGGCGCGCCACCTCGGGGTCGCGCAGCTGACGGGCGACGCGCGCCAGCGCCTTCAGATGGTCGGCGCCGGCCGATTCAGGCGCGAGCAGCAGGAAGATGAGGTCGACCGGCTGGCCGTCGAGCGCCTCGAAATCGACGGGCCGCGACAGCCGCGCGAACAGCCCGAACAGCCGGCCGAGCTTGGGCAGCTTGCCGTGCGGAATGGCGACGCCGTTGCCCACCGCGGTGGAACCGAGCTTCTCGCGCTGCGTCAGGATTTCGAGAATTGCCCGCTCATTCTGGCCCGCGAGCTGGGCCGCGCGCGCCGCGAGTTCCTGGATCACCTGTTTCTTGGTGTTGACCTTGAGCGCGGGCAAGATCGCGTTCGGCGCGACGAGATCGGTAAGAGTCATGGACGTGTCCGGGGATCGGAACTGAAGGCGCCGAGTTGAATGGGGTGCTGAAGGCGGCGGACCATATTGAGACGGCCGCCGCTCGTCAATGGCCGCCGGGCGCCGTCGGCCGGCCGTTTTTCAAAGCAATTTCAACGGCCGCGCTGCGCCTGATGGCCTTTGCGGCGGCGCTTGTAGCGGCGCAGCCGCTTTTCGATGTGCAGCGCGGCCTGGTCGGCGCTGTCATAAGCGTCGGGCGCCATGCCTTCGGCCTCGAGCAGCGCTCCGGAGTCGAGATGCAGCACGCACTCGGTGCGAAAGCCGAAACCGTCCCGGCCGATGGTGGCGTGGCCGGAATAGCCGCCGCGGAAATATTTCGCCGCCGCTTCCGCGATGCGCCCGCTGATCCGCTCGCGCAAGGCGGCGCCGACGCTGATGTTCTTGCCCGAAACCCGTAACGGCATGAACAGCCTCCTGTCGGGCGCATCTGGCTGCGCCACCGACCGTCCCGGCCCGCCAAGTCTAAAATCGTCGCGCCAAAGGTCAATGCTTGGAACGTGTCAGCCGGCCGCCTGCTTCTCGCGCCGGCGCTGCACCGAGGACGGGATGCGCATGGCCTCGCGGTATTTGGCGACGGTGCGGCGGGCAATGTCGATGCCTACCTCGCGCAGCTTGTCGACAATGGTGTCGTCCGACAGCACATCGGCGGCGGTCTCGCCGTCGATCATCTGCTTGATGCGGTGGCGCACGGCTTCCGCCGAATGGGCCTCGCCGCCGTCGGCGGCGGCGATCGCCGAGGTGAAGAAATATTTGAGCTCGAAGATGCCGCGCGGCGTCGCCATGTACTTGTTGGCGGTGACGCGCGACACCGTCGATTCGTGCATGCTGATGGCGTCGGCGATGGTCTTGAGATTGAGCGGGCGCAGATGCTGCACGCCCTTGGCGAAGAAGGCGTCCTGCTGGCGCACGATCTCGCTCGACACCTTGAGGATGGTCTTGGCGCGCTGGTCAAGCGCGCGCACCAGCCAGGTCGCGGTCTGCAGGCAGTCGGCGAGGTAGGATTTTTCCTTGTCGTTGCGCGCGCCCTTGGCGACTTCGGCGTAATAGCGCTGATTGATGAGCACTTTCGGCAGCGTGTCGGAATTCAGTTCGACCCGCCAGCTGCCGTCCGGCGCCGCCCGCACCAGGACGTCGGGCACGATCGGCTGCACCACGGTCGAGCCGAAGGCGAGGCCGGGCTTGGGGTTGAGGTTGCGGATCTCGCCGATCATGTCGGCGAGGTCCTCGTCGTTGACGCCGCACAGCTTGCGCAGGGACGCCAGATCGCGCTTGGCCAGCATGTCGAGATGCTCGACCAGCGTCTGCATCGCCGGATCGAAGCGGTTGCGCTCCTTGAGCTGGATCGCCAGGCATTCGGTCAGACTGCGCGCGCAGACGCCCGGCGGATCGAACGTCTGCACCTCAACAAGCACGCGCTCGACCGCGGCAAGCGGCGCCCCCAGTTTGTCCGCGACGGCGGCAAGGTCGCCGGAGAGGTACCCGGCCTCGTCCACCATGTCGATGAGATAGCGGCCGATCATGCGGTCGACGGGATCGGAAATGGCAAGCGCGAGCTGCTCGGCCAGATGGTCGGCGAGCGTGGTTTCGGCCGAGACAAAGGCCTCGAGGTTGTAGTCCTCGTTGGCGCTGCCGCTGCCCGACCATTCCGAATAGGCGGGTTGCGGCGCCTCGGGGGCGGCGGTGGTCTTGGCGCCGCTGTCGTCGGGAAAGACGTTCTCGAGTTCGGTGCCAAGCCCCTGTTCCATCGAGCTGCGGCTGGTCTCGAGGTCGTCGCCGATCCAGTCGGCGGTCGGACCGGCCTCGTCGTCGGCTTCGGGCGCGGCACTTTCGGTGTCAGCCGCCGCCGGGGCCTCGTCGTCGCCGCCGCGTTCGAGCAGCGGATTGCGCTCGAGCTCGCCCTCGACATAGGCCGCAAGATCGAGGCTCGACAGCTGCAGCAGCTTGATGGCCTGCATCAGCTGCGGCGTCATCACCAGCGCTTGGGTCTGGCGAAACTCGAGTCGTTGCGACAAAGCCATTGGTCGTCCCGGCGCGCGAATCTGGTCCGATTCTTGCTTCTGATTGTTTATAGCAGCTTACGCGCCGGACCGGATGCGTATTTGCGCCGCAGCCGTGCCCAATTTTCGGGCGGTTAACGCCTGCGGCTAGAGCTTGAATTCCTCGCCCAGATAGAGCCGGCGGACGTCCGGATTGTTGACGATGTCGTCGGCGCGGCCCTCCATCAGCACCTCGCCGGAATAGATAATGTAGGCACGGTCGGTTAATCCGAGCGTCTCGCGCACATTGTGGTCGGTGATGAGGACGCCGATGCCGCGGTTGGTCAGGTGCCGCACCAGGGCCTGGATGTCGCCGACGGCGATCGGGTCGATGCCGGCGAACGGCTCGTCGAGCAGCATGTAGCTCGGCCGGGTGGCGAGCGCGCGCGCGATCTCGACGCGGCGGCGCTCGCCGCCCGACAGCGCGATGGTCGGCGTCTTGCGCAGCCGCGCGATGTTGAACTCCTCGAGCAGCGCGTTGAGATCGGCCTCGCGGCGGCGGCGGTCGGGCTCGACCACTTCGAGCACCGAGCGGATGTTTTCTTCGACGTTGAGGCCGCGGAAGATCGAGGCCTCCTGCGGCAGATAGCCGATGCCGAGGCGGGCGCGCTGGTACATCGGCAGCGCGGTGACCTCGTAGCCGTCGAGCTCGATGCGGCCGCGATCGGCCTTGATCAGCCCGGTGATCATGTAGAACACGGTGGTCTTGCCGGCGCCGTTGGGGCCGAGCAGTCCGACCGCCTCGCCGCGCCGCACATAGAGCGTGACGCCTTTCACCACCATGCGGCCGCCGAAACTCTTCTCGACGCCGTGGGCGGCGAGGTAGGCGCGCTGGGTTTGCTGTTGCCGTGGATCGGTTTCGCGGCGGCGCTGCACGGCCTGCTGCTGGCCTGCCGCGTTCGGCTGGCGGGCAACCTGTCCCGGCTGCGGGCGCCGTTCCTGAATGACCGGCCCGGCCGGCGGCGGACGGCGCTGCGGCGGCGGACGGCGTCCGAACAGCGAGAGGATTTTCACGGGTCGACCTCGCGGCGCATAGTCCGATCGTCCACCCTGCTCCGGCGCGCGAGCCTATCTGATTCCCGCGCGGTCAAGGGCGCTTGCCTTGCTCCGGCGGCGGGCCGGGCTGCTGGCCGGGCTGGCCGGGCTGAGCGGCACCCGGCGGGCCGATGGGTCCGCTGCCCGGCAGGAACAGGCCCTCGACGCGGCCCTGGCCGTTCTTGCCCGATTCCACCCGCGACACGCCGGTGGTGAGGTCGACGATCAGCCGCTCGCCGCGCAGCACGTTCTTGCCTTGCGTCATCACCACCGGGGTGCCGGTGAGGGTGACGGTGTTGGTCGCCATCTCGAAAATGCCGAGGCTGCCGGTCGCAGTCTGGTCCTTCTGCGTCACGATCACGCTGCCGCGCGCTTCCAGCCGCTTGATGCGCTGCTGGCCGGCCGGGCCGGGCTCGGCCGCGGGCATGGTGTTGGCCGCGGGCTTGGCGGCGCCGGTGCCGGTGCTGGCAGTCTTGTCACCGGTGCCGGGATCCGGCTCGTAGAACACCACCAGCGTCTTGCAGCGCATTTCGGTGTCGCCCTGGGTAACGTGGACGTCGCCGCTGAAGGTGGCGACCTTGTCCTTGTCGCGCACTTCGAGCGTCGCCGATTCGATGTGCACCGGCTGGTCGCGGTTCTGCGAGAAGCCCTGCAGCGCGTTGGGCGGCCCTTTCGAGACCGGCGCGGCGGGCGCCGCCGACGCGGCCGGCGACGGCGGCTTCGGCTGGGCCTCAAGCGGCGCGCCGGCAAGAACGACGAGCGCCGCGGCGGCGGCGAGGACGCTAAGGCTGCGCGGCATCTGCGTCATCGCGCCCCGCTTTTGGCCGGCGGCGGCGCATTGCCCGGCGCCGGCGCAGTGGCGGTGTTCTGCGGCTGAGCGCCGGCGGCGCCGCCCGCGGCGTTGGTCTGGTTCAACATCAGCGTCATGTCGACGCCGCCGCTGAACACGACGAGGTCGCCCGAATTTGTGATCTCGAGCCGGTTGGCGTTGAGCACACCCTGCAACAGCTTCACCTCCACCGGCTTCTCCGACACCACGTCGCCTTTGCGCACGTCGACCAGCGCTTCGGTGAGGTGGCCGGCATAGCCGGTCGACGACGCCAGATCGATCTTGCGCTCGAGTTTCAGCATCTGCTCCTTGCTGTTGTAGAGGCCGAACAGCGCGTCCATCTTCACCGAGCTCTTGTCCTGCATCTGCAGCGTGGCGTGGATGTTGTGCAGCTCGACGAGGTCGGGCTTGGTCAGGTCCTGCGCCGCGGCTTCGGCCGACAGCTCATAGGCGCGCGCGTCCTTGGTGAAGCCGGTGAGATGCGGCTTCTCCATGGTGATCTTGGTGCCGGAGACGACCACATCGCCGACATTGATCGGCAGCTTGCCGAGCATGCGCAGCGGATTGAAATAGGTGATGAGGAACATGCCGAGCGCGACGACCCCGACAAAGGCCGGCACCGCGACGCGCAGCATGCGCACCAGCCGGCTGTGGCGGCGCGCCGCGTAAAAGGCGCGCGCGCTTTCGTTGCCGCCCATGGTCCAATAGGCGCGCGCGGTCTGCGGATCGGCTTTGGCGATGATCGGCCGGCTCATGCCCAGTCTGTGTTGAAGTCGCGGAAGACGCCCCGACGCACAATGCCGCGCGAATATGGCCCACAAGCGGCAAGGCGGGAAGCCGAACGCGCCGCGAAATTAACCAATAACGGCACAAAAACAGCGACTTACGCCACGGCTAGACGCCGTGCGAGAAGATGTCCTCATGGCCCCAGCCGGCCAGATCGAGCCGCGCGCGCTCGGGCAGGAAGCGGAAGCAGGCCGCGGCGAGCTCGGCGCGCCCCTCCCGCGCCAGCATGGCATCGAGCTTGTCCTTGAGCGCGTGCAGATGCAGCACGTCGGTCGCGGCATAGGCGACCTGGGCGTCGGTCAGATCGTCCGCTCCCCAATCGGACAATTGCTGCTGCTTGGACAGGTCGATGCCGAGCAGCTCACGCGCCAGGTCTTTCAGGCCGTGCTTGTCGGTATAGGTGCGCGCCAGCCGCGAGGCGATCTTGGTGCAGTAGACCGGCCCCGCCCAGACGCCGAAGGCCCTGGCCAGCATGGCAATATCGAAGCGGCCGAAATGGAAGATCTTGAGCTTCGCCGCGTCGGCCAGCAGGCGCTCGATATTGGGGGCGTGCTTCTGCCCGGCCGCGATCTGCACCACGTCGGCGGAGCCGTCCCCCGGCGAAAGCTGCACCACACAGAGCCGGTCGCGGGCCGGGTCGAGGCCCATGGTCTCGGTGTCGATTGCCACCGCGCCCTTGTAGGCCGTGAGGTCGGGCAGGTCGCCGCGGTGCAGGCGGATGGTCATTCAGGTGGTCCGGCCGTGGGGCGCAACATGGCAGTGGGTTGCCCGGGCATACTGAGCGCCGCGCGCCGAGGCAAGCGGCCAAGCCGAGAACGTCCGCAGATGCCGATTTTCGCGCCCATTATGAGCCGAAACTTGCAATAACGGCTTGGACAATTGCAACGGTAACAACGGTAACAATACGGCGGCCTGCCTCGCCCGTGCCGGCGAGGAGTTCGTTTACAAACGTCCCCGAGGCGTGCGAGGCTCTAAACTCGACGGATGAGCAAGGGAACGAGTTCATGATCTTGGCTCACCGCCCCGCGACAACCGCCTTGCCCGAGCCGGAGACGGTGCGCGCAGCAACGCGCCGTTCCTGGCAGGCCCCGCGCGTCATTACGGCGACCTTGGCAGACACCGCAATTAACCCGGGCCCCGGGCCCGACAGCAGCGCCAACAATTCCTGACGAACTTCGCCGCGTTGCTCTGATAGCCGTGCGTCGGCGCCCGATAGCATAACGTTACCACGACCTTGGCGTTAATCATCCGGTAAGCTGGCCGCGGCACCCTGCGGTTGCGTTGCGCCAGGGTCACAGGATAGGGATAGTGGGCGCGCCGCGAATCAGGCTTTCTTGGATAGCGCTGCGACGCTGATATAAAGGTCGCGTGGGGATTTGGGGCAGCCCCTGGACATCAACTTTCGAGGGCACGGGGTCATGAGCCGTAACTCTGATTCCTTTGGCGATCCGCTCCGCAGCGGCAAAGCCGAGGCTTCGACCGGCCGGGGGCGCCGCAAGTCGTGGCAGACACCGGTCGTCATCACCAGCGAGCTCGCCGAGACCGAAGCAACCCCGGCTGCCGCCAGTGACGGAACCGCGGCGCATTCCTGATCGCCGCCGGATCGGCGGGCACTCCGACGAAATCGCTCCGGCGCCAATAATCCAAGTTCACGTCCTGGCTGCGCCCGGCAGGCGTTGCACGGGCACAGTGTTTTTGTTCGATTCCTCCGCGAGGGAGGGTCACCCCGGTGAGCGCGATCGCGGGCCTTTGGCGCTTCGACGGCAAGCCGGATGCGGCCGCCGGCTGCGCCCGCATGCTGGCGTCGCAGGACATCTACGGACCGCATGACGGCCACACCTGGAGCGACGGTCCACTGGCGATGGGGCGGCGGCTTTTCCGCACGCTGCCCGAGGACGCCTATGACCGTCAGCCGCTGCAAAGCCGCGACGGGCGTCTCACGCTCGTCGCCGACGTGCGGCTCGACAACCGCGACGAGCTGATCGGCTCGCTCGGCCTCGGCGGCGAGGCGCGGCAATTGTGCGACGCCGCCATTCTGCTGGCCGGCCTGGAGCGCTGGGGCGAGGATGCGCTCGAGCGCATCGCCGGCAATTTTGCCTTCGCGCTGTGGAACGCGCAGGCGCAGACGTTGACGCTGGCGCGCGACCTGTGCGGCCACCGGCCGCTGCATTATCACCGCGGCCGCGGCTTTTTCGCCTTCGCCTCGATGCCGAAGGGCCTGCACGCGCTCGCCGAAATTCCCTGCGCGGCGGACGAGGAGACCGCCGCCGAACTCATCGCGCTGCTGCCGCAGACCGATGACCGCAGCTTCTTCAAGGACATCAAGCGCGTGGTCGCGGCCCACGTCGTCACGGTGACGCGGCAGGGCCTGAGCAAGCGGCGCTGGTGGACCCAGCGCCGTGCCGCCGCCGGACTCAAGACTGCGGATTACGTCGAAGGCTTGCGCCACCATTTCGACCAGGCGACGCGTTCGATGCTGCGCGGCGCCGCGGGCGCGGTGGCGACGCAGCTCAGCGCCGGCCTCGACAGCGCTGCGGTGACGGCAACCGCGGCGCGGCTGTTCGCGCCCGGCAAGGTCGTCGCCTTCACCGCGGTGCCGCGCCAGGGCTATGACGGCCCCGATCCGCGCAACCGCTTCTGCAACGAGGGTCCGCTCGCCGCGGCGACGGCGGCGATGCACCCCAACATCGAGCACGTCCTGATCCGCAGCGGCCACCTGTCGCCGTTCGCCGACCTCGACCGCAGCGTCTTCCTGCTCGACCGGCCGATGCCCAATCTGTGCAACTGGGTCTGGGCGCGGGCGATCTTCCAGGCGGCGCGCGACCGCAAGCTCGCCGTGATGCTCACCGGGCAGATGGGCAACATGACCATGAGCTATGACGGGCTCGAATTGCTGCCGGAATTGCTGCGCGCGGGACGCTTGCTGCGGCTTTTGCGCGAAATCGCGAACCTCGTCGGCAAGACCGACATGCGCTGGCGCGGCGGCCTGGCACGGACCTTCGGGCCGTTCATGCCGGCCGTGCTCTGGCAATGGCTCAACCGCGTCTTTGTCGGCCATGCCTTGGAAATCACCGACTACACCGCCATCCGCGCCGACGCGCTGCGCGGCCTCGATCTCGCGGCACGCGCCGCCGAACGCGACCACGATTTCTCCTACCGGCCGTGGGCGGACAGTTTCGAACTGCGGAACTGGGTCATCGGCCGCACCGATCCCGGCGAATTCGGCAAGGCCATCCTGGCCGGCTGGGGCATCGACCGGCGCGATCCGACGTCGGACAAGCGCCTGATCGAATTCTGCCTCGGCGTGCCGACCGAGCAGTATCTCGCCGACGGCGTGCCGCGCGCGCTGTCCAAACGCGCCTTTGCCGACCGGCTGCCGCGGGCCGTGATCGAGGAACGGAAAAGGGGCTACCAGGCCGCCGACTGGCACGAGGGGCTGACCGCGGCGCGCGAGGAGGCCGCCGCCGAGATCGAGCGCATCGCCGCATGCGCGCCGGCGGCGCAATTGCTGGATATCGCCCGGATGAAGCGTCTGATGGCCGACTGGCCGAGCGGCGGCTGGGAACGCGACGCGGTGATGCGGCCCTATCGGCTGGCGCTGATGCGCGGCGTCGCCACCGGGCATTTCCTGCGCAAGGCGTCGGGCGCCAACCGCTGAGGTTTATGAAACTTGGCTGGTGCCCAGGAGAGGACTCGAACCTCCACGCCTCGCGGCGCTAGTACCTGAAACTAGTGCGTCTACCAATTCCGCCACCTGGGCTTGTCGCGACTAGGTATTGAGCCCGTTCCGCCTTGTCAATTGAAGCCGGCGGCTGTCATTTCCGGGTTCGCGCGCCGAGGCGAGCCCCGGAATGACCGTCCGCGGGGCGGGCCCTGTACAGGCCCCGGGCGATCCTGTAATTGGCGCGCCAAGCCAAAGCCCGCGCGTCAAGATACGCCAACACACACCCAGACATACCATGGCTGTCCGCAGCAACGCCGAAACCCTCGTCACCGTCTATGGCGGCTCAGGCTTCCTCGGCCGCCATGTCGTGCGTGCGCTGGCACGGGCCGACTACCGCATCCGCGTCGCGGTGCGCCGGCCCGAACTTGCCGGCCATCTGCAACCGCTCGGCCGGGTCGGCCAGATCCATGCCGTGCAGGCCAATATCCGCAACGCCGCCTCGGTCGAGGCCGCGGCGCGCGGCGCCGACGTGCTCATCAACCTGGTCGGCATTCTGTTCGAGCGCGGCCGCCAGCGCTTCGAGGCGGTGCACGCGCTCGGCGCCGAGCAGGTGGCGCTGGCCGCGCACGCCCACGGCGCGCGGCTGGTGCACGTCTCGGCGATCGGCGCCGACGACAATTCGCCGAGCGCCTATGCGCGCACCAAGGCCAAGGCCGAGCGCCTGGTGCTGGCGGCGCAGGGCGATGCCGTCATCATGCGGCCCTCGATCCTGTTCGGTCCGGAGGACGACTTCTTCAACCGCTTCGCCGCCATGGCGCGGCTGTCGCCGGCGCTGCCGCTGATCGGCGGCGGCGCGACGCGCTTCCAGCCGGTGTTCGTCGGCGACGTTGCCCGGGCCATCGCCGCAGCCGCAGCCGGCGAGGTGCGCGGCGGCACCGTCTACGAGCTCGGCGGGCCGGAGGTGCGCACGTTCAAGGAGCTGATGCAGTTCGTGCTCAAGACCATCGAGCGCCGCCGCCTGCTGGTGCCGCTGCCGTTCTTCGCCGCGAAATTGCAGGCAAGCCTGCTGCAATTCTTGCCCCGGCCGCCGCTGACGCCGGACCAGGTTGACATGCTGCGCGTCGATAACGTCGTGTCGGAGGCGGCCGAGCGCGAGGGCCGCACCTTGCGCGGGCTCGGCATCGAGCCGGAGCCGATCGAGGCGATCGTGCCGGCTTACCTCTGGCGCTTCCGCAAGACCGGACAGTTCAAAAGCCACGCGGCTTAGGCTGCTGTCGTCATGGCGGGGCTTGTCCCGGCCATGACAAAGAGCATCACTTCCAGAAATAGATCGCGTAAATGCCGATCGTGCCGAGGACGATGCGCCACCAGGCAAAGACCGCGAAGGAGTGGCGCTGCACGTAGCCGAGGAACGTCTTGACCACGATCCAGCCGAAGATGAAGGAGAAGGCGAAACCGACGGCGATCACCGTGACATGACCGCCGATCTCGAACTGGGCGCGGCTCTTGAAGGCCTCGTAAGCGAAGGCGCCGACCATGGTCGGCATGGCCAGCCAGAACGAGAATTCGGCGGCCGAGCGGCGGTCGGCGCCGAACAGCATGGCGCCGACGATTGTGGCGCCGGCGCGCGACACGCCGGGGATCATCGACAGGCACTGCAAGATGCCGATGCCGAGATAGACCAGCAGCGGAAAGCCGGTCGCCTCGTGATAGCGCGCCTTCAGGTTGAGACGGTCGACGCCGATCAGCACGAAGCCGCCGACGATCAGCGAGATGCAGACGACGCGGACGTCGAACAGATACGACTTGATGACGTGATAGGCGAGCGCGCCGATCACCGCCGCCGGCAGGAAGGCGATCAGCACGCCGATGATGAAGCGCGCCGCCGCCCATTCGCTGAACATGGCCTTCGCCAGATTCCACAGCCGGCCGAAATAGATGGTGAGCAGCGCCAGGATGGCGCCGAGCTGGATGAGGATGGCGAAGGACTTGCCGAAGGCGTCGTCGCCCCAGCCGAGCAGATCCTCCATCAGCAACAGGTGCCCGGTCGAGGACACCGGCAGATATTCGGTGAAGCCTTCGACGATGCCGAGCACCGCGGCCTTGATGAGATCGATATGGGCGGGGCTTAAAGCGCCCAAGGCATGCTTGATGACATCCATGGCGAGGCGGTCCGTGGCGGGCTCCGGCTGGCGCTTGTCGCGCATGGCCGCGCCGGGGGCAAATAAAAACGGCGGAACTCAACAGGTTGCCCGTCGGCCGCGGCTTTCTATAGTGGCAGACCGATTCCCGCCACCCGGACTTCAATGCTGACCCTGCTGCATCATCCGCTTTGCCCGTTGTCGCGTTACGTGCGCCTGATCCTCGGCGAATACGGCATCGCGGCGCGCCTCGCCGAGGAGCGCTTCTGGGAGCGGCGCGAGGCGTTCCTCGCGCTCAATCCGGCCGGCGAAATTCCGGTGCTGGTGACGGACGGCCAGCCGCCGGTGCCGGGCGCCGCACTGATCGCCGAATATATCGAGGAAACGCATACGCCGCCCGACGGCGCCGACCGGCTGCTGCCGCCGGGCGCCGTCGACCGCGTCGAAGTGCGGCGGCTGGCCGCCTGGTTCAACGACAAGTTTCACGCCGAAGTCAGCGGCCCGCTGGTGAGCGAACGCGTGTTCAAGCGGCATATGACCAGGGAACAAGGCGGCGGCCCGCCCGACACCGAGACATTGCGGGTGGCGCGCCACAATATCCGCTATCATCTCGCCTATCTCGGCTGGCTCGGGCGCACGCGCGACTGGCTCGCCGGCGAGCGGCTGAGCCTTGCCGATCTCGCCGCCGCCGCGCATCTCTCGGTGGCCGATTATCTGGGCGAGGTGCCGTGGCACGAAGACGAGACGGTGAAGAGCTGGTACGCGCGGGTGAAGTCGCGCCCCGCGTTCCGTCCGTTGCTCGCCGACGCGCTGGCGGGCCTGCCGCCGGCGAAGAGCTACGCCGACCTCGATTTTTGATTTCACTCCTCGCCTGCCGCCGCGAGCCCTTGCCAGCGGCGGGGAAGGGTTGGGAGGCCGCATGACGACGGCCGCAAAATCCCCCCAGCCCGGTTCGCATCGTCGAGCCGACGCGAACCGACCCTCCCCACCGCTGCGCGGGGGGAGGGTAAAACAGGCGGATGCCGCCGCAATCAAAGCCGCCTTGATCGAACAGGCTCAGGCGCAGGGCTTCGACGCCGTCGGCGTGACCAGACCCGACGCGGCGCCGCAGGCCAAGGCGCGGCTCGAGCGGTTTCTCGCCGACGGTGCGCACGGCGACATGGTGTGGATGGAAACGACCGCGGCGCGCCGCGGCGACCCCAGCGCGCTGTGGCCGCAGGTGCGCTCGGTCATCATGCTCGGCATGAATTACGGGCCGGACCGCGACCCGCTGGCGATTTTGCGCGAGCGCGGACGCGGCGCCATTTCGGTCTACGCCCAGGGCGAGGACTATCATGAGCTCGTCAAATCGCGGCTCAAGCACCTGGCGCGCTGGCTGGTCGCCAATGCCGGCGGCGACGTCAAGGTGTTCGTCGACACCGCCGCGGTGATGGAAAAGCCGCTCGCCGCCAGCGCCGGGCTCGGCTGGCAGGGCAAGCACACAAATCTGGTATCGCGCCGGTACGGATCGTGGCTCTTCCTTGGCTCGATCTTCTCGACGCTCGCGCTGCCGGCCGACGGCGCGACGGAGGACAGCTGCGGTTCATGCCGCGCCTGCCTCGACATCTGCCCGACCGCGGCCTTTCCCGAGCCGTACCGGCTCGACCCGCGGCGCTGCATCTCCTATCTCACCATCGAGCACAAGGGCCCGATCCCGCGCGAGCTGCGCGAAAAGATCGGCAACCGCATCTACGGCTGCGACGATTGTCTTGCGGTGTGCCCGTGGAACAAGTTCGCGGTCGCGGGGCGCGAAGCCAAGCTCGCCGCGCGCGACGACTTGCGTGCGCCGTCGCTGGCGGAGTTGTCGCGGCTCGACGACGCCCAATTTCGCAAATTGTTCGCCAAGACCTCGATCAAGCGCAGCGGCCGCGACCGCTTTGTCAGGAACGTGCTGATCGCCATCGGCAACTCCGGCGACGCCGCGCTGGCGCGCGAGGCCGAGCGGCTGCTCGGCGACGCCTCGCCTCTGGTGCGCGGCGCTGCGGTGTGGGCGCTGTCGCGATTGTTGCCGCGCGAAAAGCTTATCGCATTGAGGAAAGCCGAAAGCGACGCATCGGTAAACGACGAGTGGGCCGACGCGCTCAACTAACTTCATGGCCGGGCTTGTCCCGGCCATCTCGCTTTGAGCACAGTGCGCCCCTAAGCGGGGCCACCGCGACAAGCCCGGTGGCGACAAGAACTAAAACTCCTTCACCGCCGCGATCAGCCGTTCGATATCCTCCGGCCGCGACAGGCGGTGATCGCCGTCCTTGATCAGGGTGAGCACCACGTCGTCGCGGGCAAAGCGCGTCAGCAGCTGCTCGGCGTGGCGCCACGGTACGTCGGGATCCTCGACGCCTTGCAGGATGTGCACCGGGCAGCCGGTCTCGATCATGCCGCCGAGCAGCAGGTGCTTGCGGCCCTCCTCGATCAGCCGGCGCGTGATCGGATAGCCGCCTTCCTCGTATGGCGAGGGCCGCAGCCACACGCCTTTGTCCTCGATCTCGCGCCTGATCGCGTCCGGGAACTGCCGCCACATCAGCGCCTCGGTGAAATCGACCGCCGGTGCGATCAGCACCATGCCGCAGATCGGTGCCGCGCCCGTCGTCTCGCGCAGTCGCGCGGCCAGGAGCAGCGCCAGCCAGCCGCCCATCGACGAGCCGATCACCACCTGCGGGCCGTGGGCGAACTGCCGGTAGACGGCGAGGCTTTCCTCGAGCCAGCGGCCGATGGTGCCGTCGGTGAAGGCGCCGCCCGATTCGCCGTGGCCGGAATAGTCGAAGCGCAGGCAGGCGCGGCCTTGCGCCGCCGCCCAGCGGTCGAGCGCCTCGGCCTTGGTGCCCTTCATGTCGGACTTGAAGCCGCCGAGCCAGAACAGGCCCGGCGCTTGCCCCTTGCCCTCGCGCACGCGCACGGCGATGGTCCGCGCTGGCGGCGGCGATTCTATCGTCAGGGAGGTCAGCCGGGCGTCGCTCATGCGGTTCGGGTTCAAAATCGGGACGCACAGTTCTCGCCAGAAGCGGGCCGGCAACGCAAGGGCCGTGCCATGAGCGCCGCGCACCCTCGCTCGCTCGCCGGCGCCACCATCCTGCAGCTGGTGCCGGCCTTGCGCGACGATCCGGCCGGCCACGCCGCGGTCGAGATTGCGCTGACGCTGCTGCAGGCCGGCGCCCGCGCCATGGTGGCCGGTGACGGCGGACCGCTGGTCGGCGAACTGCGCGCCTTCGGCGGCGAATGGCTGCCGATGATCAACGACACGCTCAACCCGCTGCGCATCCGCGCCAATGCGAAAACGCTCGCCAATTTGATCGCCGGCGAGCGCATCGACATCATCCACGCGCAGAGCGCGGGCGGGGCCTGGAGCGCGCTGTCGGCCACCCACAAGCAGCCGGTATTCCTGGTGACGTCGTTCCCCGACCGGCTGCCGTCGCACTCCTATCTCGGCAACATGCTGCGCGGCTCGCTGGCGCGCGGCGACCGCGTCATCGCACCATCCGCCTATGTCTCGCGCGCCATGATCGAGCGCTACAAACTGCCCGCCGACCGCATCACCGTCATCCCGCGCGCGGTCGACACCGCCGCGTTCAGCCCGGCCGCGGTGAGCGCCGACCGCATCGCCAGCCTGCGCCGCGTCTGGGCGGTTCTGCCGGACATGCGGGTGGTGCTGGTGCCGGGCCGCATCGCGCCGTGGAACGGGCAGATGAGCGTGATCGACGCCGCGCGGCTGATCGTGGCCAATGGCAGCCGCAACATCGCCTTCGTCTTCGTCGGCAATGAAACGATGAACCCGCAATACGCGCGCAGCCTGCGCAAGCAGGCGCGGCTGCACGGCATCGACACGCTCTGCCGCTTCGTCGGCCACTGCAACGACATGCCGGCGGCGCTCGGCGCCTGCGACGTGGTTGTGGTGCCGGCGCTCGAACCGCCGCTGTCGGGCCGCGCCGCCGCCGAAGCCCAGGCCATGGGCCGGCCGCTGGTCACCACCACCGTCGGCGTACTGCCGGAAAACGTGCTGACACCGCCGCGCATGAAGGACGAATTGCGCACCGGCTGGCTGGTGCGGCCCGGCAATATCGGCGAAATCGCGCGGGCGGTGAGCGCAGCCCTTGCACTTAACGTTACCGCCTATGAGGCGCTGGGGGCGCGCGCCCGCCAATTCGCCGAATTCATGTTTTCGCCGCAAAGCGTTGCCGAAGGTATCCGCGGGGTCTATACGTCGCTGCTTGCCCGCGATACCTGACCTCGGCCGGTCCCGAAGCTTCCGCATAACGCATTGAGGTCGCAGTCGTAATGTCGAGTTTGCCAGCGTCGGAATTGGCGGCCGTCGAGACGCGCGCAACCCTGCGCGTAACGTCCGCGCAACCCGGCCGGGCGCGCGACCCGCTCACCGTCCTCATCGTCGTCCCCAGCCTCGATGCCGGCGCGGCCGACGCCGGCGCGGTCGAATTGACACGCCTGCTCACCGCCGCCGGCCACCGCGCCATCGTCGCCTCGCGCGCCGGGCGGCTCGCCGCCGACGTCGCCGCCGCGGGCGCCGCCTTCGTGCCGCTCGATCTTTCCAGCAACAATCCGGCCGTAATGCTGCGCAACGCCGCGGCATTGATCCGCATCGCCCGCGAGCGGCAGTGCGACGTCATCCACGCGCTCGGCCGCGCCGCGGCCTGGAGCGCCTGGCTCGCCGCGCGGCTGCGCGGCATCCCCTTCATGACCAGCTGGTACAAGGGCTTCCGCGAGCAGAACGTCTTCAAGCACGCCTATAACGGCATCATGGCGCGCGGCGACCGCGTGGTGGCGGTGAGCGAGCAGATCGCCGAACTGATCAACGATCGCTACGGCACGCCGTGGCAGCGCATCGTGGTGGTGCCTCCGGGCATCGACTTTTCCCGCTTCGATCCGGCGAGCGTGTCGCGCGAGCGCATCGAGGCGATGCGCGCCGCCTTCGGCGTGCGTCCGGAAACCAAGGTGATCCTGATCGCCGGCCGCATCTTGCGCCGCAAGGGCCATCATGTGGTGGTCAAGGCCGCCAAGCGCCTGAAGGAAATGGGGCTCAAGGACTTCCTGCTGGTCTTTATCGGCGAGGACAGAGGCCATAGCCGCTACACCGGCGAGCTCTGGGATCTGGTGCTGTCGACCGGCACCATGGACGTCATCCGCATGGCGGCGCCGATCGCCGACATGCCGGCGGCCTTCGCCTGCGCCGCGGCCGTGGTTTCGGCAGCGGTGCAGCCGGAAGGCCTGCAGCGCGTCCTGGTCGAGGCGCAGGCCATGGCCAGGCCCGTGATCGTCTCCGATCTTGCCGCCGGGCCCGAGGTGGTGCTGACGCCGCCGACGGTGCCGGAAAGCCGCATCACCGGCCTGCGGTTTCCCGCCGGCAACGATGCGGCGCTGGCGGCGACGCTGTTGCGCCTGTTCGCTATGCCGGAACCGGTGCGCGCCACCATCGGCGCGCGCGGCCGCGACTGGGTGCTCGGCCATTTCGACGCCGCGCGCATCGCCGAGCAGACGCTCGCGCTCTATGCCGAGATTGCCGGCCGCAGTGCCGCGGCGCCGCCTTTGACGCCGCAAGCGCGGCAAAATTAGTGGAATTTGAACGCTTTGACCGTGTTTGGCGCAATTCCGCCGTTGAAACGGTCGGAACCGCGTTGACTTATTCGCCGTTTCTACCAATCTTTCCGGAGCCGAGGCGGCTTTAAGCCGAGGCCTTGTCGCAACAGCATGAGGAGAAGTTAGCCATTCGTCGTCCGATGAAGTCCGCGCTGCCCGCCGCCAAGGACGGCCCGCGCATCAACGAGGAGATCCGCGTCCGCGAGGTACAGCTGATCGATGCCACCGGCCACAATCATGGCCCCACGCCTATCCAGACCGCGCTGGAAATGGCGCAAACCGCAGGGCTTGATCTCGTCGAGATCGCCCCGAATTCCGTCCCGCCGGTCGTCAAGATCCTGGATTACGGCAAATACAAATTCCAGGCGCAGAAGAAGGCGGCGGAAGCCCGCAAAAAGCAGAAGGTCGTCGAGGTCAAGGAGATCAAGCTCCGCCCGATGATCGACAATCACGATTACGAGGTGAAGATGCGCTCGATGAAGCGCTTCTTCGAGGAAGGCGACAAGGTCAAGATCACCTTGCGCTTCCGCGGCCGCGAAATGGCGCACCAGGAGCTCGGCTACAAGCTGCTCAACCGCGTCAAGGAAGACACCGGCTCCTTCGCCAAGGTCGAATCGGAGCCGCGCTTCGAAGGCCGCCAGATGGTGATGATGCTGGCGCCGCGCTGAGCGCGCGAGGCCCCTCCGTCCCTCCCCCGGCAAGGGGGAGGGTCAGGGAGGGGGTCTTTGACTGCCGATCTTTGTAAGAGACCCCCACCCGAGCGCCTTCGGCGCTCGACCTCCCTCTTGCCGGGCGAGGTGCTCAAGGTTGCAAGCTCCGGCGCCGTCTGCCATAACGCCGCCCGTTCGCCGCCCGGCTGGTTAAAGGGCTGCCGTGGCGGCGTTTTTTAGCTCAATCGTGAGCATTCAGCGGCCGCGCGGGCTTGCCCGTCGCCTTGGCCGATAGGAGAGCAAAATGCCCAAGATGAAGACCAAATCGGGCGCCAAAAAGCGCTTCAAGATCACCGCCTCCGGCAAGGTCAAATACCAGCAGTCCGGCAAGCGCCACGGCATGATCAAGCGGACCACCAAGACCATCCGCGAGCACCGCGGCACGGCCGTGTTGTTCAAGACCGACGGCGACAACATCAAGAAATACTGGATGCCGAACGGCTGACCGGTTTTCTCTGCCGCTTTTCCCTCGTTCCGACTGCAAGGAGATTTGTCATGGCCCGCGTCAAACGTGGCGTCACCGGTCACGCCAAGCACAAGAAAGTCCTCAAGGCCGCCAAGGGCTATTACGGCCGCCGCAAGAACACCATCCGCATCGCCAAGCAGGCGGTGGAGAAGGCCGGGCAATACGCCTTCCGCGACCGCAAGCGCCGCAAGCGCTCGTTCCGCGCGCTGTGGATCCAGCGCCTCAACGCCGCGGTGCGGCCGTTCGGGCTCAACTACAGCCGTTTCATCGACGGCCTGGCCAAGGCCGGCGTCGTCGTCGACCGCAAGGTGCTGTCCGATCTCGCCATCCGCGAGCCGGCGGCGTTCCAGGCTATCGTGGAAAAGGCCAAGGCCGCGCTGCCGGCGACGGCCTGAGCGAACGAAAGCCTCTCTGTTGTCATGCGCGGGCTTGACCCGCGCATCCCGCTTAGGGACGCAGTGCCTTCCTAAGCGAGATGGCCGGGACAAGCCCGGCCATGACAAGGCAAGGGATAAGCCTCGCCATGACCGACATCGCCAAGCTCGAGTCCGACCTGCTCGCCGCCGTCGCCGCGGCCAAGGACGAGGCCGCGCTCGAGCAGGTGCGCGTCTCGGCGCTCGGCAAGAGCGGGCACGTCACGGCGCTGTTGAAGACGCTCGGCGCCATGACGGCCGACGAGCGCAAGGTGCAGGGACCTGCGATCAACGGCCTGAAGGACCGCGTCACCGCCGCGATCGCAGCAGCCAAGGACGCGCTCGGCGCGGCCGCGCTCGATGCCCGCCTCAACAGCGAGACCGTCGACGTCACGCTGCCGGTGCGCGAGCCGCCGGCCGAGACCGGCCGCGTGCACCCGATCAGCCAGGTGATCGACGAGTTGACCGCGATCTTCGCCGACATGGGCTTTGCCGTCGCCGAAGGCCCCGACATCGAGACCGACGACTACAACTTCACCAAATTGAATTTCCCGGAAGGCCATCCGGCGCGGGAAATGCACGACACCTTCTATTTCCCGCCCAAGCCCGACGGCTCGCGGCTCTTGCTGCGCACCCACACCTCGCCGGTGCAGGTGCGCACCATGCTCTCCCAGAAGCCGCCGATCCGCGTCATCTGCCCGGGCCGCACCTATCGCAGCGACTCGGATCAGACGCACACGCCGATGTTCCACCAGGTCGAGGGCCTGGTGATCGACAAGGGCTCGCATCTCGGCCACCTCAAGTGGATCCTGGAAGAATTCTGCAAGGCCTTCTTCGAGGTCGACAGCGTCAAGATGCGGTTCCGGCCGTCGTTCTTCCCGTTCACCGAGCCGTCGCTCGAAGTCGACATCCAGTGCAAGCGCGACAAGGGCGAGATCCGCTTCGGCGAGGGCGAGGATTGGCTGGAGATTCTCGGCTGCGGCATGGTGCATCCGAACGTGCTGAAGAATTGCGGTCTCGACCCCGACGAATATCAGGGCTTCGCCTGGGGCCTGGGGATCGACCGCATCGCCATGCTGAAATACGGCATGCACGACCTGCGCGCCTTCTTCGAGGCCGACGTGCGCTGGCTCGAGCATTACGGCTTCCGGCCGCTCGACTTCCCGACGCTTGCCGGGGGGTTGAGCGGATGATTCGCCACACGCGATCTTCACCTCCCCCCTTGAGGGGGAGGTCGACCGCCGAAGGCGGTCGGGAGGGGGGTAAGCCAACCGCTCATCGCCCAGTTGCGTCGGTCATCCGAGGTCGAGCGAAATCGCTTCGCCGCGACATGACTGATGCTGAACGGTGCTTGTGGTCGGCGCTTCGGGCACACCGCTTGGACGGGATGAGCTTCCGACGACAGACCCCGATCGGCCGATATATTGTTGACTTCGCATGTCATGAGCGGCGCTTGGTGATCGAGGTTGATGGAGGTCAGCATTCGCGCGCCACTCGTGACATCGAACGCGATCGCTGGCTCGAATCGAAAGGCTATCGCGTTTTGCGGTTTTGGAATTCGGATGTGCTGAAAAATCGCGTGGGAGTGTTGCAAGCAATCGTTGACGCCGCAAGTTCAGCTACCCCCCTCCCTAGCCCTCCCCCTCAAGGGGGGAGGGAACAAGCTGCGGCGAGCGGAGGGGACAAATGAAATTCACCCTGCCCTGGCTGAAAGAACATCTCGACACCGACGCCACGTTGGCTGAGATCGTCGACAAGCTCACCATGATCGGGCTCGAGGTCGAGGCCGTCGAGGACAAGGCGGCACAGCTCAAACCGCTGCTCGTCGCGCAAGTGGTCTCCGCAGAAAAACACCCGAACGCCGACCGTCTGCGCGTCTGCATGGTCGACACCGGCGCCGGCCAGCCGGTGCAGGTGGTGTGCGGCGCGCCCAATGCACGCGCCGGCATGAAGGCGGTGTTCGCCCCGCCCGGCACCTACATCCCGGGCAAGAAGATCACGCTGGGCATCGGCAAGATCCGCGATGTCGAGAGCCGCGGCATGCTGATCTCCGGCGCCGAGATCGAGGTCTCCGACGACGCCGACGGCATCATCGAATTGCCGGCCGACGCGCCGGTCGGCACGGCCTACGCGGCATGGGCGGGGCTGGCCGATCCCGTCATCGAGATCAACCTGACGCCGAACCGGCCCGATTGCACCGGCGTTGCCGGCATCGCCCGCGATCTCGGCGCAGCCTCGCTCGGCACATTCAAGGATCGTCCGCCGAAGGCCGTGAAAGGCGCGTTTCCCTGCCCGGTCAAAGTCAAAATCGACAGCCCCGAATTGTGCCCGGCCTTCGGCCTGCGCCTGGTGCGCGGCGTCAAGAACGGCCCCTCGCCCGACTGGCTGCAGAAGCGCCTCACCGCCATCGGCTTGAGGCCGATCAACACCCTGGTCGACATCACCAATTTCATCACCTTCGACCGCGGCCGACCGCTGCACGTATTCGACGCCGCCAAGGTGAAGGGCAACCTCGTCGTACGCCGCGCGCAGAACGGCGAGACGCTCACCGCGCTCGACGGCAAGACCTACACGCTCGACGCCGCCATGTGTGTCATCGCCGACGAGCACGGCGTCGAATCGCTTTCCGGCATCATGGGCGGCGAGGCGACCGGCTGCTCGGAGACGACCGTCGACGTGCTAATCGAATCGGCGCTGTGGGATGAGCTCAACATCGCCCAGACCGGGCGCAAGCTCGGCATCAATTCCGACGCGCGCTACCGCTTCGAACGCGGCGTCGATTACGCCTTCATGCTGCCGGGGCTGGAGCTGGCGACGCAGATGGTGCTCGATCTCGCCGGCGGCGAAGCGTCCGACATCGTCGTTGCCGGCGACCCGACTCCGAAGGAGAAGGTCATCGACTTCCCCTTGAGCGAATTGCCGCGGCTCGCCGGCTTGAAGCTGCCGCTCGCCGACGTGCGGCGTACGCTGGAAAAGCTCGGCTTCTTCGCCGCCGGGCAAAGCGAGAAGGTCAAGGTCGCGGTGCCGTCGTGGCGGCCGGACGTGCACGGCAAGGCCGACATCGTCGAGGAGGTCGTGCGCATCGTCGGCGTCGACCGCGTGCCGTCAACGCCGTTCCCACGCGGCGACAGCGCGCGCAAGCCGGTGCTGACGCCGATCCAGAACCGCACCCGCAAGGCCAAGCGCGCCTGCGCTGCGCGCGGCCTGACCGAGGCGGTGACCTGGTCGTTCGTGTCGCACCGCGAGGCCGAGTTGTTCGGCGGCGGCAAGGCGGAGCTCGCGCTCGCCAATCCGATCGCGGCGGAACTCTCCGACATGCGGCCGAGCCTCATTCCGGGCCTGGTGATGGCGGCGCAGAGGAATGCCGATCGCGGCTTGGCCGACGTGGCGCTGTTCGAGGTCGGGCAGATCTTCAAGGGCGATCGGCCCGAGGATCAGCTCACGGCGGCAACCGGCGTGCGCCGCGCGCTGGCCCGGCCCGACGGCATCGGCCGTCACTGGGCCGGCGCCAAGACGCCCGCCGACGCTTTCGACGTCAAGGCTGACGCCTTTGCCGTGCTCGCCGCCGCCGGCAGCCCGATGCAGGCGCTGCAGGTGGTTTCCGGCGGGCCGTCCTGGTTCCACCCCGGCCGCAGCGGCACCATCCAGATCGGGCCGCAGAACGTGCTCGGCGCCTTCGGCGAACTGCACCCGCGCGCCCTCGGCGCGCTCAAGGCCGAGGGGCCTCTGGTCGCCTTCGAAGTGTTGCTCGATAAAATCCCCGAGCCGAAGGCCAAGCCGACACGGGCGAGGCCGCTGCTTGAGCTGTCGCCGTTCCAGCCGGTCGACCGCGATTTCGCTTTCGTCGTCGCCTCGGGCGTGAAGGCCGCCGACATCGTGCGCGCGGCGCAGAACGTCGACCGCAAGCTGATCACGGCCGTGACCGTGTTCGACGTCTACGAAGGCAAGGGCATCGAGCCCGGCAAGAAATCGATCGCCATCGCGGTCACCATCCAGCCGCGCGACAAGACCATGACCGACGCCGAGATCGACGCGCTCGGGCAGAAGATCGTCGCGGAAGTCGCCAAACGCACCGGCGGGGTGTTGCGGGCTTAAACTCTCCGCTGTCATGGCCGGGCTTGTCCCGGCCATCTCGCTTAGGGAAGCACCGTGCCCTCCTGAGCGGGGTCACCGGGACAAGCCCGGTGACGACAAGATGAAACTAAGCCACCAATAAATCCGCAAACGCAAAACCGTCGCGTTCGACCGTCGCGCCGACCGTCACCTCGACTTTGCCCTTGAGCATCGGCCCCGCCGACACGAACGAATGGAACTCGCCGTTTTCGCCGCAGGGGTCGGCGTCGGCCGGCAGCGCGTCGAGCAGCGCCGCATCGAAACGGCGGCCGGCGAACGACGCCGGCAGTTTCTTCAGATCGACCGTCGACAAATGCGCCTCGACGCCCGACGCGATCATCTCGCGCGCCAGTGCCGCGGTCGGCTTCCGCCACAGCGGAAACACCGGCGTGATGCCGGTGCCGGCGAGCTGGCGCTCGCGATAGGCCCTTACGTCCGCGAGAAACAGGTCGCCGAAGATCATATGGGTGATGCCGCGCGCCTTGGCCGCGGCCATCGCCTGCGCCATCTCGCGCTCGTAGACCTCGTTCGGGCAGGGAAACGGAATGCGCACGATCACCGCGGGCAGGCCGGCGGCGGCAAGCTGCGCATGCAGCAGCTCCTCGCGCACGCCATGCATGGCGACGCGGGCGAAACGATCCGTTACCGTGGTGAGCGCGCCGGCGACGTCGAAGGCGGCGGCGCGCCGCACCTCGTGCAGCGCCCAGGCGCTGTCCTTGCCGCTCGACCAGGCGATGAGCGCTTGCGGTCGCGCCATCAGTCATCCCCGCGGCGACGGCGGCCGCGCGGGCGCTCCTCGCGGCGCGGGCGGCGCTCCTCGCCCGGCTCCTTGAGTAGCCCCATGCGCCGCATGGCGGCGTCGGCGGCGCGCTCGCCCGATTCCCAGGCGCCGGCCACCGTGCCCCATTTGCTCAGGTGCACCGCTTCGCCGGCAAGCCAAATGCGGCCGCCGACCGGCTCGGCCAGCGCGTTGCGCGCGTCCGAGCTGCCGGGCGCCGCCGCCGACATGGCGCCGAGCACGTAAGGCTCGGCGTCCCAGCGCGTGGCGTGGGCGCGGGCGATGGCGCTGCGCGCGTTGAAGCCGAACACCGCGGCCAGCCAGTCGCGGGCGAATTCGAGCATCGCCGCCTCGCCTTTGCCGGACAATTCGCGGCTAAAGGCGCCGGCGACCTCGATCATGTGCAGGTCGGTGCCGCCGACGCGCCCGAGCAGCGCGGCGGTGCGCGGCCCGTTCGCCTGCTCGATCACCAGATCGTCGGGCTGCAGGTCGAGCGGATTGCGCGGCAGCAGCAGCCCGATGTGGTTGTAGCTGCCGAGCGCGAGCTCGTGCGCGGCCGCGAGCGTGTCCCGCGGCAGATCGGGCTCGAATTCGATGGTGTCGGCGGCGAGCACGTTGGTCGAGGCGGTGACGATGGCGGTGCGCGCCACCAGCTTGCCGCGCGGCGTCGCCAGCTCGACCCGGTCGCGGTACCAGTCGATGCGCGACACCGGCGCCGACAGCCGCACCGGCAGCCCGGCGGCGAGCCTGGCGAGCAGCGTGCCGTAGCCCTGCCGGCAGTAGGCGGCGCGCTCGCGGTCGCCGGCGCGGCCGAGGTCCTGCACCGAGATCTGGTCGAGCTCCTGCCCGCAGATCAGCGGCCCGAGCGCGAATGAAATCGTCGACTGCCAGGCGCCGAGATCGTCGGGCAGCGCGTGGCCCGCCGCGGAATCCAGATTGCCGCGCGCCGCCTGCTCGAGCGCGCGCCGCGCGCGCAGCAGGGCCGTGAGGTAGCTTTCCATCTCGGCGTCGCGCGCGTTGCGCGGGCCGACGCGGATGGTCTGGCCGCGCGGCGCCGCATAGACCTCGACCACGGCGCTGCCGCCCTGCGTCGGCACCGGATTGTCGTCGGGATAACGGATCCAGTGCGCGCCGAGATCGAACGGCACGCCGAACAGCGCGGTGTCGGTGACGCAGCGGCCGCCGATGCGCGCGCCCGCCTCGAACACCGCGACCCGCGCCTTGGCGGCGATGGCGCGCCGCGCCGCGGCGATGCCGGCGGCGCCGGCGCCGACAATGGCGATATCGACGTCGGCCGTCTGGGCGGAAACGCGCAGCGCAGGCGCCGCCACCGCGGCGGCGGAACCGGCAAGCAAGGCGCGGCGGCTAAGCCTCGACATGGTATCCAAACCATTGACGGGGAGCGCAACATTGCCCGATGCCGCCGCTCCCCGCAAATTTTCATGGCTAACGATCGGTAACCGTCACCGGCCGCCGATGAACCAAATTGCAATGACTTACGCATAGATTTCACGCGGGGAGAGACGCCAAGAACTGGCGCCGGGGCCGCGCATGGGCTTCATGGTCGATCGCGTCGGGCGCTTCATCGCCCGTTATCTGGAGAAGCCGGAGCACGGCTACGAGCCGTACACGCCGAGCGATCCGGAGGCGTTGCGCGCGTCGCTGAAGCCCGGCGACGTGCTGCTGGTCGAAGGCAGCAATCACATCTCCGGCGTCATCAAATACCTGACGCAGTCGACCTGGTCGCATGCCGCGCTCTATGTGGGCGCAATCGGCGACCGCGAGACCGCGGACGGCGAACCGCTGGTGCTGGTCGAGGCCAATATCGGCCAGGGCGTGATCGCGGCGCCGCTGTCGAAATATTCGCGCTTCCACACCCGCATCTGCCGCCCCATCGGCCTCACCGAGGAGGATCGCGCGCGCGTCTGCGCCTACGCCGCCGAGCGCATCGGCTTCGACTACGACCTCAAGAACATCATCGACCTGATGCGCTACCTGTTTCCGCTGCCGGTGCCGCAGCGCTGGCGGCGCCGTATGATCGCGCTCGGCTCCGGACACCCGACGCGCATCATCTGCTCGGCGCTGATCGCGCAGGCCTTCGAGCAGGTGCGCTATCCGATCCTGCCCAAGGTGACGCGGCTCGACAGCGAGCAGGCGCGGCAGGAGATCCTGGAAATCCGCCATTCCTCGCTGTACGCGCCGCGCGACTTCGACATCTCGCCCTATTTCGAGGTGGTGAAGCCGACCATCCGCAACGGTTTCGACTACAAGGCCATGGCCTGGGCCGACGTGCCCGCGCCCGACGCCGACGAGATGGTGAGCCTGGTGCCGGCGGAGGACACGCTCGAGGGCGAGACGCTGTCGCGCGTCACCTGAATTCCGGCGGCGTCCCGGCGACGGCGGGGACCCATAACCACCGGTATTTCCGTATCTTGACCGCCGGGTTACGGATCCCGGCCTGCCCTCGCCGCGCTCGCTCGCCCGAGACGACGGTGGAAGGCTTGCCCTTGTTGCGCCACGCCCTTACCTGTCTCTGCGCATGATCGACGCGGCCGTCAAAGCGCTTGCGCAGATGTTCACGCCCGCCTTGCGCGCCGTGCTGATGAAGGCCGTCGGGCTCGCGCTCATCCTCATCGTCGTCGTCGGCATCGTTCTGCAGCGCCTGCTCGCGGCGCTGGCGCAGCACGGCGCCGACTGGGCCGAGCAGACCTCGGGCTTTGCCCCGCACGCGGCCTGGAGCGCGCTCGCCTGGGTGCTGTCGATCATGGCCGGGCTCGGCATCGTCACCGGCGCGCTGTTCCTGATGCCGACAATTTCCGCCTTTGTCGGCAGCTTCTTTGTCGACGAGGTCGGCGAGGCGGTCGAGCGCGAATATTACCCGGCGGACGCGTTGGGCCGGGCGCTGCCGTTTGTCCGCGCGCTCATCGAAGGCATCAAGATCGCGCTGCTGTCGCTCGCCGTCTATTTCTGCGCGCTGCCCTTCATTTTCTTCGCCGGGCTCGGCGTCATCATTCTGTTCATCGCCAATTCCTATCTGCTTGGCCGTGAGTATTTCGAGCTCGCAGCCATGCGCTTCCGCCCGCCTTACGAAGCCAAGGCCATGCGCAAGGCGAACGCGGCTTACGTCTTTCTCTGCGGCATGGTGATCGCGGTATTCGTGTCGATCCCGGTGATCAACCTGGCGACGCCGGTCTTCGCCATGGCCTTCATGGTGCACGTGCACAAGCGCATGACCGGAAAGCGCGCGGAATTGATCGAGGGACACTGACCAACAACGTCGTCATGGCCGGTGATGACGGCTGAGAGTCAACCCTTCGGCCGCAAATCGATGACGCGCTTGGCCTTGCCGAGCGAACGCTCGACCGTGCCGGGCTTGACCGTGCGCACCGCCGCGGTGACGCCGATCTGCGCCTTGATGTGGTGGGCGAGCTCGCGATTGCAGGCGGCAAACACATCCTCGCCCGCTTCGGGGCGCGCCTCCACCACCACGGTGATCTCGTCGAGCCGCTCGGCGCGGCGCAGCTCGATGACGAAATGCGGCGCCAGCCGCTCGTCCTTGAGCAGGATTTCCTCGATCTGGCTGGGGAAGACGTTGACGCCGCGCACGATCATCATGTCGTCGGAACGGCCCGTCACCTTCTCCATGCGGCGGAACGAGCGCGCCGTGCCGGGCAGCAGGCGCGACAGATCGCGGGTGCGGTAGCGCACCACCGGCATCGCCTCCTTGGTCAGCGTGGTAAACACCAGTTCGCCTGCCTCGCCGTCGGGCAGCACCTTGCCGGTCGCCGGATCGATCACTTCCGGGTAGAAGTGATCCTCCCAGATGTGCGGCCCGTCCTTGCTCTCGATGCATTCGCAGGACACGCCGGGGCCGATGATTTCCGACAGGCCGTAATTGTCGATGGCGTGCAGGTCGAAGGCATCCTCGATCTCGGCGCGCATGGCGTTGGTCCAGGGCTCGGCGCCGCACATGGCGATCTTGAGCGAGCAGCGCCGCGGATCGAGCCCCTGGGCGCGGAATTCGTCGAGGATCGCCAGCAGGTAGCTCGGCGTCACGAAAATCACGTCGGGCTTGAAATCGGCGATCAGCTTGACCTGCCGCTCGGTCATGCCGCCGGACACCGGCACCACCGTCATGCCGAGCCTTTCGGCGCCGTAATGGAAGCCGATGCCGCCGGTGAACAGGCCGTAGCCGTAGGAATTCTGCACCAGCATGCCGGGCTGGCAGCCGGCGGCGTGCATGCAGCGCGCCATCAGGCTCGCCCAGGTATCGAGGTCGGCGCGGCTGTAGCCGACCACGGTCGGCTTGCCGGTGGTGCCCGAGGAGGCGTGGATGCGGATGACCTGTTCGCGCGGAATGGCGAACATGCCGAAGGGATAATGCCGGCGCAGATCGTCCTTGGTGGTGAAGGGAAACCTGCGCAGGTCGTCGAGCGTCTTGAGGTCGTCGGGGTGGACGCCGGCCTGGTCGAAGCTCTGCTTGTAATGCGGCACCTTGGCGTAGGCATTCTGCAGCGTCTGCTTCAGCCGGCTGAGCTGCAGCGCCGCGATCTCGTCGCGCGAGGCGGTTTCGATCGCCTCGAGCCCGGCGCGGCGCGGCGCCAGGTTAGCGCCCTTGATGACCAATGCCGGCACTTGCCCACCCGTTCATTTGCCGCGCCGCCTTGCCCATGGAGCCTCACAATTTGCGCTGCGCCGCGTTCCAATGCTTTTCCAGATTGGCGATCAGCGCCGGCGAGAAATGACAATAGGCCTGCTCTCGGCAGTAGACCGCCATGTAGCGGCGGAACAGATCGAGCGGCTCCTCGCCGACGCGCAGGGCGCGGCGGTTGCCGGCGGCGCTGACCACGCCCGAGCCGGTGAAGTCCTCGATGACGCGGTCGATCGCGGCGTCGACCTCGGCCGGCGGCACCACCAGATCGCAGATCATGCGGCCCTCCGGCGAGTCGCAGTCGAGCCTGCGGCCCATGAGGATGGCCTGCCGCGTGATGCGGTCGCCGACGAAGCGCGGCATGCGCAAATTGGCGGCGCCGGGGATGATGCCCTCCTTGCGCGCCGGCAGCGTCATGTAGGCGTCGCTCGCCGCCACCACGTAATCCATCGCCAAGAGATACTGGCAGCCGCCGCCGATCGCCCAGGCATCGACGCCGGCGATCCACGGCTTCTCGCGCGTGCCGGCGTGGATTTCGTCGGGGCCGGCCTCGCCCATGGCGAGGCCGCGGAACATCTTGTTGACGACGCCCATGTCGCGAATGATGTACCAGAGGTATGGGATCTTGCCGCGGTAGATGTGCGTCAGGTTGATGCCGCTGGAGAAAATGCGGCGGCCCTTGTATTTCGGATGCTCGACGACGTCGCCGCGCAACACGCAGATCTCGCTCAGCGGATCGAGGATGGCGATGTCGGCGGCGGTCTCGGTGTCGGCGAGCGTGTCGTCGTCCTCGGCGTTGAGGAAGCGCGGATTGTGCACGGTGACGACCGCCGCCTTGCCGCGCCGTTCGACGCGCGCCGGGCCGAAATCGACGACGCCGTTCTTGATGAACTCGTCGGTCCGCTCGAGCGCTTCCTGTTTCGGCCGCAACATGGCTTCGCACAGATGCATGCCGGCATCCGGCAGCGCCAGCACCTGGGCGAGCAGGATGCCCTGGTCGACCTCGACGCCGTCCTTTTCGCTTTGCAGATGCTCGGCCTCGGCGGCGACCTGCGCGCGCGTCGGCGCAAGCCCCGGCAGCAGTTTCGCCGCCGCGTAGACCAGGTCGTCGACACGCAGGAATTCGGCAAAATTCTTCGTCAGCTTGCGGTAAAGGGTTGCGGCATGCCGCCTGAGAAACTCCTCGCGCGCCTGCCGGCAATCGGCCAGCACGGCCTCGGCTGCCGCCCGCTCCTCGGGCGTGCGCGCCGGCTTCCTCGGCAGCTTGGCAAGGATGCTCGCGCCGTTGCGCCAGAATTTTTTGGCCGCGGCGGCATCGCGCGCGAAGTTTCCGCCAAAGCGAGGCCTCGATTTCTGCCAGGCCGCGCCGACGATTTTGCTGCGGAGACCGGAGCCTTCCATGACGCACTCCCTGCGCGGTTATTTTTGCACGACCGTTTTGCCCGGCCATTGGCACAAGTCGGCGATGAGGCAGACCTCGCAGCGCGGCTTGCGCGCCACGCAAGTGTAGCGCCCGTGCAGAATAAGCCAATGGTGAGCGTGGCGCTTGTATGGCGCCGGCACCGCGCGGTCGAGCTTGTCCTCGACCTCGCGCGGCGTCTTGCCGGGGGCGAGGCCGGTGCGGTTGCCGACGCGGAAAATGTGGGTATCGACGGCGATGGTCGGCTCGCCGAAGGCGATGTTGAGCACGACATTCGCGGTCTTGCGGCCGACGCCGGGCAGCGCCTCGAGCGCTTCGCGCGTGCGCGGCACTTCGCCGCCGTGCTCGGCCACCAGGCGGCGCGACAGTTCGACCACGTTCCTCGCCTTGGTGCGGTAGAGCCCGATGGTCTTGATCAGATCGCGCACCCTGGCTTCGCCGAGCGCGGCCATCTTCTGCGGCGTATCGGCGGCGGCAAACAGCGCCGGCGTCGCCTTGTTGACGCCGGCGTCGGTGGCCTGCGCCGACAGCACCACCGCGACCAGCAGCGTGAACGGGTTGATGTGCTTGAGCTCGCCCTTCGGTTCGGGATTGGCGGCCTGGAAGCGGCGGAACACCTCCTCGATCTCGGCATTGGTCAGTTGCCGCAGCGCGCCCCGGGCTGCCTTGGCGTCGGCCGGCGCGCGCCGGCGCGGGCCCCTGGCCTTCGCCTTGCGCTTGCGCGGCTTCGCCGCGGCCTTGCGTGTCCTCGCCATGATTTCGGGTATACTGACGGCCATGACGTCCGACAATGCCGCGCGCGAGCCGACGATCTTTTCCGCAGTGATCACGCCGCATCGCTCGCTCAATCGCGCCGGCTTCTGGATCCTGATCGGCGGCTATGGCGTCGTCAGCTTCATCGCCGGCGTCGCCTTCCTGCTGATGGGCGCCTGGCCGGTGTTCGGCTTTTTCGGGCTCGACGTGCTGCTGCTGTACTGGGCGTTCAGGCTCAACTACCGCTACGCCGCGGCCTATGAGGAAGTGACGGTGACGCCGACCGCGCTGTCCGTGCGCAAGGTCAACCATCGCGGCGTGGCGCGGGAATGGCGCCTCAACCCGCTGTGGGTGCGGCTGGAAAAAGTGGCCCACGAGGAATTCGGCATTGAGCGGCTGTTCCTGGTGGCGCGCGGCCGGGAACTGACCATCGGCGGCTTTCTCGCGCCCGCCGAGAAAGCGAGCTTCGCCAAGGCGCTGGGCGAGGCGCTCGGCGAGGCCCGGCGTGGCGTCACGCGGACGCTGCTATAAATTCTCCGTCATTGCGGGGCGCGAGCGAAACGAGCGAACCCGCAATCCATCGTCACAGGCAGGGATCATGGCGGGTCCCGCCTTCGGGCGGTCCCGGAATGGCGGCAGATGCCAGAAATCGGGTGGTTGCGGCCGCTGCACAAGCCTAGATACTGGTCATGGACATGACCCTTGAAACCACGGCGGCGGGAAGCCGTCTGCACACGATCTCGCCGCTGGCCACCGCGGCGGCCGATTACGACGTGGTGCGGCGCGCCATCGCCCATATCCGCGGGGCTTGGCGGGCCCAGCCCGACATCGAAAAGATCGCCGGCGCCGCCGGCGTCACGCCGACCGAGCTGCATCACCTGTTCCGCCGCTGGTGCGGGCTGACGCCGAAGGCGTTCCTGCAGGCGATCACGCTCAACGCCGCGCGCGAGTTGCTGCGCTCCTCGGCGAGCGTGCTCGACACCGCCTACGAAGTCGGCCTGTCCGGTCCGGGGCGGCTGCACGATCTCTTCGTCACCCACGAATCGATGTCGCCCGGCGAATGGAAGGCCGGCGGCGAAGGCACGACCTTGACCTACGGCTTTCACCCCTGCCCGTTCGGCATGGCGCTCGTCATGACGACGCCGCGCGGACTTGCGGGCCTTGCGCTCGCCGACGCCGGCAAGGAGCGCGCCGCGCTCAACGACATGCGCTCGCGCTGGCCGAAGGCGAAATACGTCGAGGACTTCGCCGCCACCGCGCCGACCGCACGGCGCATTTTCGACGCCGCGCTGTGGCGCAAGGACCAGCCGCTGCGCGTCATCCTGATCGGCACCGACTTCGAGGTCCGCGTCTGGGAGCGCCTGCTCGACGTGCCGATGGGCAAGCTGACGACCTATTCGGATCTCGCCGCCAAGGCCGGGGCGCCGAAGGCTGCGCGCGCGGTCGGCGCCGCCGTCGGCAAGAACCCGATCTGCTTCGTGGTGCCCTGCCATCGCGTCATCGGCAAGAACGGCGACATCACCGGCTACCACTGGGGCCTGACGCGCAAGAGCGCCATGCTCGGCTGGGAAGCCGGCAAAGTGGCGGCGTGAATGACTTTCTTTCCACCCTCCCCTGGAGGGGGAGGTGAAGAGAGCGCGTGATGCGCGCCTTGCTACGCCGCCAGATCGAGCTTCGAGGCCACCGTCGAATCGGCGTTGAGCCGGTAGATCATCGGCACGCCGGTCGCCAGATTCAACTTTGTGATGCTCTCGGTGGTGTGCTTGTCGAGCACCATCACCAGCGCGCGCAGCGAATTGCCGTGCGCCGACACCAGCACGCGATCGCCGCGCAGCACGCGCGGCAGGATGTCCTGGATGTAGTAGGGCAGCACGCGCGCCGCGGTGTCGCGCAAGGATTCGCCGCCGGGCGGCGCGATGTCGTAGGAGCGGCGCCAGATGTGCACCTGCTCCTCGCCCCATTTCTTGCGGGCGTCGTCCTTGTTGAGGCCTGACAGGTCGCCGTAGTCGCGCTCGTTGAGCGCCTGGTTCTTGAACACGGGAATGGCGGTCTGGCCGAGCTCCTCCAGCATCAGGTCGAGCGTGCGCTGCGCGCGCGTCAGCGCCGAGGTGAAGGCGACGTCAAATTTGAGCCCTTGCGCCTTGAGCTTGCGGCCGGCCTCGCGCGCCTCCTTGATGCCCTGCTCGGTGAGATCGACGTCGCGCCAGCCGGTAAACAGGTTCTTTTTGTTCCAGTCGCTTTCGCCATGGCGAACAAGCACGAGGAGGCGGTCTGACATTACTTGCTGGTCCCTGTTGCGGCCCGGCTCGAGCGGACGATGCGGGCGGCGGCAATAAAGCAGCCGAGCATGACGATCAACAAGACGGCGCCCACCACGAACTTGGGCCCCTCGCCCAGCGGCAGGCGGTCCGCAAAGAAGTCGCCCACAAGCGCCGCAAGGCCGATCGCAAACAGCGTCATAACGGTCGTGCCCCGCGGATTGTTCACATCGGCCTTGGCGGACTCGACCTGCACGTTGCGCAGGCTGCTCAGCATGAACACACCGAGGCCGATGCAGATCGCGCCGCCGGCACCGAAGATGAAGGGCATAAAGGGCGACCAGGGCCCTTCCGGCGAGGCGGTCGTGGCAAATCGGTAGGCCGCCATCAGCGCCGCAATCCCGATGCCGATGAAGACGGCGCCCCGCGCGCGGCCACGCATGATCTGTTCCGGCGTCATTGACGGCCCCTAGAAATCCGCAAGACCGAGCACGTCGGCCATCGAATAAAGCCCCGGCTTCTGCGCCCGCGCCCACAGCGCCGCGTGCAGCGCGCCGCGGGCGAAGATCATGCGGTCTTCGGCCTTGTGCGCGAGTTCGAGCCGCTCGGCCGGGCCGGCAAAGATGACGCTGTGCTCGCCGACGACCGAGCCGCCGCGCAGCGCGGCAAAGCCGATGTCACCCGCCTTGCGCGCGCCGGTGTGGCCCTCGCGGCTCATGATCTTGTGCTTGTCGAGGTCGATGCCGCGGCCTTCCGCCGCCGCGCGGCCGAGCATCAGCGCGGTGCCGGACGGCGCATCGACCTTCTGGTTGTGATGCATTTCCAGGATTTCGATGTCGAAGGAATTGTCGAGCGTCTTGGCCACGCGCTTGGTCAGCGCCGCCAGCAGATTGACGCCGAGGCTCATATTGCCGGACTTGACGATCACCGCCGTCTTGGCGGCCGCTTTGATCCTGGCCTCGTCGGCTGCGCTCAAGCCGGTGGTGCCGATGATGTGCACCTTGCCGGCCTTGGCGGCGAGCTCGGCGAAGGCGACGGTGGCGACCGGCGCGGTGAAGTCGACGATGCCGTCGGCCTTGCCGATCAGCGCCGCGGCGTCGCCGCTGAGCTTGACGCCGTTTTCCGGTTGACCCGCGAGCGTGCCGGCGTCCCAGCCGATCAGCGGCGAGCGCGCGTCTTCCAGCGCGCCGGCCAGCGCAAAGCCCTTCACGTCGGCAATGGCCTTGACCAGCGTGCGCCCCATGCGCCCGCCCGCCCCCGCCACGATCAAACGCATGTCGGCCATTGCTTTAGGCTCCCGGACAGGGCCGGTATAGCGGGCCGAACCAAACTTGTCATTCCGGGACGCGAGCTAAGCGAGTGGACCCGGAATCCATACTCCGCAGCGCCGGGGTTATGAATTCCGGGCTCGCCGCCTGACGGCCGCGCCCCGGAATGACGTCACTGCTATCCGTCGTAGCCCTCGATAATGATGATATCGGCGGTCGAATAGGGCTGCCGCCGCTTGATGTTCTCCTGATATTCTGGCGAGCGATAACAGGCCTTCGCGGTCGCCAGGTCGGGGAATTCGATCACCACGTTGCGCGACCGGGCGCTGCCCTCCACGCAGTCGAATGGCCCGCCGCGCACGATCAGCTTGGCGCCGAATTTCTTGAAGATCGGTCCGTTGGCGGCGACGTAGGGCTTGTAGCCCTCCTCGTCTTTCACATCGATGCGGCCAATCCAGTACCCCTTCGGCATTCTCTTCTCCCTACTTTGTTGTTGCTTGCTCGATCTCGGCGACGATCGCGTCGGCGGCTTTTTTCGGATCGGCCGCTTCGACGATCGGCCGGCCGACCACCAGATAATCGGCGCCGGCCTCGATGGCGAGGGCGGGCGTCATGACGCGCTTCTGATCGCCTGAGGCGCTGCCGGCCGGGCGGATGCCCGGCGTCACCAGCACCATGCCGGGACCGGCGATGCCGCGTAAGGCCGCCGCCTCCTCCGCCGAGCACACCAGGCCGTCGACGCCGATGTCGCGCGCCTGTTGCGCGCGCGCGGCGGCGAGTTCGGGCACGCTCATGTCGTAGCCTGCGGCGGCGAGGTCGGCGTCGTCGTAGGAGGTGAGCACGGTGACGGCGAGAATGCGCAGCGACGAATTGCGCCGGCCGTTCACCGCCGCCTTCATGGTCTGCGGATAGCCGTGCACGGTGAGGAAGGTCGCCCCCATCTGCGCCACGCTTTCGACGCCCTTTTCCACCGTGTTGCCGATATCGTGCAGCTTGAGATCGAGGAACACCTGCTTGCCGGCCGCGATCAGTCCCGCGGCGAACGGCAAACCGCCGGCGAAGGCGAGCTGATAGCCGATCTTGTAGAACACGACGCTGTCGCCGAGACGCGCCACCATGCGCTCGGCCGCCTGCACCGAGGGCAGGTCGAGCGCCACGATCAGCCTTTCGCGGGCGTCCAATGTCACCTCACGCTCCCTCCCTCCTCGTCATTCCGGGCGCGCCGCAGGCGCGAACCCGGACTCCAGAAACGGCCGCGGTACACGCATCCGGATTCCGGGCCTGGCGCTTCGCGCCATCCCGGGAATGACCTATCCCATCATGAGCCGCGCCATGTCGACCAGCCGCGCCAGCTCCGCGCGCAGCAGATTGGCAAGGCCGGTGTCGACGATCTCGTCCATGTCGTTGAAGGCCTGCTCGGCATTGGGGATCGCCACCTGCTCGGGGATGACGAAGGCGCCGCAGCCGAGCTCGAGGATCTGCCGCAGCGCCATCAGCGAGCGCAGGCCGCCGATGCGTCCCGGCGAGGCCGAGGCGATGGCGAACACCCGGTTCTTGAAGGCGGCATAGGTCGGATCGCCCCTCTCGCGCACCCGCGACACCCAGTCGATGGCGTTCTTCAAAAGCGGCGTCACCGAGGCGGAATATTCCGGGCTGGCGATGAAGACGCCGTGATGCGCCGTGATCATGTGCTTGAGTTCGATCGCGCTCGCCGGCTGGCCGGCGCGGTCGTCGGCGTCGGCATCGTAGATCGGCAGCGGATAATCCTGCAGCGAGATGCGGGTGACGTCGGCATCGATCAGCGTCAGCTCCTTCTCCGCCAGCGCCGCCAGCCGCACATTGTGCGAGCCGGTGCGCGTCGAGCCGGGGATCACCAGGATTTTCGGGTTCGCCATCGGCGGCTCCGGATGCGGACCCGCTTTGAATAACACGCACCCCACCCGCCGTCATTGCCGGGCCTAGCCCGTCGAAGACGGGCGTGAACGCCCTTATGCCCCGGCAATCCCGATCAGGCGGGCACCGTGCGCCCCTAAACGAGATGGCCGGGACAAGCCCGGCCATGACAACTGACTGGATGACACCGAGGGGTCATTCCCCGCGATAGACCCATACGCGCGCCGGCGGCACGTTGAGCCAGATCAGCTCGGAGGCTTCCGCCTTGATGCCGCTCAGCGCCTTGGGGATCGGCGTCACCATGGCGTAGGTGAACTGCACGAAGGGCGCGCCGGGCTTGAGCAGCGCCATGGCGTCCGCGATCAGGCGGATGCGCGTGCGCACCGGCTTGGTCACCAGCGGCAGGCCGGAGACCACCGCGCTCGCCGGCGACTTCACGTAGGTCTCGAGCAGCCGGCGCAGGCGATAGGCGTCGCCCTGCACCACGGTCGCCCGCGGATAGCGGGTGCGTAGCAGCCGGCAGAAGTCCGGATTGAATTCGACCAGGATGAGGCGGGACGGATCGATGCCGCGCTCGACCATGGCTTCGGTCACCGGGCCGGTGCCGGGGCCGAGTTCGATCACCGGGCCGGCGGCGGCGGGATCGACATAGCGCGCCATGGTGCGCGCCAGCGCCTTGCTCGACGGCATGACGGCGCCGGTCGACAGCGGCTTCTCGATCCATGTGCGGATGAACTGCATCTCGTCATCGAGACGCAGCGGCTTCTTGGCGACGCGGACGATGGACTGCGGAGGCATTGGCGGGTCACGCGTGCGGGACGGCAGGACTTAAAGCTTAGACTGCAACCGAAGTTCCGTATAGGGCGGCAGGCGCAGGGTCAAGGTGTCAGCCGGAATGGCTGTCCCGACTCCCCAGGCCGTCCAGAAACTCCTTGACTCGACTGAAGAAACCCGCCGATTCCGGCTGGGTGGTAGCCGACGACAGCTTGTCGAACTCGGCCAGCAATTCGCGCTGGCGCTTGGTCAGGTTTTGCGGCGTTTCGACCACGACCTGAACGTACATGTCGCCGGTCTGCTTCGCCCGCAGCACCGGCATGCCCTTGCCCGACAGGCGGAAACGCCGGCCGGTCTGCGTGCCGGCCGGAATTTTGACGCGCGCCTTGCTGCCGTCGATGGCCGGCACCTCGAACTCGCCGCCGAGCGCGGCCGCAACCATCGAGATCGGCACGCGGCAGTGCAGATCGGCGCCGTCGCGCTGGAAGAATTCGTGCGGCTCGATCGACAGGAAAATATAGAGATCGCCGGCAGGTCCCCCGCGCAGGCCCGCCTCGCCCTCGCCGGCAAGCCTGATGCGGGTGCCGTCCTCGACGCCGGCCGGAATGTTCACCGACAGCGTGCGCTCGCGCATGACGCGGCCCGCGCCCGAGCAGGTCGGGCACGGATCGTCGATGACCTGGCCGCGGCCCTGGCAGGCCGGGCAGGTGCGCTCGAGCGTGAAGAAGCCCTGCGCATGCCTGATCTTGCCGGCGCCGCCGCAGGTCGCGCACGGCTTCGGCCTGGTGCCGGCCTTGGCGCCGGAGCCGGAGCAGACTTCGCAGGTCACCGAGGTCGGGATGCGGACCTGCGCGGTCTTGCCGGTGAAGGCTTCGTCGAGGCTGATCTCCATGTTGTAGCGCAGGTCGGAGCCGCGCTCGCGGCCGGAGGCGCGGCCGCGCGCGCCGGCCATGCCGAAGATGCCTTCGAAGATGTCGGCGAAGGTCGAGCCGAAGTCGGCGCCGAAGCCGTGCGCGCCGGGCCCGCCGTGCTCGAAGGCGGCGTGGCCGAAGCGGTCATAGGCGGCGCGCTTGTCGCCGTCCTTCAAGACGTCGTAGGCCTCGTTGATTTCCTTGAACCTGTGCTCGCAGTCCTTGTCGCCCGGGTTGCGGTCCGGGTGGTGCTGCATGGCGAGCTTGCGGAAGGCGGCCTTGAGCTCGGCCTCGCTGCAGGTGCGCGTCACACCCAGGACTTCGTAGTAGTCGCGCTTGGACATGCCGCTTTCCGTCAACTGGTTGTCGTTTGAGAGACGAACGACGCGACGCGGCACAGCCTGTCCCCTCCCCCCTTGCGGGGCAGGGTTAGGGAGGGGGGTAGATTTCTAGCCGAGGCGCCGCGGGAGAATACCCCCCTCCCGACCGTGGAGTTTATCGTCGGGCGGCACTTCGCGCCGGCCCGTTGGCGGCCGACCTCCCCCGCAAGGGGGGAGGTGAACCGTGCGTGTGGCGCACACATCGGCACGTCCGAAGCCGGCGTTACGCCGACTTCTTGTTGTTCTTGTCGTCGTCGACCTCGGTGAATTCCGCGTCGACGACGTCTTCCTTCTTCTGCTCGCCGCCTTCGGCGCCGGGCTTCGCGCCGGCTTGCGCCTCGGCCTGCTGCTTGTACATGGCCTCGCCGAGCTTCATCGAGGCCTGCGCCAGCGCGTTGGTCTTCTGCTGGATCGCGTTGGCGTCGTCGCCCTTGAGGGCTTCCTTGAGATCCGCCATGGCGTTTTCGATCGCCGTGCGTTCGGCGTCGCCGACCTTGGAGCCGTGCTCGGCGAGCGCCTTCTCGGTCGAATGCACCAGCGCCTCGGCGTGGTTCTTGGCCTCGACCTGCGCCTTGCGCTTCTTGTCCTCTTCGGCGTGCGACTCGGCGTCCTTGATCATCTTGTCGATGTCGGCTTCCGACAGGCCGCCGGAGGCCTGGATGCGGATCTGCTGCTCCTTGGCCGTCGCCTTGTCCTTGGCCGAGACGTTGACGATGCCGTTGGCGTCGATGTCGAAGGTGACCTCGATCTGCGGCATGCCGCGCGGCGCCGGCGGAATGCCGACGAGATCGAACTGGCCGAGCAGCTTGTTGTCGGCCGCCATCTCGCGCTCGCCCTGGAAGACGCGGATGGTCACCGCGTTCTGATTGTCTTCCGCGGTCGAGAACACCTGGCTCTTCTTGGTCGGGATGGTGGTGTTGCGGTCGATGATGCGGGTGAAGACGCCGCCCAGCGTCTCGATGCCGAGCGACAGCGGCGTGACGTCGAGCAACAGCACGTCCTTGACGTCGCCCTGCAGCACGCCGGCCTGGATGGCGGCGCCCACCGCGACCACTTCATCCGGGTTGACGCCCTTGTGCGGCTCCTTGCCGAACAATTGCTTGACGACTTCCTGCACCTTGGGCATGCGCGTCATGCCGCCGACCAGCACGACCTCGTTGATCTCGGCGGCGCCGACGCCGGCGTCCTTGAGCGCCTGCTTGCAGGGCTGGATGGTCTTCTGGATCAGGTCGTCGACCAGCGCCTCGAACTTGGCGCGGGTCAGCTTCATGGTCAGGTGCTTGGGACCGGACGCGTCCGCCGTGATGAACGGCAGGTTGATCTCGGTCTGCGTCGTCGACGACAGCTCGATCTTGGCCTTCTCGGCCGCTTCCTTGAGGCGTTGCAGCGCCAGCTTGTCGCGGCGCAGGTCGATGCCCTGCTCCTTCTGGAACTCGTCGGCGAGATAGTTGACGAGGCGCATGTCGAAGTCTTCGCCGCCGAGGAAGGTGTCGCCGTTGGTCGACTTCACCTCGAACACGCCGTCGCCGATCTCGAGAATCGAGATATCGAAGGTGCCGCCGCCGAGGTCGTAGACCGCGATGGTGCCGGTCTTCTGCTTGTCGAGGCCGTAGGCGAGCGCGGCCGCGGTCGGCTCGTTGATGATGCGCAGCACCTCGAGGCCGGCGATCTTGCCGGCGTCCTTGGTGGCCTGACGTTGCGCGTCGTTGAAGTAGGCCGGCACGGTGATGACCGCTTGCTCGACCTTCTGCCCGAGATAGGCTTCCGCCGTCTCCTTCATCTTCTGCAGGATGAAGGCGGAGATCTGCGAGGGCGAATAGGGCTTGCTGTCCGCCTCGACCCAGGCGTCGCCGTTCGACGCCTTGGCGATCTTGTAGGGGACGAGCTTCTTGTCCTTCTCGACCATCGGGTCGTCGTAGCGGCGCCCGATCAGGCGCTTGACCGCGAAGATGGTCTTTTCCGGATTGGTGACCGCCTGGCGCTTGGCCGGCTGGCCGACGAGACGCTCGCCGTCATCCGTAAAGGCGACGATCGAAGGCGTGGTGCGCATGCCCTCGGCGTTCTCGATGACTTTGGGATTCTTGCCTTCCATGACGGCGACGCACGAATTCGTGGTGCCGAGGTCGATGCCGATGACCTTCCCCATGGTTCTTCCTCTCAAATTGCGGCAGGCCGGCCGGGCCACAAGGTTATTTGGCGCCCGAGAAGGGTTGCGCGGCTCATCCGCTTAACCCCCTGATCCAGCCCCCTGGATACGCGATTCGCCGCGGGTTTCCGCAGCTTAGGGCTCATATAGGAGGGGCCTAGGGGTGTGCAAGGTGCTCTGCTTCGGACGGTTTTTTTTACGGGCCGGCGCGGCGCAGCACCACGATGTCGCCGATCGTGCGCTCGACCCGGTACGGCGCCAGATCCCCGGCCAGCACCGGGTCCGACCGCGCCCAGGCGAGCCAGTCATAGGCCGGCTCGCGCTCGGCCAGGATCACGTCCGGCCGATGCCGGTTAATGTCGTCGTCGAGCATGGCGCGGTCGCGCGCGGCATAGGCATCGAGGCTCGCCGCCGCGGCGGCATCGAGCCCGCCTTTTGCCCGTGCCATCAGCGCGCCCTGGGTGATCCAGAGCGCCGAGACATGGCCGACCCAGGTGCCGCCGGCCGAACGCACCGCCGGGTGCCCGACGGTCAGGTCCGGCGAGATGGCGAGCACCTTGGCGTGCGGGCTGACGGCGCGGATGGCGCCGGCGAGCGCCGCCCTGTTGTCGACAATGCCCATCCAGTAGAAGGCGATGCCCGCGACCGCAAGGCCGATGCAAGCGGCGATCCGATGCGCGCCCCGCTCGGCCGGCGATGTCACCAGCGCCTGGCCGAAGGCGAGCAGCGCGAGCCCCAGAGTCGGATAGGCGTGATTGGGCCAGCCCTTCTGCTGCACGACATAGGCGACGGCAAATCCGGCCGAAGCCGCGAGCAGCAGCACAAGCGGCGGCCGCAGCGCGGCGCTGCGCGCAAGACTCCAAACCGCCAGCAGCAGCAGCGCCCAGAGCGGCAGCGCGGCATGCTGCAGGAAAACGCCGAGCGGCTCCTTCACCGGAATATAGACGGCGGCGAGCAGCGGCAGCATGTCGGAGTAGTAGACCGGATAGGCGAGGAAGACGAAGGCGACGTAGGCGGCGAGCAGCGCCGCCGCGATCCAGTTCTCGGCGGCGAACAGCACGCGCCAGGAGCGCGCCGACCAGGCCGCGGCCGCGCTGGTGCAAACGATCGCGGCGATGAAATACGGCTTGATGATCGCGGTGATGCCGGCGCCGACGCCGGCAATCAAGATGGCGCGCCAGGACGGCGCTTCATGTTCGGCGCGCAGCCAAGCCGCCGCCAGCAGCGGCAAGATGGCGATCAATGCCAAGTGCTCGCGCTCGGCGAAGGCGCGCGCCGGCAGTACGGTCAGGACCGCGGCGGCGATCGCCGCCAGCATCCGGCCCTGGTCGGCATCGAGCGAGCGCAGGGTCCGCAGGATGCGCGCCGACACAAATACGCTGAGCGCCGCGGCGAGCAGCACCAGCGCGTCGACAAGGACTTCCGCGCTCAAGCCGGTGGCGTGCGCAAGCACGGCCGGCGCGACATAGAGAAACAGCGTCGCCGGCGGATTGACCTCGACGATGTCGACATAAAGCTTGCCGCCGGCGAGCCACTTGTCGGCCATGGTCAGGCCCCAGCTGACGTCGGGGTTGACCGGGACGACGGCGCGCAGCGCCACGGCCGCGGCGAAGACCAGGATGAGCGGCAGCAGCCGCGGCATGGCGAGCCGCCTGGCGGGAAGCGACAGCGCGGCAAGACCCATGATGCTAGCCGCCTTCGGTGCGGGCGAGGATGTCGATCTCGCCCAGGGTGCGGACCTTGCGATAGGCCGTCATCGCCTCGGCGAGCGGCGCATAGGAGGCGAGCCACGCCGCCCACGGCACCTGCTGGCGGTGATCGACCAGGATAATGTCCGGCCGGCCGCGCACGACGTCTTCGGTGAACATGCGCCGGTCGCGCTCGGCATAGGCCTTGAGCGTCGCCAGCGTGGCGGCATCGCGCGCGCCGGCGAGCTGCTGGTGCCAGACGTCGGCCGTCACCCACAACGAGGCGACGCGGCCGACCCAGGTGCCCTCGACCTCGCGGGTCAGCGGAAAGCCGACCGACAGGTCGATCGACAGCGTCAGGATCTTCGGATGCGGCTTGATGGCGCGCACTTCGCGGGCGAGATCGGAGACCACGAGTGAGCTGTTCATCCAGGAGAACGAGCCGCCGACGATGAGGCCGGCGAGCAAGGCGAGCGCCATGCGGCCGTGCCGGTTGGTGTCAGACGCGTCGCCGCGCCAGCGTTCGAGAAAGGCCGGCACGAAGCCGATCAGCGCCAGGCCGATCATCGGATAGGACTGATAGGGCCAGCCTTTCTGCTGGATGTAGAATGCCAGCGCAAAGCCCGCCGACGCGGCGAGCAGCAGCAGCAATGGCGGCTCGACGATGGCGCGGCGCTTGATCAGCGCGGTAAGCGCCCACGCCGTCAGCCACAACGGCGTCGCATAGCGCACCAGCATCTCGGACAGCGGCAGCTTGGCGGGAACGTAGACCGCCAGCACCAGCGGCATGACGTCGGCGAAGAATTGCGGGAACGCGGCGGCGACCGCCGCCGAATAGGCGGCGAGCATGGCGGCGGCGATAAAGTTCTCCAGCGCCAGGACCGGCCGCCACGAGCGCGCGCACCAGGCGGAGCCCGCCGCCGTGCAGATGATGGGAACGGCGAAGAACGGCTTGATGATGGCGATGACGCCGCCGCCGAGGCCGGCGACAACCATCATCCAGAAGTCGGGCCGCTTGCCCTCGGCGCGCAGCACGGCGACCGCAAGCACCGGCAGGAAGGCGATCAGCACGATGTGCTCGCGCTCGCCGAACGTGTGCGCCGGGATGATGAGCAGCACCGCCGCCGCCACCGTCGCCAGCTCGCCGCGGTCGACGCCGAGCGGCTTGGCCCGCGCCAGAATGCGGCCCGACAGCCACAGGCTTGCGCCCGCGGCGGCGAACACCAAAGCATCGACGAAAAATTCCGCCGGCAGGCCCGACAGCCGGCCGATGATCGCCGGCAGCATATAGAGGTAGATGGTCGCCGGCGGATTGACCTCGATGATGTCGGTGTAGAGGCGCTCGCCGTCGAGCATCTTGTCGGCGACGGTGAGGTCCCAGCTGACGTCGCAATTGGCCACCACGAAGTGCCGCAGCACGACGGCGGCGAGCGCGACCATGAGCAGCGGCATGACGCGCGGTAACGCCGGATGCGTCGCGCGCGCTTCGGCCGACAGCGCGCTCATCCGGCGATCCGGCGCGCCGCCGGCTGCTCCTCGGCGCGGCCCGGGGCAAAGCCGATGCGGTCCTCGACGACGTAAAGCGGGCGGCGCTTCACCTCGGCATGAATGCGGCCGATGTAGAGGCCCATGATGCCGCTCATCAGCAGGTTGATGCCCGACAGGAAGGAGACGATGACGATCGTCGAGGTCCAGCCGGTGATGACCTCGTTCTCGAGATAGCGCACCACCGCGTAGAGCCCGACGCAGAGCGCCAGCGCCGACACCGCAAGCCCGATCCAGATCGCGAGCTTGAGCGGCGCATCGGAAAAGCCGACGACGGCGTTGACCGCGAGCCGCAGCATCTTCCAGAACGGATACTTGGTGTCGCCGGCGGCGCGCGCCGGGCGGTGAAAGTCGACCGCGGTCTGGCGGAAGCCGAGCCAGGCGAACATGCCGCGCACGAAACGGTCCTGCTCCGGCATGGCGAGGAAGGCGTCGAGCACCTTGCGGTCGACCAGGCGGAAGTCGCCGACGTCCTGCGGGATGTCGACCGACGACAGCCGGCTCAGCAGCCGGTAGAAGGCCGCGGCGGTGAAGCGCTTGAACGCGCTCTCGCCGGCGCGCGACACGCGGCGGGCATAGACGACGTCGTAGCCCTCCTTCCAGCGCGCGATCATCTCCATGATGACTTCGGGCGGATCCTGCAGGTCGGCGTCCATGACGATCACGGCCTTGCCGCTCGCCGCGTCCATGCCGGCGGTGATGGCGATCTGGTGGCCGAAGTTGCGCGTCAGGCCGATGAAGCGGTAACGCGGGTCGTCCTTGGCGCGGGCGCGCATGACGATGCCGCTGCAATCGGTGCTGCCGTCGTCGACCAGGATGGCTTCGGCCGGCGCCTCGAGGCTGTCGAGCAGCGTATCGAGCCGCTTGAGCAGGATCGGCAGCACAGCTTCCTCGTTGAAAATAGGAACGACGATGCTGTACTGAACCTCTGGGCGCGCGGAAGTCATGGGCCGGCTTGGGTGAACGGGTCCTTTCGGCAACCTACCGGCGCGGCGTTAATAAGCTGTTTCGGGCCAAGCCCGCGGCCTTTGGCCGAACTTGTGCCAAACTACGCATGAAAGTGGCGTCAACCTTGAAAATCGTCATGTTCCGCCCACGGTTCCTCGCAGTCCTTTTCGCCGCCGGGCTCGCCCTGTCGGCCGCGGGGGCGGCGGCCGAGACGGTGTTTCCGACCGGCTCGCAGATCGGCCTGACGCCGCCCGGCGACCTCAAGCCGAGCACGCGCTTCCTCGGCTTCGAGGACGCCGAGCGCAAGGTCACCATCGGCATCTTGCAGGTGCCGCTCGCCGCTTACGACAACCTCGAGCGCTCGGTGTTCGCCAAAAACCAGGTCGGCCTCAGCGACGTCAAACGCGAGAGCTTCCCGTTCAACAGCGGCATCGGCGTCCTCATCAGCGGCGACAGCAGCGAGAACGGCGTCAAGATGCGCAAGTGGTTTCTCGCCGCCAACGGACTGCTGCCGCTGTTTCCCAACGCCGCCTTCCTCATCAGGGTCGAGGTGCCGGAGGCCGCGCGCGACGTCTATTCCGACGCCGTGATCCGCAAGGCGCTGGAGAGCGTCAGCCTGCGGCCGCCGCCGCTCGACGAGCAGCTCGGCACGCTGCCCTTCCAGATCAAGGAGCTCGCCGGCTTCCGCGTCATGAAGGTCGTGCCCGCCGACGGCGCCATCCTGATCGAGGGGCCGAGCGAGGACATGATCGCGAACCCCTATGTGATCATTTCGGTCGGCCGCGGCGGGCCGGAAAAGCCCGATGATCGCGCCCGCTTTGCCCGCGATCTCTTGGAGAGGGCGCCGCTGCGCGATCTCACCGTCACCTCGGCGGAGGCCATGCGCATCGACGGCGCGCCGGGCTACGAAGTGCGCGCCACCGCGCTCGGCATCGACGGCAAGCAGCTCGCGGTGGTGCAATGGCTGCGCTTCGGCGGCGGCGGCTTCCTGCGCGTGATCGGCGCCGTGCACAAGGACAATTGGGACGCGCTGTTCCCGCGCTTCCGCGCGGTGCGCGACGGCCTCGCTCCGCGCTAGAGGCGGACGCGCGTCGCGGGACGCTGGCGCGATTGCGGGCTCGTCAGAAATTGACGATCGAGCGCAGGCCGATGACCTGCGCGTCATGACCCGGCTGGCCGCTCGGATGCCAGATCCGGGTGTAGACCGGCTGCACCGTCCAGCCCGGCACGATCTGCGCGAGGTAGGTGAATTCGAGGTTGGTCTCGTAGTCGGGATAGAGGCCGGGAAGGCCCGGCGCGATCTGGTTGTCGGGACTGGCGCGCAGGTCGTGCGAGAAGCGCGAATAGATGACGCTGGCGCCGAAGCGGTCGTCGGGCCGGCCGGGCGTGAGCCCGGCGAAGACGATGCCGCCGTCGACTTCGGCAACGATCTGATTGCGGTCGACCGGGCTGACCGAGGCGCGCGTGAACACCGAGATGCCCTGCTCCGGCCCGAAGCCGGCCGGCCGCCACAGCTGCTGATCGAGCACGACATAGACGCCGTAGTCGCCGCGGTGAAAGACGTCGGGACTGGCCTGATCCATGAACAGGCCGAGATGGCGCCAGCCGCCGATCTTGAAGGTGGTGGCAAGCCCGGTGTCGCTCTTGCCGTAGTTCGTGCGCCACTGCGCTTCGCCGATCATGAAGGCCGGATCGCGCAGCCGGAAATTCAGGCCGTAGCGGTTGCAGGTGTCCGGATCGGCGCCGGGACACGGGCCCGCCGGATCGCCGTTGAAGATGGCAAACAGCAGCGAGACGTTGTCGCCGTAATCGAATTTGAGGCGCGCGCCGGGCGTCGACAACGGATAGGCCGGGCCGCCGCTCGGCAGGTTCTGCGCGCCGATGGTCGGCCAGTCGCTCTGCAGGAACATCGTGTTGAGGTTGCTGTAGAAGAATTCGACGTCGGCGGCGAGCTGGCCGGCGCGCAGGCTCGCGGCGCCGCCCCAGAATTTCTGCTCCAGCCAGAGCTCGGACAGGCGCACCGTCGGCGTCGCCTCGATGGCGGCGATGGTATTGATGCCGCCGACATAGTCGCGGCGGATGCGGCCGCTGTTATAGATCTCGAAGACGTTGGTGTAGAAGGTGAGGTCCTTCAGCCCGGCGAGCTTGTCGAGATCGACCGTGAACTGGTCGTCGAGCTTGCCCTGGCCGATGGCGCCGCGCCTGTTGCCGCCGGCGACGTTGGCGAGCAGGTCGTTGGTCCAGACGAAATTATAGGTGATGCCGCGGGCAGCCAGCGCCCGGCGCGCCCCCCAGGGATCGCCGTTGGCGGGCAGGCTGGTGGCGACGGACGGGTTGGTGATGCCGTTGGCGTCCGGGCCGGCATAGGGCCAGGGGTAGTACTGGGCCTCGGCCGGCGGCCCCGCGAGCGCGAGGGCGGACACGATGCCGCACCCGGCAGCGAGTTTCCAAAGTCCGACCATCGTCCGCACCCAAACTTCCGCCGGCTTTGGTTAGCGCCACCGAGGCCCGAATTACATCGCATTTGCGACGGCCCTGCAAAAATCGCCTGAAAAAACAGGCTCCGGTTCCGGCGGGATCGGACCGGCGCGGCCGCGGCATCCGGCGCGGCGGCGCGCGTTAAGTGACGTTTACACAATGATTATTTTCGCTCGCCGCGGTCTGCGCCTATAACGCGGCCGGTCGCTGGGGGCGCCGGGGGTAACTTTTTTGCGTTGGCCGTCGATTTTGGCGCGGGTGACACTGCCGCGGAAACGGGTGCGCAACGGTGCAATTGTTGCCGTTGCGGCAATTGTGGCCGTCTCTGCCGGCGTCATGGCGACAACCCTCGCCCATCGCGCCGAAAAAATGTCCGAGGCCGAGCTCGCGGCACCGGCGCGCAAGGTCGGCAACCTCTACTACCCGACAGAGAAGCAGTGGGCTGCGCTCCACATCGAGCCGGTGACCAAGCAGCTGTTCCGCGCCGAGCATGTCACCGAAGGCAAGATCTCGGTCGACGAAGACCGCGCGACGCTCGTCTACTCGCCTTATGCCGGCCGCGTCGTGAAGCTGTTCGCCAAGCCCGGCGACACGGTGACCGCCGGCCAGGCCCTGTTCGCGATCGAGTCGCCGGACATGGTGCAGGCGGAGAACGATTTCATCACCGCCATCGCCGGCCTCAACAAGGCGCAGGCCGCGCTCAACCTCGCCAAGATCATCGAGCAGCAGAACAAGTCGCTCTACGCCACCAAAGCCGGCGCGCTGCGCGACCTGCAGCAGGCCGAGGCGACCGCGCTCGCGGCGCAGAACGACCTGCACGCCGCGCAAATCGCGCTCGAGGCGGTGCGCAACCGGCTGCGCATCCTCGGCAAGACCAACGAGGAAATCGCCAAGTTCGCCGACACCGGCGAGATGAGCACACTGGCGACGATCTATTCGCCGATCGCCGGAACGGTGGTGCAGCGCAGGGTCGGCCCCGGCCAGTACGTCAACACCACCTCGAACAGCGCCGCCGCCAACGATGCGACCTTCATCATCGGCGACCTGTCGACCGTCTGGCTCATCGCCTATTTGCGCGAGTCCGAGGCGCCCAAGGTCCACGTCGGACAGGCGATGCGCTTCACCGTGCTGGCCTATCCCGACCAGGTCTTCACGGCGAACATCCGCTACGTCGCGGCGTCTCTCGATCCCAGCACCCGCCGCCTGATGGTGCGGGCGACGATCGACAACAGCAAGGGCCTGCTGCGGCCTGAGATGTTCGCCAGCGTCGCCATCCTGACCGACGAGGGCGACCTGTCGCCGGCGGTGCCGCGCGAGGCGGTCATCTTCGACGGCCAATCGGCGCGCGTCTGGGTCGTGCACGACGACCACTCGATCGAGCAGCGCGCCATCAAGACCGGGCTGTCCAACGGCGGCAGCGTCGAGGTGCGCGAAGGTCTCGAGGTCGGCGAGAAGGTCATCGGCAAAGGCAGCCTGTTCGTCGATCGCGCCGCGGCCGGGACCTGAGCGGCAATGCTGCGCCAGCTGATCTCGTTCTGCCTGTCGCGGCGGCCGCTGGCGCTGGTGGCATTCGCCGCCTTTCTCGGCCTCGGCTACGCCGCGTTCCGCACCCTTAACGTCGAGGCCTATCCCGATCCGGCGCCGCCGATCATCGAGATCATCGCGCAATACCCGGGCCAGTCGCCGGAGGAGGTCGAGCGCTACGTCACCATCCCGCTCGAGATCGCGGTCGCCTCGACGCCGGGCCTGAGCTACATCCGCTCGAACACCGTGTTCGCGCTCGGCTTCATCCGGCTGCAATTCGAGTACGGCCGCGACTACAATTTCGTCCGCCAGCAGGTCACCAACCGGCTCAAGGACGCGGCGCTGCCGAGCGCCGTGACGCCGGTGATCTCGCCCGCCGGCGGCATCAGCGAAATCATGCGCTATCAGCTCAAGGGCCCGCCGGGCATGAGCCTGACGGAGCTCAAGACGCTGCAGGACTGGGTGGTCGAGCGTAAGCTGCGGGTCGTGCCGGGCATCGCCGACATCGCCGTCATGGGCGGGCGCACCAAGGAGTACCAGGCCGAGATCGACCTCGCCCGCATGCGCGCCTACGGCCTGACGCTGCCGCAGATCATCAATGCGATCTCGACCAGCAACGCCAATGTCGGCGGCCGCACCATCGCCGTCGGCGAGCAGTCGGTCAACGTGCGCGGCATCGGCACGCTGACCTCGACCGGCGACATCGGCAACATCGTCATCACCCAGCAGAACGGCCTGCCGGTGCTGCTGTCCGACGTCGCCAAGGTGCAGGTCGGCTTCATGCCGCGGCTCGGCATTGCCGGCCGCGACGACCAGAGCGAGATCCTGTTCGGCATCGTGCTGATGCAGAAGCTCGAGCGCACCATGGACGTGGTGACGCGGGTGCGCGAGGCGATCGAGCGCATCAACAGCGACGGCAGCCTGCCGGCGGGCGTCAAGATCGACACGTTCTACGACCGCGGCGATCTCGTCGCCGTGACCGTGAACACGGTGCTGCACAACATGCTGTTCGGCATCGTGCTCATCTTCTTCATCCAGTGGATATTCCTCGGCAACCTGCGCTGTGCGCTGATCGTTTCCGCGACCATTCCGGTGGCGCTGTTTCTCGCCGTCATTATCACGGTGCTGCGCGGCGACTCCGCCAATCTCCTGTCGGTCGGCGCCATCGACCTCGGCATCATCGTCGACGGCACCGTCATCATGGTGGAGAACGTCTTCCGCCATCTGGCCCATCACGCGCGCCACGAGTTCGGCCGCGAAGGCCGGCTGAGCGACAAGCTGCACCGCGTGCTCACCGCCGCGGTCGAGGTCGACCGCGCCATCTTCTTCTCGGTGATCATCACGATCGCGGCGTTCCTGCCGCTGTTCACCATGCAGGGCGTCGAGGGCCAGATCTTCGGGCCGATGGCGCGCACCTACGCCTATGCGCTGCTCGGCGCCGTGATCGCGACCTTCACGGTGACGCCGGTCATGTCCTCGATTCTGCTGCCGGACAAGCTCGCCGAAGTCGAGACCTTCCTGGTCCGGCGCATCCGCGCGCTCTACGAGCGGGTGCTGGTCCTCGCCGTGCGCCACGCGCCGCGGGCCGCGGTCGTTGCCGGCGGCTTTCTCCTCATCGGCGGCGTGCTCGCCGCCAATCTCGGCACCGAGTTCCTGCCGAAGCTCGAGGAGGGCAACCTCTGGATCCGCGGCATGCTGCCGCCGACCATCACGCTCGAGGCCGGGCAATCCACCGTCGATCAGATCCGCAAGATCATCCTGAGCTATCCGCCGGTCCGCACCGTCGTTTCCGAACAGGGCCGCGGCGACGACGCCACCGATCCGGACGGCTCCTTCGTCGCCGAGTTCTTCGTGCCGCTCAAGCCAGCGGATCAATGGCCGCCGGGCTGGACCAAGAAGCGGCTGGTGAAGGAATTGGCCGCGCAGCTGGAAAGCGAGTTCATCGGCATCGACTTCAACTTCTCGCAGTACATCGAGGACAATATCGAGGAAGCCGTATCGGGGGTGAAAGGCGAGAACTCGGTCAAGATTTTCGGCCCCGACCTCGACGAGCTCGAGCGCCTGTCGAAGCAGGTCACCGCCGAAATCTCCAAGGTGCCGGGCATCACCGACGCCGGCGCCTTCAACCTGCTCGGCCAGCCCAACCTCGTGATCCAGGTCGACCGCGCCAGGGCGGCGCGCTACGGCATCACCGTCAACGACATGAACACCGTGGTGCAGGCCGCGATCGGCGGCCAGGAGGTCACCCGCGTCTACGAGGGCGAATGGAACTTCCCGCTCACCGTGCGGCTCGCCTCGCAATACCGCGACAATATCGACGCCATTCGCTCGGTGCCGGTGGCGCTGCCCAATTCCGATCCAAAGGCGCCGACCACCTATATCGCGCTCGGCGACGTCGCCAGCGTCCGGCTCGAAACCGGCGCCGCCTACATCTACCGGCAGAACACGCAGCGCTTCGTGCCGATCAAGTACAGCGTGCGCGGCCGCGATCTCGGTTCCGCCGTGGCCGAGGCGCAGGCGCGCGTCGCCAAAACCGTCACGCTCAAGCCGGGCTATCGGCTGGAATGGTCGGGCGAGTTCGGCGCGCTGGTCGAGGCGAAGAAGCGGCTTGCCATCATCGTGCCGCTCAGCCTGCTGCTGATCATGATGCTGCTCTACAGCCTGTTCAACTCGGTGCGCGACAGCCTGCTGGCGCTCGCCGGCATTCCGTTCGCCGCCTGCGGCGGCGTGCTGGGGCTCTACGTCATGGGACTGAACGCCAGCGTCTCGGCGGCGGTCGGCTTCATCTCGTTGTTCGGCGTGTCGGCGATGGACGGCATACTGCTGGTGTCCTACATCCGCCGCGGCATGGACGAGGGCCTGAGCCGCGACGAGGGCATCGTCAAGGCGGCGCAGACCCGCATGCGGCAGATCTTCATGACCGGCCTGTCGGCCTGCATCGGCCTGGTGCCGGCGGCGCTGTCGACCGGCATCGGCTCGCAGGTGCAGCAGCCGCTGGCCTGCGTCATCGTCGGCGGCATGCTGCTGTCGCCGATCTGCAGCCTGCTGGTGATCCCGGTGCTGGCACGGCTGGCACTGCCGGCAGTGCGGCACACCATCGCCGCGCCGCCCCTCAAAGGCCGCTCGCAGCCCGCCGAATAATCAGTTTACCGAATTGTCGTTGGCCGAAGGCTGCGGCTTGGCGGCCTTGGCGACCGCGACCATCGCCGGCCGCAGCACGCGTTCGCCGATCATGTAGCCGGCCTGGATGACCTGCGCGACATGACCGGGGGGCACGTCGCTCGTTTCCAGCTCCAGCATCGCCTGGTGGACGTTGGGATCGAACTTCTCGGCCTGCGGCGAAAACTTGCGCACGCCATGCTTCTCCAGCACCTTGTGCAGCTCGCGTTCGGTCAGCTCGACGCCGTCGAGCAGAACCTTGATCGCAGCGTCCGCCTTTTCCCGCAATTCGCTGTCGAGCGCCTGCAGCGCCCGGTCCATGTTGTCGGCGACGCCGAGCACGTCGCGGGCGAAGCCGGCAATGCCGTAGTGCCGGGCATCGACGACCTCGCGCTCGGTGCGTTTGCGCAGGTTTTCCATCTCGGCGAGCGTGCGCAGCAGCCGGTCCTTGTATTCGGCGGCCTCGCGCTGGGCCTCGGCCAGGGGATCGGCGGCGGCCTGCGCCGGCGCATCAGCTGGCGCGGCCGACTGGCCTTGCTCCGTCTCGGCCACTGCCTCGGCGCCCTGGCGAGCGGTCGGGTCCGTCATGGTGCTTTATCCATCACAATCGGTCGGATGGCTCGCATATCAGGACTCTTCCGGCAAAAATCAAGCATTTAACCCGACAGCAGCTTGCTCACGACCCGCGCCGTGTAATCGACCATCGGGATGACCCGGGCGTAATTGAGCCGGGTCGGCCCGATCACCCCGATAACGCCGACGATGCTGCCCCGGTTGTCGCGGTAGGGCGCGATAATGGTGGAGGAACCGGACAGCGAGAACAGCTTGTTTTCCGAGCCGATGAAGATGCGCACGCCGTCGGCGCGCTCGGCGCGGCCGAGCAGGTCGATGACGCCGCGTTTGGTCTCCAGCGCATCGAACAGCGCCCGCACCCGCTCGAGATCCTCGGCGGCGCGCAGGTCCTCGAGCAGGTTGGCGTGGCCGCGTACGATGAGCTGGCGCTCCTCGGCGTCGCCGCCCGACCAGCTGGCCAGCCCCGCGGCGATGATCTTCTGCGTCAGCGCATCGAGCTCGGCCTGGCCCTCCTTGACCGCGGTCTCGATCTCGTTGCGCAATTCGGCGAGCGACTTGCCGCGGATGCGGGCATTGAGGAAATTGGCGGCCTCGACCAGCGCCGAGGTCGGCAGGCCCGGCGGCACGTTGAGCACCCGGTTCTCGACCTGGCCGTCCTCGGCCACCAGCACGGCGAGCGCGCGCTCCGGCTCGAGCCGGACGAATTCGATGTGCTTGAGGCGCACATTGCTCTTGGCGGTGAGCACGATGCCGGCCGAACGCGTGAGCCCCGACAGCATCTGCGAGGCCTCGGTGAGGATCGCCTCCAGCGACTTGCCGGTGCCGGAACCGGCGACCTGCGCCTCGATGCTGCGCCGGTCGCTTTCGGTGAGGTCGCCGACCTCCATCAGCGCGTCGACGAAGAAGCGCAGACCGAGCTCGGTCGGCAGCCGGCCGGCCGAGGTGTGCGGCGCGTAGATGAGGCCGAGCTGCTCGAGGTCCGACATCACGTTGCGCACCGAGGCCGGCGACAGCGGGATCGGCAGAATACGCGACAGATTGCGCGAGCCGAGCGGCTCGCCGGTCGCCAGGTAGCTCTCGACGATCTGGCGGAAAATCTCGCGCGAGCGCTCATTAAGCGAGGCGAGGCTCACCTGCGTTGCGCCGATCGGGACGTCGTGCGAGGCCACGTTTAACTCCTTCGGTCCGGCCCACAATTGACCATTCCGGCGGCCTTGTTCAAGCCGGGCTTGCCGCTATGCAACTATAATGGCAGTTTCACCGGACATTTCCGCATCTCGAGAAACCTTTCGTTGCTGGAAGCGCATGTTCGGCTGGTTAACAGGGAAACGGCGTTGGCGCACGGCGGCTCTGCTTGTCGGGCTCTATGCACTGTGCCTGGCGACGCCGACGGCCGTTCTCGCCTTCAGCCATGGCGCCATTCCGGCGCATTGCCTGACGCAGGACGATCAAGTCGCGGCGGCTGTCCACGTCCACCACGACGGCACGACGCACCAGCATCCCGCCGGCAAGCACGACGACGGCGACCATTCCGACAGATGCTGCGGTCTTTTCAGCGTGAGCGCGATTGCGCCCGACCTTGTCGTCCTCCCCACCCCGCACCACCCCGCCATGCAGCGGTCGTCGCTCGCCGCCGACAGCCTGACCGGGCGGGGCTCCGACCGTATCGATCGGCCGCCGCGATCCCATCCGTCGCTTTGAGTTGAAGCGAAAGCCGCCGGCCGTACAGGCCGCGCGCGCTCGTCATCAATCGACGGATGAGGGATTGGTATGTTTGCCTGGTTCGGGCCGGCAGCGGCCCACAAGCGCATGGCGGGCGCGCTCGCCAGCCTGCTCGCGCTCGCCGCTTGTCAGACCTTTTCGCCTGACGGCGGCCTGGATGTCGCCGCGGACGTGGCGCGCACGGAACTGGGCAAGGACATCGTCCTTGTCCGGACCGAGGACGATGCAGCGGCGGCAACCGCGCGCGCACGGCATCTGATCGGCCGGCCGCTGACGGCTGACGCGGCGGTGCAGATCGCGCTGCTCAACAATCGCGGTCTGCAAGCCGCATATAATGAGCTCGGCGTCGCCGAAGCCGTCAGGGTGCGGCAGTCTTTGCCGCCCAATCCGCAGGTTTCGGTGCTGCGCGCGTCCGGCTCGGTCGAAACCGAGCTCGAACGCCAGATCGTCGGGGATATCCTTGCCCTCGTGACCTTGCCGGCGCGCGCGGAGATCGCCGCCGGCCGCTTCCGCCAGGCGCAGCTTGCCGCCGCGCTGGAAACGCTGCGTGTCGCCAATCGCGCGCGCGCGGCTTTCTATCGTGCGGTTGCCGCCAACCAGTCGGCCGAACTGCTGGTCCAGGCGGAAGCGGCGGCGGACAGCTCCGCACAGCTCGCCAAGCGCCTTGCCGAGACCGGCGCCATGAACAAGCTCGATCTGGCGCGCGAGCAATCGTTTCATGCCGAAGTCGCCGCCCAGCTGGCGATGGCGCGCCAGCGTGCCTCGTCCGAGCGCGAGCGCTTGGTCCGGGTGCTCGGATTTTCCGGCCCCGACCTGAAATTCACGCTGCCGAAGGCGCTTCCGGCGCTGCCCGGCCACGCCGCGCGTCTGCCGCAGGTCGAGCAGGAGGCGTTGAACCGCCGCGTCGATTTGCAGATCGCCCGCATCGAGCTCGACCTGCTGGCCAAGTCCTATGGCCTCACGGCGGCCACGCGCTTCGTCAACGTGCTGGAGGGCGGCTACGCCGACCGCATCAAGGATGAGCACGATACCGGCCTGCATGCGCACAGCCGCGGCTTCACCGTAACGTTCGAAATCCCGGTTTTCGATTTCGGCGCAACGCGCGTGCGCGAGGCGGAGCAGACCTACCTGCAAGCGGTCAACAAACTGGCGGAGATGGCCGTCAATGTCCGCTCCGAAGCGCGAGAGGCCTATCGCGGCTATCGCGCGAGCTACGACATCGCATCGCGCTATCAGCGCGAGATCCTGCCGCTGCGCAAGACCATCTCCGACGAGATGATGCTGCGCTACGGCGCCATGCAGGTCGACGTGTTTGCGCTGCTGACGGACGCGCGCCAGCGCATCGCAGCCAACGCCGCCGCCGTCGACGCGCTGCGCGACTTCTGGCTGGCGGGCTCCAATCTCGCGGCAACGATCGCCGGCGGCGCCTCCGCGACGGCGACCGATACCGCCGGCAGGTCTCTTGCCGCGGCCGACCAATGAAGAACGAGGAGAACACCATGATCTCACGCCGCAATCTTATTGGCGGCTCCGCCATTCTCGCCGGCGCGGCCGCGATCAGCGGGCGGGTCCAGGCAGCGGCCATTCCAGAGGCCGTCATTGCATCCTCGCCGGCGATGCAGCCGCCGCTCAATCCATCCAACGGGCAAGACTACCAACCGGTGGTGACGCTCAACGGCTGGACCCTGCCGTGGCGCATGAACGGCGATTGGAAGGAATTTCACCTCGTCGCCGAGCCGGTCAAGCGAGAGATCGCCCCCGGCATGACCGCCAATCTCTGGGGTTACAACGGCCAGTCGCCCGGACCGACGCTGGAATGCGTCGAGGGCGACAAGGTACGTATCTTCGTCACCAACAAATTGCCCGAGCACACCACCGTGCACTGGCACGGCATGCTGGTGCCGAACGGCATGGACGGCGTCGGCGGCCTGACGCAGCCGCACATCAAGCCGGGGCAGACTTTCGTCTACGAGTTCGTCATCCAGAAAAGCGGGACGTTCATGTACCACCCGCATGCCGACGAGATGGTGCAGATGGCCATGGGCATGATGGGGTTCTTCGTCGTGCACCCGCGCGACCCAAAGCTTTATCGGGTCGACCGCGACTTCGTCTTCCTGATGGCGACTTACGACATCGATCCCGGCGGTTCGCTGCCCAAGGTCACCACCATGACCGACTTCAATCTGTGGACCTGGAACTCCCGGGTGTTCCCCGGCATCGACCCATTGGTGGTGCGGCAGGGCGACCGCGTGCGCGTGCGCATCGGCAACCTCACCATGACCAATCACCCGATCCACATGCACGGGCCGCACTTCGAGGTCACCTGCACCGACGGCGGCTGGATCAGGGAGAGCGCACGGCGTCCCGAGGTGACGACCGACGTGCCGGTCGGCGCCATGCGCGCCTTCGAGTTCGACGCCACCGCGCCCGGCGACTGGGCGATCCACTGCCACAAGTCGCACCACACCATGAACGCCATGGGCCACGACGTCAGGACCTTCATCGGCGCGGCGCAGAAGGATCTCACCAAGACGATCCGCAAGCTGGTGCCGGACTACATGGCGATGGGTTCGGCCGGCATGGCCGAGATGGGCGAAATGGAAATGCCGATGCCGGACAATACGCTGCCGATGATGACCGGCTTCGGCCAGTACGGCCCGCTGGAAATGGGCGGCATGTTCTCGGTGGTCAAGGTGCGCGAAGGCCTCGCCCGCGGCGACTACAGGGACCCCGGCCCGTACAAGCACCCGCCCGGCACCGTGGCGCATCGGGTTGACGACGGCGCGGCCGAACCGCCGCGCCGGCAAGGCGCCGCACCGCGCGCCGCCGGCGAGATCGAAGTGACCGTCGTCAAGCCGCGCGCCGATCACAACGCGCACTGACCAGGAGCAATACCGTCATGAAAGCCAAAGCGACTGCCGCAGGCCTTGCCATCTTGATGATCGCAAACTTTGCCGCCGCGCACGAAGGCGAACATTATTCTGCCGGAGTTCCCGGCGATCCGAACAAGCCGGCGCGCCTCGTCGAGGTGACGATGCGGGATGGCGACGGCAAGATGGCATTCGTCCCGGACCGTGTCGACGTCAAGAAAGGCGAGCAGGTTCGCTTCATCATCAGGAACCTGGGCACGCTCAAGCATGAATTCACGCTGGCGAGCGTTGCCGACAACGACAAGCACGCCAAGCTGATGATGAAATATCCCGACATGGAGCACGACGACCCGAATGCTAAGAGCGTCGACCCCGGCAAGACCGCGGAGATTCTCTGGCGTTTCAGCAAAGGCGGCACCTTCGAGTTCGCCTGCCTGATCCCCGGCCATCGCGAAGCCGGCATGCGCGGCACTGTCACGGTGAAATAGAGACCAAGGAACCAGACGATGAAAAGAACGCTCTATACGGCGGCCCTGGCGGCGGCGCTCGCGCTGAACGCCCAATTTGCCTGTGCGCAGGCCCTGACCGACGGCGAGGTGAAGAAGGTCGATGCCTCGGCAAAAAAGATCACCATCAAGCACGGCCCGATGAAGAAATTCGACATGGATGACGGCATGACCATGGTCTACGGCGTGCAGGACCCGGCCATGCTCACGGCGGTCAAGGCCGGCGACAAGGTCAAGTTCGACGCCGAGCACGTCAACGGCCAGTTCATCGTCACCAAGATTGAGAAGGCCAAGTGAAATTGAGCGCTTGCCGGTTTCGCCGCCGCTCCGTAAAACGGCAGCGACCGAATTGACGAGGTGCCGGATGCGGCCGAGCGGGCGGCAAGTCGACGAATTGCGCAGCGTTTCGCTGGAGCGCGGCGTCGTCAAATACGCCGAGGGCTCCTGTTTCGTGAAATTCGGCGACACCCATGTGCTGGTGACGGCGAGCCTGGAAGAGCGCCTGCCGCCCTGGCTCAAGGGTCAGGGCCGCGGCTGGGTCACCGCCGAATACGGCATGCTGCCGCGCGCCACCGCCGAGCGCACCCGCCGCGAGGCCTCCGCCGGCAAGCAGGGCGGCCGCACCGTCGAGATCCAGCGCCTGATCGGCCGTTCGCTGCGTTCGGTGGTCGACCTCATCGCACTCGGCGAACGCCAGATCACCATCGACTGCGACGTCATCCAGGCCGACGGCGGCACGCGCACCGCCTCGATCACCGGCGCCTGGGTGGCGCTCGCCGACTGCCTCGCCTGGATGAAGGCGCGCGACATGACCAAGACGCAAGTGCTGCGCGATCATATTGCCGCCGTGTCGTGCGGCGTGTTCAAGAACACGGCCGTGCTCGACCTCGACTACGCCGAGGACTCGGAAGCCGAAACCGACGCCAACTTCGTCATGACCGGCTCCGGCAATCTGGTCGAGGTGCAGGCGACGGCGGAGAAGACGCCGTTCAGCGAGGATCAATTCCTGGCGCTGCTCGCGCTCGCCCGCAAGGGCATCGGCAAGCTGGTCGATCTGCAGAAGCTGGCAGTGAGCTGATTATTTCGTCATGGCCGGGCTTGACCCGGCCATCCCGATAAGGGACGCACTGCCGTGCCTTCCCAAGCGAGATGCCCGGCACAAGGCCGGGCATGACAGTTCAATGCATCGCCAACTCACCTCGCCTGTGGTGATCGCCACCCACAATCCGGGCAAGCTCAAGGAAATGCGCGAGCTGCTGGCGCCCTACGGCGTCGCGGTGCAATCGGCGGGCGAGCTCGGCCTCGGCGAGCCCGTCGAGACCGGAACGACGTTCGCGCAGAATGCGCGCATCAAGGCGCTCACCGCGGCGAAGGCAACCGGCAAGCCGGCGTTCGCCGACGACTCGGGCCTTTCGGTCGATGCCCTCGGCGGCGAGCCCGGCATTCACTCGGCGCGCTGGGCCGGACCCGACAAGGACTTCCGCGCCGCCATGAACCGGGTGCAGACACTTTTAATCGAACGCAATGCACGCACACCGGACCGGCGCCGCGCCCACTTCATCGCCGCGTTGTGCCTTGCCTGGCCCGACGGCCATGTCGAAGATTTTGAGGGCCGCGTCGACGGCGTCGTCGTCTGGCCGCCACGCGGCGACAAGGGCTTCGGCTACGATCCGCTGTTTCTGCCTGACGGCTTCGACCGCACATTCGGACAAATGAGCGCGGAGGAAAAACATGGGCTGCCACCCAAGGGCCGGGGCCTGTCGCACCGCGCCCGCGCCTTCATCGCGCTCGCCGAAGCGTGCCTGCGCCAAGCTTGAGCCCGCCTCTTGCGCTGCGACAATTCATTACAATTTTAACGACTTGTCCGCAGCGACAGCGCCGAGGCGCTGGCAACGCAGGCCCGATGCGGCTTAATATGGTTAACATGACAAACCGTCCGAACGCGCCGTTTGCCGTCTACGTGCACTGGCCGTTCTGCCTGTCCAAATGTCCGTATTGTGACTTCAACAGTCACGTCCGCCACGGCGGCATCGACGAAGCGCGCTTCGTGCGCGCCTATGAGCGCGAGATCGCGACCACCGCCGAGCGCATCGGCGCGCGCACCGTGTCGAGCGTGTTCTTCGGCGGCGGCACGCCGTCGCTGATGCAGCCGTCCTCGGTGCAGACCATTCTCGACGCCATCGCCAAGAACTGGCGTCTGGCGCCGGACGCCGAGATCACGCTCGAGGCCAATCCGTCGAGCGTCGAGGCCGCACGCTTCCGCGGCTACCGCGCCGCCGGCGTCAACCGCGTCTCGCTCGGCGTGCAGTCGCTCGACGATGCCGTGCTCAAGGAACTCGGCCGGCTGCACAGCGCGCAGGACGCGATCGAGGCGCTCGCCGTGGCGCGCTCGATATTCCCGCGCTACTCGTTCGACATGATCTACGCGCGGCCGCGCCAGACGCTTCAAGCCTGGGCGGCCGAGCTCAAGCGCGCGCTTGGCGAGGCGGCCGACCATGTCTCGCTCTATCAGCTCACCATCGAGCCGGACACGCCATTTTCCGCCTTGCATGCCGCCGGCAAGCTGACGATTCCCGACGAGGATCTTGGGCGCGACCTGTACGATCTGACGCAGAGCATCTGCGCCGACGCCGGCCTGCCGGCCTATGAAATTTCCAACCATGCGCGGCCGGGCGCCGAGTGCCGGCACAATCTGATCTATTGGCGCGGCCACGAATATGCCGGCATCGGACCCGGCGCCCACGGCCGGCTCAATATCGGCCCGCGCCGCTACGCCACCGAAACCGAACGGCGGCCGGAAACCTGGCTGATGCGCGTGCTGGCGACCGGCGACGGCCTCACCGTCGACGAGGCGCTGACGCCCGGCGAGCGCGCCGACGAATATCTGCTGATGGGCCTGCGGCTTGCCGAAGGCATCGAGACCGCGCGCTATGTCGCCTTGTGCGGTCGCGAGATCGACCCCGAGCGCATCGCGCTGCTGCACAAAGAAGGCGCGGTGGAGACGACGTCCGACGGACGCCTGCGCGTCACGCAGTCGGGCTTTCCGCTGCTCGACGCGGTGGTCGCAGATCTCGCGGCTTAGCTAATTCGTCAGCGGCACCCTAGGCGGCCGGGCCGAAAGCGCGCGGCGGTGGCGCCACCACTTGCGGGCCGGTCGGGCCGACGCGCAGCACCGCGAGCCCGCGCTCGTTGGTGCCGTCGGCACGGAAGCGGAACAGCCCGTCCTTGCCGGAGAATCCCGACGAATTGGTCAGCACCGCCTCGCTGAAGCGCTGCGGCCCTTGCGTCTTCACCAGGGCCGCGACCAGCGCCACGGCATCGTAGGCGAGCGTCGCGGCGCGCACCGGATCCTGGCCGTAGCGGGCGCGATACTGCGCCGAGAAAGTGCGGAACGCGTTTGGGTCGGGCCCCGGATAGAGCGCGCCGTGCAGCGCCGGCGTCGAGAAGATGTGCGGATCGTCCCACACCCCGGTGCCGAGCAGTTGCAGTCGTTTCAGATTGACGTGATCGGCGTTCAAGGTCTGCACCAGCTGCACGACGGAGTCGGCATTGTCGGGGATGAAGACGCTGTCGACCTGGGTCGCGGCCTGCGCCACCGCATGCACCGGCTCGGCGATCTTGCTCGGATCGAGCGGATACTTTTGCAGCACCACGATGCGGCCGCCGTGCCGCGGCACCTCCTGCTGGAACGCCGCTTCCACCACCGCGCCATAGGCGTTCTCGGGAATCAAGGCCGCGAATGAGCGCTTGCCGCGCGAGGCGGCGTATTCGACGATGCGCCGCACGTCGGTTTCCGGCAGGAAGCTCAGCAGATAGACGCCCTGCGACGCGACGCTGGCGTCGGTCGAGAAGGCGATCACCGGGATGTTGCGCGCACGCGTCACCTGCGACACCGCACGCACCGACTGCGCAAACAACGGGCCGAGCACGATCTCGGCGCCTTCGTTGATGGCAGCCTGGGCGCCGGCTTGCGCGCCCTGCGGCGTGCCGCCGTCGTCCTTCACCAGCAGCTGCAGGTCGGGGTTCTTGAAATCGGACAGCGCCATCTCGGCGGCATTCTTCAGCGACGTGCCGACGCCGGCGCCGCTCGGTCCCGACAGCGGCAGGATCAGGCCGACCCGCACCTGGCCCTGGCCGATCTGCGCGCCGGGCCCGGGCGCCGGCGGCGCGGTCGGCGACGTGCTGCCGAACTTGCCGAAATCGCCGAGATCAAATTTGTTGTCGGCGCAGGCCGACAGCGCCAGCGCCGTGCTCGCGCACAAGGCGCCGCGCAGCACACCTCTGCGCGTGAGCAACCCGCTTGGCTTGCGTGGCGTCCCCGACATTGTTCCCCATGGCGACCGGTTAGGGTGTTAAGTCCTAAACATAAACCGCGAGTTTGTCGCGCAAAAGTTAAGGCAATGAAAAAGAAAGGGAATTTGGCGCGAAATGACGGCGCCAAAGCCGCCCTTTAGAGTCGCAGACATGGCGGAAAAAGGCAAAAGGCAACGCAGCGACGCGGCCCCGAACCCTGCCGTCGGGGCCGGCAAAGCCCCGCCGGGCCTCTATCTGGTGGCGACGCCGATCGGCCATCTCGGCGACATTACGCTGCGCGCGCTGGAAACGCTGGCCGGCTGCGACGTCATCGCCTGCGAGGACACCCGCGTCACCCGCAAGCTCGCCGACCGCTACGGCATCGCCACGCCGCTGACGCCCTATCACGAGCACAACGCCGCCGAGGCGCGGCCGCAGCTTCTGGCGCGGCTTGCCCGCGGCGAGGCAGTGGCGCTGGTGTCGGACGCCGGCACGCCGCTGATCTCCGATCCCGGCTACAAGCTGGTGCGCGCCGCACATGCGGCCGGCGTCCCGGTGACCGCCCTGCCCGGCGCCTCGGCGATCCTGACCGCGCTGGTACTGTCGGGGCTGCCGACCGACCGCTTCCTGTTCGCCGGCTTCCTCGATTCGCACCGCGAGCGGCGGCGGCGCGAGCTCACCGCGCTCAAGACCGTGCCGGCCAGCCTGGTGTTCTTCGAATCGCCGCACCGGATCGCCGACGCGCTCGCCGACATGCACGACCTGCTGGGCGACCGCGAGGCCGCGGTCGGGCGCGAGCTGACCAAGCGCTTCGAGGAGCTCCGCCGCGACCGGCTCGCCGC
>DASRGB010000078.1:0-24648 GCA_035651255.1 Pseudolabrys sp.
GTCGGCTCGCGGCCGATCTCGTTGAGCATCTGCCGGCTCGTGCGCACGATCTTGTTGATGGTCTCGATCATGTGCACCGGGATGCGGATGGTGCGCGCTTGATCCGCGATCGAGCGGGTGATCGCCTGGCGAATCCACCAGGTGGCGTAGGTCGAGAACTTGTAGCCGCGGCGGTACTCGAACTTGTCGACCGCCTTCATCAGGCCGATATTGCCTTCCTGGATCAGGTCGAGGAACTGCAGGCCGCGGTTGGTGTATTTCTTGGCGATGGAGATGACGAGGCGCAGGTTTGCCTCCACCATCTCCTTCTTGGCCTGGCGCGCCTCGCGCTCGCCCTTCTGCACCATGTGCACGATCTTGCGGAATTCCTCGATCGACACGCCGGTCTGCGCGGCGAGGTCGTGCACCAGCGAGCGGATCTCCTTGATGCGGTCCTTCTCCTTGGCGACGAAGTTCTTCCAGCCCTTGGCCGACAGCTTGGAGACGCGGTTGAGCCAGCGCGGGTCGAGCTCGCCGCCCATGTACTGCTTGAGGAAGTCGTCGCGGGCGACGCCGTAGCTCTCGGCGAGCCGCATCAGGCGGCCTTCGTTGGAGACCAGGCGCTTGTTGATGTCGTAGAGCTGCTCGACCAGACTATCGATGCGCGCCTGGTTGAGCCGCAGCGACTTCACCTCGGAAATGATCTCTTCCTTGAGCTTCTTGTATTTGCGCTCCTGCGCCGGCGACAGCGAGGAGGATTTCAGGCGGAACTCGATGTCCTGCTCCTGCAGGCGGCGCAGGCGCTTGAAAGAGTCGGCGATGGTGTCGAAGGTCTCGACCACTTTCGGCTTGAGCTCGGCCTCGATGGCGGCGAGCGACAGCGAATTCTCCATGTCGTCTTCGTCGTAGTCGCTCTCGGCGGCGGCCTCGGCCGGATCCTTCGGCTCCTCGCCGTCCTCGCTCGCGGGCGCGCCCGGGGCGCCCGGCGCCTTGAACGGCGTCGCCTGCGCCGGCGCCGCGGCCGGGGCTGCGGCCGGCTGCACCACCTGCAAATGCGGCGCGCCGGGAACCGGCGTTGCCCCCGGCACCTGGGCGATCGGCTTGCCGTCCGGCCCGATCACGGGGGCCTGCATCTTCTGCGCGTCGGGGCCGGCGTAGGTGGCCTCGAGGTCGATGATGTCGCGCAGGAACACCTTGCCCTCGTTGAGCTCGTCGCGCCAAATGATGATGGCCTGGAAGGTCAGCGGGCTTTCGCACAGCCCGGCGATCATCGCCTCGCGGCCGGCCTCGATGCGCTTGGCAATGGCGATCTCGCCCTCGCGCGACAGGAGCTCGACCGAGCCCATCTCGCGCAGGTACATGCGCACCGGATCGTCGGTGCGCTCCGACGGCTCCTTCTTCTCGGCGGTGGCGAGCGACTTCGACTTGGCCTCGACGATCTCAGTGCCGGAATCCTCGTCGTCCTCGTCGGCCTCGTCGGCGCCCTTCTCCTCCTCGCTCTCGGTCTCCTCGGTCTCGACCACGTTGATGCCCATGTCGCTGAGCATCGCCATGATGTCCTCGATCTGCTCCGGCGAGGTCGATTCCGACGGCAGCACGGCGTTCAACGCATCGAAGGTGACGAAGCCGCGCTTCTTGGCGGCCTTGATCATCTTCTTGACGCCGGCATCGGTTAAGTCGAGCAGCGGCAGCGGGGAATCGGCTGCGCCCTCACTGTCCTTCTCGGGGGCTTCGTCCTTGGCCTGCTGCTTTGCCTTGGTCGCCATTGTCTTTGTTCTCCAGGTCCTTCCCGGCCCACGCGGCGGCCCCGCTCCGGGTGCGCCATGGCCAAAAAGGGCCGCGCCAAGGCTCCTCGGCCGGCGCCGCCCCGAATCAGGTCGCTAGTGTTCCCGGAACCCGCTTAAGCTCCGATTAACCCTGAATATACCGGTGGAATCGACCCATTATTCCACGCCGGCCCGGCCTGTCTCCGCATCCCTCGCGCGCGCCTGCTCATAGACTACGGACGCCCCGGCCGGAAGAGGCCCCGAAGCCCTCGATCAAGGCCTCGGTGCCGTCCATCCGGGCAAGCCGGGCCTGGATGTCGCGCAACCTCAGGTAATTGGCTTCGCTGGCGTCCTGGCCGAGCGCCTGCTCGGCGTCTCTGAGCTCCTTAGCTAGTAAATGCCACTGCCGATGCAAGGCGACAAGTTGCGCCCAGGTCACCAAAACGTCGGCGGCGGCGGCCTCCGGCCGCGCTCCCCAGACCGACGCCGAGGTGATGGAAGCGGCGATGCGCGCGGCGGTCTCGGCAAGACCGCGGCCGGCAAGCTCGGCCTGCAGCGCCGCCGGGTCGAGCGCCGCGGCATGGGAGGCACTGTGGGCGGCGATGTCGATGAGCGCGCCCTTGAGCCTCTCGGCCTCGGCGTGGCGGAATTCGAGCTGGCTGAGTTCCTCCAGGTGGTCGTGCAGCAGCCAGGGGTGGTTGAGCGCGGCCTGCAAAATGAGCGCCTCGCGCAGCGGCACCGTGCTGCGCGGGCCGCGCATCACCGCGCTCGAGGCCATCTGGTTGCTGACGACGACATAGGGCGCGGGCTTGCCGGCGGCGGAGCGCGCCGGCAGGCCGTTGCGCGGCGGCCAGTCGCGGCGCTGGCCGCGCTCGCGCCAGTTCTGGCCCGGCCCGCGCGGCTCGCGGCGCTGACCTTGCGGCGGCGCGAAGAACTGCGACAGCCGCGCATTGAAGTCCTGCCGGTAATATTTGCGCACGGCCTCGTCGCCGATCGAGGCGGCGATCTCGTTGAGACGCGCTTCGAGCGCGGCGCGCCGCTCCGGCGTATCAAACTGGTGGCCTTCGGTCTCGCGCGCCCACAGCATGGCGGCGAGCGGCCGCGCCGCGGCGATCACCTCGGCGAGGGCATCCCGTCCGCCCGAACGGAAGAGGTCGTCCGGATCCTGCCCCTGCGGCAGCAGCGCGAATTTCAGGCTCTTGCCCGGGAGCAGCCGCGGCATCGCCAGGTCGACGGCGCGGTAGGCGGCGCGCACGCCGGCATTGTCGCCGTCGAAGCAGAGCAGCGGCTCGTCCGCCATCTTCCATAACAGGCCGAGTTGGTCTTCCGTCAGCGCCGTGCCGAGCGGCGCCACCGTGGCGGCAAAGCCCGCGCTCACCATGGCGATGACGTCGACATAGCCTTCGACCGCGATGAGCTGGGCGCCGTCATGCGCTGCCTGCCGGGCGGTGGCGATGTTGTAGAGGTTGGCGCCCTTGTGAAACAGCGGCGTCTCCGGCGAGTTCAGGTACTTCGCCTGCGCGTCCTTCTCCAGCGCCCGCCCGCCGAAGGCGATGACGCGGCCGCGCAGATCGGTGATCGGGAACATCACGCGGTCGCGGAAGCGGTCGAACGGCACCGGGATGTCGTCGCCGGCAATCAGCAGCCCGGCCTCGGTCATGTCCCCGGTGGCGATGCCGTGCGAGCCGAGGTGCTCCTTGAGCGCGTAGCGCTCGCCCGGCGCATAGCCGAGACGGAATTTGAGCTGCGTGGCGACGTCGATGCCGCGGTCGGCGAGATAGCCGCGCGCCCTGGCGCCGGTTTTCGAAGCGAGCGTGTCCTGGAAAAACTTGGCGGCCAGCTCGACGACGTCGTGCAGCGACTTGCGCCGGGCGGCACGCTCCTCGTCTTCGCGGGAGACTTTCGGCAGCGCCATGCCGGCCATCGCGGCCAGCCGCTCGACCGCCTCGGGGAAGGTGACGCCTTCCGACTCCATGACGAAATCGAAAATGCTGCCGTTCTTGCCGGAGGAGAAATCGAACCAGGCCTGCTTCTGGTCGTTGACGAAGAAGGACGGCGTCTTTTCCTTGTTGAACGGCGACAGGCCCTTCAGCTCGCGCCCCGAGCGGACGAGCTTGACGCGCTTGCCGACGACTTCCGAGACCGGAAGGCGGGCTTTGAGCTCGTCGAGGAACTGCGGCGTGAAGCGCATGGTCGGCGGTTAGCAGATTCGTTTGGCCACGGATAAGCCAATCACTCGAAACCTTCTGCGGCGTCGGCGCCACGCTCGACGAGGAGGTTCTTCACGGCCTTTTCGAGTTGTCCACAAAACTGTGGCAAACTGCATGGCTTGACAGAGATATACATTTGTATATACGATGAGCGCGTTCGGTGAACCCGTTTGCCGGCTTCGAATGGGACGACACGAAACGACGCGCGAATGTCGCCAAGCACGGCATTGATTTCGTCGAAGCCACGCAGGTGTTCGCTGATGTGAAGCAATTTACCTATCGCTCTCCCCACCGAGGCGAGGAGCGCTACGTTTCGGTGGGGCTCGTGCGCGGAAGACTCATTGCAGTTGTCTTCACGCGACGCGGAGACAGGCTTCGCATCATTTCGGCGCGTCGGGCGCGACAAATCGAACGAGAGCGATATGGCGGTTAAGAAGAAACATCGGGACAATATCGTAACGCTGGTGGCCTCGCTGCCGGACGGTACTCATATCGTCGAACATGCCAACGGCAAGCTCGAACGCCGCAAAAGCGAGACTGATTGGGCGCGAGTCGATGCGCTTACCGACAAGGACATCGAAGAAGCGGTTGGCAACGATCCCGATGCCGTTCCGCCCGACTTCAATTGGAACGAAGCTGTCTTCGTGATTCCGCCGAAGAAGAAGCCGATCTCCATCCGCGTCGACGAAGACGTGCTGGACTACTTCAAGCAAGAAGGCGCCGGCTATCAGCGGCGCATGAACGCCGTGCTGCGCTCCTATATGCAGCAGAAAAAAAGCAAGAAGAAGCGGGCGTAGCGGCGCACCGATGCTCTTCCTGACCACACACCCGATCTGGATCGCCGCCGCCGTCCTGCTGCTGCCGACGACCATCCTGGCCATGTGCGGGCCGATGATCGTGCGCCGCTACGTCAGGCTCGAGCGGCTGCGCACCAACAACGAGGTCGCCGGTTTCAAGTTCGCCACCGTCGGCGTCATCTACGCGGTGCTGCTCGCCTTCGCCATCGTCATCGTCTGGGAGCGCTTCAACCTGGCGGACAGCGAGGTCGCCAAGGAGGCGAGCGCGGCGGCGACCGTGTTCCGCCTGACGCAGGGGCTCAATGCCGCGCACGGCGCAGCCGTGCGCCAGGCCACGGCCGATTACCTGACGGCGGCCATCGCCCGCGACTGGCCCGCCATGGCGCAGGGGCGGTCGAGCCACGCGGTCACGCAGACGCTGACCGGGATCTACGACGCCGTGCTCAAGCCCGCCGCACCCGGCAGCAACGAGGCGCTGGTGATCGCCGACATCCTGCGCAATGTCGACGCCATCAGCGAGGCGCGGCGCACGCGGCTGGTGATCTCGACCGGCGCCGTGCCCAGCATCATCTGGATCGTGCTGTTCGTCGGCGCCTTTCTCACGATCGGCTTCACGTTTTTCTTCGGCACCGCCAACCTCAGGGCGCAGGCGCTGATGTCCGGCGCCCTGTCCATCCTGATCTTCGGCGGGCTTTTGACGATCATCTCCATCGACCATCCCTTCTCCGGGACGGTCCATGTCGGGCCGGAGGCGCTCGAAGCCGTTATCGCGGATTTCGCCGCGCCCTAGGCGCCTACGGCTTCGCCCCCATCCCCGATTCCTTCACCACCGCTTCCGCGGTCGCCCGCTCGGCGGCGATCTCGGCGGCGAATTCCTGCGGCGTGTTGAGCGCCGGCACCTGGCCGCGGCTGATGATGAATTTGTCGACGAAGTCCTTGTCGCCCATCACCTTGGCGACCTCGGCGTAGAGCTTGTCGACGATCTCCTTCGGCGTGCCGGCGGGCGCGAACAGGCCGTACCAGGTGCGCGACGGCGGGCCCTTGTAGCCGAGGTCGTCGAAGGTCGGCACGTCCGGCAGCAGCGGCGTGCGGATATTGTTGACCAGCACCAGCGCCGTCATCTTGCCGGCCTTGAGGTGGCCGATGACGTTGCCGAGCCCGATCAGGCCGATCGGCGTCGAACCGGACAGGATGGCGTTGGTCGCTTCCCCGCCGCCCTTGAACGGCACCCGCACCCAGTCGGCGCCCTTCTCCTTGTTGAGGCGCTCCATGTAGACGACGAGCGGCAGCGACGCGGTGAGATAGGCGAGCGTCTTGGGCTTGGCCTTCGACAGGGCGACCAGTTCGTCGACCGACTTGACCTTGAGGTCGGCGTTGACGACCAGAATCTGGATCAGGTGGAACAGGTTGACGATCGGCGTCAGGCCCTTTTCCGGATCGAACGGCATCGTCTTGAAGATGTACTGGTTGTAGATCATCGGATCGGCATTGATGATGCAGATCGTGTAGCCGTCCGGCTTGGCGTCCTGGCAGGCATGGGCGGCGATGTTGCCGGCGGCGCCCGGCTTGTTCTCGATGATGAACGGCTGGCCGAGGCTCTTGTGCAGCTCCTCGCCGAGCACGCGCATGAAGATGTCGCTGATGCCGCCGGCGCTCGAGGTGGTGATGACCTTGATCGGGCGGTCGGGATACTCGGCGCGGGCCGGCGCGGCGGCGAGCGCCAGCATGGCGACGGCGGCTGACAGCAGACGGATCATATCCTCCCCCGCGTTTTTTCTGTGCCGCGCCAAAATCTCACGGCGTCATGCCCCGCGCAAGCGGGGCATCCCGTCATCACCGCGCTCACCGTGATGACTGCACCGTCCGCTTTCGCGGACGACGCCGCGCAGAGCTAGCCCGACAGCTTCGCCTTCACCGCCGCGCTCGCGCGCGCCATGTCCATCTGCCCGGCATATTTGCCGCGCAAGGCACCGATCACCTTGCCCATGTCCTTCATGCCGGCGGCGCCCGTGTCCTTGATGGCGGCCTCGATGGCCAAGGCCATCTCGGCCTCGCTCATCTGCTTCGGCAGGTAGCCGGAGATGATGGCGATCTCCTCTTCCTCCTGCTTCACCAGGTCGGCGCGGTTGCCCTTCTTGTAGAGCTCGACCGATTCCTGGCGCTGCTTGATCATCTTCTGCAGCACGCCGAGCACCTCGGCATCGCCGAGCGGCGGCTTGCCCGCCCCCCGCGCCTCGATATCGGCGTTCTTGAGGGTGGAATTGACCATGCGCAGCGTCGACACCGCGCGCTCGTTCTTGGCCTTCATCGCCTCGGTCAGGGCCTTGTTGATGTCGTCGCGCAGCACGGGGGAGCCTCTCTCGTTATCGCACGGCAAAGCAGTCGGACTGGTAGCTCAAGGGGCTGCTGTCGGCCAGCCGCAAATTGCACCAATAGACCTCGGCGCCCTTTTGCAGCACCACCGCCTCGCGCAGCGCCGCCTTGATCTCGAAGCCCTGCGCGGTCAGCGCGGACAGCGTGACGCGCTTGATTGCCGGCTTCTGCTGTGCGGCCGCCGGGCCGGCGAGCAGCAGCGCGGCGGCGCAGGCGGCGGACAGGGCCGGAAATCGGGGCATAAACTGTTCCCTCGCTCCTGGGGGCGGTTTGGCGCGGCCTCTTGCTTCGCACACTATAATACGCAAGTAAGAGGCCATGACCCAGTCGGCGGCCAGACCCACCGGGGCAAATAACCAAAGCTGGGACGAACCCAAGGCCACGGCGCTTTTGGTCCTGGCCGACGGCACCGTGCTCGAAGGCTTCGGCTTCGGCGCCACCGGGCACGCGGTCGGCGAGGTCTGCTTCAACACCGCCATGACCGGCTATGAGGAGATCCTCACCGATCCCTCCTATGCCGGGCAGATCATCACCTTCACCTTCCCGCACATCGGCAATGTCGGCACCAACGAGGAGGACATCGAGAGCGTCAACCTCGCCTCGCGGCCCGGCGCCTGCGGCGTCATTTTGCATTCGCCGATCACGCAGCCGTCGAACTACCGCGCCACGCGCCATCTCGACGACTGGCTCAAGGCGCGCGACGTCATCGGGCTGGCCGGCATCGACACCCGCGCGCTCACCGCGCTGATCCGGCAGAAGGGCATGCCCAATGCCGTCATTGCCCACGCGCCCGACGGCAAATTCGATCTCGCGGCGCTGAAGAAACAAGCGCGCGACTGGCCGGGCCTCGTCGGCATGGACCTGGTGCCGAAGGTGACGAGCGCGCAGCGCTTCACCTGGGACGAGACGCCGTGGCAGTGGGACAAGGGCTACGGCCGGCAGACCAGCAGCGAATTCCACGTCGTCGCCGTCGACTACGGCATCAAGCGCAACATCCTGCGGCTGCTCGCCGACACCGGCTGCAAGGTGACGGTGGTGCCGGCCAAGACCTCGGCCGAGGACATCCTGGCGCTGAAGCCCGACGGCGTGTTCCTGTCGAACGGCCCGGGCGATCCGGCGGCGACCGGCGAATACGCCGTGCCGGTGATCCGGAAACTGATCGACGTTGGGCTGCCGACCTTCGGCATCTGCCTCGGCCATCAGATGCTGGGCATCGCCGTCGGCGCCAAGACCGTGAAGATGCATCAGGGCCATCACGGCGCCAACCACCCGGTGAAGGATCTGACCACCGGCAAGGTCGAGATCACCTCGATGAACCACGGCTTCGCCGTCGACAAGACGACGCTGCCGAAGACCGTGACGCAGACGCACGTGTCGCTGTTCGACGGCTCCAATTGCGGGCTGGCGCTCACGGACAAGCCGGTGTTCTCGGTGCAGTACCACCCGGAGGCCTCGCCGGGGCCGCGCGACAGCCACTATCTGTTCCGCCGCTTCGCCGAATTGATGCGGCAGGCCAAAGAAGCAAAAAAGCGCAAGATCGCGTAGCCTCTCACCTTGTCATGGCCGGGCTTGTCCCGGCCATCTCGATAAGGCTGGCATGGTGCTCCCCTAAGCGGGGCCACCGGGACAAGCCCGGTGGCGACACATATATTCGGTTCGCCGCATGTCCAATTGGATCGACTTCTACGACTTCAAGCACTCGGTGATCTACGTCAATGCGCGGCATCGCGACGTGCATTACCGAACGATCGCGCAGGACATCCGCGCCTACGTGCCGTCGCCGAGCGCGCGCGTCATCGACTATGGCTGCGGCGAGGCGACCTCGGCCGAGCTGGTGGCTGCGGCCGCCGGCGGCCTGGTGCTGGTCGAGGCCGCGCCCAATGTGCGCGCCGCGCTTGCGGCGCGCTATGCCAGCCACCCCACGATCGCCGTGATCTCGGCCGAGGAGGCGCGCGAGCTGCCCGACCGCGCCTTCGATCTCGTCGTCATGCACTCGGTCGCGCAATATCTCGACGCCGCAGAGCTGACGCGGCTGCTCGGCCTGTTCCGCCGCATCGTCACGCCGGACGGCCTCGTCATCATCGGCGACGTCGTGCCGCCGCGCTGGGCGGCGCCGGCGGCAGCGCTGGCGCTCATGCGCTTTGCCGCCGCCAACGGCTTCTTCTGGGCCGCCGCCTTCGGCCTCGTGCGCATCGTCGTGTCGGACTATCTGCGGCTGAAAAAGACCGTGGGGCTGTCGCACTACGACGAGGCCGCCATGCTGCAGAAGCTCAAGGCCGCCGGGTTCCGCGCCGAGCGCGCCAGGCGCAATATCGGCCATAACCAGCAGCGCATGACGTTCCTTGCCCGGCCGCTGTAACGCGCCGTTAACCGCAACATTGCGTGACCGGCAGGCGTATACCCGCCGGCAAGCCGCGGTCCGCTATTGGTTGCGGCGGCCCGGTGGCGGAGTGTTTACGCAGAAAACCCTGCAAGGTTTTCCAGCCTGGTTCAAATCCAGGCCGGGCCTCCAGCCTTCGCCAGCCTGACGGCTGGCGACCGCTCGGCGCGCCAGCCAAGGCTGCCGCGCCGCAGCCCGCAGGGCGAGACGGACCGTCCACCGCATATCGCCGCAGCGCCCTTCCCTGCCCGCCGATTCTGGTCTAAGCAGCCCTCGCGCGCGGGGCCTTGCCCTAGCGCCAAGCTCCCGGGACGCGCGACAAGCGCGCCCTTTTTTTGTGCCTGGAATAGCTTGTCATTCCGGGGGCGCGCGAGCGAAGCGAGCGAACCCGGAATCCAGTGCGAGCCGGTGGCGCTCCGATGCTTGGCCCCGGAGTCCGGGCCCCCCGCGCCTTCGGCGCGTCCCGGAACGACGAAGGAAAGATGGCGTCGCCGAATGCCGAAACGAACCGACATCACCTCGATCCTGATCATCGGTGCCGGGCCCATCGTCATCGGCCAGGCCTGCGAGTTCGACTATTCCGGCACCCAAGCCTGCAAGGCGCTGAAAGCCGAGGGCTACCGCATCGTGCTGGTCAACTCGAACCCGGCGACGATCATGACCGATCCCGATCTCGCCGACGCCACCTATATCGAGCCGATCACGCCGGAGATTGTCGCCAAGATCATCGAGAAGGAGCGTCCCGACGCGCTGTTGCCGACCATGGGCGGGCAGACCGCGCTCAACACCGCGCTGTCGCTCAATAAGATGGGCGTGCTGGAGAAGTTCGGCGTCACGATGATCGGCGCCACCGCCGCGGCCATCGACAAGGCCGAGGACCGCGAGCTGTTCCGCGAGGCCATGACGAGGATCGGCCTGGAGACGCCGCGCTCGCACCAGATCAAGACGCTGCCGCAGGCGCTGGAAGCGCTCGACGACATCGGCCTGCCGGCCATCATCCGCCCCTCCTTCACGCTCGGCGGCACCGGCGGCGGCATCGCCTACAACAAGGCCGAGTTCATCGACATCGTCGAGCGCGGCATCGACGCTTCCCCCACCAACGAAGTGCTGATCGAGGAATCGGTGCTCGGCTGGAAGGAATACGAGATGGAGGTGGTGCGCGACAAAAAGGACAACTGCATCATCATCTGCTCCATCGAGAACGTCGACCCGATGGGCGTGCACACCGGCGATTCCATCACCATCGCGCCGGCGCTGACGCTGACCGACAAGGAATACCAGATCATGCGCGACGCCTCGATCCGCGTGCTGCGCGAGATCGGGGTGGAGACCGGCGGCTCCAACGTGCAGTTCGCGGTCAACCCGGCCGACGGCCGGCTGGTGATCATCGAGATGAACCCGCGGGTGTCGCGCTCGTCCGCCTTGGCCTCCAAGGCGACCGGCTTCCCGATCGCCAAGGTCGCCGCCAAGCTCGCGGTCGGCTACACGCTGGACGAAATCGCCAACGACATCACCGGCGGCGCCACGCCCGCCTCGTTCGAGCCGACCATCGACTACGTCGTCACCAAGATTCCGCGCTTCGCCTTCGAGAAGTTTCCCGGCGCCTCGCCGGTGTTGACCACCTCGATGAAGTCGGTGGGCGAGGCCATGGCCATCGGCCGCACCTTCCAGGAGAGCTTGCAGAAGGCGCTGCGCTCGCTGGAGACCGGCCTCACCGGGCTCGACGAGGTGGTGCTCGAAGGCTTCGATCCGGCCAAGGGCATCGACGACCCCGACAACAAGAACACCATCCGCGCCGCGCTCGGCACGCCGACGCCGGACCGCCTGCTCAAGCTGGCGCAGGCGATGCGGCTGGGCGCCTCCGACGAACTGATCCACAACGCCTGCCGCATCGATCCCTGGTTCCTGGCCGAGATCCGCGGGCTGGTGGAGGCCGAAGCCGAGATCAGGGCCAAGGGCCTGCCGACGACGGCCGCGCCGTTCCGCCGGCTCAAGGCCATGGGCTTTTCCGACAAGCGGCTCGGCAAACTGACCGGCACCGATGCCGAGGCGGTCACGGAAAAGAGACGAAAGCTCGGCATCCGCCCGGTGTTCAAGCGCATCGACACCTGCGCCGCCGAGTTCGCCTCGCCGACCGCCTACATGTATTCGACCTACGAGACGCCGTTTAACGGCAAGGCCGCCGACGAGGCCGCGCCGTCCGACAAGAAGAAGGTCGTCATCCTCGGCGGCGGGCCGAACCGCATCGGCCAGGGCATCGAGTTCGACTATTGCTGCTGCCATGCCGCCTTCGCGCTCAAGGACGCCGGCTATGAAACCGTCATGGTCAACTGCAATCCGGAAACGGTGTCGACCGACTACGACACCTCGGACCGGCTGTATTTCGAGCCGCTGACACCGGAAGACGTGCTGGAGATCATCGACACCGAGCGATCGAACGGCACGCTGCACGGCGTCATCGTGCAATTCGGCGGCCAGACCCCGCTCAAGCTCGCCGAGCCGCTGGAAAAGGCCAGGGTGCCGATCCTCGGCACCTCGCCCGACATGATCGATCTCGCCGAGGACCGCGACCGCTTCAAGAAGCTGCTCGACAAGCTCAAGCTGCGGCAGCCGAAGAACGGCATCGCCACCTCGCTCGGCGCCGCGCGCGCCATCGCCGACGAGATCGGCTATCCGGTCGTCATCCGGCCGTCCAATGTGCTCGGCGGCCGCGCCATGGAGATCGTGCGCGACGCGGCGCAATTCGACCGCTATCTGGCGCGGCTGGCGAGCGACCTCGACCGGCCGAGCGAACTGGTCATCTCCAAACGCAGCCCGCTGCTGATCGACCGCTACCTGTCGGATGCGACCGAGGTCGACGTCGATTGCCTGGCCGACGGCAAGGACACCTTCATCGCCGGCATCATGGAGCACATCGAGGAAGCCGGCATCCATTCCGGCGATTCGGCCTGCGCGCTGCCGCCGCACTCGCTGTCGGCCGACATCATCGCCGAGCTCGAGCGCCAGACCAAGGCGCTGGCGCTGGCGCTCAATGTCGGCGGGCTGATGAACGTGCAGTACGCCATCAAGGACGGCGACATCTACGTGCTGGAGGTCAATCCGCGCGCCTCGCGCACGGTGCCTTTCGTCGCCAAGGTGATCGGCCTGCCGGTCGCCAAGATCGCCGCCCGCATCATGGCCGGCGAGAAGCTCGCATCCTTCGGCCTCAAGACCGCCCATCCCAGGCATCGCGCGGTCAAGGAGGCGGTGTTCCCCTTCGCCCGCTTCCCGGGCGTCGACACCGTGCTGGGGCCGGAGATGAAGTCGACCGGCGAGGTAATGGGCATCGACGCCTCCTTCGAGATCGCCTTCGCCAAGAGCCAGATCGGCGGCGGCACCAACCTGCCGCGCAAGGGCACGGTCTTCGTCTCGGTCAAGGACGAGGACAAGCCGCGCATCCTGCCCTCGGTGAAGCTCCTGACCTCGCTCGGCTTCAAGTGCGTGGCGACCTCGGGAACCCAGCGCTACCTGGCGGCGCACGGGGTCGAGGTGGCCAAGATCAACAAGGTGCTGGAAGGCCGGCCAAACGTCGTCGATGTCATCAAAAACGGCGGTGTTCAGCTTGTTTTCAACACCACCGAGGGGGCCACCGCCCTGGCCGACAGCCGCTCGCTCCGGCACGCCGCCCTCTTGCATAAAGTGCCGTACTACACCACTCTTTCAGGTGCCGTCGCCGCGGCGCAGGGCATCAAGGCCTATCTCGGGGGCGACCTCGAGGTGCGCGCGCTGCAGAGCTACTACGGTAGCAGGGCCTGAAGGCGGCCCGAACCCAAAGCGGCGGCGCGAGTTAGGCCGGGAAGTCCCAGGTCGCGGCGCAGGTGAGCCCTCCCGCGGTCAGGGTTTTTTTGACCGGCCCTCGTCGTGACTCCGGTTTTCGCGGACAAGTCCGTGGCCGGAGTCGAATTACGAGTCGAAGGTACGAGACTGGGAAGGGGCTTGGCGGCGCCAATCGGATTCGCTTCGGCGCCCGCCAGGAGGAGATGAGACGATGGACAAGATCCCGATGACGGCAGCCGGCTATGCCGCGCTCGAAGCCGAACTCAAGCACCGTCAGCAGGTGGAGCGGCCGCGCATCATCCAGCAGATCACCGATGCGCGCACCCACGGCGACCTGTCGGAGAACGCCGAGTACCACGCCGCCAAGGAGCAGCAGTCGCTCAACGAAGGCGCTATCGCCGAGCTCGAGGACAAGCTGGCGCGCGCCGACGTGATCGACGTCTCCAAGCTGTCCGGCGACACCATCACCTTCGGTGCCACCGTGACGCTGGTCGACGAGGACACCGACGAGAAGAAGGTGTGGCAGATCGTCGGCGAGCCGGAAGCGGACGCCAAGAAAGGCCGCATTTCGATCACCTCGCCGCTCGCCAAGGCGCTGATCGGCAAGACCAAGGGCACTTCGGTCGAGGTCAATACGCCTGGCGGCGCCAAGGCCTACGAAGTCAAGAAAGTGGAGTGGCGGTAGTCGCGAACCGGCGGAGGGGATCTGCCTCGAGCGATATGAAGCAAGACATCCGCTTCTGTACGACGTCCGACCACGTCAAGCTCGCCTATGCGGTGAGCGGACAGGGCCCGCCGCTCGTCATGCCGGCGACCTGGCTGTCGCATCTCGAACACCAGTGGAAGAGCCTGGCGTGGCAGCCCTGGCTCGAGACGCTGTCGCGCAACTACACCCTGCTGCGCTACGACTCGCGCGGCTGCGGCCTGTCGGACCGCGACGTCGCCGATTTTTCCTTCGAGGGCTGGATCAGGGACATCGAAGCGGTGGTCGACGCCGCGGGCTTCCGGCAGTTCGACATCGTCGCGACCTGCTGGGGCGGCCCGATCGGCGTCGAATACGCCGCGCGCCACCCCGATCGCGTGCGCCGGCTCGTGCTCTACGGCGCCTATGCGCTCGGCCGCCTGCGCGGCGAAAAACCGCTGGAGGCCGAGCAGGCGCGCGTGCTGCTCGACATGGTGCGGCTCGGCTGGGGCCAGCAGAACCACGTGCTCGGCCAGATCTGGGGCGCCTACTTCCAGCCCGGCGGCACGCTCGACCATATGCGCTCATGGTCCGAGCAGCAGGCGCTCTCCACCTCGGCGCAGACCGCGGCGCGGCTGCTGCAGATCGGCTGGCAGACCGACGTCCGCGCCTCGGCGCGCAAGATCAGGTGCCCGGCGCTGGCGCTGCACGTCGCGCGCGACACCGCGGTGCCGCTCGAGGACGGCCGCGCCCTGGCGGCGCTGATCCCGGGCTGCCGTTTCGTGCAGATCGACGGCGAGAACCACATGCCGCTCGCCGAGGAGCCGGCCTGGCCGCAGATCGTCGCCGCGATCGACGGCTTCCTGAAACAACCGATCGAGGCCGGCGCCCCGCGCCATAGCCTGCCGCTGGACGATCTCACCGGGCGCGAGCGCGACGTGCTGGAGGCGGTCGCCCAGGGGCTCGACAATGGCGAAATCGCGGCCGCGCTCGGCATGTCGGAGAAGACCGTGCGCAATCACATCACCCGCGTGCTCGACAAGATCGGCGCCGAGCACCGCTATCAGGCGATCGTGCGGGCGCGCGAGGCCGGACTCGGCGCCAGCAAGGTGACGCCGGCGCCCTGATACGGGACATTAGTCCCTGGGCATTGCAGCTATGCAATTGGCCGCTTCGGGACTTTGGCCTCACTACAGATTGTTCAGAGCACCGCAGTGTTCCTGCCACGCGGCGTGCCGCCGGCATGCCCGCTCAAAGCAAAAAAAGGAGAATGCGATGCCGAAGTTTGTGATCGAACGCGAAATCAAGGGCGCCGGAAAACTGCCCAAGCAGGAGCTGCAGGCGATCTCGCAGAAGTCGTGCAGCGTGCTCAACAGCATGGGCCCGAAGATCCAGTGGGTGCAGAGCTACGTCACCGACGACAAGATCTACTGCGTCTACAACGCGCCCGATGCCGACACCGTGCGCGAGCACGCGCAGAAAGGCGGCTTCCCCGCCAACGTGATCTCGCGCGTGCGCACCATCATCGACCCGACCACCGCCGAGGCCTGACGGCAAGCGCCCACGCCGCCCGCGCGCGGCGTGGGCCGCCCTCACCGGTTGTCCGGGTAGAGGTCGACGGTGATGGTGAGCAGCAGAAACGACAGCGACTTGCCGTGGCCGTCGAGGCCGAGGCTCGCATTGACGCCGCCTTCGAGCACGTCGTCGAGCACGAAGTTGAACGCCGCGAGCTTCGGCAGATCGTAGCGCGTCACGCGCGTCGGCTGCCGCGCGGCGAAGGCCTGCGCGACGCGCTCGGCCGTCACCTGCGAAGCGATCGCGGCATAGTGCTTGGGATCGCGGCATACCAGCGCGATATTGAGCCGGTTGCCTTTGTCGCCGGCGCGGGCATTGGCGATGTCGTGCAGCGGCACCGGCATCACGCGCCCTCCTCGAGCAGGGTGACGCGCGGCCGCGCATAGCGGCGCTCGATCAGGCAGGAGGCGCTGGCGAGCCGCGGCGTCAGGTGCCGCCGCACCCCGGCGCCGCCGGCCGGCCCGGCGCAGTACAGCGCCTCGACCTCGTCGAGCAGCAGGCTGACCTGCGCGGCGTCGCGCGATTGCGCGGCAAAGCGCAGGCGGATGTCGTCCGACGCGCCGCGAGGCAGCGCGAGCGTATTGTCGCCGGCACCGAAGACACTGACGGCGCCGATGGCATCGGTGCGGATGGTCAATTGCGGCGCGCGCTTGCGCATGCGCTCGCGGACGATGGCGGCGGCAAGTTGCGCGCGCGCCGCGGCGTTCGGCCCGGCATAGGAGATTTCGGCTTCGCCGAGCAGGCCGCCGTCGACGCAGACCGTGGCCTTCAGCGTCTCCGGCGCCGGCTTGCCGCGCGCGCCGGTGAGGCGCACGCGGTCCCGGCCGATCTCGGTGACGTCGACGCCGGTCAGATCGAGCACCACGTCCGGCGCCAGATAGGCGGCCGGGTCGTGGATCTCGTACAGCAACTGCTCGGTGACGGTGAGGCGGTCGACCACGCCGCCGCTGCCGGGCGGCTTGGTGACGACCATGCTGCCGTCGGCCTCGACTTCGGCGATCGGATAGCCGACCTCGGCGAGGCCGGGCACGTCCTTGAAGCCGGGATCGGCGAAATAGCCGCCGGTCAGCTGCGCGCCGCATTCGAGCAGATGGCCGGCCATGGTGCCGGCGGCGAGCCGGTCCCAGTCGTCGAGCCGCCAGCGCAAGGCGTGCAGCAGCGGCCCGAGCGCCAGCGCCGAGTCGGCGACGCGGCCGGTGACGACGATGTCGGCGCCGCGGTCGAGCGCCTGCGCGATCGGCGCCGCGCCGAGATAGAGATTGGCGGAAATGATGTCCTGGCGGCCGGCGAGCAGCGCGCCGTCGATCTCGCGCGCGGCGAATTCCGCGGGCGTCAGCGCGCCGGTCAGGTCGTCGCCCTCGACCACGGCGATGCGCGGCGCCGGGGCGCCGAGCGCGCGCGCCAGAGCGGCGATGCGCCGCGCCGCGGCCATCGGATTGGCCGCGCCGAAATTGCCGACGATCCTGATGCCGCAGCCGAGGCAGCGCGCCAGCACCGGCGCCAGCATGCGCTCCATCGCCGGGCTGTAGCCGCGTGCCGCATCCTTGCGGCGTTCGATCTGGCACAGCGCCAGCGTGCGCTCGGCGAGCGTCTCGTACATCAGGAAGCGCGGGCCGTCGGCCCGGGCGAGCGCCTCGACAACGGCGACGGCGGCATCGCTGCGGTCGCCGGCAAAGCCCGCGCCCGAACCGATGAAGGCGCGCTCCGGCATGGCGGGCCTACTTGTCCATCGGCACCATGGCCGCGTCCTTGGAGTTGCGCAGCGTCAGCGAGGTCTTGACGTTGCGCACATTCGGCGCCGCGGTCAGGCGCTCGACGAAGGCCTGGAAGGTCTTGAGGTCGGGCGCCACGCACTTGAGGACGAAATCGATCTCGCCCGACAGCATCCAGCATTCGCGCACCAAAGGCTCGGCGCGCACGAAATTCTCAAAGCCGACGAGATCGGCCTCGGCCTGGCTCGCCAGGTGCACCATGGCGAAGACGGTGACCTCGTAGCCGAGCTTCTTCTCGTCGAGCAGCGCGCGGTAGCCTTTGATGTAGCCCGCCTCCTCGAGCGCGCGCACGCGGCGCAAACAGGGCGGCGCCGAAATGCCGACCCGGCTCGCCAGTTCGACATTGGTGATGCGGCCGTCGTCCTGGAGTTCCTTGAGGATCTTGCGGTCGATGGCGTCGAGGCGGGCGGGCACCGGGGGTCTCCCTGCCGGAAAGGCCGGCGGAAAATCCATACCGCGAAACAAAGTTTCGCGAAACATTATTGCGCGATCAGCGGATCGTGATACCGGGCTGGATTGAACCCTGTGGCTTTGGGGGTTGCGTATCTTGCATAGCTCGGCCGAAGTCCCTAGATCGTGCATGCAAAAAGAGCCGGTCTCGCCCGGCCTTCGCCACGGCTTTGCGCCGGGCCGCCAGGGGGCGGTTACTGAATGTCCAAGACCAGCCACGCCAAGGTCGTGATTATCGGGTCGGGGCCGGCCGGCTACACCGCCGCCATCTATGCCGCGCGTGCCATGCTGGAGCCGGTGCTGATCCAGGGCATCCAGCCGGGCGGCCAGCTCACCATCACCACCGACGTCGAGAACTATCCGGGCTTTGCCGACGTCATCCAGGGGCCCTGGCTGATGGAGCAGATGCAGGCGCAGGCGAGCCACGTCGGCACCAGGATCGTCACCGACACGGTGACCAAGGTCGAGCTTTCGCAACGGCCGTTCCGCCTGAGCTGCGACTCCGGCGACGTCTATCTTGCCGACGCGCTGATCATCGCCACCGGCGCGCAGGCGCGCTGGCTCGATCTGCCGTCGGAGCAGAAGTTCAAGGGCTATGGCGTGTCGGCCTGCGCCACCTGCGACGGCTTCTTCTACCGCAACAAGGACGTCGTGGTGATCGGCGGCGGCAATACCGCGGTCGAGGAGGCGCTGTTCCTCACCAATTTCGCCTCCAAGGTGACGGTCGTGCACCGCCGCGATTCGTTCCGCGCCGAGAAGATCCTGCAGGACCGCCTGTTCAAGCACCCCAAGATCGAGGTGATCTGGGACAGCGTGCTCGAGGACGTGCTCGGCAGCGACAATCCGCTCAAGGTCGCCAGCGTCAAGCTCAAGAACGTCAAGACCGGCGCGGTCACCGAGCGCGGGGTCGACGGCGTCTTCATCGCCATCGGCCACCAGCCGGCTTCCGAACTGTTCAAGGGCCAGCTGCAGATGAAGCCCTCCGGCTACATCGTCACCGCCGGCCATTCGACCGCGACCTCGGTGCCGGGCGTGTTCGCCGCCGGCGACGTCACCGACGACATCTATCGCCAGGCGGTGACCGCGGCCGGACAAGGCTGCATGGCCGCGCTCGAGGCCGAGAAATTCCTGGCGGCGCAGGAACACCAGAAGGCGGCAGCAGAATGAGCATGGCCGGCACCCAGGGCACGATGGACTGGGACAAGCTCAAGGTCTTCCACGCCGCGGCGGAAGCGGGCTCGTTCACCCATGCCGGCGAGCGGCTCGGCCTGTCGCAGTCGGCGGTGTCGCGCCAGGTTTCGGCGCTGGAATCCGAACTCAGCGTCTCGCTGTTCCACCGCCACGCCCGCGGCCTCATCCTCACCGAGCAGGGTGAACTGCTCTATCGCACCGCGCACGAAGTGTTCATGAAGCTCGAGGCGGCGCGCACCAAGCTCACCGACAGCCGCGAGCGGCCGAACGGCGAACTGAAGGTGTCGACCACCCCCGGCATCGGCATCCACTGGCTGCTGCCGCGGCTCGGCGAGTTCATCGACCTCTATCCCGACATCCGCGTCACGCTGATCACCAGCGACGAGGAGCTCGATCTCGCCATGCGCGAGGCCGACGTCGCCGTCCGCCTGCGCCAGCCGACGCAGCCGGATCTGATCCAGCGCAAGCTGTTCTCGGTGCACTTCCACGCCTATGCCTCGCCCGACTATCTCAAGCGCTTCGGCACGCCGCGCACGCACGAGGAGCTCGACAAGCACCGCATTATCCTGCTGAGCGGGACGGTGCCCGCGCATTTCGCCAACCGGCGCTGGCTGCTGGAAGTCGCCCGCGGCGGCAAGGAGCCGCGCACGCCCTGCGTCACCATCAACAACGTTCTCGGCGTCCTGCGCGCCTGCCAGCGCGGCCTCGGCATCGCGATGCTGCCGGACTATCTGGTCGAGGAAAACGGCGGCCTGGTGCAGCTTTTCGGCGAGGGGGAGACGCTGGCGCTCGACGCCTATTTTGTCTACCCGGAAGAACTCAAGTCGGTGGCGCGTATCCAGGTGTTCCGCGATTTTCTTGTGGCCAACGCGCAGCGCTGGCATTTCTAGAAGCCGCTATCCACAGACGAGCCGCGGCGGGAAAAATTTTCGCGACGGCAAAACCCTGCGGCGAAATGTTGCGGTGCGACGCAAATCGGCATGGCAGACATGCGGCGCAGGGCGTTGCTCGCCCACCGCGGCCGGCCGCATAGTGCACGCACGCTGTTTCGCCGGACGCGTATCCTCCCAGAGTAACCCGGCGGGCAGCATGTTCCCCTCTGGAATGTTGCCGGCCCCCCACGCCGGCAAACTGAACCGGGCCCCTTCGCGGGGCCCGGTTTTTTTCAGCGGTCGAAGAAGCGGCCGCCGCGCCGCTCGCGCAACGGCTCGCGCGCCTGCTCGCGGCCGTAGCTGACGCGATAGACCGCGCCGTTCCAATCGTCGGAGACGAGCAGCGCGCCGTCGCGCATCACGTCGACGTCGACCGGGCGGCCCAGATAATTGTTGTCGGCGATGAAGCCGGTGAGGAAAGGCTCCATCGAAGCCACCGAGCCGTTCTTGCCGAGGCGCACAAGGACGATGTCGCCGCCGAGCTTCTTGGTTCTGTTCCACGAGCCGTGACGGGCGATGAAGATGGCGTCGCGATAATCGCCGGGAAACATCCGCCCGGTATAGAAGCGCATGCCGAGCGGGGCGACGTGCGGCCCGAGCAGGGTGAGCGGCGGCGTGAATTCGTCGCAGGAATGTCCCCAGCCGAATTCGGTGTCCGGCAGATTGCCCTGGTAGCAGAACGGCGCGCCGAAATTCTCGCCGGGCTTGGCGACGCGGTTGAGCTCGTCGCTCGGCGCATCCTCCGACAGCCAGTCGCGGCCGTTGTCGGTGAAGTAGAGCTGCCGGCTCTGCGGCGACCAGTCGAAGCCGAGCGAGTTGCGCACGCCGAGCGCCACCGCCTCAACGACGTTGCCTTCGAGATCGATGCGGCGGATCTGCGCCGCGGTCGGCGGCGGCAGGCAGTTATTGCAGGGCTGACCGATCGAGACGTAGAGCTTGCGGTCGGGGCCGATGCCGAGGAAGCGCAGGCCGTTCACCTCGTCCTTGGGCAGGTCCTCATAGACCGGCTGCGGCGCCGGCGGGTTGTCGAGCACGTCTTCGACATTGTCGATTTTGACGATGCGCGACACTTCGGCGATGAACAGCGTGCCGTCGCGCAAGGCAAGCCCGTTCGGCCGGTGCAGGCCGGAGGCGACGACCTTGACCGCGCGCTGGGCGTCGATGGCGTAGACCTTGCCGCTCGCCGGGCTCGCCACGAATACGGTGCCTTTGGCGCCGACGCGCAGCGAATGGGCGTCGGGGATGCCTGCGGCGTAAAGCTCGATGCGGAAACCGGCCGGCAGCTTGAGCTTGCTGAGCGGCAGGGCGTCCGGCGCCGCCGGCTGGGCCGGGGCCGCGATCGGCTTGAGCCTGGCGGCAGCCTCGCTACCGGCCGGCGGGCCGTCGGCAGCCAGCGCGTCGCCGCGGACGGCGAGCGCAAGGACCGTGGCAAGGGCGATGCGGACGGCCGGATTCATCAGCAATCCTCCCCCATGCGGCTGGGGGCGGCAATCCAGCCTTGTTGCGGGGCTGCAATAAAAGTTGCGGGAAACCTGTGTAGGAACCACCCCTCCGGCCGGCAGTTGCTATAAGCTTGGCCGCATAGGGGCCAAGAACTGCCGGCAAATAGGCCCTCTTCGCGGCAGTGCAAAATAGCAACAGTGCCAGGTCGAGATGCCTGTCATGTTGGGAAAACCGTAACGAAACCATGTGCATCAGATAATATGCTGGCACAAAACGCGGGCCCGAGGGGCCATTCTCTGGGAGTTCATTCGTGAAATCGTGTCGATTTGAGCACCTGCTGGCCTCCACGGCCTTCGGTCTTGTGCTGGCGCTGTCCAGTCACGCGGGTTTTGCGCAGCAATCCAACGACGGGGTGCAGGCAGCCGCGCCGCACGACAGCGACGCTGCCGCGACGGTAAAACAGGACGCCCAGACGCCGAGCCAGACTGCGCCGGCGGCGGCAAAGGACGAGCCCAAGCAGGAGACGGCGGCGCCCGTGTCCGAGCCGGCCAAAGCCGCGTCGGCACCGGCCGCGCCGGCAAACGCCGACACCCAGGTGGCCGACCAACTGCGCGACCTGATCACCGGCAAGAAGCTCGACCGGCTGATCGCCCGCCGCGACGACCGCGCCGGCGTCGAGCAGTTCTACAAGGCGCGCGATTACAAGCCGCTCTGGCTTGCCGACGGCAAGGCCGGCGCCCGCGAGAAAGCGGCCGCCGCCTATCTCGGCCAGGTCGAGACGGTCGGCCTCGACGCGCAGGACTACCCGGTTCCGGATTTTGCAGCCGCGACCACGCCCGAGGATCTCGCGGCGGCCGAGCTCAAGTTCACCAATTCGGTGCTGACCTATGCGCGCAACGCGCAGATCGGCCGCATCCATTTCAGCCGCGTCGCCTCGGACATCGCCTTCAGTCTGGAGGCGCCGAATCCGGCCGACGTGCTCGCCAAGCTCGCCGAGGCGAGCGACGTCGCCGCCCAGCTCGACAGCTACAATCCGCCGCAGCAGGGCTTCAAGGCGCTCAAGAAGGCGCTCGCCGAGCTGCGCGCCAATGGCGGACAGCTTGCCAAGCCGGAGAAGAAGGACGCCGACGTCAATCCGGGCGCCAATGTGCGCGTGCCGGAAGGCGGCATCCTGCGCCCGGGCATGAAGGACAAGCGCGTCATCGCGCTGCGCCAGCGCCTCAACATCGCCGGCGACAAGAACAACCCGCTCTATGACGAGGCGGTGGTCGAGGCGGTCAAGACCTTCCAGACCGAACAGGATCTCGACGTCGACGGCAATGCCGGCCCGAACACGGTGCGCGCGCTCAACGGCGTCAAGACCGAACGGCGCGTCGCCGCCAATCCGGTCGACACCGTCATCGTCAACATGGAGCGCTGGCGCTGGCTGCCGCGGACGCTGGGCAATGCCAGCAATACCTATGTCGTCGTCAACGTGCCGGATTACACGCTGACCCTCTATCACCACGGCGAGCAGTACTGGAAGACCAAGATCGTGGTCGGCCAGCCGTCCAAGATGACGCCGATGACCAGCGCGGAGATGAAGTTCATCACCGTCAATCCGACCTGGAACGTGCCGCCCTCGATCATCGAGAACGAATATCTGCCGGCCCTGCAACAGGATCCCAATGCGCTCGACCGCATCGGCCTGAAGATCTACCAGGACCCCGACGGCACCGTGCACGTCTATCAGCCGCCGGGCGCGGCCAACGCGCTCGGCCGCATCCGCTTCAACTTCCCCAACAAGTTCCTGGTCTATCAGCACGACACGCCGGACAAGTACCTGTTCAAGCGCGACAAGCGCGCCTTCAGCCACGGCTGCATGCGCGTCGAGAACCCGCTCGAATACGGCACCAAGCTGATGTCGATCGAGGACCCGGAGGCGCATTACACGCCGGCCAAGTTCGAGAGCATGTTCGGCGGCAACGAGATCAACATCAATTTCGCCAAGCCGATCCCGGTGCACCTGACCTACCAGACCGCCTTCGTCGACGACGAGGGCAAGCTGCAGCTGCGCGACGACGTCTACGGCCGCGACGCCAAGATGATCGCCATCCTGAAGAACCCGGGCGAGAAGCGCGTGGCCGACATCGCCATCGAGCGCGCACCCGATGCGTCCTCGCGGCCGGTCAAGCTGCCGAGCGGCACCTATGCCGGCCTCGACGGCCAGAGCTACGGCTACCGCGGCGGCGGCAGCTTCTTCGACTTCCTGTTCGGCGGGCAGGCCCAGCCGGTGTATCGCCCGCGCGGCTATGTCGGGCGGACCGACAACAGGCGCGTGCGCTAGCAGCGCGCCCCCCGGGAAACGACCAACGCCGGCGAGCCGCTCGCCGGCGTTTTCGTTTGCAGCGCACGCTTGGATGACCGTGAGAAGGGCGCGCGTCTCGCACCGCGAACTTCCGGCCCTCACAATGGCAAATAGCCAAATCTCTGCATCTGCTCGCCGTGATCCTTCACGATGCGATCGATCTGCTGTCGCGTCAGCACATCCTTCCACTGACCCGCGCGGCCTTCGCGGAAGAAACGCTCGGCCTTTTTGGATTTCTCGCTGAAGCCTTCCTTGTCTTCTTGCGCGCGAAGCTCCTCGAACGACGAGGCCTGAATGGCGGCGGCAAGTTGTTGTTCGGTGGGCGCAAACAGGAGATGACGGGCAAGCCCGCCGAACGTTTTTTCCGGCTCGGCGAGCATGTCTTCATAGCGCATGACGTAGATCGCCCGATGCGGCTTGCGCGTCCAGCTCAACACGTGCTGGCTCCAGGTGCCATAGATTTCGTTCACGTGCTTGTCCGAGACAGGCAGCTCCGCGTTCGGCGTGCCCATAATTTCAATGGTCTTGTCAATCGTTACGCCATTATGGTGAGCATAGGAAATCGCGACATCCAGTGGATTGCGGACGATATAGATCGCTCCCGCGGTCACTTCGAAGTTGATTGTGGTCGTGCCGCGGTCGATGACCAAGGCTTGATGCGTCTTGATGAACAGCAGCCCGTCGTAATAGTCCGCCGCCCGGCGTTGGACTTCGTGCCTCACCGCGGCAATTTCGTCGCGATGCTCGTTGGTCGGCTCGAAGCCCAAGACGCTCGCATAAAGATCTTTACCGCCAACGCCGCCAGTGAAGCGGCCGATCGCATTGATGTGTTGGCTATCCGTTTCGCCGAACACCGCCTTGAACAGGTTGTGCAGGAAAACGCGGGTCCAGGTGTTTCCCGACTTGGGGTAGGAGGCGAGCCAGACAATTCCGGA
>DASRGB010000079.1:0-13934 GCA_035651255.1 Pseudolabrys sp.
GAGCAGCCGCGCATTCTCGATGGCGATGACGGCCTGGCTGGCGAAGCTTGCGACCAGCGCGATCTGTTTTTCGGTAAAAGGCCGGACCTCCTGGCGATAAACGGTGATCGCGCCGGCCAGCGCATTCTCTTTCAGCATCGGCACGACGATAAGAGACCGCGCGCCGCCGAGCCGCGCCGAGATGCTCGGCGTCTCTTCGGCCGCCTCATCGGCGATGCGAGCCACGTCTCTTGTCCGCAACACGCCATCGAGCCCGGTGCCGGCCGCCGGCTTGAACCAGCCGCGTTGGCTGTGAAACTCGGCGAGAGCGGGTGGCGCGCCGAACGCCGCGACGGCGTTGAACGTTTCGTTGTCGTGGAGAAAGAGGGTGCCAAACTTCGCGTCGCAAATCCGCACCGCGTTGGCGAGCATGGCTTCAAACACCGGCGCAAGGTCGCCGGGCGAACTGGAAATGACCTCCAGAACTTCGGACGTCGCGGTCTGCTGCTCGAGCGCCTCGCGCAGCTCGGAGAGCAGCCGCGCATTCTCGATGGCGATGACCGCCTGGTCGGCGAAGGTCGTCAGCAAATCGATCTGGTCGGCGGTGAAATGCGTCGCCTCGCGCAGCGTCACCCCGATGGTGCCGATGGCCGCGCCGTCCCGCAGCATCGGCACGACCAGAATGCTGCGATAGCCGCGCGCGCGGGCGAGGTCTTTTATCGCCTGCGAAACGTCGGGCTCGCTTTCGATATCGTAGCGAAAAGCGGGCTGGCCGCTGTGCGCCACGCGGCTGTGGATGCCTTGCGAGGCGAGCGGCGAAGGAAAGGAGCTGCGGACCGCCTCGATGCCTTCCGCACTGCCCGCCGTGAGCGCGGCAAGATGAATCTCATCGCCGACGACGCGCGTCACCGTCGCCGATTGGCCGCCGAACAGGCGCGCCGCGCTCTGCGCGATGGCATCGAATACCGGCTGCGCGTCGGCCGGCGAACCGGCGATGACTTTGAGGACTTCCGATGTCGCGGTCTGGCGCTCCAGCGTCTCGCGCAATTCGCTCAAGAGCCGCGCGTTCTCGATGGCGATGACGGCCTGGGCGGCGAAGCTTTCCACCAACGCGATGTGTTTGGCGCTAAATTCGCGGACCTCTTGCCGGTAAATGCCGATGGTGCCGATCAGCCCGCCGTCCTTGATCAGCGGTACCAGCAGCAAGGTCCTGGCGCCGCCGCCTTCGACCAGCGCGACGAACGGAGCGGAGCGCATCTGGTAGGCTTGCTCGGCGCGCACATCGGCGATGTGGATTTTCTGCTTGGTCGCGAATACCCGGCCGAGCGGATCTTCCGGCGCCGGCTCGAATGCCTTGCCCTGCCAGGCGGCAAGCGCCGGCGGGATATTGTGGATGGCGACGGGGCGAAAATTTTTTCCCTCGCAAAGATGTATCAGGCCAAAGCTGGCCTCGCACAGCCGCAGGGCATTGAGCAAAATGGCGTCGAAGACCCCGGTCACTTCGCCGGGCGTGGTCGATATAATCTTGAGCACCTCGGAGGTCGCGGTCTGCTGCGCCAGCGACTCGGCAAGCTCGGCCGAGCGCTGCTCTTCGGCCTCGAACAGCCGCGCGTTCTCGATGGCGATCACCGCCTGTGTCGAAAACGTCTCGGCCAACTCGATTTGCCGGTCGGTGAACGGCCGCGGCGTGGTGCGGAACAGGTTGACGACTCCGAACACCCGGCCATCCCGCATCAGCGGCACCCCAAGCGCCGCGCGCAGACCCATCAGCTTCTGCGCCACCGGCCGCGCATAGTCCCGATCCTCGAGCACGTCCGGGATATGAATCGTGCCGCCTTTGAGAATGGTTTGCCCAAAGACCGACGTGCGATCCGGTTTTGCCGAATAGCCGGCAAAGTGTTCGCGCCACTCCGGACGGCAGCCGAAGGTCGCGGCCAGGCGGTAGCCGGCGCCGTCTTCGTAGCGGATGGTGCCGATTTCCGCTTCACACAGCCGGCAGGCCGAGTCGATCAGCTTGTCGAGAACGGCCGCCAGATCGAAGCGCGAGCCGGTGATGGCCTTGAGCACCGCGGCGGTCGCCGCCTGGTGGGCGCGCGCCTCGTCGAGCTCGCGCTCACGCTGCGCCAGCGCCGTTTTCAGTTCGGCGAGCGACTGATCGGCCGGGCGCGGCTGGTCCTGCACCGAAATGACTCCCCCCACGGGATGTTTCGGCCAGCCTACCGTTTTGCAGCGCAGCGGGAAAGCTAGGCGGTCGCGCCCTTGGCCTTGGGCCGCCGCAGATGCTCGTCGAGCCGCGGCAGAATTTCCACGAAATTGCAGGGCCGGTAACGGTAATCGAGCTGGTGCACCAGGATCTCGTCCCAGGCGTCCTTGCAGGCGCCCGGCGAGCCGGGCAGGCAGAAGATGTATGTCGCATTGGCGACGCCGGCGGTGGCGCGCGTCTGGATCGCCGACGTGCCGATCTTCTTCTCGCTCACCAGCAGGAACATGGTGGCAAAGCCGTCCATCTTCTTCTCGAACAGCGGCTCGACCGCTTCCGGCGTCACGTCGCGCCCGGTGAAGCCGGTGCCGCCGGTGGTGATGACGACGTCGATGAACTTGTCGGCGATCCAGGCCTTGACGCGCTGGCGGATCGCCTTGACGTCGTCCTTGACGATGGCGCGTTCGGCCAGGACGTGCCCGGCTGAGCGGATGCGCTCGATCAGCGTCGCGCCCGATTTGTCGTCGGCGGTCTCGCGCGTGTCGGACACGGTGAGCACCGCAATTTTCAGCGGCACGAATTGTCGGGTCTGGTCGATGCCGGGCATGCATTCATCCTATGTCATTCCGGGGCGCGAGCGAAGCGAGCGAACCCGGAATCCAGACACAAGCTCAGTCTCTGCATCTGGATTCCGGGTCCGGCGCTTTCGCGCCGTCCCGGAATGACGACTAGATTACAGCTGCGCCGCCGCGAAGGTGTCGCAGGACGATATCTTGCCCTCTTTCAGTCCCCTGGTGAACCAGCGCTGGCGCTGCTCGGATGAGCCGTGGGTGAAGGCGTCCGGCACCACGTAGCCCTGCGACTGCTTCTGCAAACGGTCGTCGCCGATCGCGGAGGCGGTCTGCAACGCGGCCTGCACGTCGCCCGGCTCGATCGATTTCCAGCGCTGATCGGAGTGATAGGCCCAGACGCCGGCGAGACAGTCGGCCTGCAATTCGACGCGCACCTGGATGCGGTTGGCGGCGATCTTGCTGCCCGCCGCCTGCTGCGCGGCCTGCGCCCTGGGCAGGGTGCCGAGCAGATCCTGCACGTGATGGCCGACCTCGTGCGCGATCACATAGGCTTCGGCGAACTCGCAGGCCTTGCCGCTGCAACCGCGGAAGCGCACCTGGATGTCGCGGAAGAACGAAGTGTCGAGATAGATGCGCTTGTCGCGCGGACAGTAGAACGGGCCCATCGCGGCGCTGGCGAAGCCGCAGCCGCCCTGCTCGCCGCCGCGATAGAGCCGCAGCGGCGCCGGCCGGTACTGGCGTCCGCTGGCGCGGAAAATTTCGCTCCAGACGTCCTCGGTGTTGCCGAGCACGGCGGCGACGAACTGCCCCGTGCTGTCGCGCGGCGCGCCGCTGCGGCGGTTGGGCGCGCGATAGGGCTCTTGATAGGAGCCGCCGCCCCGGCTCACCATCTCGGCGCCGCCGATGAGCACGCTCGGATCGATGCCGAGCGCGTAACCGATGAGCGTGAGCACCACCACGGTGCCGATGCCGAGCCCGCCGGTGCCGACCGGGATACCGATACCGCCGCCGCCAAAGCCGCCGCCGTCGCGATCGTCCTCGATATTGTCGCTGCGGCGAAAATCGTCCCAACGCATGCTGCAAAGTCTCCCGGCCAGCTGTGCCAAATCATGCCAGTCCGCGGCGCGAAGTCCAATGCCGGCGCGTCGCATGCGCCAAACGCCGCGCGCTTAGGCATTTTTTGCCTAGTCGCGCAGGGTCCGCGCTAACCCGTTTTTTACCTTGAGCCGCCATGATGCAGGCCTGTCGGTTGTAGGTCCCGCGTCGCCGACCGCGTCGTCCCTGAGTCAGAGTTCTGAGTCATGGTTGTGTCGCGTCGCGGGGCGCCCTCACGGGCGCCCCGTGGAGTTTCTGAATCCCCCAAGGCGCGCATCCTGGTCGGCGACTGCGCCGCCGAGATGGCCAAGCTGCCGGCAGACTCCGTCGACCTCGTCTTTGCCGATCCGCCCTATAATCTCCAGCTCGCCAGCGACCTGAAGCGTCCCGACGATTCGCGCGTCGACGCGGTCGACGACGACTGGGACAAGTTCGCGAGCTTCAAGGCCTATGACGACTTCACCAGGGCGTGGCTCGCCGCCTGCAAGCGGGTGATGAAGCCCGCCGCCACCATCTGGGTGATCGGCTCCTATCACAACATTTTCCGCGTCGGCACCATCATGCAGGATCTCGGCTTCTGGATCCTCAACGACGTGATCTGGCGCAAGTTAAACCCGATGCCGAATTTCCGCGGCCGGAGATTCACCAACGCCCACGAGACGCTGATCTGGGCGTCGCGCGATCCCGCCGCCAAGGGCTACACCTTCAACTACGAAACCCTCAAAGCCGGCAACGAGGACATCCAGGTGCGCTCCGACTGGACGCTGCCGCTGTGCACCGGGGCGGAGCGGCTCAAGGGCCGCGACGGCAAGAAGCTGCACCCGACGCAGAAGCCGGAGGCGCTCTTGGCCCGCGTCATCCTGTCGAGCTCGCGGCCGGACGATCTGGTGCTCGACCCGTTCTGCGGCACCGGCACCACCGGCGCGGTGGCCAAGAAGCTCGGCCGCCGTTTCGTCGGCTGCGAGCGCGATCCGTCTTACGCCAAGGCCGCCGAGAAGCGCATCGCCGCGGTCAAGCCGCTGGAGGCGCCGACCATCGCGCCCTTCATGACCGCGCGCGAGGCGCCGCGCGTGCCGTTCTCGGCCCTGATCGAGCGCGGGCTGGTGAGCCCCGGCATCAAGCTGGTCGACGCCAAGAAGCGCCACAAGGCTCTTGTGCGCGCCGACGGCGCGGTGGCGCTGGTGCACGCCGACGGCGCGGTGTCGCTTGAAGGCCAGGTCGGCTCGATCCACAAGATCGGCGCCCTGGCGCAAGGCCTGGAGGCCTGCAACGGCTGGACCTTCTGGCACGTCGAGACGCCGAAGGGGCTGCGGCCGATCGACGAGTTCCGCGCCCAACTCCGCGCCGAGATGGCGGAGGCGGCGGAGTAGTCAGCGCGGGATCGCTTCGGCCAAAAATTCCAGCGCGCGTTTGGCGAAGGCCTCCATATTGGCGGCGCGGTCGGCGCTGCCGGTTTCCAGCGTGATGGCGCGTTCCGCCGGTCCGGCAACCGCGATGCAGGTGTGGCCGGCGGCATCGCCGTAGCGGTTGCCGGTCGGCCCGGTGGCGCCGGTCTCGCCGAGGCCCCAGGAGGCGCCGTGGCGCTCGCGCACGCGGCTTGCGATCAAGAGCGAATAGGCCTCGGTCGCCGGCCGCAGGCCGGGCGGCAGGTCGTCGATGCCGAGCAGCGCGCTGCGCGCCGCCTTGGTGTAGGCCACCGCGCCGCCGAGGAAATAGGCCGAGGCGCCGGGCACCGCGAGCAGCGCCGCGGACACAAGACCGCCGGTCGAAGACTCCGCGATCGCGATCGTCTCCTTGCGCGCGATCAGGCGCGCTGCGATCGTCTCGGCAAGCGGCAGCAGCGCTTTCACAAATCGCCCCGGCCGAGCTGACACAACACACGGAACACGCCAACCTCGGCGCCGGGAAATTTCCTGCCGAGATCGCCGCCGATCGTCTCGGCGCCGTCCTGCCGCAGCGTGTCGATCATCAGGCAGCCGGCGATCTTCTTGTCGCCGCCGCGCAGCTTCTCCTCGCCCGACACCGGCATGCCCTTGGGATCGAGCGCGATCCAGATTTCGCCGCCCGCCACCTTGGTGTCGGCGACCGCCGCATCGAGCGCAGCCTTCAGCGCCGCTTCGTCCGGCCTGTCGTTGAAGCGCGCCGTCACCACATAGGCGCCGCGGAAGGCGCCCTGGCGCAGCGTGCGCCGGCACACCGTGCGGTTCATGTTGATGAAGACTTCGGACATGATTTTCCTGGTCATCGGCGTCGGATTGTCGAGCCGTTCGAGATAAGGCTTCGAGGTCAGCACGGCGGGCGATTCCACCAGATAGAAATTGAAATAGCCACAGCTGCCCGAAATCGCCTGGTGCCGCCGCCCGAACAGGAAGCCGGGCACCGCCAGCCGCTCGATCAGATGCTCGCCCTGGAACCAGGCGTCGAACTCAGCCTCGTGGCCGGGGCGGACGTCGTTGAAGATCGCGAGGACGCCAAAATCGCTCATTTCGCCGCCGTCACCATGATCTCGACATTGTAGTCGGGCGCGGCGAGCCTGGCCTCGACGGTCGCCCGCGCCGGCGTATTGCCCGCCGACACCCAGGCGTCCCACACCGCGTTCATCTCGGCGAACTTGGCCATGTCGGTGATGTAGATGGTGGCCGACAACAGCTTGGTTTTGTTGCTGCCGGCCTGCGCCAGGTATTTGTCGATAGTCGCCAATATCTCCTTGGTCTGCTCGGTGACGCTCTTGCCCTTGGCGGCATGCGCCACGATGCCGGCGAGATAAACGGTGTCGCCGTGCACCACGATCTGGCTCATGCGCGGGCCGACTTCCTTGCGTTCGATGGTCATCGATCTGCTCCTTGCTTAGCCGCCGGGCGCGCCTTGCGTGTTGACGTAGAGCGCGTAAAGCGAGTGGCTCGCCGCCATGAACAGCCGGTTGCGGTGCAGCCCGCCGAAGCAGACATTGGCACAGCGTTCCGGCAACGAGATGTGGCCGATCGGCTCGCCGGCGGCCGTGAACACGCGCACGCCGTCGAGCTCGGCCGTCATGCCCCAGCCGCACCACAGATTGCCGTCGACGTCGCAACGGAACCCGTCCGGCGTGCCGTGGGGGCCGGCGTCGATCACGATCCTGCGCTTGACGATCCTGCCGTCGTCGGTGACGTCGTAAGCGAGAATGCGGCGCGGCTGGCTGCGCGATTCCACGATGTAGAGCGTCTTCTCGTCGGGGGAGAACGCGAGCCCGTTCGGCGCATTGATGTCGTCGGCGACCATGGTCACCGCGCCGCTGCGCCCGTCGACGCGGTAGACCGCCATCGGCAGTTCCGGCTCGGCGATCCTGCCCTCGTAATAGCCCATGATGCCGAAGCGCGGATCGGTGAACCAGATCGAGCCGTCCGATTTCACCACCACGTCGTTCGGTGAATTGAGCTTCTTGCCTTCGAAGCGGTCGCAGATGACGGTGAGCGAGCCGTCATATTCGGTGCGCACCACGCGGCGGCCGAGATGCTCGCAGGTAATGAGCCGTCCCTGGCGGTCGCGGGTATTGCCGTTGCCGTGATTGGACGGCTTGCGGAACACGCTGACCGCGCCGGTCTCCTCGTCCCAGCGCCGCATGACGTCGCCCGGCACGTCGCTCCAGATCAGATAGCGGCCGTCGCCGAACCAGACCGGCCCCTCGCCCCAGCGCGAGCCGGTCCATAGCCGCTCGACGCCGGCGAGCGGCAGGCGGTATTTGTCGAAGCGCGCATCGAGCGATTTCACCAGCGGGTCGGGATAGCGCTGACTCAGCGGTCCAAGGCTCCAGTCAGTGGGTCCGCCCGTCATTGTTTCCTCCGCGCATGCGATCGAGCGCGTGAACAATGACCTTGCGCATGACATTGGGCAAGGCTTCTCCGGCCAGGGTGTCGAGCCGCGCCCAGCGCATGCCTTTGGGCGCGGCGGCCTTTCGCGCAACCGGCGTCACGAACACCGCAAGCTCGAGCGGAAAATGGGTGAAGACGTGGCGCACGACGCCCGGCACGCGCCGCCATTTGGCGCCTGCAAGGCGCGGCGCCGCCCGCCGCGCTTTCGCCTCGTCGAAGTGTTGCAGCCAGTCACTGCCCGGCACTTCCGTCATCGACGCCAGCAGGCCCTTGTCCGGACGCCGGCGCAGCAGCACACGGCCGTCGGCGCGCAAGGCGACGAAGGCGGCGCCGCGCCGCAATCGCCCCTCGCGCTTGGGCGTCTTGCGCGGGAAGGTCTCCTGATCGCCGCTCGCACGGGCGGCGCACTCGCCGTTCCACGGGCACAGCGCGCAGGCCGGCCGCTTCGGCGAGCACAGCGTCGCGCCGAGATCCATCAGCGCCTGGGCGAAATCGCCGGACCGGGCCGGCGGCAGCAGCGAGGCCGCCAGCGCCTTGATGCGCGGCTTGGCCGCCGGTAGCGCCTCCTCGACCGCGAACAGCCTCGTCACCACGCGCTCGACATTGCCGTCGACCGGCACCGCGGGCTTGTCGAAGGCGATTGCGGCGATCGCCGCCGCCGTGTAGTCGCCAATGCCCGGAAGCGCGCGCAGCTCGGACGGTTCGGTTGGAAAAACGCCGCCATGTCCGGCGGCGACGGCGCGGGCGCAGGCGTGCAGATTGCGGGCGCGGGCGTAATAGCCAAGACCCGCCCAGGCGCGCAGCACGTCGTCGAGGCTCGCCGCGGCAAGCGCTTCGACGCTCGGCCAGCGCGAAACAAAGCGCGCGTAGTAGGGCGCCACCGCCTTCACGGTGGTCTGCTGCAGCATGATTTCCGACAGCCAGACGCGGTACGGGTCGGCCCGCTCGCCCTTGCGCGCCCGCCAAGGCAGCACGCGGCGGTGGCGGTCGTACCAGGAGAGCAGCGCGGCGGAATTGATCCGCGGTTGCGCCCCAGGCACAGCCTGTTCCCTCCCCCCTTGCGGGGGAGGGTCAGGGAAGGGGGTAACTTTCTTTTGCTGCGCTGGCTTACGTTGCGTACCCCCCTCCCGCCTCGCTTCGCTCGGCGACCTCCCCCGCAAGGGGGGAGGTGAAGCAAGATCGCTGCGCACGCCCTCCACATCGGAAGCGTCGTTCTTTCTGCGCCGCTTGGAGACTGCTACGGTCATCGCGCCGACGATGACACATGAACCCCGGTCATGAGCAAACCCTCGCGCAGTTTTCCCCGGCCGCTTGCCGACCTTGCCGGCGCCGCGCTCGGCGATGCGCTGAGGTCGCAAGGCTTTGCATCTACGGAAATTGTCGCCCGCTGGGCCGACATTGCCGGCCCCGAAATCGCCGCCCATAGCGAGCCGATGAAGATCAACTGGCCGCGGCAATCCGGCGACGGCAGCGACACCCCGGAGCCCGCGACCCTGGTGCTTCGGGTCGAAGGGCCGGCGGCGATCGAAATCCAGCATCTCTCGGCGGTCATCCTGGAGCGGGTCAACCGCTTCTTCGGCTGGCAGGCCATCGGCCGCCTGGCCTTGCGGCAGGCGCCGCTGCGCCGCCAGACAAAGCCGCCGCCGCCGGCCCCGCCCGATCCCGCCGTCGCAGCACGGATTGCCGCCGGCCTGCCCGAAATCAAGGATGACGCACTCAAGGCCGCGCTGGCCCGCCTGGGAGCTGCGGTCAAGCGAAAGTGAGCAATTGACGGGTCCGGGAGGTCCGGCCCGGCATTGCCACAATTGTGCGATCCAGCTAGCAAAAGCCCGGTTTCCAGGGCTTCGAGCCGAGGAGTGTCACTTGCCGATCAATCGCCGCGAACTGTGCTGGGGCGCCGCCACAATGGCGCTGACCCTCGCCGCAGGCAGCACCGCGCTGCCGCTTCTGCCCGCCGCCGCAGCCGACGACGCGCCAGCCTCCGAGGGCAAGGTTTCGGGCGCCGAGCTCATGAAAATGGAAGCCCTGCCCGACATGGTCATGGGCAGCGACAAGGCCCCGGTCACGGTCATCGAATACGCCTCAATGACCTGTCCGCATTGCGCGCATTTCAGCGAGACGACATTCCCCGAGTTGAAGAAGCGCTACATCGACACCGGCAAGGTCCGCTACATCTTCCGCGAATTCCCGCTCGACACGCTGGCAAGCGCGGCCTTCATGCTGGCCCGCTGCGCCGGCGAGAAGGATCAGGGCAAGTATTTTGCCATGATCGACACGCTGTTCCGCCAGCAGAACCAATGGGTCGTCGCCAAGCCGGTGCCGCCGCTGATGGCGATCGCCAAGCAGGCCGGTTTCACCGAACAGAGTTTCGACGCCTGCCTTGCGAATCAGACGCTGCTCGACGGCATCCAAAACGTGCGCCAGCGCGCCATCGACACCTTCAAGGTCCATTCGACGCCGACTTTTTTCATCAACGGCGATATGTACCCGGGCGCCTTGACGATCGAGCAGATGGCCAAGCTGATCGACCCGCAACTCAAGGGCGGATAAGGGTTTTTTGCGGCAGCCGGCGCCCGACCGCCGCATTTCTGCCGCCTCCTTCGGGTGAAAGGTCTGGAAAACCGGCCGCACACGCCGCGCGGCTGTTGCCCTGAGCCGGGCGACGATTCATTCTCACGGCGAATGCGGCACCTTCGACGGCAACTCTCCGGGCGAATTCCCGGAATGAACGACGACTCTCTCAATGCACATGTCAGTGGATTGCGGCGTTCGGGATCAATGAGGCCTGAAGCATGAAGCTTACGCGGCTGCGCCTGATCGGCTTCAAGTCGTTTGTCGAGCCGACCGATTTCCTGATCGAGCCGGGGTTGACCGGCGTGGTCGGGCCGAACGGCTGCGGCAAGTCGAACCTGGTCGAGGCGCTGCGCTGGGTGATGGGCGAATCCTCGTTCAAATCCATGCGCGCCTCCTCGATGGACGACGTGATCTTCTCCGGCTCCACCAGCCGCCCTGCCCGCAACAATGCCGAAGTGGCGATCCTGGTCGACAATTCCGACCGTTCGGCGCCGGCGGCCTTCAACGACCAGGACCAGATCGACATCGCCCGCCGCATCGAGCGCGAGGCCGGCTCCACCTACCGCATCAACGGCAAGGAAGTGCGCGCCCGCGACGTGCAAATCCTGTTCGCCGACGCCTCGACCGGCGCCCGCTCCCCCGCCCTCGTCCATCAGGGCCGCATCGGCGAGATCATCCAGGCCAAGCCTGAGCAGCGCCGCCGCGTGCTGGAGGAGGCTGCCGGCATTTCCGGCCTGCACGCCCGCCGTCACGAGGCCGAATTGCGGCTCAAGGCGGCCGAAACCAATCTGCTGCGGGTCGAGGACGTCATCGGCCAGCTCGCCGCCCAGGTCGACGGCCTGAAGAAGCAGGCCAAGCAGGCGATCCGCTACCGCACCGTGTCGAGCCAGGTGCGCAAGATGGAGGCGACCCTCTATCACCTGCGCTGGACGGCGGCGACCGGCGAAGTGGCGGAGGCCGAGCACGCCAAGGACGCCTGCGTGCGCGAGGTCGCCGAGCGCACCGGCGCACAGGCCGAGGCCGCCAAGCGCCAGGCAACCGTCGCCGCCGGGCTGCCGGAGCTGCGCGAGGCGGAAGCGCGCGCCGGCGCCGCGCTGCACCGGCTCAACGTCGCGCTGCAAGAGCTCGACCGCGAGGAACAGCGCGCCAAGGACCGCGTCGCCGAGCTCGACCTGCGGCTGGTGCAGTTCGCCGCCGACATCGAACGCGAGCAGCGCATGGCGGCCGACGCCGAAGCCGCGCTGGCGCGGCTTGCGGCCGAGGAGGAGACGATCCGCGCCGAGGCGCACGAGAGCGCCGGCCGCCGCAGCGGCGTCGATGCCCGCGTCGCCGAAGCCGATGCGGCGCTTGGCGCCGCCGAGAAGGTTTTCTCCGACCTCACCACGGCGCTCGCCGATCTCACCGCCCAGCGCAACACCTTCGACAATGCCGCACGCGAGCAGGCCGAGCGCATCGCCAAGCTCTCCGGCGAGATCGAAGCCATCGAGCGCGAGCTTTCGACGCTGCACGGCGACGCCAAAGCCGCGGTCGCCGGCGCCCAGGCGGCGCTGAGCGAGGCGGAGGCCGCAGCGGTTGCCGCGGAAGCCGCCCATAACGTCGCCCGCGCCGAGTTCGAGGCCGCGCGCGATGCGGTCGCCGAATCGGAAAAGCGCGTGCAGCGGCTGGAGACCGAGGCCAAGACGCTGTCCAAGATGCTGTCGCTCGAGACCCGCAGCCTGTGGCCGCCGGTGATCGACCATATCTCCGTCGACAAGGGCTACGAGAAGGCGCTGGGCGCGGCGCTCGGCGACGACCTCGATGCGCCGACCGACGCCTCCGCGCCCATGCACTGGGGCACGATCGAGGCAGCGGGCGACCCGGCCTTGCCGGAGGGCGCCGAGCCGCTGGCGCGCTACGTCAAGGCGCCGGCGCAGCTTGCCCGCCGGCTGGCGCAGATCGGCGTGGTCGACAAGGCCGCCGGCGAGAAATTGTCGGCGGCGCTGAAAACGGGACAGCGGCTGGTGTCGCGCGACGGCGACCTGTGGCGCTGGGACGGCTTTGTTGCCGCGGCCCATGCCCCGACCGGCGCCGCCCGCCGCCTCGCCCAGCGCAGCCGCTTTGCCGAAATCGACGCCGAGCTTGCGAGCGCCCGCGCCGAGGTCGAGGACAAGCGCACGGCGCTCGCCGCGGCGCAGTCGGCCTTCGAGGCCGCCGGCAGCGCGCAGACCGAATCCCGCTCGCGCGAGCGCGATCTCAACCGGCAGGCGGCGCGGCTGTCGGCCCTGGCCGAGGCCCGCGCCCGTCTGACCGCGAGCCGCGACGAGGCGACCGCCGCCAAGGCGCAGGCCGAGCGCTCGCTCGCCGAACTTGCCCCCGCCGCCGATCTCGAAGCCGAGCTCGCCGGCGTGCGCGATGACATCGCTGCCAAGCGTGCCAAGCTTGCCGAAGTGCGCGCCGAGCAGCAGGCGATCGTGCGCGAGGCCGAGATGGCCGACCGCCGCCTCGCCACGCTCGCCGCCGACAAGTCCGGCTGGGCCGAGCGGCGCGACGGCGCCGCCGGCCAGATCGCCACGCTGCAGCAACGCATCGCCGAGGCCAAGCGCGACCGCGCCGAGCTCGAGAACGCGCCGCAGCTGTTCGCCCAGAAGCGCTCGGGCTTGATCGGGGAAGTGCAGACCGCGGAAGCCGAACGCCGGGCCTGCGCCGACCGCTTGCAGGACGCGGAAAACGCGCTCGCCGAAGCCGACCGCGACGCCCGCGCCGCGCTCGAAGCGGCAAGCCTGGCGCGCGAGGAACTGGCGCGCGCCGAGGAGCGCCACGAGGGCGCCAGGCGCCGCCTCGCCGACATCGGCCGTGAAATCCACGACATGCTGGAGATCGAGCCGTCGGCGGTGGCCGAATTGGCCGAGATCAAGCCGGGCGAGGAGCTGCCGCAGCTGCCCGAGATCGAGGAAAAGCTCGAGCGGCTGCGCCGCGAGCGCGAGCGGCTCGGCGCGGTCAACCTGCGCGCCGAGGAGGAGTTGCGCGAGGTCGAAACTCAGCACACCGCGCTGACCACCGAGCGCGACGATCTGGTTCAGGCGATCGGCAAGCTGCGCCAGGGCATCCAGAGCCTCAACCGCGAGGCGCGCGAGCGCCTGCTGGCGTCGTTCGAGCAGGTCAACAAGCATTTCCAGCACCTGTTCACGCGCCTGTTCGGCGGCGGCACGGCGGAGCTGCAGCTGATCGAGAGCGAGGATCCGCTCGAGGCCGGCCTCGAGATCATGGCCAAGCCCCCCGGCAAGAAGCCCTCGACGCTGTCGCTTCTGTCCGGCGGCGAGCAGGCGCTCACCGCGCTGGCGCTGATTTTCGCGGTCTTCCTCACCAATCCGGCGCCGATCTGCGTGCTGGACGAGGTCGACGCCCCGCTGGACGACGCCAACGTCGAGCGGTTCTGCAACATGCTGGACGAGATGCGCGGCCGCACCGAGACCCGCTTCGTGGTGATCACCCACAATCCGGTGACCATGGCCCGCATGGACCGGCTGTACGGGGTGACCATGCCCGAGCGCGGGGTCTCACAGCTGGTCTCGGTGGACCTGCGCCAGGCGGAGGCCATGGCAGCCCAGTAACGGTGCGGCTTGACGGTGGGGAAGGCCGACGCTCCCTCGCACCAGAGCTTGGGCGTTCTGTCGCGACCTCGAAAAA
>DASRGB010000080.1:0-33171 GCA_035651255.1 Pseudolabrys sp.
GCCGTCGGCCCAGACCGCGGCGCGCTGCCGGTGGTGCTCGACGGCGATGACGTCGGCGCTGTGGCCGCGCCGGTGGTAGCCGGTGACGGATTGCTGGCGGTGTTCTTGTTGCTGTTCCAGCCCGCAACCAGGATGATCGCGATCAACACGACAACCGCGATGCCCGCGACCCAGCCCCACATGCCGCCCGAGGTGTCGGGACGGCGCTCGACGGGATCGCTCAGCCGCTGTTCAAAACGCGGATCAGACATGATCAGGTCCTCCTTGCTCTCGGGGACGTGGTCCCACTCGAACCTGGAAAACCCGCTGGCGAGGCCGGCGGTTCCGCAAAATCGAAACTGCATTGCAGCTATGGGGAACTCAGGCGACGCGAATCGCCAGCCGCCAGGCGGCCCAGAAAACGAAGAAGAACATTGCGAGAAAAGCGGGCAGGCTCCACGTCGGCGACCAATGTTCGACCGTGCGGCCGACGGCATAGGCGAGCACTTCACCGATCAATACAAAGGCGACATAAACCGCGATCAGTTTCATGAAAGCACTCCCGGTACGCGTACCTAGCACGGCGGCGCAGCAAAGTGGTAGTTAGGCGCGCGTCCCGCCCGATTTATTCAAAAAGCGCTGCGAAAACCATGCCGAAATATCCATGCGCCTGACCAAACTGGCGATTGCAGCGGCGCCCGTCCTGTTCGTGTTGTTGTGGAGCACCGGGTTCATCGGTGCGCGCTATGGGTTGCCTTACATCGAGCCGCTAACCTTCCTCGCCGTTCGCATGGCGTTTGTCGTTGCCGTGATGTTGATAATTGCGCTGGCCGCCGGCGCGCGCTGGCCGCGTGGGCACGAGATCGGCCATAGCCTCGCCGCCGGCGCGATGGTGCACGGCCTCTATCTCGGCGGCGTCTTCATCGCCATCAGCCAGGGCGTGCCGGCCGGCATCTCGGCGCTGATCCCCGGCCTGCAACCCATCATGACTTCAACAATCGCCAACCGCTTCCTGGGCGAGAGGGTGAGTCCGCTGCAATGGACCGGTCTCGTGCTTGGCCTTGTCGGCGTCCTCATGGTGCTGCACGATCGCCGTATGGTAGCGGAGGGTTCGATCCTCGGCTGGATCGCGAGCTTCGTGTCGCTCTTCGGCATCACGCTCGGCGCTCTCTATCAGAAACGCTTCTGCGGCGGCATCGACTGGCGCACCGGCAACACCGTGCAATACCTTGGCGCCGGCGCATTGTTCGCCGTCGGCGCCTTCGCCTTCGAGACGCGGGCCATTCACTGGACCGGCGAACTGGTCTTCGCCATGGCATGGCTCGTCTTCGTGCTGTCGATTGCCGCGATCGCGCTGATGTACTGGCTGATCCGCCGTTCGGCCGCGACCGGTTTCGCCAGCCTGTTCTACCTGGTGCCGGCGGTGACCGCGCTATTTGCCTATATGCTGTTCGACGAAACGCTCGACGCGCTGTCGCTCACCGGCATGGTGGTGTGCGCGGCCGGCGTCGTGCTCGCCAATCGCGGAGCGATAAAGTCCGTCAAGACCTGATCATTTCGGATTGAGCACCAGCTGCGTCTGCGTCACCAGTGCGCAGAGCCGGCCGTCGCCGCGGGTCACCCGCGTCTGCCACACCATGGTGGTGCGGCCGCGATGCAAAGCGGTGCATTCGGCGTAAGCCGTATCGCCGATCGGCACCGCGGCGAAAAAATTGGTCTTGCTTTCGATCGTGGTCGTGGTCTGGCCTGGCTTGAGGTTGGCGGTGGTCGCGGTGCCGCCGAGATTGTCGGCCAGCGCCATGATGGCGCCGCCGTGCATGATGCCATGACGGTTGTTCAACTCCTCGCGCGCCTTCAGTTCGCCGGTCACCCGCTCGGGCGAGATCGAGGTCACCTTGAGGCCCAAAAATTCCGCGAAGGCCGGCTGCGAATACGCGGCCTTGTTGACGTCGTTCATGGCAATGACTCCAGCCCGAAAATGTTAAGGGCGCGGACGTTATCGCCCGCGCCCAAAACAGGCAATCTTGTGCCGTCGCCTAGCCGCGCGGCTGCGGCACGATGCGGATATAGGGTCGCGGCGCCTTGAAGCCGGGGAACAGCTTCTTGGCTTCCTCGTCATTGACCGAGCCGGCAATGATGACGTCTTCGCCCTGTTTCCAGTTGGCCGGCGTCGCCACGCGATGCTTGGCTGTCAATTGCAGCGAGTCGAGCACACGCAGCACCTCGTCGAAATTGCGACCCGTGGTCATCGGATAGACGAGGATCAGCTTGATCTTCTTGTCGGGTCCGATGATGAAGACGTTGCGCACCGTCTGGTTGTCGGCGGCGGTGCGGCCTTCCGAAGAACCTGAGGTCGCGGCGGGCAGCATGCCGTAGGCCTTCGCCACCTTCAGATCGGTGTCGCCGATCATCGGGTAGTTGGGCGCGAAGCCGACCACGTCCTTGATGTCGGCTGCCCATTTCTGGTGGTTGCTCACGGGGTCGACCGACAGGCCGATGATCTTGGCGTTACGCTTGTCGAACTCAGGCTTGAGCCGCGCCATAGTCCCGAGCTCGGTGGTGCAGACCGGCGTGAAATCCTTGGGGTGCGAGAACAGGATGCCCCAGGAATTGCCGAGCCAGTCGTGGAAACGGATCTTGCCTTCGGTGGTCTCCGCCTCGAAATCGGGGGCGGTATCGCCAATCGCCAATGCCATCACAACCTCCCAAACCGGTGTTGTTAGTATCGGGAATTTCGAATGTTTAGATATAGCGGCCAGCGCTCCGGGGAAAGGGGGCCCCGCGTAAAGAGCATCAGGCCGCCATGGGATGGCGGCCTGAGAGGATGGAGCTTCGCTCCGGCGCGGGCGGGAGAAAAGATCATTTCGCCCGCCGTTTTGCCGGATCAGCGGCTGGCGGCCTTACGCTCGTCCATGCCGACGGTGCGGCCGGGGAAGCCGGCGGCGTCAAAATAACGCGTCGCCCCGACGCGCTGGCCGACCAGGATGGTGGCAAGCCCGTCCTTGCCGGGCTTGGCGTGCTGGACGAAATGCTCGACCGCCGGGGTGGCGCCGCCAGGCAGCGCCTCGTCGATGACCCGGCCCAACAGGCTGCCATGGGACGGGATCTTCAGGCCGAGGATCTGCGCCATGGTCTTGCCGATGTCGGCATTGCTGACCGGGGCGTCGTCGACGAAGCCCGATTTGAAATCGGGCCCGATCGCCGCCATGAAATTCATGGTGTCGGCACGGTTGAAGCTGCCGTGCATGCCCTGGCCCTGCTGCAGGCTCGTGTCGGCGACGTTGACGGCGCACATCACCGCCTTGTCGCAGCCGCTCGCATAGGAGCGGAAGTTGATGACGACCGCCGGCCGCGGCGTGACCGAGGAGCCCTTCAGGTTGATGGCTGACAGCGGCAGCGTGCCGGGGAACGTGCCGATTTCCTCGTCGACGAACAGGCCGCTGACATAGTCCTGCGCCAGCAGCGCCGCCACCACTTTCGCGGTGGTCGCGCGATCCTGGCCCGGCACATAGACGAGGTCGGAGTTGCCGTTCGAAGCAACCACCACGTCCGGTTTGGCGGCGTCCTTGCCGATCAAGCCGTTGCCGGCTTTCGGGTGGGTGTTGGCGGCGACCGGCTTGTTGCCGTCATTGGGATCGTAGAGTGGCAGGTTGAGCGCCTTGGCGAGGTCGATGGCGACGAAGCCCGGCGGCAGCATCCCGGCCGGAGTGTCGGGGTAGCTTGCCTTGGCCGCCGGGCTGGTGCTGCTTTCCTTGGAGATGGTGGAGAAGCCGTGATCGGCGGCGATGAAAATATCGGTCGTGGCCGCAAGACCGAGCTCGTCGAGCGCCTGGCGCAGCTGCGCGAGATTGTCGTCGGCGTTCTTGATGGCGGCGAGCGAGGTCGGCCCGTTGATGCCGGGCGTCACGGTCAGCAGGCTGTCGCCCTGATTATGCTGGCTGCCGTCCGGGTCGCGCGACCAGAACACCAGCACGAAAGGCTTGTTGCGCGCTTTCAGCATCGGCAGCACGACCTTGGCGGCGACGTCGGCGAAATATTTCTGCTGCTCGACATTGGCGACGGTGGTGCCGGCGGTCTTGGCGTCGCCGGCCTTGCCGTTGGCGCCGCGGGTCGGCGCAACGAGCGGCAATCCCGCTGCCTTCATGGCGTCCTGCATCTCCTGCGACAGCGGAACGCCGGCCGCGCTGCCGGTTGCGTCGTCGACAATGATGGTGGCCTCGGCCTTGCGGTCCATGTGGTCGAACATCATGGTCGGCCCGACCTTGCCGATCGCGGCCGTGCTGATGCCCTGATGGCGGGCGGCGAACAGCACGGCGTCCTCATCGACGAAGTTGCCGGAAAAGTGGTCGTCAATATCGCCGAGCACGGCGTCGTTCTCGATGAAGGGCGTCACGCTGTTGGCGGCATGCGGGGTCGGGAAGCCGACATAGATGGTGTTGCTGAACACCCCGGTGTCGCCGAGGAAATGGCCGGTCGACAGGCCCGAGGCGTTGGCCATGGTGAAGGTCGGGAACAGCGAATGGGGATTGGCGAAGTTGACGCCCTTGTCGCGCACCGCCGCCATGGCGGGCGTCGTCTCCGGCGTCACCGACAGGGCGCGCAGGCCGTCCGGCACGAACAGGATGAGGTTGTGCGGCGTCTGCGCGTAGATTGCGTTTGGCGCGGCGCCGAGCGAAAGCGCGGCAATGGCCGCTACGAGCAGGTTCCTGGACCTGGACGTCATGGCAGCTCTCCCGATTATGTTGTAATGCCGCGGTAGATACGCCGGTCACAAGACAGTATTGTAACAAGCGCCGGATATCCGCGGCCTTTTCTGCGAGAAGGCGAGGGGCACCGTTAACACCCGCATGTTCAAGCGTATCCTGATCGCCAACCGCGGCGAAATTGCCTGCCGGATCATCAAGACCGCGCGCAAGATGGGCATCGAGACGGTCGCCGTCTACTCCGACGCCGACCGCGATGCGTTGCACGTCGAGATGGCGGACAAGGCCGTCCACATCGGTCCGCCGGAAGCCGCCAAGAGCTATCTGCTGATCGACAGAATTATCGCCGCTTGCAAGGAGAGCGGGGCGGAGGCGGTGCATCCCGGCTACGGCTTTCTGTCCGAGCGCGAGGCATTTCCGCGCGCGTTGGAAAAAGCCGGCATCGTCTTCATCGGTCCGAACCCGAAGGCCATCGCGGCGATGGGCGACAAGATCGAGTCGAAGAAGGCCGCCGCCGCGGCACGCGTCTCGACCGTGCCCGGCCATCTCGGCGTCATCGAGAACGAGGTCGAGGCCATGCGGATTGCCGACGAGATCGGCTACCCGGTGATGATCAAGGCCTCAGCCGGCGGCGGCGGCAAGGGCATGCGGATCGCCTACGGCAAGGGCGAGGTCGCGGAAGGCTTCGCGCGGGCCCGTTCGGAGGCGAAGTCCTCTTTCGGCGACGACCGCGTCTTCATCGAGAAGTTCATCGTCGAGCCGCGCCATGTCGAGATCCAGGTGCTGGGCGACAAGCATGGCCACGTCATCCATCTTGGCGAGCGCGAATGCTCGATCCAGCGCCGCAACCAGAAAGTCATCGAGGAGGCGCCGAGCCCGCTGCTCGATGAGGTCACGCGCAAAAAAATGGGCGAGCAGGCGGTCGCACTGGCCAAGGCCGTCGGCTACGACTCGGCCGGCACCGTGGAATTCGTCGCCGGGCAGGACAGGAGCTTCTATTTCCTGGAAATGAACACGCGGCTGCAGGTCGAGCATCCGGTGACTGAGCTTGTCACCGGCATCGATCTGGTCGAACAGATGATCCGCGTCGCCGCCGGCGAGAAGCTGGCGATCAAGCAAGACGACGTGAAGCTTGCCGGCTGGGCGGTCGAAGCTCGCGTCTATGCCGAGGATCCGTACCGCAATTTCCTGCCCTCGACCGGCCGCCTGACGCGCTACCGGCCGCCGGCGGAGCGGGCGAGCGGCGGCGTGACCGTGCGCAACGACACCGGCGTCACCGAGGGCGGCGAGATCTCGCTCTACTACGACCCGATGATCGCCAAGCTGGTGACACATGCGGCCACGCGCGAAGAAGCGATCGAGGCCCAGGCCGATGCCCTCGATGCCTTCGTCATCGACGGCATCCGTCACAACATTCCGTTTCTGGCCGCGCTGATGGCGCACAAGCGCTGGCGCTCCGGCAAGCTGTCGACCGCCTTTATCGCCGAGGAATTCCCGCAAGGCTTCCGTCCGCAGGCGCCCGAAGGCGAGCCGGCCCATGTGCTGGCGGCGGTTGCCGCGGCGGCCGACCACGTCCTTGGCGAGCGCAAGCGGCGGATCTCCGGCCAGCTCAAGGGCGCCGCCGTCACGCGCGAGAGCCAGCGCGCGGTCTGGCTGGGTGAGCAGGAAATAAGACTTGAAGTCAGGCGCGACAACGGCGTCATCACGGTGCGGCCGGCCAAGGGCAAGCCGCGCAAGCTGCAATCGGACTGGAAGCCGGGCGAGCCGCTGTGGACCGGTACCATCGACGGCCATGCCGTCGCGGTCCAGGTGCGGACGATTCCGAACGGTTTTGCGCTGTCATATCGGGGCGTTGACACCAAGGCCTACGTCTACACGGAGAGCGAAGCCGGCTACGCGCGGCTGATGCCGGCGAAGAAGGCCGCCGACAGCGGCAAGCAGGTGCGCTGTCCGATGCCGGGGCTGGTGGTGTCGATTGCCGCCAAAGAAGGCCAGGAGGTCAAGGCCGGCGAGGCGGTCGCGGTGGTTGAGGCGATGAAGATGGAAAACGTGCTGCGCGCCGAGATCGACGGCATCGTAAAGAAGATCCACGCCAAGCCCGGCGACAGCCTGGCGGTCGATGCGGTGATCCTCGAATTCGCCTAGGGTCGACTCTCACACTGTCATGCCCGGCCTTGTGCCGGGCATCCCGCTTAGGGTGGCAAGGCTTTGCGTCCTTAATCGGGATGGCCGGGACAAGCCCGGCCATGACAAATTGATAATTCGACGATGCGCTATTTCGCCTACGGCTCCAACATGAACCGCGCCGCCATGAAGCGGCGCTGCCCGCAGGCGCGCGCGATTGGGCCGGCGACGCTCGCGGGCTACACGTTCTTCGTCGGCATCGACGGCTGGGCCTCGGTCGCGCCGAGCGCCGGCGAAACCGTGCACGGCGTGCTGTGGGAGCTGACGCCGCGCTGTGTCGCCGCGCTTCATGCCTACGAACTTCTGCACGCCGGGCTCTATGAAGTGCGGCATTTGCCGGTGCGCATTGGCGCGCGGCTGATGCCGGCGATGGTTTATCTGCTGCGGCGGCGCAAACCCGGACTGCCGAAGCCGGGCTATGTCGAGACGGTCGCGGCGGCGGCACGCGACTGGAACCTGCCGGAAGACTATGTTCTCTCGGTCGAGCGCTGGTCGCGCTCGCGCTTCAGCGGCGCGCGCCTGATCGATGCCGGAGAATCGGCTTGAGCGTCATCCGTCACATCAGCGTGCGCGGCCGCGTGCTGGGCGTCGGCTTCCGCGCCTTCGTCGAACACGAGGCGCTCAAGCACGGCGTCGGCGGCTGGGTGCGCAACCGGCGCGACGGCACGGTCGAAGCGGTGTTTTCGGGGGAGGGGGCGGCGGTCGCCGCGGCGGTCGATGCCTGCCGGCGCGGCCCCTTCGGCGCGCGCGTCGACGCGCTCTACGAAGACGGCGGCAGCGCCGACGATCTTAAGCTCATCCGGCCGGGCGAAGCCTTCTCGGTGCTGCCGACGGCCTGATCGACCGGGCCGAACAGCGCCTCGAATTCGCTTCGCAGCGCCATGTCGACCTCCGCCATCGACACCGGAATGCCGAGGTCGGCGAGGCTGGTGACCCCGTAGCGCCGCTCGCGCACGCCGCAGGGCACGATGCCGGCAAAGTGCGACAGGTCCGGGTCGACATTGAGCGCCATGCCGTGCAGCGTCACCCAGCGTGAGACGCGAATGCCGATGGCGGCGATCTTGTCCTCGAAGCCTTCGCCCTTGTCGGGCCGGCGCACCCAAACGCCGATGCGGTCCTCGCGCCGCTCGCCGCGCACGTTGAAACGGCCGAGCGTGCGGATGATCCATTCTTCCAGCGTCGCGACAAAGCGGCGCACGTCCGGCCCACGGCGTTTGAGGTCGAGCATGACGTAAGCCACGCGCTGGCCCGGCCCGTGATAGGTCATCTGGCCGCCGCGGCCGCTCTCGAACACCGGGAAGCGGGCCTCGATCAGCTGCCCCGGCTGCGCGCTGGTGCCCGCGGTATAGAGCGGGGGATGCTCGATGAGCCAGACCAGCTCGGGCTCGCGGCCGGCGGCGATGGCGGCCGTGCGCGCCTCCATGGCAGCGACCGCCTCCGCATAGCCCACGAGACCTTCGCTCACCCGCCATTCGGCCGTTGCGGCTGCGCCGGCGAGGCCAAAATTCATATCGCTGCGCGCGTTAACCACTCGTTCACCATACCGTGGTGACTTGACTTAGGCCCGCCGCGGTGCGGGCGCAACGGGAAGCCGATCGTGAGCACATTCGACAAGGTCGCCGTCGACATCACCGTGGTGCTGGGCACCACCACCATGCCGGTCCACCAGGTGCTGCGGCTCGGCCGTGGCGCCATTATCGAGCTCGACGCCTCCGAGGACGACGCCGTCAGCGTGCTGGCCAACAACCTGCCGGTGGCCAAGGGCACCGTGGTGGTCAATGGCAACCGCATTGCGGTCAATGTCAACGAGCTTCTGCCGCGCCCGCCTGACATGCGCTGACCGCGTCAAACGCTTGATGCCGTGAGAAAAATCGGCGCGGGCCATGCCGTCGCCGGCCCTTGTCCCGCGCAACCCTATTTGTTACATGCTGCGCCGTCTTGGGACGCGGGGTTTCGCCCTTTTCGTCCTTCCCAAGCGCATGATCCCGAGCAGAGGGAACCGGTTTTCGGGCGAGATCATGCGCGGACAAATGCGGTCGTGGCGGAATTGGTAGACGCACTAGCTTGAGGTGCTAGCGGGGCAACCCGTGGAGGTTCGAGTCCTCTCGACCGCACCAGATCTTGAGATTGCCGCCCCTCAATACGAGCGTGTCAGGCGCTCATCCGCGGCGCTGGTGTTCTTGTAGCTGATTTCGCCGGCTTCCTGCCGTGCGCCGCGGCGGTGGCGGCGGTGGTCGAGCGCCAGCTTGACGCGGTGGCGCAGCGCCGCCTTGGTTGGGCTGCGCTTTTCGGTGTCGGCATGCAGCACGCGCGGCCAGGCCTGTTTTTCGGCTGCCGAGGCAACCACCTCGGGCAACAGCTTGGGCTGTTCGCCGGCCGCGGCGACATGCACGACACGGTAGCCGTTGGCCTTGAGTTCCTTCAGCAGCAGCGGCAGCGCCAGCACGGTCGCCGGATGGATGTCGTGCATCAGAATGATGCCACGGCCTTTGTTCGCGAGCTGCCGCATGGCGCGGCCGACGATGGCGCCCGGCGTTGAGCCGCGCCACCAGTCGTCGGTGTCGATATCGGTGCTCCAGACCACAAGCTTCTTGCCTTCCAAGTACTGGTCGATGGCGTTGGTGCGCCCGAAGCCCGGAATACGGAAGAACGGCGACAGCGCCTTGGGGTCGCCGAGGGCCGCAGTGACCGAATCGATGCCGCCGTCGACTTCGCGTTCGACGCGCTGCATCGACAGCCGCTGGAACGCAAACGGATGGTGCTGGCTGTGGGTGCCGATCGAATGCCCTTCATTGTAGATGCGGCGCACGAGGTAAGGGCGCGGGCCCGCCATCTCGCCGACCAGGAAATAGGTGGCCTTGACGCAATTTGCCGCCAGGATGTCGAGGATGCTGTTGGTATAGGGCGGGATCGGCCCGTCGTCGAAGGTCAGCACCACCTCGTGATCCTTGAGCGGCAGCGTCTGCTTGTATTGCAGTGTGCCAAGCAGACCGTAATCGGCCGGACTGATGGTCAGCACGCGACTGGTGCCGATTGCGTCCGGATTGCCGGGGCAGCCCTGCGCCAGTTGTGCGGGGGGCAAGGCGGCAGGCGTGTCCGTCGGCTTGGCATCCGGCGGAGCGGCCGGCGGGGCGACGACCTCGTCGGGCTTCACCGCCGGCTCAAGCGATGCCTGAACGGCGGGCCTGTCGATCGACGCGGTCGTCTCCGGCTGAGCGGCTGCTGCTGCCTTTGCTTCGGCGGCGGCCTTGATCTCGGCAGTAATGTCCTCGCCGGATTTGCTCTCGAACACCGGATCGGCGGGCGCAGCGACAGCCGCCTCGGAGACGGCCGGCGCCGGCTCAGTCGAGGCTTGGGGCGCCTGCGCCACTTGAACGGCTTGCGGCGCTGGCGAGCCCTGGATCGGTTCGGCCGCGACGGGCAGCGGCAAGGTCACGTTCGGCTTGGCCGCCGGTCCAGACGCCAGAAACGACAGGGAGACGACCCAGGCGAGGCCACCGAGCAGGCAAAGGCCTGCAATTGCGTATCGACGCATTCCCAACCCCCACGCCGTCCATTCCGCGCGCCTGGCTGGCGCCCCCCGAATGACGAGCGTCTTCAACGTATTGAGTCGGACATTAACCGAAAATTAACCAAATATGACCGCCCACAGCCCGTTTCCCCGCGGGTTTTTCGCCGGGTGTTGCCGAAAAGCTCGGAAAGCCGTGTCAGTTCGGGGCAGGCTTGGCCGGGACCACGTGGACGATCCGATAGCCGCGGCGCTTGAGCTCGCGCAGCAGGGCCGGGAGCATCTGGGCGGTCTGCCGCTTGGTATCGTGCAGCAGAACGATGCCGCGCCCCACTTGGTCGATGCGCCGCAACAGCAGGCGCATCTCCTGGTCCGGGCCCATGGCGAGCCAGTCGCTCGCCCAGACGTCGGCACCGAACACCACCAGACCGCGGCCGTTTGCGGCGTCCAGCAAGGCCGGGCTGGCGGCAAAGCCGGGAAAGCGGAAAAACGGCGTCGCCGGCGCGGTCCGCTTCACGCCATAGACCGCCTGTTCGTCGGCGGCGATGCCGTGGTCGATCTCGGCCCGGGCCCGCGCAAGCGACATACGGTTGAGCAGGGGGTGGGCATAGCTGTGGTGGCCCTGGCTGTGGCCCTCGGCCAGTTCGCGCCGGGCGATTGCGGCAAAGGTCTCGGCGTTGCGGCCGAGCAGGAAGAACGTGGCCAGCACGCATTCGTGCTTCAGCGCATCCAGCACCTTCGGCGTGGTGCCGGCCCAAGGGCCGTCGTCGAAGGTGAGCACCAGTTCCTTGTCGGCGAGCGGCAGGGTCTGCGGGAACTGCTTGCGGCCGACCCGCGGCGAGGCGGCGACGTCGACGGCAAGCGTCCGCGCGGTGCCGAGGGCATCCGGATTGCCGGGGCAGGGCTCGGCGCGAGCGGCCGCCGGCAGCAGGCAGGCGGCAAGCGTGATGGCGAGCAGGCGATTCATGAGCGGCTCGAGATGCCGCCACTTGAGCGTAACGGCACGGCTGCGGCAAGCGTGACTGCAACGGGCTCGTTGCCCGTTAAATATTTGCCCCTGTGCGAGGCGCGGCGTACAAGCGCCCGCGTTTGGATCGCCGGAGCACGCCATGCTCGAGCAAAAGGACGAGAGCGTCGTCGAGGCGGTGCCGCTGCCGCGCAACAAAGACGGCTCCATCCGCAAGGTCTTCGTCAAGAGCATCGCCCGCCGCATCGAGTCGGGCGACATCGCCGGGCTGCGCGGGCAGGTCAGCGGCTTGCACGAATCCGACATGGGCGCGCTGATCGAGGCGCTGGCGCCGGAGCAGCGCCCGCGGCTCGTCGAGATGCTCGGCATCGATTTCGATTTCACCGCGCTCACCGAGGTCGACGACGCCGTGCGCGAGGAAATCCTAGACGAGCTGCCGCCGCGCACCGTCGCGGAAGGCGTGCGCGAACTGGAATCCGACGACGCGGTGGCGATCCTCGAGGACCTGCCCAAGGAAGAGCAGGCCGAAATCCTCGACCAGCTGCCGCCGCCCGAACGCAGCGCGCTGGCGCGCAGCCTGGAATATCCGGAGCAGTCCGCCGGCCGGCGCATGCAGACGGAATTCATCGCCGCGCCGTCGGCCTGGAATGTCGGGCAGGCGATCGACTACATGCGCGAGACCGTCGAGCTGCCGGAGCGTTTCTACGAACTCTACGTCATGGACGAGGCCGGTCGCTTCATCGGCGCGGTGCCGCTCGACCGGCTGCTGCGCAGCAAGCGGCCGGTGCCGCTCGCCGAATTGATGGAGGACGACCGCCCGCGTGTGCGCGCCGATCAGGACCAGGAAGAGGTCGCCCGCCTGTTCCAGCGCTACAACTGGGTGGCCGCGCCGGTGATCGACGGCAACGACCGCCTAGTCGGCATCATCACCTTCGACGACGTCGCCGACGTCCTTGAGGAGGAGGCTGACGAAGACATCAAGGCGCTGGGCGGCGTCACCCATGACGAGCAGTTGTCGGACTCCTTCGTCACCATTGCGCGCGGCCGTTTCAACTGGCTGCTGGTCAACCTGGTGACCGCCTTCATCGCCTCCTCGGTGCTCGGCTTTTTCGAGGGGCAATTGCAAAAGATGGTGGCGCTTGCCGTGCTGGCGCCGATCGTCGCCAGCCAGGGCGGCAACGCCACCACCCAGACCATGACGGTGGCGGTGCGCGCGCTCGCCACCCAGCATTTGAGCGAGGCCAATGCCTGGCGGGTGATCGTGCGCGAATTGCTGGTCGGACTCATCAACGGAGCAGCCTTCGCCGTCATCACCGGCATCGCCGCCTATGTCTGGTTCAAGGTGCCGGGGCTCGGCCTCGTCATCGGGCTTGCCATGATCTGCAACCTTGTCGCCGCCGCGCTCGGCGGCATCCTCATCCCGCTGGCGCTGCACCGGCTGCGCATCGATCCGGCGGTCGCCTCGAGCCCGTTCGTGACGACGGTGACCGACGTGGTCGGCTTCTTTTCGTTTTTGTCGATTGCAACGCTGTGGTTCGGGCTGCGCTAGCGCGCCTTTCGTTACCTTTCGTTCACCGTGTTTGCTGACCCGCTTTTAACGCTGATTAACTAGCGTAACTGCCGCGTAAACGCGGGGTCATCCGGTGGACGGCAAGGCCAAAACGCAAGCGGCGGGCGCAAGCTCGGGCCGCGCGCTGCCGGCGTTGACCGGGGGCGCGCCGCGCCGCCGCGCGCGCTGGATCTGGTCGGCGTCGAGCGTCATCGTGGTGCTCGCCGTGCTGGCCATGACCGCGACGTTCATCGTCGCGGCGGTCGGCTACGGCTTTGCCGAGCGCAGCGACCGGCAACAGTGGGCCGAGCAGCGCGAGGCCTTGCGCAACGCCGTTGCCGAATTCCGCCAGCTCTTCGACCGCTCGGGCGGTGCCATCGACCCGCGTTTCGTCCACATCGTCGCCGAGAGCGCGCGGCTGCAGAACCTCAAGTTCGAGGCCGACCCGCCGCTGTCCGAACGCGAGATGCAGCCGGTGGTCGACGCGCAGGGACGCATCGCCGGGTTCTTCACCTGGGACAAGACCCATCCGATGCGCCAGACCATGCATCGGCTGATGCCGCTGCTCGCCGGGTTTGCCCTGGCGCTGGTCGGCTTTGCCGGCTTCGCCTTGCGCGAGCTGGCGCGGGCGCGGCGCGAGATGGCGGCAAGCGAGGAGCTTGCCCGCCGCGCCGCCGACGAGGACAAGCTCACCGGCCTGCCCAACCACGCCAAGACGCTGGAGCTGCTCGACCTCGCGCTCGCCGAACGCAACGGCGACGACGTCGTCAGCTTCGCGCTGATCGAGATCGACGGCATGGCCGATATCAACGCCCAACTCGGCGTCAGCGGCGCCGACGAGTTCGTCGTCGCCGTCGCCAAGCGGCTCGCGGCGGCGCTGCCGCCCGCGGCGCTGTGCGGCCGCATCAGCGGTGACGAATTCGCGGTCATCGTGCCGGCGGCCTCCGCGTCCGGCATCGAAGCCGTCTTGCGCGAGCTGGTGGAAACCGTCGCAGCTCCGCACTGGACCGACCGTGTCGTGCGGGTAAGCGCGCATGCGGGATTTGCCCAGGCGCCGCGCCACGCCACCACCCGCGGCGAGCTCGTGCGTCGCGCCGAGCTCGCCCTGCGCGCCGCCGGCAAGAAGGGGCCGGGCGCCGTCGTCGGCTTCGAGCGCGCCATCGATACGGTCAACAACGATCAGAAATTCATCCGTCGCGAACTGCCGCGTGCGCTCAGCGCCGGCGAGCTGGAGCTGCACTATCAGCCGATCGTCGCGGCGCACGGTGCCCGCATCGTCGGCGTCGAGGCGCTGCTGCGCTGGACGCATGCCGAGCGCGGCGCCATCGGCCCGGCCGCATTCGTTCCCGTCGCCGAGCAGATGGGGCTGATGGATGCGCTCGGCGCCTTCGTGCTCCGCCGCGCGCTCGCCGACGCCAAGCGCTGGCCGGACATCTACGTCGCGGTCAATCTGTCGCCCTTGCAGGTGCGCGACCGCTCAATCGTCGAAACCGTGCGTTCGGCGCTTGCGGATAGCGGCGTGGCGCCGTCGCGCCTGATGCTGGAAATCACCGAGGGCGTGCTGATCGATAATCCCGACGAAATGGTCAAGCGCATCGAAGACCTGCACAAGCTCGGTGTCCGCGTCGCGCTCGACGATTTCGGCTCCGGCTATTCCAATCTCGGCTATCTGCAACGCTTCCCGCTCGACAAGCTCAAGATTGACCGCAGTTTCGTGCTCGGGCTCGGCCAGTCGGCCAATGGCGGCGTCATCATCCAGGCGATCGTCGCGCTCGGGCGCGCGCTCGGCCTGTCGGTGCTGGTCGAGGGCGTCGAGACCGAGCAGCAGCGCGTGCTGCTGCGTCTTGCCGGCTGCGACGAGATGCAGGGCTTCCTGTTCGCGCGGCCGGCACCGGCCCAGGCGATCGACCGGCTGCTGCGGCAGGGCCGGGCGCCGCGCCCGGTTGAGGCGCTGACAGCCTGACCGGCAGGCGATAATGTCGCGGTTGTAAGGAGACGGCGACATGATCCCAAACGCTTGGGCGGGCTTCGATTTCGGCCTTGGGCCGGACGTCGACATGCTGCGCAAGACGGTCGGCGAATTCGCCCACGACCGTATCGCGCCCCGCGCCGACGAGATCGACCGCAACAATACCTTCCCGCGCGAGCTGTGGCCGGAGATGGGCAAGCTCGGCCTGCACGGCATCACCGTGGAGGAGGAGTATGGCGGCGCGGGCCTCGGCTATCTCGCCCATTGCGTGGCGATGGAGGAGATATCGCGCGCCAGCGCAGCGGTCGGCCTGTCCTACGGCGCGCATTCCAATCTCTGCGTCAACCAGATCCGCCGCAACGGCTCGGATGCGCAGAAGCGCAAATATCTGCCGAAGCTGATTTCCGGCGAGCACGTCGGCGCGCTGGCGATGTCGGAGCCGGGTGCCGGCTCCGACGTGGTGTCGATGCGCACGACGGCGGAGCGGCGTGGCGACCGCTACGTGCTCAACGGCTCGAAAATGTGGATCACCAACGGCCCGGTCGCCGATACCTTCGTAATCTATGCCAAGACCGACCGTACCGCCGGCAGCCGCGGCATCACCGCCTTCCTGGTCGAGAAGGGCTTCAAGGGCTTTCAGCCTGCGCAGAAGCTCGACAAGCTCGGCATGCGCGGCTCCGATACCTCCGAGCTGGTGTTTACCGACTGCGAGGTGCCGGAGGAGAACGTGCTCGGCGCCGTCGGCAACGGCGTCAACGTGCTGATGAGCGGCCTCGACTACGAGCGCGTGGTGCTCGCCGCAGGCCCCCTCGGCATCATGCAGGCCTGCATGGACGTGGTCGTGCCTTACGTCCATGACCGCAAGCAGTTCGGCCAGCCGATCGGCCAGTTCCAGATGATCCAGGCCAAGCTCGCCGACATGTATGTCGCGATGAACGCCGCCAAGGCCTACGTCTATGCAGTGGCGCGCGCCTGCGACGAGGGCCGCACCACGCGCGAGGACGCCGCCGGCGCCATCCTCTACGCCGCCGAGCGCGCCACCTGGATGGCGCTCGAGGCGATCCAGTGCCTCGGCGGCAACGGCTACATCAACGAATTCCCCACGGGACGCCTGCTGCGTGACGCCAAGCTCTACGAGATCGGGGCCGGGACCAGCGAGATCAGGCGCATGCTGATCGGCCGCGAGATTTTCGAGAAGACGCGATAGCCGTCCGCATTAACTTTTGGCTGTGCCGAATCAGCTAGTGCATTGGCCGACCAGATTCATGGAGGCCACCATGATGCGGGTGCGGCTCAAGGCCGACGGACGCATTGTCGAGATTTTGCCGGACGGCAGCGAAAAGACCGTCGATCACTCTGACCCGGCGCAATTCGTGCGCCAGGTGCGGGCGCGCTGCGGTCTGACGCAGGCCGCCTTTGCCGAGAAGATCGAGGTGCCGATCGAGACCGTGCGCAACTGGGAGCAGGGCAAGCGCTCACCGCGCGGGCCGGCGCGCGCGCTGCTCAAGCTGATCGACAAGGCGCCGGATACGGCCTTTGCGGCCCTGGGCGGGGCCAGGCGGCGCTGACGCGGACTACTCGGCTGCGGCCATGCGCTGGCGCGGCGGCGCCGGGCGCGCAAGCCGCATCAGCAGGAACATCAGGAATAGCGTTGCGATATAGACCATTAGCTGCATTTCGGTCGGCCGCTCGGTGTAGCCGATCAGGGTGTGCAGCAGCTTGCCGAAGATCGAGCCTTCCGACAGCACCCAGGATGTATCCCACACCGTGCTGTCGAGCCCGACCACCCAGCCGGCATTGTTGAGGAACTGCACGGCCTGTGCCGCCATGCCTGCGGCGAGCAGCGCGATCAGCCAGCTCGTCACCGAGAAGATGTAGCGCGTCGGGATCGCCAGCAGGCCGAAATAGGTCAGCGCCGTGAAGACGGCGCCGGCGGCGACGCCGAGCACGCCGCCCGTCAGCAGCGAGACGCTGTCGGTGCCGGAGGCGGCGATGCCATAGAGGAACAGCACGACCTCGGAGCCCTCGCGTAGCACGGCAAGCCCGACGACGATCGCCAGCGCTGTCAGCGGCCTGGCGCCTTCGCTGACGGCGGTGCCGACCTCGCGCATTTCCGCGGCGATCTCACGGCCGTGCCGCGCCATCCAGGCATTGTGCCACATCAGCATGACGACCGCGATCGACAGGACGCCGGCATTGAACAGCTCCTGGCCGGCGCCCTGAAAGGCCTCGGAGATGGCGCCGGCAAACAGCGCCACCACCGCGGCGCCGATCACGCCGCCGGTGACGCCGAACGTGATCCAGCGGCCGCGGCCGGCGACGCCGCGGGTTGCCGCCATCACGATGCCGATGATGAGGCCGGCCTCGATGACTTCGCGAAAGACGATGATCAGTGCACCGAGCATGGTCTATTCCGCGATGACGACGCCCTTGGCGGTCGATTCATGGTACTCGCCGACAAAAGGATAACGGCCGGGCTTCAGCGGACCGATCCGCACGGTGCCCTTCGACTTGCCGGCAATCACCTTCTCAACCTTCAACGCGCTGCTATCGAACTCTTCCGGCTGCGCATCCTCATTGATCACGGTCAACTGAACCCGCGTATTGGCCTTCACCCGGATTTCGGCCGGGCTGAAGGTGTGATCGCGGATGGTCAGCGTCAACGCCGTGTCGTCGCCGCAGGCAAAGCCGGGCGCCAGCACGAGCAAGGCGGCGAGGATGAGAACGCTGCGCATCGGCATGTCTACAAATTAGGCCTCGAGGACCCTCACAAAACCATTAAAAGCCTCTGATGCAATATGTTTTTTCATGATTTGAATTATTCCAATGTAAGGACTGCGGCCAAAGGCTTGCCGCACAAGTGCAGTTTCTTCGCGCGCGCGGCAGAAATTTTCGCTGTTTTGTCGCCGCAAGCTAGGCGCCGGCCCGGGAGCCACCCCGGTTGGCACATGGCGGTCGAGCGGGCATTCTGCGGCTCCCCGCCGCACCCCTTAAAACCCGGCAGTTCCAGGAGACGCGTCCTATGCAATTCGTCCAAGCCCACGGCGCCCGCATCCCGCAAATCGGTCTCGGCACGATGACCTTGAAGGGCGACGTCTGCGTACAGGCGGTCAAGGCCGCGCTACAGATGGGTTACCACCATCTCGACACCGCCTGGTTCTACGGCAACGAAAAGGAAGTGGGCGAGGGCCTGCGCCAGTCGGGCGTCAAGCGCGACGACGTATTCATCTGCACCAAGGTGCGCGAGACCCATCTCGAGCCCGACAAATTCCGCCAGTCGCTCGGCGAGAGCCTCGCCAACCTCCAGCTGCCTTATGTCGACCTCCTGCTGATCCACTGGAACAACAAGGACATCCCGTTCAAGACCTCGATCGGCGCGCTGTGCCAGGCCAAGAAGGACGGCAAGGCCAAGCACGTCGGCGTCGCCAATTTCACCAGCAAGATGCTGGACGAGGCCTGGGCGGTGACCACCGAACCGCTGGTCTGCAACCAGATCGAGGTGCACCCCTTCATCAACCAGGACAAGGTCATCGCCGCTTCGAAGAAGCATGGCATGGCGGTGGTCGCCTATGTGCCGATCGCGCGCGGCAAGGTGCCGGGCGCCGAAGTGCTGGAGACGATCGCCAAGGCGCACGGCAAAAGCGCGGCGCAGGTGTCGCTGCGCTACCTGATCCAGCGCGACTGCATCCCGATCCCGCGCACCGCGACGCCCGCGCATCTCAAGGAAAACCTCGAGGTGTTCGACTTCAAGCTGTCGGACGCGGAAATGGCCGCGCTCAAGAAGCTCAACGCCACCAACATGCGCGTGGTCAATCCGCCGCACGCGCCGGTCTGGGACACGCCTTGATACGACTTGCGCCGGCGCTCGGCCTGCTCATGCTGCTCGTCCTTCCCGCGCACGCGCAATCGCAAGGCCCCGAGCCGCGCGACATCGCGGCCGTCCTGCAATGCCTCAAGCGGGGCGACACCAAAGGCGGCGATCAAAAAAACTGCCTTGGGGTCGTGTCGGGTCCGTGCCTGGATAATGACAAGAACAACGTTCCGGATATGGTTCGCTGTCACGATCGTGAGGAATTGGCGTGGCGCGACGTTTTGAACCGCACCGTCCGGCAGTTGCGTCGGGAGATGAACGACGAACAGCGCAAGACATTGCAGGTGATGCAGGACGCTTGGGAAACCTCGATCAAGCAGAGCTGCGGATTCTACGAGGATTACGGCCAGGGGTCCGTGGCGGGTGTGCTGGAAGCGGCATGCGCGGCCGAGGAAACGGCGCGGCGCGCTCTGTTTCTGCTGTTCTTTATCCAGGACGCGAATTTGGTCTATGAGGGAAAGTGACGCGATTGGACGCCATTCGATGATCCCCTGGGTTCTGGTTCTGACGCTGTTTGTGACTACGCCGGCGCTGGCGCAGGACAAGCCGTCCGCAAAGGACAGCGCCGCCGTCGAGAAATGCATCAAGGCCAAGACCGGGCGCCATTGGGCCTGGGAGCAATGCATCGGCATCATTTCCGAGCCGTGCACCAAGGACGACGGAATGCCCGACCGCGAGGTGATCGTCTGTGAAGACCGCGAGCGCGCGGTGTGGGACGATATCCTCAACAAGTCCTATCAGGCCCTCACGAAGGCGCTCGACGAGGAGCAGAAAGTCAAGCTGCGCGAGATGCAGCGCGCCTGGATTGCCTCGCGCGATAAGAGCTGCGGGTTCCTCTACGACTACTTCCAGGGCACCATGGCTAACCCGATGATCGCGGCGTGCACTGCGCGCGAGACGGCAAGACGGGCGCTCTACCTGCGCGGCTTCGCCGACGACATCGCGGATCGAAAATGATGCAAACGGTCGACGTCAAAGGCCTCAAGATCCCGATCGTGGGCCTGGGCACCTGGTCGCTGCGCGATCCGGCGCGCACGGTCGAGCAGGCGATCCGCATCGGCTACCGCCATATCGACACCGCGCAGATGTACGGCAACGAGGCCGCGGTCGGGCAGGGCGTGCGCGCGTCCGGTGTCAAGCGCGACGACATCATGGTCACCACCAAGGTGCAGCCGAGCCTGCTGGCGCCGCACGATCTCGAACGCTCGGTCAAGGAGAGTCTCGCTCACCTGCGCTTCGAGGCCGTCGATCTCCTGCTGATCCACTGGCCCAACCCGCGCGTGCCGCTCGCCGAGACCCTCGGCGCCATGCTGAAACTGAAGAAAGCCGGGTTGGTCCGCGCCATCGGCGTGTCGAATTTCACCGTGGCGCTGCTCGACGAGGCCGCCAGGATCACCGACGAGATCGTTTGCAATCAGGTCGAATGCCACCCGTTCCTGAATCAGGACAAGGTCATCGCCGCCTGCAAGTCCCACAAGATTGCGGTGGTCGCCTACAGCCCGGTGGCGCGCGGCGGCGCCTCCGGCAACGCGACGCTCGAGCGCATCGGCAAGACGCACGGCAAGACGGCGGCGCAAGTGTCGCTGCGCTATCTGGTGCAGCAGGGCATCGTCGTCATTCCCCGCACCAACAGGCGCGAACGCCTGGAAGAGAATTTCGCGCTGTTCGACTTTGCGCTCGGCGACGCGGAAATGCGCGAGATCCACGGCCTGGCGCGCGGCGGCGGACGCATCGTCGACTGGAGCTGGTCGCCGGACTGGGACTGAGGGCTCAGAAGAAGCCGAGCGATTCGCACCCGGTGCCGGCCTTGAAACTCTTTTTCCAGCGCCGGGCAGCGAGATCGATGACGTGCACCGAGCCGTCGCCCTGGCAGGCGACAAAAAGCTCGTCGCCGCGGTAGGCCATGTCCATCGGCTGGCTGCCGACCTTGATCGCCGTCTGCTCGCGGAAATCGGGCGTTATGACGCTCACGGTGTCGCTGTTGAGGCTGGTCACGGCGAGCACGCTCCAGTCGGCATTGTAACGGGCGATCTGCGCCGGCTTCGGCACGTCTTTGAGCGGCACGGTGTCGCGCACCCGTTCGCTTTGCGTGTCGATGAGGAACAGCACCGGCTCCTGGTCCGAGACCACCACCACCGTGCGGCCGTCACCTGAGATGGTGATGCCGGCGAGCGGATGCGGCGTCTTGATCTTGCCGAGCAGCTTGCGCTTCGGCAGGTCGATCACCGACACCGCCGCGTCCTCTTCGTTCTCGGTATAGAGACGCTGCCCGTCCGGCGCGATGATCAGGCGATGGCCGTTGGTCGAGCCGGAATCGATGGCGTCGACGACCGTGTTGCTGTTGCGGTCGATCACCGCGACCACCGCGCTGTTCTCGCAGGTGACGTAGATATAGCCGTCCGGCCCGAGCTTGAGCGTGTGCGGGGCGATATAGGGCCGCAGGTCGATGTCGCCGATGTGCTGGCGTTTGGCGAGGTCGAAGACACAGAGCACGTGGCCGGGATGGGGATTGCGGCCGTGGATGCCGTCACCAAAAATCGGCACGTAAGCGAGGCCGGTTTCCGGCACGATCAGCAGCTCGTGCACCGTGCGCTGGAAGCCGTCGATGACCTTCTGCGTCGCGAAGGTCGCCGGGTCGAGAAACAGGACCTGCGCGCCCATCTTGTCGACGGCGATCATTCCGTTGTCGGCGCTGCCCATCGTGGTAAGCCCGCGTCTCTATTTGTCCGGCGCTCAATTAGCATGAAGCCGCCGGCGGTTTATAGTGACCGGCGATGAGCGAACCCGAAACGGCACTGGTTTTGTTCTCCGGCGGACAGGATTCGACGGTCTGTCTCGCCTGGGCCTTGCACCGATTTTCACGCGTCGAAACTATCGGCTTTGCCTATGGTCAGCGGCACGCCATCGAGCTTGCCCAGCGCGGGCGGATCCGCCAGCGCATGGCGGCGCTCGGTGGCGGATGGAAGAGCCGGCTGGGCGAGGACCACCTCATCGAGCTCGATGCGCTCGCCGCCATTTCCGACACTGCGCTGACCCGCGACATGGCAATCGAGATCGCCGACAGCGGCTTGCCGACCACCTTCGTGCCGGGCCGCAATCTTATCTTCTTCTGCTTCGCCGGCGCCATTGCCTACCGCCGCGGCGTCCGCCATGTGGTCGCCGGCATGTGCGAGACCGACTATTCCGGCTACCCGGACTGCCGCGACGACACGGTCAAGGCCATGCAGGTCGCGCTCACGCTCGGCCTCGACAAGCGCATCACCTTGCACACGCCGTTGATGTGGGTCGACAAGGCCGCGACCTTTGCCATGGCCGAGGAACTGGGCGGCAAGGCCTTGCTTGATCTCGTCATCGAGGACAGCCATAGCTGTTATCTGGGCGACCGCAGCCATCGCCACGATTGGGGTTACGGCTGCGGCGCTTGCCCCGCCTGCCGATTGCGGGCGGAAGGGTTTGCCAGGTTCATGAGCGGACGCAAATGACGGATACGGCGCCAAGCGAGACACGCAGGAATGTCGAAGGGCTGCTCTTTCTTGCCCTGTTCTGCCTGACGATTCCCGCCGCCAATTGGATGATCGGCAATATCGGCACCGTCTGCGTCGCCCGCGGCCCGTGCCTCATCCCGGTCGCCCCGGGCATCATGGCGCCGTCCGGCGTATTGATGGTCGGCGCGGCGCTGGTGCTGCGCGATCTGGTGCAACGCCGGCTCGGCATCGAGTTCGGCATCGGCGCCATCATTGCCGGCGCCGCGATTTCGGCCGCGATTGCGCCGCCGGCGCTGGTGCTGGCCTCGGCCGCGGCGTTCCTGCTGTCCGAGTTCGCCGATTTTGCTGTCTACACGCCGTTGGCGCGGCAGCGCCTGGTGCTGGCGGTCGTCGCCTCGAGCGCGGTCGGACTGGTGGTCGACTCCATCGTCTTCCTCTGGCTCGCCTTCGGCTCGCTCGAGTTCCTGATCGGGCAGATCATCGGCAAGGCCTGGATGGTGCTGCTCGCCGTCCCGCTGGTCGCCTATTTGCGCCGCCGCGACGAGCGGCTCGGCATCACCGCCGCCTGAAGGTTCGCCATGTCAGCTCTCGATATCCTCAAGACCGTCACCACCGGCACCATCACCACCATGCTGCTGAAGAAGGGCATTCGCCGCTCGTGGATGGCGGGCGCCATGCCGTTCGGCTTTTCCGGCAAGCGCGTGGTCGGCAAGGCCTTCACGCTGCGCTTCGTGCCGGTGCGCGAGGATTTGGCGACGCCGGAGAGCTGGTCGAAGCCGATCTCCACCCGCGGCGCCATCGAAGCCATGCCAGAGAACTGCGTGGTGGTGGCCGACGCCATGGGCGTCACCGGGGCGGGCATCTTCGGCGACATCCTCTGCATGCGCATGGTCAAGCGCGGCGTCACCGCGCTCATCACCGACGGCGTCATGCGCGACAAGCACGGCGTGCTGGCAACCGGCCTGCCGGTGTGGTGCGCGGGGGTGGCGGCGCCGGCTTCCGTCAATCAGCTCACCTTCGTCGGCTGGAACGAGCCGATCGGCTGCGGCGGCTGCGCCATTTTTCCCGACGATATCATCGTCGCCGATGACGACGGCGCGGTGGTCATCCCTGCAGCGCTCGCCGACTTCGTCGCCAACGAGGGCGCCGAGCACGAGCTGCTGGAAACCTGGCTGGTCGAGGAGGTGCAGAAGGGCGCCAAGCTGCCCGGCCTCTATCCGCCCAATGACGAGAACAAGAAGCGCTATGAGGACTGGAAGAAGAAGCGCTGATGTTCTTTGTCCTGTCGAAAACCGCCGCCTTCCTGTTCCTGCCGTCAAACTTTCTCTTTGCTCTTGGTCTGCTCGGCGTCGTGTTGCTGGCGACGCGCTTTCGTTCCGCCGGACTGAAGCTGCTGGTCGGCAGTTTCGTTCTGCTGCTGGCGCTCGGCTTTCTGCCGGCCGGCGATTTCGCGATGCGCGCGCTCGAGCAGCGTTTTCCGCCCTGGGATGCCTCGCGCGGCGCGCCCGACGGCGTCGTCGTGCTCGGCGGCGCCATCAGCCCGGGCCTGTCGCGGGTCTACGGCAGCACGCAAATCAACGACGGCGCCGAGCGCGTCACGGTTATTCCCGAGCTGGCGCGGCGCTATCCGAACGCGCGTATCGTCTACAGCGGCGGCGACGCCAGCCTGCTGCGCACCGCGGGGCGCGAGGCCGATTACCTCTACCCGTTGCTCGACAGTTTCGGCGTGCCGCGCCAGCGCGTGATGCTGGAGAACAAGTCGCGCAACACCTATGAAAACGCCGTCTTCACCAAGGATATCGTCAAGCCGAAGCTGGGCGAGCGCTGGCTTCTGGTGACATCGGCTTTCCATATGCCGCGGGCGATCGGCTGCTTCCGCCGCGCCGGCTTTCCGGTCGAAGCCTATCCGGTCGACTGGCACACGCGGCCGCGTCTGCGGCTTGCACCGCTCGACGATCTTGCCTCCGGTCTCGGCCGACTGGATGCCGCCGCCCATGAATGGCTCGGCCTCATCGCCTATCGGTTACGCGGGCGCACCTCCGAACTTTTCCCCGGCCCGGATGCGGCGCGTTAGCGGGCCGTCATAAGAGCTTCACATCCTGCTATCCTTCCGGGCCATGGGTGATTCGCGCACCCGGGCGTTGCGTTGGCGTTACGCGTCACATTGCGGCGCTTGGAGGGGGCCACCCAATGCCATTCGACAAACGCTTCGCCTATCGGTCGCGCGCGGCTGAACTCGGCGAGTTCGATATCTTCGGCCTGGGCGCCGAATGGGGTGAGCGCATCGCGACCGGGGTCGTGGTTGCCGTCGCGGTCATGATCGTGGCGCTGATCGCCGTCGTGATGGGGATGGTCTAGGCCGCCTTTGCCTGGGCCGGTGCGCTTGAGCGGCGGCGGCGGCTCTGCCACCATCATTGGTCTGGAGGCACGATGCCGCAGACCATTACCACCGGCTATAAGGCCCTGGTCGAAGCCGCCGAACGCGAGATCGAGACGCTGCCGGTCGAAGCGGCGATCAAGCTTGCCGGCCGCGACGATACTGTGCTGGTCGATATCCGCGACATCCGCGAACTGACACGCGAGGGCAGGGTGCCGGGCGCCTTCCATTGCCCGCGCGGCATGCTCGAATTCTGGATCGACCCGCAAAGCCCCTATCACAAGCCGGTATTCGCCGCGGACAAGAAGTTCGTGTTTTTCTGCGCCGGGGGCTTGCGCTCGGCGCTTGCCGCGCAGACCGCGCAGCGCATGGGGCTCAAGCCGGTCGCGCATATCCAGGGCGGCTTCGGCGCCTGGAAGAAGGCCGGCGGTCCGGTCGAGGCGCCGGATGCGATGCCGGGCGAGCGCAAGAAGGCGTGATCCCATTCACCCGCCTGCTGCCCGCCATCAGAATATTTCGCTTGTCGGGCGGCTCAGCGGCTCGCAAATCTGTGCGCAAAGGGTTTCGGCATGGCGCTGACGCTGATCATCGGCAACAAGAACTATTCGTCATGGTCGCTGCGGCCATGGATTGCCATGAAAGCCGCCGGCATCGCCTTCGATGAGCGCGTTATCCCGCTTTACGAGCCGGGCAGCCGCGAGCAGATCCTGAAATATTCCCCGGCCGGCAAGGTGCCGATCTTGATCGACGGCGGTGAGGCCATCTGGGAGACGCTCGCCATCCTCGAGCACCTCGCCGAGAAATTTCCCGCCGCCGGCCTATGGCCGAAGGACGCCGCCGCCCGCAGCCATGCCCGGGCGATCGCGAGTGAGATGCATGCCGGCTTCGCCGCGCTGCGCCGCAACTGCCCGATGAATCTGTGGCTGCCGGCAAAAAAACGGCCGCTGCCGGACGAAGTCAAGCCGGACGTCGCCCGCATCGAGGCCCTGTGGCGCGATTGCCGCGCCCGCTTCGGGCGGGGCGGTCCGTTTTTGTTCGGCGCCTTCGGCGCCGCCGACGCCATGTATGCGCCGGTCGTCGCCCGCTTCCACAGCTACGGCATCGACGTTACGGACGAGACGCGCGGCTATATGGCGGCCGTAATGGCGCTGCCGGCCTGGCGGGAGTGGCATGGCTCGGCCATGACGGAGACCTGGGTCATGCGTCACAACGAGCCGGACTGGCCCCTGGTGCGGGGCATTAAACTTTCGCAATGATTTCGATTGCGGCTGGACCCATCCAAAATTTTGTCAAGATTGTGCGTGACACCGCCGGCATCCTTCACGGCGCAGGCCGTGTCCCATTTCAGGGGGTGACGATTTTGTCGGGGCCGCGCCGTCGGCCCCGCGATGGGGTTGACCGATGGCACATCGATTCATTGCGCTCGCTGTTGGCCTTTTCATGCTGGCTGCTCCAGCTTTCGCCGCCGATATCAAGACCGATATCAAAGGCCTCTATCTTCTGACCGATTACCCGGCCGTTTCGGTGGAGCCGGGGACCACCTCCACCATCAATCTTAAGCTGCGCAATTACGGCCTGGCGCCGGAGCGGCTGGCTCTCTCGGTCAGCGGCGTGCCGAAGGGCTGGACCGCGACGCTGCTCGGTGGCGGGCAGCCGGTCGCAGCGGCGATGCCGGCCACGGATGACAGCGTGGCGCTTGACCTGCGGCTCGACGTGCCCAAAGGCGCCGAAACCGGAACGCATACACTCACTGTAACCGCCCAAGGCAACGCCTCGCAGGTCTCGTTGCCGGTCAATATCACGCTCGCCAAGGAATTGCCGGCCAAACTGGCAGTGCAACCGCAATTGCCGGAGCTGCGCGGAGCCTCCAATTCGAGCTTCGAGTACACGCTGACGGTCAGAAACGACAGCGGCAAGCAGCTGCTGATCAGTCTTGCCGCTGACGCGCCGCAAAATTTTGACACGTCCTTTACCGAGGCCTACGGCACCCAGCAGCTGACCGCCCTGCCGATCGAGGCCGGCAAGTCCAAGGACGTGAAGCTCAAGGTCCGGCCGCCGAGCACGGTCGATGCCGGGCATTATCCGGTCAAGGTGCAGGTCGCCGCCGAAGGGGCGAAGGCCGCCGCCGACGTTGCCCTCGACATCACCGGCGAGCCGAAGCTGACGCTTGCCGGTCCTGACGGCCTGCTCAGCGCCAACGCCAATGCCGGAACCGAGGCTTCGGTGCCGGTGGTGATTTCCAATACCGGCACCGCGCCGGCCGAAAACGTCACGTTGTCGGCCAACGCGCCGAACGGCTGGAAGGTCAATTTCGAGCCCAAGACGATCGACCGCATCGCGCCCAATCAGCACAAGCAGGTCCAGGCGCTGATCACGCCGCCGGCCAAGGCGATCGCCGGCGACTACGTCAACACGCTGAGCGCGTCCACGAACGGCGAAAGCGGCACCGCCAATTTCCGCGTCACCGTCACGACGTCGACGATGTGGGGCATCGCCGGCGTCGGCATCATCGGTGTTGCTTTGCTGATCATGGTGGGCGCCGTCGTGCGCTTCGGCCGGCGATGAGCGCCGCCGTCATCGAGGCCAGGGGCCTCACCAAGCGCTATGGCGACACGACCGCGGTCGACGGCATCGACTTCACCGTCGGTGCCGGGGAGATTTTCGGCCTGCTCGGCCCCAACGGTGCCGGCAAGACCACGACGATATTGATGTTGCTCGGCCTGAGCGACATCACCTCCGGGGAGGCTCGCGTACTCGGTCACAACCCGATGCGCGAGCCGCTCTCGGTGAAGCGGCTGGTCGGCTACCTGCCGGATACCGTCGGCTTCTACGACACCATGACCGCAGCGGAGAACCTGCATTACACCGCGCGGCTGATGGGCATCGCCAAGCGCATCCGCGACGACCGCATCGCCTCGGCGCTGGCGCGAGTCGGGCTGACCGAGGTCGCGGAAAAGCGTGTCGGCACGTTCTCGCGCGGCATGCGCCAGCGCCTCGGCCTCGCCGAGATCATCATGAAGGACGCGCGCATTGCCATCCTCGATGAGCCGACCAACGGCCTCGATCCGCAGGCGAGCCTCGAACTGCTCGACCTGATCCGCGCGCTCAAAGCGCACGGCATCAGCATCCTGCTGTCGTCGCATCTGCTCGACCGGGTGCAGAGCGTGTGCGACCGCGTCGCGCTGTTCAACGCCGGCCGCATCGTGCTGATGGGAACGGTTGGTGAACTCGGCCGCCACGTGCTCGGCGGCGGATTTGCCGTCGAAGTCGAAGCCGAAAGCGGCGACGGCCTGGTGAAGCGGCTGTCGGCGTTGCCGGGCGTGCGCGGCATCGAGACGCCGGCGCCCGGACGGTTCCGCATGACCTGCGACCGGGACTTGCGTGCCGAAGCCGCCGCCGCCGTGGTGGCGGCCGGCGGGCGGCTCAGGGAGCTCAAGCTCGACGAGCCGAGCCTCGAGGTCATCTACACGCGCTATTTCCAGCAGGCCGCGGAGCGCCGGCAAGGGGAGGCGCGTCATGCGGCGTGAGGGCTCGCCCTGGCAGGGGCTTGGCGTGGTGATGCTGAAGGAACTGTCGGATCATCTCGCCAGCGCGCGCATGCGGGTGTTGGAATGGCTGGTGGTGCTGGTCGCGCTCGCCGCGGTCTACGCCGCCATTACGCAGGTGCGTGACGCCACCGCCGAGGACCCGTTCCTGTTTCTGCGGCTATTCACCACCGCGCGCGACCCGCTGCCGTCCTTCGTATCGTTCCTCGGCTTCCTGGTGCCGCTGATGGCGGTCGGACTGGGCTTCGACGCGATCAACGGCGAGCATAACCGGCGCACGCTGTCGCGCATCCTGTCGCAGCCGATCTACCGCGACGCGCTGCTGTTCGGCAAATTTCTTGCCGGCCTGATCACGCTGTCGATCAGCCTGATTGTGCTGTGGCTTCTGGTCATCGGCCTGGGCCTTTTGATGCTCGGCGTGCCGCCGGGCGGCGCGGAAATGGGCCGGGCACTGGTGTTTCTCGGCGTCACCATCGCCTATGCCGGGGTGTGGCTGGCGCTTGCCATGCTGTTTTCGGTGATTTTCCGCTCCGCGGCGACCGCGGCGCTGGTCACGCTCGGCCTGTGGCTGTTCCTGAGCGTGATTTGGCCGGCGCTGGCGCCGGCCATCACGCAGGCGCTGGTGCCGTCGAACGACGAGGCGACGCTCGTCATCACCGCCCAGATGCTGGCGCGGCTGTCGCCGTCGACACTCTACGGCGAGGTCGTGCTCGCGCTGCTGCATCCGACCACGCGCACGCTCGGGCCGGTGTACCTGAGCCAGTTGCAGGGCGCGGTGATGGGGGCGCCGCTGCCGCTGTCGCAGAGCCTGCTGGTGGCCTGGCCGCAGATCGTCGGGCTTATCGCCGCCAGCATCCTGTTGTTCGTCGGCGGCTACATCGCCTTCCAGAGGCAAGAGGTGCGCGCGTAGCGCCCGGGAGGGGCCGTCGCTTCCGGTCATTCCGGAGGCGGCGGCTCTTCTTTGAGCCGCTTGACCAGTTCCTCGATGAAAGGCCGTTGCGCCGGCAGGATCTTGCGCCGCGCGGTCGCCAGCTTGAAATAGGCGATGCGGTCGATTTCCGGGAATTTTTGTTTCTTGCCGGAGCGCGGCGGCCATTCCATCTCGAACTTGTTGCTGGAAAACGCCGCGAGATCGAAATCGCCCTCGAGCGCGAAGGCATGCACGGTCTTGCCGCTCTTCTGCCGGATCGGCTTGAGCGGCAGGAAAGGACCTTCGGCGATGAGGCCGGTTTCCTCGTTGAACTCGCGTTTGGCGCAGGTCAGCGGATCGCCCGACTCCACCAGCCCCTTGGGGATTGACCAGGCGCCGTCGTCCTTGGTTCGCCAATAGGGCCCGCCGGGATGAGCCAATAGCAGTTCAAGGCCGCGGCGGCGGCGAAAGGCGAGAATGCCGGCGCTGATCTCGGTGCGGCGCGACATGAAAGCAAGCGGCAATTCGGCCCGGCACGGCCATCTTAGCAACAAACACCGCGGCAGCCTATCGTATGCGCGCGGCCGGTAAATTTACCACGGCCGCTCCACCGAATTTGTGACGTGCTCGCGGTCGGGCGCGGTGAAGCACAGCCCGATGCAGAGATAAGGCAGCTCGGGGTGCGGGTTATGCCCGCGGTGGAATTTGGCGATCGGCTCGGAGTAGCACTCGCCGGCCTTTGCCTTCACCAGCACGCCCTCCTGGAAATGCGCCTCGAACTGGCCCTGCAGCGCCACGAAGAACGCCGCGCCGTTGTGGCAGTGCCAGTTGGTGTAGCCGCCGGGGACGATCTCGGCATTGTAGATCTGCACCTTGACCTGAGGGTCGCGCGGCAGCGACGCGTAAAGCGTTTCGAGCAGCAAATTGCGGTGAAAGCCGTGGCCGGGCGGCACGATGCCGTCGAGCTTGAGCTTGAGGTCCTTGTAATTGTCCAGTCTGGCGTCCATGGCCGCCTCCGTCGTCTGAGGCGGCAAGCCTAATACGCGGCGCGGCACGCCGTGAAGACACGGAAAGTCCCGCCGCCTTAAGCGCCGGGCCCTTTCCGCTCAACGCATGCTCAGTCCTCGAGCGCTTCCTTGGCGGCATCCTTGATGCCGCCGATGGCGTTTTGCGCCTTGCCGGCGACTTGGTCGGCTTTGCCTTCGCCTTGCAGCTTGGCATCGCCGGTCACCTTGCCGACGGTTTCCTTCACTTTGCCTTTGGCCTGTTCGAGGCTGCCTTCGATGCGGTCTTTGTTCATGCTGTCCTCGTTCGTGTTCCGATCGGGGAGTCAATGACTGCATCGGCGGAACGTTCCATTGCAATTGCACGCATGCGCAGCGGACATGGGCCAATGTCTTTTGACACAAAGAGGGCCATACCCTTTGCGGCACGCAATGGCGAAGCGGAATGCGCGCAAAGCAGGACGGCCGGGACAGGTCCCGGCCGTCCGTCGGTGTTGCGCTGCAAGTGTGGCTTAGGCTTCGAGCACCGCGACGATCAGGTGCGTGCGCGGATTGACGACGATGATCTCGTCGCCGACCAGGATGTAGTCGAAGCCGCGCCACTCCGGATAGATCTCCACCACCTCGGTCGGCAGCGGATAGAAGTGGACGGTCTCCGGCACCCTGGCGCCGACGTGCACCGAGATGTTGAGCTTGGCCGGCTCAACTTTGTGCTGCTTGAGAATGGTGGTGATCTTGGTGCGCTGTTCGGTCGAGAGGTTGGCGCCGGCTCCGGCCGCCGCGCCTTGCCCGGTGGTCGAGGCCTTGCCGTTCACCGACTGGCTCGATTGCTGCGACGCACCGGACTTGGTCTCGCTTTTGACCGCGGCGCCGCTCTTGGTCTCGGCCTTGTCGTTGACGCCGGCCTTTTCCTTGCTCTCGTTGATCTGGGCCTTGCCGGACGCGCCCGAGCTCTGGCCGGTGGTTTCGTGCTTGTCGCCGGCCTTCATCTCGGACTTTTCCGATGCCTTCATGCCGGCCCTGCCGCTGTCGCCGACCTTCGGCTCGGACGCGGTGTCGGGCTTGGCCGCCTGTCCGGTGGTCTCCGGCCTTTTCTGGCCGGCGTTCATGGACGGCGCGACCTTCTCGGCCGGCGCGCCTTGCTGCGCGGTCGGAGCGGGATTGGCCAGCTCGCTCTTGCCTTTCTGGTTGGCGTTGTCCGCCGCGGTCGCCGCCGTCGCCAATAACAGCGACGCCGCCACGGTCGTCAGCAGGTGAGTCTTACGCATTGCATGCCTCCTCTGGAGTGCCCCCCGAGGTGACACAACAAACGTCAGAGCCGCGCGCCGGTTCCAAACCGCGGCTTTTTGTGCGATTTGCTCACGCCATTGCGTTCCAGGTTCCGTCAAGGCAACCTCGCGCCGGGCCAATTGTATTCCGCAAGAGCGCGCAGCGTGCAGGGGAGAGCGCATTGGCGATCCTGACGTCGTCGATTGACCGGAGCTCGGCCGAATTCCGCGCCAATGCCGAGCGCATGCGCGCGTTGATTGACGAGCTCAAGGCGCGTCGCGCGGAAGCTGCGCTGGGCGGGCCGGAAAAAGCGCGCCAGCGCCATGTCGGCCGCGGCAAGCTCCTGCCGCGCGACCGCGTCATGACCCTGATCGATCCGGGCTCGCCCTTTCTGGAACTGTCGCCGCTCGCCGCCAACGGCATGTACGGCGAGGATATTCACGCCGCCGGCCTCATCACCGGCGTCGGCCGCATCGAGGGCCGTGAATGCATGGTGGTCGCCAACGACTCCACCATCAAAGGCGGCACATATTTCCCGATGACGGTGAAGAAGCACCTGCGCGCCCAGGAGATTGCGCGCGAGAACCGGCTGCCTTGCATCTATCTGGTCGACAGTGGCGGTGCCAACCTGCCGCACCAGACAGAAGTGTTCCCCGACCGCGAGCATTTCGGCCGCATCTTCTACAACCAGGCGACGCTCTCGAGCCTGCGCATCCCGCAGATCGCCGTCGTGATGGGCTCATGCACCGCCGGCGGCGCCTATGTACCGGCGATGTCGGACGAGACCGTGATCGTCAAGAACCAGGGCACGATTTTCCTCGGCGGCCCGCCTTTGGTGAAGGCGGCGACCGGCGAGGTGGTGAGCGCCGAGGACTTGGGCGGCGCCGACGTCCATGCGCGCAAATCCGGCGTCGCCGATCATTATGCGCAGGACGACCATCACGCGCTGTCGATCGCGCGGCGCATCGTCGCCAATCTCAACACCAAGAAGTCCGTCGACATTCCGCTGCTGGCGCCGCGCGAGCCGGCGCTCGATCCGGGCGAACTCGACGCCATCGTACCGGTCGACCTGAAGAAGCAATACGACATTCGCGAGGTGATCGCGCGCCTGGTCGATGCTTCCGCGTTCGACGAGTTCAAGGCGCTGTACGGCACCACGCTGGTGACCGGCTTTGCCCATATCCACGGCATGCCGGTCGGCATCCTCGGCAACAACGGCATCCTGTTCTCGGAGAGCGCGCTGAAAGCCGCGCATTTCATCGAACTGTGCTGCCAGCGGCGCATCCCGCTGCTGTTCCTGCAGAACATCGTCGGCTTCATGGTCGGCCGCGACTACGAGGCCGGCGGCATCGCCAAGGACGGCGCCAAGATGGTGACCGCGGTCGCCTGCGCGCAGGTGCCGAAGGTGACGTTGATCGTCGGCGGCTCCTACGGCGCCGGCAATTACGGCATGTGTGGGCGGGCCTATTCGCCGCGTTTCCTGTTCACCTGGCCGAACGCGCGCATCTCGGTGATGGGCGGCGAGCAGGCGGCCTCGGTGCTGGCGACGGTGAAGCGCGACAACATCGAGGCGGACGGCAAGACGTGGTCGCAAGTCGAGGAGGAGGAGTTCAAGGCGCCGATCCGCGACCAGTACGAGACCGAGGGCAATCCCTATTATGCCACGGCGCGGCTGTGGGACGACGGCATCATCGCGCCGAGCGAGACGCGCCGGGTGCTGGCGCTGGCGTTTTCCGCCGCGCTCAATGCGCCGGTGGAGGGGACAAGGTTTGGGGTGTTTAGGATGTAGGGGGACGCACGATGGTTACGTGAGATGTTCAACGCTGTTTTGCTTTTCGTAACCGTGCTTGC
>DASRGB010000081.1:0-78117 GCA_035651255.1 Pseudolabrys sp.
CTGACGGCCGGCATGGCCGGGTCTTGTCAGAAGACCTCGGCCCGAGCGCCTGGCCCCCACGGTGGTAAGCGCGACAGCGTGTAATCGCTCGGCCACCTGGGACCTTCGCGGAGCAAACCTCACAAACACCGCGCGCGGGACGCCTTGGGACTGGCGGACTTGCGGACAAAATCCTCCGACGCGCAAGCGCGACGGAGGTCGACGAAGCCTCGACGTCGCGAGGTGTCGAGGCCCGTGGGTCCGATCGGACCCACAGGCGTCCCGCGCGCCCTCGGTACTTTTTCCGGGAGCGATGCGGAAACTGGCAATGCGGCTCACCCCGGGCCGATCAAAGAACAGGGGCGATGACGCATGCCTGCTGTTTGACAACGATATCGGAAGCGCGAGGCCGCTTTTTTTCACCCTCCCCTTTCAGGGGGAGGGTCGACCGCCGAGCGTTAGCGAAGGCGGTCGGGGTGGGGTGAACTTCGGCGCAAACATTTCACCCCACCCCGCTCGCGGGTCGCTTGGGACGAGGAAAAACTATTTCGCCTTCAGCTGCCTCAGCATGGCGCTGGCCTGCTCCAGGTTTGGATTGATCTTGAGCGCCTGGCGATAGTCGGCGATGGCGCCGGCCTTGTCGCCGTCGTCGAGCCTGGCATTGCCGCGGTTGTAGTAGCCGGAGGCGTAATGCGGGTCGAGCTTGAGGGCCTGGTCGTAGTCCTCGATGGCGCGCTTGTTGTCCTTCTTGTCGCGCCAGGCATTGCCGCGATTGTTGTAGGCCTCGGCATAGTCCGGCTTGAGCTCGATCGCCTTGCTGTGATCGGCGATCGCCTCGTCGATCTCGTGCAGCCCGCGATGCGCGTTGCCGCGCCCGGTATAGGCATAGGCCGAGTTCGGATCGTAGTGGATGGACATGGTGAAGTCGGCGAGCGCCAGCTCGAATTTGCCGAGCCTGCGGTACATGGCGCCGCGTTGCAGATGCACCAGCGCGCGGTTCTCGGCGCTGCCGCCCTCGGTGTTGACCAGCGTGGTGCAGGCGGCGATGACGTCGTTGACGTGCTTGACCGAGAAATTGGTGTTCGACACCGGGAAGGTGCAGAGCCGGTAAAGATCGTTGAGCTGCTCGCGCGACAGCTCCTTGCCGCCGGCCTGCGCCAGGGCGGCCGGCGAAGACGCCAGAACCGCCAAGGCGGCGCAAAATCCGGCCGCCAGAATCGTCAAAGGTTTGCTCATGGCCTATCCCCCGAAAACGCCCAAGCCTCGCGCATTTCGGCGCGGCGCGGCAAGGTGGTAGGTTTATCGCCCGTGCCGCCTTGAACCGGCCGCCGCCGCGCGCCGACTTAAGCTTTGGTCGGGCCGCCGGGCCCGGCGGTTCAAGCAACGTCAACGGGAAAATTTGGAGATCATCATGCGATACGGTTTCGCAGCGGGCCTCGCGACGCTGGCGCTGCTGGCGGCCGGCGCGGCGCGCGCCGAAGACGACGCCGGCCAATATGCCAGGCGCCTGTTCGCGCAGAATCTGGCGCCGCAGGCCAAGTCCTATGCCTGCTTCGTGCGCCGCTACGACGCTGCGCACATGGCGCAGCATCCCAAGCAGAAGGTCACGGTGATGAAGCTTCTCATCACCGCCGAGACCGCGCCGGAGGACAAGGCGCTGAACTATTCCTTCCGCCTCGGCGTCAACTTCCGCGACCGGCGCGGCAATTTCGATTCCAGCGGCGACTGCGGCCACCCCAGCGCCTTCGAGATGTCGGCCGACAAGATGCACCTCGGCTGCGGCGTCGACTGCGACGGCGGCGGCATCTCGGTCGAGCTCGCGCACGGCGACAAGGCCATGCTGGTGCGCCTCGAGAGCATCCGCATCTGGCAGAACAACAAGCCCGCCGACGAAGGCCTCAACCTCGAAGGCGGCGCCGACGACCGCATCTTCAGGCTCGACCGCGCAAGCCTCGAGGATTGCCGCTCGCTCATCACCGACCGCAAGGAACTCGCCGCCATGCGGCGCAAGTGAAGGAGAACGCCATGCACCGACGCAACCTGCTCACCGCCGTGCTGGCCGGCGCCGGCGGCCTCATCGCCGCCGCGGGCGGCGCGCGTAGCGCCCAGGCCAAGCCCGCTGCGGCGCCCGACAAGGCCAAGGTCGTCTACCACCTCACCGACCTCGACAAGGTCGCCTTCGTGCTCGGCAATATCCGCAACCACTACGACGGCGCCGGCGGGCCGGACAAAGTGACGATTGCTCTGGTGGTGCACGGCCCCGCGCTCAAGGCGTTCCAGACCGCGCAGGCCTCGCCCGATCTTGCCCGCCATGTCGGCGAATTCGCCAAGACCGGACTGGCGCTCACCGCCTGCGGCAACACCATGAAGGCGCAGAAGATCACGCTCGCCGACCTGCTGCCGGGTTTCGTCAAGGCCGACGAGGGCGGCGTGGTGCGCATCGCCGAATTGCAGGCCCAGGGCTACGTCTACCTGCGGCCCTGACGCCGGTTGCTTGGCGCCTGGCGGCGGTCTATATGCCGGCGCAATCACCGCAATCGAGTTTGGGGACAAAACGATGACCGCCATTCGCGGCTATGTCGCGCCGACCACGGAAGCCGATGCCCTCGGCGTGCATTCGCTCGACCAGTTCGTGCTGGCGGTGCCGGACGCTTCGGTGGCGCAGGACTTCTACGGCAATTTTGGGCTCGACGTACGGGCCAAGGGCAACACGCTCGAACTCCTGACCTTCGGTCATGAACACCGCTGGGGCTCGGTGGTGGAGGGCGTCCGGCAGAAGGCGCTGCACCATCTGTCGTTCGGCTGCTACGCCGAGGACCTCGACCGGCTGAAGACGCGCATCGAGGAGAACGGCGTCAGGCTGATCGACCCGCCGCCGGGCTTCGAGAGCAACGGCTTCTGGTTCCGCAACCACGAGGGCATCCTCATCGAGGTCAAGGTGGCGCCCAAGGTGTCGCCCGACCGCAAGGCCGACAGCCAGTGGATCTCGGTGCCGGCCGGCAAGGCCGGCGCCGACACCCGCGCCAAGTCGCCGGCGGTGCGGCCGCGCCGGCTGTCGCACGTGCTCACCTTCACCCGCGACATCGACGCCTCGATCGACTTCTACAGCCGCAATCTCGGCCTGCGCCTGTCGGACCGCGCCGCCGACATCGTCGCCTTCATGCACGGCATCCACGGCAGCGACCATCACATGCTGGCGCTGGTGAAGTCGTCGGCGCCCGGCTTCCACCACTGCTCGTGGGACGTCGCCTCCGTCAACGACATCGGCCTCGGCGCCATGCGCATGGCCGACAAGGGCTACACCAAGGGCTGGGGGCTCGGCCGCCACGTGCTCGGCTCCAATTATTTCCATTACGTGCGCGACCCCTGGGGCAGCTTCTCGGAATATTCCTGCGACATCGACTACATCCCCAAGGAGGAGCGTTGGCCGGCCGGCGACCACAAGCCGGAGGACTCGTTCTACCTCTGGGGCCCGGAAGTGCCGCGCGAATTCACCGTCAATGTCGAGGGCGGCGAGAGCTAGGCTCCGTCATTCCGGGACGCTCGCGCAAAGCGAGCGAACCCGGACATCCAGTTGCTCTGGCCGAGGCTGGTTCTGGATTGCGGGTTCGCGCCTGCGGCGCGCCCCGGAATGACGGTCGGCGGGTTTGCGCCTGCGCGCCGCCCGCCCTTGGGTTCGTCACCCTGAGGCGGCGGCGCGCGAAGCGCCGCCATCGAAGGGTGACGACGACCTCACTCCACGATCTTCACCAGCTCGCCCGGCTTGACGGTGTCGTGGGCGCCGAGGCCGTTGATGAGGCGGAAGCGCTCGAGCGGGTGATCGCCGGCCTGCATGCGGTGCGCCAGGCTCGCCACCGTATCGCCGGCGCGCACCGTGACGATCTTGAGCCGCAGCGGCTTGATCTCCTGGCTTTCCTTCAGGCTCATGCGGCGGAAGCTGAGCACGGCGTCGCGGAACGAGCGGTCGGCCTGCGGCGTCATGGTCTTGGCGGCGAAGATGAAGCGGTAGACGTCGCTGCCGAAGCGCACCGCGAACAGCCGGAACGACCACTGCTCGCCTTTGGCGGTCGCGGTCGCCGCCGGGAAGCCGCTGACGCTCAGCGCCTCGACGCTCTGCGCATCGACATTGTCCATCCAGCCGGACTTGAGATAGTCGGTCAGCGCCTGCTCGGCCGGCACGCTCACGGTGTCGAGCCGCATCGCCTCGCCGCCGCCGTCCTTGAGGCCGAGCACCGCCTGCGCGGTGTTGTCGAGGGTGAAGCCCGGCGGCGCGGTGAAGGTGAAGCCGAGCTTGGGATGCAGGAAGCGGCGGCCGCGCACGAAGCCTTCGCTCGGGTCCTCGCCGTAGACCAGGCCGTCGAGCGCCTGCAGATAGTCGTTGCGGTCGCGCTCGCCGCTGCCCGGGCCGCTGAACTGGCGGGCATTGGCGAGCGCGTTGCGCACGCGGTCGGGCGTCGCCGGATGGTTGGACAGGAAGTCGGGCGAGTTGTGGATGTCGCCGTTGCCGGGCGATTTGATCTCGGCGTTGCGCTGCATGTCGGTGAGGAAGCGCGAGGCGCCGTAGGGGTCGAAGCCGGCGCGCGCCGAAATGCCGACGCCGATGCCGTCGGCCTCGAATTCCTGCGCCCGCGAGAAGCCGGCGAGCGCCAGCTTCGACTTGGCGAGCGCCAGCGCGCCGGCCTCCGGATCGCTCAGCACGTCGGCGACGACGTGGCTCACCAGCGCCGCCTGCCGCGCCTGGTCCTCGCGGATCGCGGCATGGCGGGCGATGACGTGGCCCATCTCGTGCGCCAGCACCGAGGCGAGCTCGGCCTTGTCGTTAGCGAGCGCGATCAGCCCGCGGGTGACGTAGAGCTGGCCGTTCGGCAGCGCGAAGGCGTTGACCGCCTGCGAGTTGAGGATGGTGACGTCGTATGTCTGCTCGGGCTTCTCCGAGGCCGCCACCAGCCGCTCGACCAGCTGCGTCACCATGGCGTGCAGCCTGGCGTCGTCGTAGACGCCGCCATAGGAGGCGAGGATGCGGGCGTTCTCGCGCTGCTCCGCGGTCTGCCGCGCCGCCTGCGCCGCCGGGTTTGGCACCGTGAGCTGCGGCAGCTCCAGCGAGATCTGCTTGCTGTCGGGACTGCCGGCGCAGGCCGCAAGCAGCAGCATAAGCGCCGGCGCCAGCCAGAGGGACGGCCGCGGCGTGATCATGGTCGCATCTCTTGCGCGTTACGCATGGCTTCGTCGGCGAGCTCGATCTGCTCGGGCACGTCGGCTTCGATCACCGGACCGCGGCGCTGCTCGAGCACGCCGCGCACCCGGATCAGGCGGCCTTCGAGCGCCTTGGGTTCTAGCCCGGCATCCTTAAAGATGCGCTGATTGCGGCGCAGGATGATGACGCTGAAGTCGCGTGTCCAGCGCGGCCCGAAATTCACATATATTGTGCTGCCGCTGTCGCGCACCGACAAGACCTTGCCCTGAACGATGGTAAAACGCCCCAGTTCCGCCCGCAGACGAGCGCCATTGTCGGGCGATAAAGGGGCAAAATTGGGATCGGCCCACAGCCCGCGCTGCGCCGCGCGCGCCGCCCGTTCCGCCCTGAGCAGCACATCGGCGCAAGGCTTGCTGCCGACGCGGGCGGCGACCCGGGCCAGTCCCTGGTCCAGCAGCATCTGCTGCACGGAGCGCGCCTCGCCGCCGGCATAGGCGAAGGCGACCAGGCGGCCGTAGCGGTCGGGCTCGGCGCTCGGCGCTTCGAGCCTGAGCGGCCGGCCGACCAGGCCGTTGAGCGCCGCGGCGGCGGCGCCGGTGACTTCGAGGCCGGCGAGCCGCACCGTGCGGCCGTCGGCGAGCGCGAGCGTGCGGCCGTCGCGCACCGCGGCGACGGCGGCGCTGCCTTGCGCGGCGAGCCGGCAGCCGTCCTCGGCCAGCGCCGGCGTGGCGAGGAGGAGGAGCGCGGCGGCGGCGGCGCGGGTCATGGCGGCAAGCTTAGCGCCGCGCGGGCCCTTGTGCTAAATGGCGCCGACGCGGTCCCGTAGCTCAGCTGGATAGAGCAGCGGTTTCCTAAACCGAAGGTCGGAGGTTCGACTCCTCTCGGGACCGCCATGCGGCGCCATGCGGCGTCATGCGGCGCCATGAGGCACATTGACCGGCGCGGGCGGCGGCACATTGGCCGCGCGGGCGGCGGCGCCATTGGCCGGCTTGGCCGGCGCCACGCGGCGCTATTGGCCGGCGCGGGCGGCGGGATTTTGCGCCTCGCGGCCCGCGGCAGCGGGCGCCGGCCTGTCATGGCGCGGCTTTCCAGGGCGGTTGCGCCGGCTTCCGCACGGTTCCCGCACGGGTTCCGCAAGGTCCCGCAAGGTCCCGTGGCGACACGATATTTCGCGTCGGCCGGCGTTAACCATGTTCCTTAATGCATTATTGGTTGTGTCGGCGGCGGCCTGCTAAGCTTGGCCAAAGGGGGGCGGTCCGCGGTGCGCCAGGCGCGCGGGCAGGCCAACCGAGAACAACGAGGGTCGCGCCCACGGGGGGAGCGACACCAAACGAACAACAATCCGGACAGGTGCGATGGCGCCAAAACGCCATCGGTGAGCGCGTGTCCGCCGTGTGAGTTTGTGAGCGGCGCTGCGCCACGGCGCGCGGCCGCTGCGTAAGGAGGAGATGAGGCCATGTCCGGACCTACGATTTATAACGTCAACAACAGCGGCAGTCTTGCTTCGGCACTTTCGACGGCTGTTGACGGCGACATCATCAACCTCGCCGCCGGCAATTACGATACCGGTGGCCCTGGCGCTTTCACGGTCAATGCCGCCGTTACCATCAACGGCCCCAAGGCCGGGCAGGACGGCGACGCGGCGCTGCGCGGCTTCAACGAGGCGCAGTTTACCTCGGCCATCGAGATCGCCCACGACGGCGTCACCATCAACGGCATCATGATGACCGGTGCCAACAACTTCGGCTCAGCTCCAGGTGGTCCCATCGCCCCCTCCACCGGCATTCTGGTCGATCCCGGCGTCGCCAACACAACGATCGAATGCACGCTGTTCACGGAGAACTCTCCGCACTCCGACAACGGCTTGACCATCGACCAAGCCACCAATGTCGACGTGCACAACAACGCCTTCGCCGGCTACGGCTTTGGCGTCAGCGTCGTCGATGGCTCGACCGGGTCGATCCACGACAACACCTTCGCCGAAGTTACCGGCACCGAGGGCATCCTCACCAAATCGACCGCGGTCACGATCGCGAACAACCTGTTCCACAATGAAAGCGACGGCGGACCGGCCGTGGTCTCGGAGCCGACCGCCACCACGGTCGACGCCTCGAGCTACATCCTGTCGAGCAACACCGTCGATGCTTTGGACGCCGGGCAGCCAATCTCCATCGTCGTTCAGGTCGTAAATGCCACCGATGCCTTGAACATCAAGGGCACGACGTTCGATGACTCGATCTTGACTTCGGATGATCCATTTTTTACGCCAGGCGGTCATAACGGTTCGATTACCGTCGATGCCGGGGCCGGCAATGACGTGGTCGATGGCGGCGCCGGCAACGACACCATCGACGGCGGCGCCGGCAACGATACCCTGCACGGCTTCGGCGGCACCGACACCGTCAGCTTCGCCTCGTCGGGCGCGGCGGTCACGGCGAGCCTGGCGTCGGGCACCTCGACCTCGACCGGCGCGAACAACGCCGGCAGCGATACTTTCGACAACTTCGAGAACATCACCGGCTCGGATTTCGGCGACACCCTGACCGGCGACGGCAATGGCAACGCCATTTCCGGCGGCGCCGGCGACGACATCATCACCGGCGGCGACGGCGCGGACGTGCTTACCGGCGGCGCCGGCAACGACACCTTCGTCATCGCCACCAACAAGGACGCCGGCGGTGGCGGCGACGTCTATGACGGCGGCTTCGACACCGACACGCTGCTGATCCAGGCCGACGCCGACTTCTCCAGCTCGACCCTGACCTCGATCGAGAAGCTCACCTTCAGCGGCGCGGCCGACACCACCGTCACCTTCACCGACGGCCAGCTCGGCGGCGGGGATCTGTCCGGCACGCTCGCCGTCACCGGCAGCGCCAAGGTGGACCATATCGTCGTCACTGTCGGCGCAGGCGCAACGGTCGATCTCAGCGGCTGGACCTTCACCGGCTGGACCGCGGGCACCGACACCATCACCATCAACGGTTCGACCGGCGCGACCAAGATCACCGGCTCGAGCCAGAACGACACCATCAACGGCGGCTCCGGCATCGACACCGTCGACGGCGGCAGCGGCGACGACACCATCACCGGCAACGGCGGCGCCGACAGCCTCACGGGCGGCGCCGGCAACGACACCCTGGTCGGCGACCAGAGCGACACCCTGCTCGACGGCGGCGCCAACAACGACAGGCTGCAAATCGGCGCCAGCTTCACCAACAGCAGCGACGCGCAGATCGTCGGCATCGAGAACGTGGTGCTGACCACGGGCGGCACCACGCTCGACCTGCACAAGCAGACCGAGGGCTTCACCATCACCGGCTCGTCCGGCGCCGACACCATCACCGGCGGCACCGCGGCCGACGCCATCAATAGCGGCGGCGGCGACGACGTCATCAACTACACCGTCGGCGACGGCGCCGACGCCATCGACGGCGGCACGACCGGCGAGACCACGGGCGACACGCTGAACATCGTCGGCACGGCCGCCGGCGAGACGCTCGCCGTCACCGTGTTCGGCAACAAGGTCATCGGCTTCGGCGGCGGCGCCACCGTCACCAATGTCGAGCACGTCACGCTCGATCTCTTGGGCGGCACCGACACGCTCGACTATACCGGCTCGGCGCAGGCGCTGTCGGTCGATCTCGGCAACAAAAACGCCACCGGCTTCGACAACGGCTCGGTCAGCGGCGTCGAGAACGTCACCGGCTCGTCCAAGGACGACAGCCTCACCGGCGACGGCAACGCCAACGTGCTCACCGGCGCGGCCGGCAACGACACGCTGACCGGCGGCGCCGGCAAGGACACGCTGTCCGGCGGCGCCAACAGCGACATCTTCATCGTCGGCACGGGCGATGCTGTCTCGGGCGAGACCTATGACGGCGGCGCCGGCAACGACACGCTGAAGGTCACCGGCGATGCCGACTTCACCGACTCCTCGCTGCTGAGCATCGAAAACCTCACTTTCAACACCAGCGGCGCGGCCACGGTGACGCTGACCGCCGCGCAGCTCGGCGGCACCAACCTCGCTGCGGCGCTGGCGGTGACGGCGAGCGCCAACGACGACCACATCGTCATCAATGCCGCGTCGGCCTCGACCATCGACCTCAGCGCCTGGAGCTTCACCCAGTGGGGCGCCTCCGGCACCGACACCATCACCATCAACGGCTCGACCGGCGCCGACACCATCACCGGCTCGGTCAAGGATGACATCATCAACGCCGGGCAGGGCACCGACAGCGTCGCCGGCGGCGGCGGCAACGACACCATCAACTACGTCGCCGGCGACGGCGCCGACACCATCAACGGCGACGGCGGCACCGGCACGGCCGGCTCCGCCGACAAGCTCGAAATCTCCGGCACCGGCACCGACAGCGTCAGCGTCGTCGTCAGCAGCGACACCGTGACCAAGGTCGGCGGCGGCAGCATCAGCAATATCGAGCAGGTCGACCTCGACCTCGGCGCCGGCACCGACAGCGTCGATTTCACCGGCACCACGCAGGCGCTCACCGTCGACCTGTCGACGGGAACCGCGACCGGCTTCAACACCTTCAACAACGTGGAAAACGTCACCGGCGGCTCCAACGACGACGCGTTGACCGGCGACGCCCAAGATAACGTCCTCGTCGGCGCCGCCGGCAACGACACCATCGACGGCGGCGACGGCAACGACACGCTGACCGGCGGCACCGGCCTCGACACGCTCACCGGCGGCAACGGCAACGACACCTTCGTGGTCGCCGCCGGCGACGTCGTCACCGGCGAAACCTATGACGGCGGCGCCAACACCGACACCCTCGAGCTCACCGGCAGCGCCGACTTCACCGGCACGACGCTGAAGTCGATCGAGGCGCTGACGTTCTCGACCGCCGCGACCGCGACCGCGACCTTCACCTCGTCGCAGATCGGCGCCACCGGCGTGTCGTCGGGCCTCACCGTGACCGGCGACAGCCACGTCAACAACATCGTCGTCAATCTCGATTCCGCGTCGGTGGACCTCAGCGGCTGGACTTTAAACACGTGGACGGCCGGCACCGACACCGTCACCATCAACGGCACCGCGGCGACCGAGACCATCACCGGCAGCGCTCAGAACGACGTCATCACCGGCGGCGCGGGCGCCGATATTATCAACGGCGGCGGCGGCGACGACACGATCAACTACGTTTCCGGCGACGGCGCCACCACCATCGACGGCGGCACGACCGGCGAGACCTCCGGCGACACCATCGTCGTCACCGGCACCGCCGGCAACGACACCATTGCCGCGATCGTCACCAGCGGCAAGGTGCTGAACCTCGATGGCGGCAACATCAGCAATGTCGAGAACATCACGCTCGATCTTGGCGGCGGCACCGATACGCTCGACTATACCGGCTCGGCCGGCAACCTGACGGTCGACCTCGGCGCCGGCAACGCCACCGGGTTCAAGGCCGGCAGCGTTCAGCACGTCGAGAACGTCATCGGCTCGACCGGCGCCGACACCCTGACCGGCGACGGCAACGACAACACCTTCACCGGGTCCGGCGGCAACGACATCATCACCGGCGGCGCCGGCACCGACACCGCGGTGTTCACCGGCAACAAGGCCGACTACACCTTCACGCCGGGCGGCTCGACCGTGGTCGACACGGTCGGCGGGCGCGACGGCACCGACACCCTGAGCGGCGTCGAGCTGCTGCAATTCGCCGACGGCACCGTGAGCTTCCTGGCGCCGCCGACCGCGCCGGGCGCGCCCGCGGTCGCCGAGAACGCCGGCGGCGGCATCAACGCCAGCGAGGCGTCCGACGGCACCGCCGTGGTCGTCAGCCTGAGCGGCACCGGCGCCATCGCCGGCGACACGCTGACCGTCAACTGGGGCGGCAAGACCGTCACCCATACCGTGACCTCGGGCGAGATCACCGGCAACAGCGCCACCGTGACCGTGCCGGCCGGCACCATCACGGCGCAGGGCGACGGCACCTTCAACGTCACCGCCAACCTGACGCATCCGTTCGGCACCGCCGGCGCCAACTCCTCGGCGACCTCGGTGACGGTGGACACCGCGGCGCCGAACGCGCCGACGGCGCCGGACATGACGGCGGCGACGGACGATGGATCGTCGCACACCGACAACTCGACCAGTGACACGACGCCGACGTTTACCGGCACCGCGGAAGCCGGCAGCACCATCAATCTGTACGACGGCGCCACGCTGATCGGCAGCGGCACCGAGGCCCAGTACGAATCCGGCATCACGGTGTCGGCGCTGTCGCTCGGCTCGCACACCATCACGGCGAAGGCGACCGACGCGGCCGGCAATGTCAGCACGGCCTCGAGCGGCCTTGCCGTGACCATCGTCACCGCCGGCAACGTCATCAACGGCTCGACCGGCAACGACACCATCGATGCCACCCACGGGCCGGTCGGCGCGCCGTTGAGCACAGCGACGAGCGGCGTCGACATCATCCACGGCAATGACGGCAACGACAAGATCAGCGGGCTTGGCGGCGACGACCAGCTGTTCGGCGACGCCGGCAACGACACGCTCAACGGCGGCGACGGCAACGATACGCTCGACGGCGGTGGCGGCAACGACATCATGATCGGCGGCGCCGGCAACGACAGCTACGTCGTCGACGGCACCAAGGACGTCATCACCGAAGCCGTCAATGGCGGCACCGACCAGGTGCTGTCGCACGTCAGCTACAAGCTGGGGGCGAACGTCGAGAATCTTCAGCTGGCCGGTTTGTCAGTCGGCAATATCGACGGCACCGGCAACAACCTGGACAACAACATTGCCGGCGACGGCAACGACAACGTGCTCGCCGGTCTCGGCGGCGCCGACGATCTCGACGGCGGCGCCGGCAACGACACGGCGACCTATGCCGCGTCGAAGGCGGGCGTCACCATCGCGCTCGATGGCACCGCCGGCAGCGGCGGCGACGCCGAGGGAGACCATCTCACCAATATCGAGAACCTGATCGGCTCGGCCTTCGCCGACACGCTGACCGGCGACGGCAACGCCAACGTGTTCACCGGCGGCGCCGGCAATGACACGCTCACCGGTGGCGGCGGCGACGATACCTTCAATGTGTCGGGGACCAATGACGTCCATGATGTGATCTCTGGCGGCAGCGGCACCGACACCATCCAGGTCACCGGCTCGACGGCGGTGACCTTCGCCGGCTTCGATGCCACGAAGGCCGGGATCGAGGTGTTCACCGGCAACGGCCACGAGGTGCTCGGCACCTCCGCCGATGACGTCTTCGATCTCAGCGGCCTGACCAGCGGCGGCAACGTGACCTTCCTCGACGCCGGGGCCGGCAACGACACCATCATCGGCAACGACGCCATCGACGGCGACTACCGCGGCGGCGCCGGCAACGACACGCTGACCGGCGGGGCGAACAACGACATCCTCACCGGCGGCGCCGGCAACGACACGCTGCATGGCGGCGGCGGCGACGACACCTTCCATGTCTCCGGCACCAATGACACCAAGGACACGATCGACGGCGGCAGCGGCACCAACACCATCGTCGTCGATGGCTCGGCGGCTGTGATGTTCGCCGGATTTGACGCAACCGCGGACGGGATCCAGGTGTTCATCGGCAACGGGCACCAGGTGCTCGGCACCTCCGGGGACGATGTCTTCGATCTGAGCGGGCTGACGTCGGGGTCGAAAGTGACCTACCTCGACGCCGGCGCCGGCAACGACACCATCATTGGATCCGACCACTTCGATGGCGATCTGCGCGGCAACACCGGCAACGACACGCTGCACGGCGGCACCGGCGACGACAAGCTGACCGGCGGCACCGGGGTCGACACTTTCGTGTTCAACACCGGTGACGGCCATGACACAATCATGGATCTGAAGTTCAAGTCATCGACGACGCCCGATGCGACCGACGACCAGATCAGCCTCACCGGCTTTGGAACGAACTTCGCTACCGACGTCGAGGACCACTGGAAGCAAGTCGGCAAGGACGTCGTCATCGACTTCCATGGTGACGGCAGCGATACGCTGACGATCAAGAATACGACCACGACTATTCTTCACGCACACTCAGGCGACTTCCTGCTGCACTAGCGTTCGGGGGATCGCTCGAAATCCGGCGCGCCGCGAGCAATCGCGGCGCGCTTTTTGCCGCGCCGCAGCCTCGCCGCAAACCCGCTGCACCCTCACGCAAATTCAGCGGCGCCGCGCATGATGGTGAGCGCCAGCGTTTGCGCCCGCGGCACCAGGCTCGCCAGCTCGACATACTCGTCCGGGCTGTGGGTGTGGGCGCCGATCGGGCCGACGGCGCACAGCGTCGGCGCCCCGGCGCTGGCGGCAAAGCCGGCGTCGGAGCAGCCGCCGGTGAACAGGCCGGTGACGCTCTCGCCCAGCGCCCGGGCGCTTTCGGCATAGAGTTCGAACAGGCGCTTGCCGTCCGCGCCCTGCACCAGCGGCGGAAACTCGGCGTAGATCTCGTAGGCCGCGGCGGTGCCGGGCACGCTCGCGCGCGCCATGATCGCCGCGACCTTGGCGAGCGTGGCGTCGCGGTCGGCCGGATCGATGTAGCGCAGGTCCATCTCGCCGCGCGCCGCGGGCGCGACCGTGTTCACCGTCTGCCCGCCGGCGACGACGCCGACATTGACGGTGATGCCTCTGGCGAGATCGGTCAGCGCCTGAAGCGCCACCACCTTGTGCGCCAGCTCGTTGATCGCGCTCGCGCCCTGCTCGAAATTGGCGCCGGCATGGGCGGCCTTGCCTTTGATCTCGAAGCGCATGAAGACGCAGGCCTTGCGGCCGGTGACGACGGCGTTTCCCGGCCGCCCCGGCTCGGCATTGAGCACGAAGCGCGCCCGCCGCGCCTCCCGCTCGATCAGCGCGCGCGACGACGGCGAGCCGATCTCCTCGTCGGCAGTGAACAGCGCGACCAGCGGCGCCGGCGCGCCGCCGAGCGCCTGGAAGGCGGCGGCGACGAAGCAATTCATCGCCAGCCCCGCCTTCATGTCGGCGGCGCCGGGACCGTAGCCGCGGGCGCCGTCGCTGCGGAACGGCCGCCGCGCCGCCTCGCCGTCGGGATAGACCGTGTCGCGGTGGCCCATCAGCAGGATGTTGCGCTCGCCCGGCGCCCCGACAAAGGCGCGGATGGCGTCGCCGAATTTGTCGTTGGCGATCACCTCGTAGGCGACGCCGTGGCGGTCGAGAAAGGCGCGGATGGCGGCGCCGGCGCGGTCGACGCCGGCCTTGTTGTAGGAGCCGCTGTCGATATCGACCAGGGCCGCGAGCAGCGCCTGCATCGCCTGGCGCTGCCCGGCGAGCCAGTCGAGCACGCGGCGTTCCTGTGGGCCGAGCGCGGTCATGCGCGCTCGAGCCTCGGCTCGGCTTCGCGCGCGGCCTCTTCCATCGTCATGAACACCGCGCCCTCGTTGATGAGGCGGTCGACCAGGCCCTCCAGCGCCAGCATGCGGGAGCCGCGGCCGATGACATAAGGGTGCATGGTGTAGGTCAGCACGCCCCAGTCGGTCGACTTGCTCATGTAGATGTATTCGTCGAGCCAGCTCTGCATCACGGCGCGCGCCGGCTGCATGGCGGCGAGCACGCTTTGCGGCGTGCGCACGAATTCGAAATGCGGGTAGTCGTCGAGCGACCAGCTGATCGGCATCTCGATGAGCGCGGTCGGCTGCCCGAAGGTGAACGGCTCGCCGAGCCTGGCAACGTCGCCGCGGCGGGCGCGGTAGGGCAGGTAGTCCGCCCCCATCAGGCTCGAATCGTAGACAAAGCCGTGCGCCAGCAGCAGCTCGACGGTGTGCTCGCTCAGGTCCCAGGACGGCGAGCGGTAGCCGCGCGCCTTGGCGCCGGTGAGCCGCGCGATCGCCTCGTTGGCGCGGGCGAGGTCGGCCTCCTCCTCGTCGCGCGTCTGCGTCGCCGGCGGGATGTGCGCCCAGCTGTGGTGCGCGACTTCATGGCCGCCGGCGACCACCGCGTCGCACTGGCGCGGCCAGCTCTCGATGGTGAAGCCGGGGATGAACCAGGTCGCCTTGATGCCGCGGCTGTTGAGCAAATCGAGAATGCGGCGCGCCCCGACCGCGCCGCCGAACTCGCCGCGCGACAGCGGCGTCGGCGTCGTCATGCCGCGGGCGATGAAGCCCGATTGCGTGTCGAAATCGAACGTCAGGCAGACGATGTGGCGGGGCATGGCGCTTCACTCGGCGGCGGCAGGGCATGATAGAAAGGCGCCGCAAGGGGTCAAGGAATTGGCGGTCAGGGACATCGGCATCATCGTCAACGGCGCCACCGGGCGCATCGCCTCGACGCAGCATCTGGCCAATGCGCTCGTGCCGATCGGCGCCGAGGGCGGCCTGCCGGCGGGCGCAGATCGCATCGTGCCGCGCCTGCTGCTGGTCGGGCGCAACGCGGCGCGGCTCGCCGAGATCGCGCGCAGCTGCGGTGCCGAGCGGTGGACCACCGACCTCGACGAGGCGCTGGCTGAGCCCGGCTTTTCCATCTTTTTCGACGCTGCGGCGACGCGCCAGCGTGTCGCCGCGCTGACCAAGGCGATCGCCGCCGGCAAGCACATCTACACGGAAAAGCCGGTGGCCCCCACCGTGGCTGAAGCCCGCGCTCTGCTCAAGACAGCGCAGGCGCGCGGGCTGAAAACCGGCGCGGTCGAGGACAAGATTTTCCTGCCCGGCCTGCAGAAGCTGACGGCGCTCGCCCGGCAGGGCTTTTTCGGCCGCGTCACCGGTTTCCGGCTCGATTTCGGCTGGTGGGTGTTCGACGGCGCCGAACGCCCAAGCCAGCGTCCGAGCTGGAATTACCGCAAAAGCGGCGGCGGCGGCCTGACCCTCGATATGTACCCGCACTGGCGCTACGTGATCGAAACCATCCTCGGCCCGATCCGCCGCGTCGTCAGCGCCGCAGGCACCGCCATCCCGCAACGCCTGGACGAAAGCGGCGCGCGCTACGACGTCGACGTCGACGACACCTCGATCACGCTTGCCGAACTTGCGAGCGGCGCCACCGGCGTCATCATCTGCTCGTGGGCGACGCGGGTGCGGCGCGACGATCTTTTGACGCTGCAGGTCGACGGCACCGGCGGTTCGGCGGTCGCCGGCTTGCACCGCTGCTTTGTGCAGAGCGCCGCCGACACGCCGGTGCTGCGTCACTTCAATCCGAGCGTCGACATCGGCGCCGATTATCGCGCCGCCTGGCAGGAGGCGCCGGCGGCCCCCGCCTATACCAACCCCTACCGGGTCGGCTGGGAGCGGTTTCTCCGCCACGTCGCCGCCGGCGAGCCGCTGGCAAACGACTTGAGTGCCGGCATTCGCGACGTCGCGCTTGCCGAAGCCTGCTACCGCAGCGCCGCCGAGGGCCGCTGGGTGGCGCTGTGAAAAATTCGCGCTGGACTCCCGCGAACACTTAGTATTATTTGAATATGTAAATCGCTGAGGGAGCGAGCGCGCAATGTGGGTGCCGGACCCCGCGGGCGAGGGCGCAGGCGGCCGCCGCCGCTTCATCAAGCTCGCCGCCGCCGCCGCCGGCACTGCGCTGTTCGGCCGTGCCGGGCGCGCCGGCGACGCCTTCCCGCCGAAGGACCCGCCGTGGTCGCAGGCGCTCGGCCCCGGCGTCGTCGACCGGCCCTACGGCCAGCCCTCGCAATTCGTCAAGGACGTGATCCGGCGCAACGTGCCGTGGCTGACCGCGACGGCGGAGTCCTCGGTGAGCTTTTCGCCGCTGCAGGACCAGACCGGCATCATCACCGCCAACGGGCTGTTCTTCGAGCGCTATCACGGCGGCTGTCCGACCGTCGATCCGCGGCAGCATCGCCTGATGATCCACGGCCTCGTCGATCGGCCTTTGCTGCTGTCGATGGACGACATCCAACGCTTCCCCTCGGTGTCGCGCATCCATTTCCTCGAATGCCCCGCCAATGGCGGCATGGAGTGGCGCGCGGCGCAGCTCAACTCGCTGCAGTTCACCCACGGCATGATCAGCTGCGCGGAATGGACCGGCGTCAAATTGTCGACGCTGCTCGAGGAAACCGGTTTGAAGAAGGAGGCCAAGTGGGCGCTGGTCGAAGGCGCCGACGCCGGCTTGATGAACCGCAGCCTGCCGATCGAGAAATTGCTCGACGACTGTCTGGTCGTGTACGGCCAGAACGGCGAGGCGCTGCGCCCCGAGCAGGGCTATCCGCTGCGCCTCATCGTCCCGGGCTGGCAGGGCAACGTCAACATCAAGTGGCTGCGCCGCATCCAGATCGGCGACCAGCCCTGGTTCACGCGCGAGGAGACCTCGAAATATACCGAGCTGATGGCCGACGGCAGCGTGCGCGGCTTCACCTGGCTGCTCTATGCCAAGTCGGTCATCACCTTCCCGTGCCCGGAAAAACCGCTGAAGGGCGCCGGCATCTACGAGATCCGCGGCTTTGCCTGGTCGGGCAAGGGGCGCGTCACCGGCGTCGACATCTCCACCGACGGCGGCGTCAACTGGCAGCCGGCGCGCCTGGAAGAGCCGGTGCTGCCCAAGGCGATGACGCGCTTCACCCACGAATGGCGCTGGGACGGCAGGCCGGCGCTGCTGCAATCGCGCGCCGTCGACGAGACCGGCTTCGTGCAGCCGACGATTGCCGAGCTGCGCAAGGTTCGCGGCGTCAACGGCATCTACAACAACAACTCGATCCAGACCTGGCAGGTGAAGGCGGACGGGAGCGTCTACGATGTCCAGTTGTCGTAGCGGCCTCGTGCTGGCGGCGGCAATGGCCTGCGGCTTCGTGCTGGCGGCGCAGGCGGCCGAGCCGCGCAAAGCGGGCTATTTCGGCTACGGCGTGGCGCCGAGCGCGGAGCAGATCGAGGGCTGGGCGCTGGCGGTGCGTCCGGACGGGCAGGGTTTGCCGCCGGGCAAGGGCACGGTCGATCAGGGCGCCAACGTCTTTGCCGACCAATGCGCGGTCTGCCACGGCACCTTCGGCGAAGGTGAGGGCCGCTATCCCAAGCTCGCCGGCGGCTCGCTGACGGGGGAGCGTCCGGAGCCAACCGTCGGCAGCTACTGGCCGTTTGCCACCACGCTGTTCGACTATATCAACCGCGCCATGCCGTTCAGCGCGCCGCATACCCTGAGCGCCGATCAGGTTTATGCGATGACGGCCTACATCCTAAATGTGAACGGCATCGTAGAAAATAATTTCGTTGCGGACCGCGACAGCTTGCCTAAAGTCAAAATGCCGTATCATGATCGCTTCGTCTGGCAGGATCCGCGGCCGGACACGTCGGCAAAGCGCTGCATGACGAATTGCGCGGATCCCAGAGCGATCAGGATCGAATCGACGGCGGAAGGCAAGAATCTGACGCCGCGGACCAGCGGACCGCTCGACAAGATGGAGCCGAAATAACGGCCCACGCGTGTGGAGGACGACATGGACTTGAAGCAATCGCATTGCCTGCTGGCGGCTGTCTGCGTCGCCGTGGCGCTCGGCGCCGGCCCCGCGGCGGCTGCGCCGTCGGAAGCGCAGGCGCTGGTGCTGGCGAATTGCCAGCAGTGCCATGAGGTCAAGGGCATTCCGGATTTCGGCAATGTGGCGCCGTCGCTGGTCGATCTCAAGACGCGCTATCCCGACCGCAAGGACGTGACCGCAATCATCGAGGACGAGACCAAGCGCAATCCGCAAACGGTAATGCCGCCCTTCGGACGAAATCTCATCCTGACCAGACAGCAGATCGAGACCATTGTCGATTATCTGTACAACCAGTAGCCCGCGGCCCGCGGAGCAGAAGGAGAGACATGCAATGATCGAATTTCCGGATGCGCCGGCCGTCGCGCGCCGCGCGGTGCTCAAGGGCGCCGTCGCCGGCGGCCTCGCCGGCCTCGGCCTCGGCGCTTTCCCGTTCCCGGCCTTTGCCGATGCCGACGCCAAGGAGTGGCCGGGCGACGCCTTCAAGGTGAAGAGCGAAGCCGACGCGCTCAAGGCGCTCTACGGCAAGAGCGCGGAGGCCTCCGACAAGGTCAGCCTCGACGCGCCGGAGATCGCCGAGAACGGCGCGGTGGTGCCGATCGCCGTCGCCAGCACGCTGCCCAACGTCACCGGCATCGCGATCCTGGTGCTGGAGAACCCGAACGTGCTGGCGGCCGCCTACAAGATTCCGGCGGGGACGCAGGCATCGGTCGCAAACCGGTTGAAGATGGCCAAGACCACCAAGGTCGTCGCCGTCGTCGAGTCGGGCGGCAAGCTTTACAGCGCAACCAAAGAGGTCAAGGTCACGGTCGGCGGCTGCGGCGGCTAGGCAGCAAAGGCCCAAGGCGACAACGGCACAAGGCAAGCACAGGCAAGAAGGGACAGAGAGGCTACCATGGCAGGGACAATCCGCGTGCGCGCCACCGCGAGCGGCGATGCAACCGAAGTGCAGTCGCTGATCCGGCATCCGATGGATTCCGGCTTCGTCAAGGATGCCAAGGGCGAGCTCATTCCGGCGCACCACATCGAGGTGGTGCAGTTCGAACACGGCGGCAAGACGGTGTTCACCGCGCTGTGGGGCCCGGCCGTCTCCAAGGACCCTTACCTGAAGTTCAGCTTCAAGGGCGGCAAGGCCGGCGACGAATTGAAGGTGAGCTGGGTCGACAACAAAGGCGCCTCGGATTCGCTGGTGACCAAGATTCAATAAGCCCGGCGCGCCGGGTGTGGGAGGATTGAATGCTGCGCAAGACTTTCATGGCGGCCGCGATCGTCGCCTGCACGGCGGCGCCGCTTCTGGCGGCCGGCGACGTCGATCCGCAGGCGGACTTCAAGGCGTTCCGCAAATACTTCACTGAGCGCTTCCCGAAAGTGCCGCTCAACGACTTCGTCAACGGCCCCTATTCGATGGACGAGGGCCTGCGCAAGCAGTGGAAGGCGATCGACGAATTCCCGCCCTACGAATTCGCCGTCGAGCAGGGCAAGCAGATGTTCGCGACGCCGTTCAAGAACGGCAAGAGCTATGCCGACTGCTTCCCGAACAAGGGCATCGGCATCCGCCAGATGTACCCGATGTTCGACACCAAGACCGGCAAGGTCGTCACGCTCGAGCTCGCGGTCAACCAGTGCCGCGAGGCCAACGGCGAGAAGCCGTTCGACATGGCCAAGGACGACATGGCCGCGATCACGGCCTACATGGCCTTCACCTCGCGCGGCAAGCCGTTCGACATCAAGATCCCCGACGACCCGCGCGCGCTTGCCGCCTACAAGAAGGGCGAGGAGTATTTCTACAGCCGCCGCGGCCAGCTCAACTTCTCCTGCGCCAGCTGCCACGTGCAGAACCCGGGCAACCACATCCGCACCGAGGTGCTGGCGCCGGCGCTCGGCATCACCGCGGCGCTGCCGATCTACCGCTCGGCCTGGGGCGGCATGGGCACCACCACGCGCCGCTTCCAGACCTGCAACGCCCAGGTGCGCGGCGAGCCGCTGCCGGCGGGCGACGAGGACTACAGCGCCGTCGAATATTTCCTGTCCTACATGAGCAACGGCCTGCCGATCTCCGGGCCGGGCGCGCGGCCGTGAGGAGACTGCCCATGCGCAAAACGATGGTACTCGCGGCCGCCCTCTCGCTCGTCGCCGTGACGACGGCGGCCTTCGCCGCCTCCGCCGACGACGCCAAGGCGGCGCTCGCCAAGGCGGAAGCCGCCATGAAGCAGGCGCACGCGCTCAAGAACGAATGGACGACGACGGCGGCGGAATTCAAGAAGGCCAAGGCCGCCGCCGATGCCGGCAAGTTCGACGACGCCGTCAAGCTCGCCGGCGAAGCCGAGGCGCTCGCCAACGCCTCGGTCGCGCAAGCCAAGGAGCAGGAAAAGCTCTGGCCCGAGGCCGTCGTCCGCTAGAGCCGGGCTGCGAGATCCGAGGAGAGGGCGTGATGCGCCGCCGCGAGGTGTTGAAGCTCGTCACGGCGGCGGCGCTGTCGGGCGTGCTGCCGCGCGTGAGCCTTGCCGCCGACGGCGACGAACTCTACGACATCGGCAAGTTCGGCAATGCGCGCGTGCTGCACATGACGGACACGCATGCGCAGCTCAAGCCGGTCCATTTCCGCGAGCCGAGCGTCAATCTCGGCGTCGGCGCCATGGCCGGCCAGCCGCCGCATCTGGTCGGCGAGGCCTTTCTGAAGGCGTTCGACATCGCGCCCGGCTCGCGGCTCGCCCACGCCTTCACCTGTCTCGATTTCGCCGAGGCCGCGCAGCGCTACGGCCGCCTCGGCGGCTTCGCCCATCTCAAGACCCTGATCGACCGGCTGCGCGCGCAAGCGGGGCCGGGGCGTTCGCTGCTCGTCGACGGCGGCGATCTCTGGCAGGGCAGCGGGCTTGCCGACATCATGCAGGGCGAGGATATGGTCGACGCCGCCAATCTGCTCGGCGTCGAGGCGATGACCGCACATTGGGAGTTCACCTACGGCGAAAAGAGGCTGCGCGCCAATCTCCGGCGCTTCAAGGGCGAGTTCCTGGCGCAAAACGTCTTCCTCACCGAGGAGGCCGCCTTCGACAACAAGCCGGCCTTCGACGCCGAGAGCGGCCGCGCCTTCAAGCCGGCGACGGTCAAGGAGCTCGGCGGCTTCCGCGTCGGGCTCATCGGCCAGGCGCTGCCTTACGTGCCGATCGCGCATCCCAAGCGCTTCACGCCGGACTGGACCTTCGGCATTCGCGAGGCCGAGATGCAGAAGGTCGTCGACGGCCTGCGCCAGAAGGACAAGGTCGACGCCGTCATCCTGCTGTCGCATAACGGCATGGACCTCGACCTCAAGCTGGCGAGCCGCGTCACCGGCATCGACGTCATCCTCGGCGGCCACACTCACGACGCCGTGCCGCGGCCGGTCGCGGTCGCCAATGCCGGCGGCAAGACGCTGGTGACCAATGCCGGTTCGAGCGGCAAATTCCTCGGCGTGCTCGATCTCGAGCTGGGCAAGGGCGCGGTCAAGGACGTGCGCTATCGCCTGCTGCCGGTCTTTTCGGGGCTGCTGAAAGCCGACCCGGCGATGCAGGACTTCATCGACCGCCTGCACAAGCCGCACGCCGCGGCCTTCGACGAGACGCTCGCGGTCGCCGGCGAGGTGCTCTATCGGCGCGGCAATTTCAACGGCACCATGGACCAACTGATCTGCGACGCGCTGCGCCACGAGCTCGACGCCGAGCTTGCGCTGTCGCCGGGCTTCCGCTGGGGCAACACCATGCTGCCCGGCCAGCCGATCACCATGGAAGACGTGCTGTCGGAAACCGCCATCACCTATCCGGAAGTCTACGTGCAGGACATGACCGGGGCGCAGATCAAGGCCGTCATGGAGGACATCTGCGACAACCTGTTCAATCCCGATCCCTACTACCAGCAGGGCGGCGACATGGTGCGCATCGGCGGCATGGACTATGCCTGCGCGCCCAACGCCAGCGTCGGCAACCGCATCTCCGACATGACGCTCGACAACGGCAAGACGGTCGAAGCCGACAAGACCTACAAGGTCGCGGGCTGGGCCTCGGTCAATCCGCAGGCCGGCAAGCCGGTCTCGGAGGTTTTCGCCCATTACCTGCGCGCCGAAAAGACCGCGAAACCCAGGAAATTCAACCGGGTCGCGCTCAAGGGCGTATCGAACAATCCGGGCATTTCGGGCTAGAGTCGAGGCCATGACCATCCGCCTGGCGAACATGATCGCGGTCGCGGCGCTGCTTGCGCCGCCGGCCATGGCGCAGCCGCTGCCCGACAAGCCTTTCGCCGAGCATCATCTGGTGATGCAGCTGTCCGACAACGCCCAGGACAAGCAGCTCCTGGTGCTCAGCGTCGCCTACAATCTGTTGAAGGCCTACGACCCGGACAAGATCGCGATCGAAGTCGTCACCTTCGGGCCGGGCATCGACCTGCTGCGCGCGGAAAACCCAAACCGCGCGCGTGTCGACAGCCTGATCGCGCAAGGCGTGCAGTTCGACATCTGCATGAACACGGTCGACACGCTCGAGCGCGAGGGCAAGCACGTCGACATCAATCCGAAAGCCGTCAAGGTGCAGGTCGGCGTCGGCCGTATCCTGCAATTGACCGAAAAAGGCTATACGCTGGTGCGGCCTTAAGGGAGGAACGAGATGAAAAAGTTTGCTGGCTTACTGACGATTGCCGTCGCGCTCATTCTCGCGGCGCCGGTCTTTGCCGCCGACAACGTCAAGACTCACCGCATCGTCTTCCAGGTCGATCAGAACGATCCGGCGCTGATGAACTTGACCTTGAACAACGTCGCGAACATTCTCGAATACTACCACAGCAAGGGCGAGCAGGCTGAGGTCGAGGTGGTGGCCTACGGGCCGGGTCTGACCATGCTGCGCGCCGATACCTCGCCGGTGAAGGCGCGGCTGAAAAGCATCCAGAGCGGCAGCTTCCCCTCCAAGGTCGCCTACGCCGCCTGCGGCAACACCATGACGAACATGGAGAAGGCCGAAGGCCATGCCATCCCGATCGTGCCGGAAGCCAAGGTGGTGACCGCCGGCGTGGTGCGGCTGACCGAATTGCAGGAGCAAGGCTGGGCCTATATCCGGCCGTAACGGAGGCGGCGATGAAGCGCATCATTCTCGCGGCGGCGCTCGCGCTCGCGGTGGCTGTGCCGGCACGCGCGGAGGAGGCAATCGTCACCTACAAGTCGATCGCGCCGGACGTCGCCTTCGATCTGGCGCGCGCCACGCTCGATCGATGCCGCAAGGACGGCTACCAGGTGGCGGTCGTCGTGCTCGACCGCTTCGGCGTGCCGCTGGTGGAAATGCGCGACCGTTTCGCCGGCATCGGCGCCATGGACATCGCGCGCGGCAAGGCGTGGACGGCCGTGAATTTCTCGATCGACTCGAGCGAATTCGTCAAACGCGTGAAGGAGGGCGCGCTCAGCGCCGGGCTTGCCAATCTGCCCAAGGTGACGCCGCTGGTCGGCGGCCTCATCATCCAGGCCGGCGGCTCGGTGATCGGCGGCGTCGGCGTCGCCGGCGCGCCCGGCGGCGACAAGGACGAGGCCTGCGCCAAAGCCGGCCTCGAGTCGGTGCGGGACAAGCTCGATTTCTGAAAATCCGGGCCGAGGCCATGCGCGGCGCGCTGTTGCAATAGTGTCATTGCCAGCGCAGAACGTGGCGCCATGAAGAGCGATACCGAGGTCGCGATCATCGGCGGCGGCGCCGCCGGCATCGCCGCCGGGCGGCGCCTGCACGATGTCGGCATCGACTGCCTGATCGTCGAGGCGCGCGACCGGCTCGGCGGGCGCGCCTTCACCGTCGCCGGACCCGGCGGGCACGCGCTCGATCTCGGCTGCGGCTGGCTGCATTCCGCCGACCAGAACGAATGGACCGCGATCGCCAGGGCGCAAGGCCGCACCATCGACGACACGCCGCCGCCCTGGGCGCGCTCCTCGGTCGGCTTCCGCCCCGGCGAGCAGCAGGACTACCACCGCGCCTTCGACGCCTTCGAGCGGCGCATCGGCGCGCTTGCCGTCGCCGAGCAGGACGTTGCCGTCGCCGCCGCGCTCGAGCCCGGCGCCCGCTGGAACGGCCTGATCGGCGCCGTCGTCACCTTCATCAGCGGCGGCGAAGCGGCCGAGGTGTCGGCGCTGGACTACGAGAACTACGCCCATACCGACGTCAACTGGCGCGTGGTCGAAGGCTATGGCGCGACCATCGCCGCGCACGGCGAGGGCGTGCCGGCTGCGTTCGGCGCGGCCGTGCGCCGCATCGACCATAGCGGTAGGCGCCTCAAGATCGAGACCGCGGCCGGCACGATCGCGGCGGACCGCGCCATCGTCACGCTGCCGACCACGGTGCTGGCGGCGATGGAGACGCTGTTTGCCCCGGCGCTGCCCGGCAAGATCGCGGCGGCGCACGACCTGCCGCTCGGGCTCGACGACAAGCTGTTCATCGCGCTCGACCGGGCGGAAGAGTTCGAGAAGGACAGCCGCCTGTTCGGCGCCAAGGACGACAGCAAGACCGCCGCCTATCACATCCGCCCGTTCGGCCGGCCGATGATCGAGGCCTTTTTCGGCGGCGCCAATGCGCGCGCGCTGGAAGCCGAGGGCGAGGGCGCGTTCTTCGATTTCGCCGTGACGGAGCTGACGGAGTTTTTCGGCAACGACCTCGCCGGGCGGCTCAAGCCGATCACGATGCACCGCTGGGCGGCCGACCCTTTCGCGCGCGGCGCCTATTCATACGCGGTGCCCGGCAGGGCGGGGCGCCGCGCCGAGCTCGCCGCCCCGGTCGACGACCGGCTGTTCTTCGCCGGCGAGGCCTGCTCCAGGCACGACTATTCGACCGCGCACGGCGCCTACCGCACCGGCCTTGCCGCCGCCGAGCAGGTCATGGCTGCGCGCAAATCGAAATAAAGCACTTGCTGTCAGCGAGCACGGCAGGACTCCCTCTCCCCTGTGGGGAGAGGGTTGAGGTGAGGGGGCAAGAGACTCTCGATGGGTTGTAACCCCTCACCCGGCGCGCTGGCGCGCGCCGACCTCTCCCTATGGGAGAGGTGAAGAAAGACTCGGGCGATGCGGGGCGTTACACCCGCTCTTTCGGCTCGTCGGCGTCCCTTGCATCGCCGCCTTATGGAGAGGGAAGAGCCTACCGCGTCACCGCGGCGATCGCCCGAAACTGAAATCGCGCCGCATGCTCAGCGCGCTCCCCTCCCCCTTGTGGGGAGGGGTCGGGGGTGGGGGTCCTTCTTCCAGGCAATGTAGTTGCCTACGCCTGGACCCCCCTCCCTAACCCTCCCCCACAAGGGGGGAGGGAACAAGCTTGAGATTGCGGCGCGTGGCGAGTCGAAATCGGCAGAACGCGCTTACGCCGCCGCCTCCGCCCGCGCCGACGCCTTGGCCGCCGGCTCGAGCGCCGCCGCCACCGCGTCGTCGACGCGCTCGAGCCAGACGAAATCGAGCGCCTTGCGCGCCTCGTCCGGGATGTCGTCGAAGTCCTTGCGGTTGCGCGCCGGCAGCATCACGCGCTTGAGGCCCGCGCGCGCCGCCGCCACCACCTTCTCCTTGATGCCGCCGACCGGCAGCACCAGGCCGCGCAGGCTGATCTCGCCGGTCATGGCGGTGTCGTTGCGGATGGTGCGCTCGGTCATCAGCGAGGCGAGCGCCATGAACATGGCCACGCCCGCGCTCGGCCCGTCCTTGGGGATGGCGCCGGCCGGGACGTGGACGTGGATGTCCGACTTCTCGAAGCGCTCGGGATCGATGCCGAACAGCGAAGCCCGGTTCTTGACGATGCTGAGCGCCGCCTGCGCGCTTTCCTTCATGACGTCGCCGAGCTGGCCGGTGAGGATCAGCTTGCCGTTGCCCGGCAGGCGCGTCGCCTCGATGAACAGGATGTCGCCGCCGACCGGCGTCCAGGCAAGCCCGGTGGCGACCCCCGGCACGCTCATGCGCATGGCGACCTCGCTTTCGAACTGCGGCGCACCGAGGATGCCCTGGATGTCGTCGCGGTCGATCCGGATCTTGTCGGCCCGGCCTTCGGCGATGCGCACCGCGGCGTGGCGCAGCGCCTTGCCGATCTCGCGCTCGAGGTTGCGCACGCCGGATTCGCGCGTGTAGTGCGCGATGATCTCGGCGAGCGCCGCTTCGGTGATCTCGACCTGGCCGTCCTTGATGCCGTTCGCCTCCATCTGGCGCTTGACCAGATAGCGCCTGGCGATCTCGAGCTTCTCGACGTCGGTGTAGCCGGCGAGGCTGATGATCTCCATGCGGTCGCGCAACGGCCCCGGGATGGTGTCGAGCATGTTCGCCGTGGTGATGAACACCACGCGCGACAGGTCGAACGGCACGCCGAGATAGTTGTCGCGGAACGTGTTGTTCTGCTCCGGGTCGAGCACCTCCAACAGCGCCGCCGACGGATCGCCCTGGATGCCGGCGCCGAGCTTGTCGATCTCGTCCAGCATCATCACGCAGTTGCGCGTGCCGGCCTTGCGGATGCCCTGGATGATGTTGCCGGGCAGTGCGCCGATATAGGTGCGCCGGTGGCCGCGGATCTCGGCCTCGTCGTGCACGCCGCCGAGCGAGACGCGGACGAATTTGCGGCTCATGGCGCGCGCGATCGACTGGCCGAGCGAGGTCTTGCCGACGCCGGGCGGGCCGACGAAGCACAGGATCGGCGCCTTGCCCTGCGGGGCGAGCTTGCGCACGGCGAGGTATTCGATGATGCGCCGCTTGATCTTGGGCAGGCCGTAGTGATCGGCATCGAGGATGCGCCGCGCCTCCGCGATGTCGATCGGGGCTTCCTCCGGCAGCTTCCACGGCAGCTCGATCAGCCAGTCGAGATAGGTGCGCACCATGCCGTATTCGGCCGCCGCCTCCGGCATGCGTTGCAGCCGGCGCAGCTCCTTGCGGGCGGCGTCCTCGACCTCCTTCGGCATTTCGGCCTTGGCGATGGCCTTGTCGAGCTCGGCCATCTCGGCGGCCTTGCCCTCTTCGCCCTCGCCCAGCTGCTTCTGGATCGCGGCCATCTGCTCGCGCAGCAGCACCTCGCGCTGCCGCTCGTCGAGCGCGGCCTTGGTCTGCTGGCCGATCTCGGCCGACAGGCGCAGCACCTCGATGCGGTGCGACAAGAGCTTGGACACCTTGTCCATGCGCGCGGCGACGTCGATGGTCTCCAGCACCTCCTGCTTCTCGTCCGGCTTGACGTCCATGTAGGCCATGGTCATGTCGGCGAGCGCGCCGGGCTGATCGATCGCCTGCACCGCGGAGACCAGCTCGCGCGGCGCCTGCGGCAGCAGCTCGAGCGCCTCCAGCGCCTGGCCGCGCAGATGCAGCAGGCGCGCCTCGATTTCAGGCGTGCGCGTTGCCGGCTCCGGGATGCGCAGCACGCGCGCCACCAGGAACGGCCAGCCGCTGAGGAATTCGACGATCTGGAAGCGCTGGTCACCCTGGCACACCAGGTGGTGCGTGCCGCTTTGATCGGTGATGAAGCGCACGACATTGGCCACCGTGCCCATGCGGTGCATGTCGATGGCCGCCGGCTCGTCGACCTCGGGATCGCGCTGCTTGAGGATGCCGACCTGGCGCTGCTCGCGCACGGCCTGCTGCGCGGCCGCGATCGAACGCGGCCGGCCGACGGTGACGGGCATCACCATGCCGGGGAACAGCACGACATTGCGCACCGGCACGATGATCATCGCGTCGGGCGGTAAAGGCGGCAGGTTTTGCTGGTTGCGAGACGGCTCCGGCCCGCTTGCCGCGGCGCCGGCGCCTTGCTGCAACGAACGCATCACGTCATTTTCAACCACGGTAGGGCCCCGCTTTTTCCAGGGTAATCACCAGACATCCATTCGATACGGCGTGCCGCACCGAGGCATAACGGCCCGCCGGCAGGCGGACGCGGCGTTCGAAGCGGCCTTGCGGCAATTCCAGGCGGTGGATCACCGCGGTACGCAGCGCCGCGGGCAGCACGCGGGCGCCGGCGACGATCAGATCGGCGCCGTCGATGACCGCCTCGACCCGCTCCGGCTCGACGCCGGGCAGCGCCATGAACACCTGGACGTCGTGCTCGGTCTCCAGCACGTCGACCGGCGGCTCCCAGGCAGGCTCGCGGTGGGCGCGAACCGGGCGAAAGAGCTGACGGTGCATGCGCTCGGCGCGCGCGAGCATGTCGCAGGCCTCCGACCACATCCAATTGTGCGGAAAATCGCTCATAGCATTGCCTCTCGGACCGTTCATGTGATGTTCCGAAGGCCGAATTTCAATATCGGCTATAAATGGCCGGGAAATGCAGGCTGCGCGGGGAGGCGCCCATGCCCGATCAAGCCAGAGGTCCGCTCGCCGGTATCCGCGTGCTGGATTTCTCGACGCTGCTGCCGGGGCCGCTGGCGACCTTGATGCTGGCGGAGGCCGGCGCCGAGGTCATCAAGTTCGAGCGCCCGGACGGCGAGGATATGCGGCGCTTCGAGCCCAAATGGGGCAAGGAGAGCGTCGCCTTCGCCATGCTCAACCGCGGCAAGAAGAGCGTGGCCGCGGACCTCAAGGACCCGCAGGTGCGCGAGCGCGTGCTTGCGCTCGCCAGGACCGCCGACATTGTGGTCGAGCAGTTCCGGCCCGGCGTCATGGACCGGCTCGGCCTGGGCTACGCGGCCTTCCGCGGCGCCAATCCGCGCATCGTCTATTGCGCCATTTCGGGTTACGGCCAGAGCGGGCCGCGCGCGATGCGCGCCGGCCACGACCTCAACTACATCGGCGACGCCGGCCTGCTGGCGCTGTCGTCCGGGCCGGCGGGCCACCGCGTGGTGCCGCCGGCGCTGACCGCCGATATCGCCGGCGCCTCCTATCCGGCGGTGATGAACATCCTCCTGGCGCTGCGCCAGCGCGACGCGACCGGCGAGGGCACGTTCATCGACGTCAGCATGGCCGACTGCGTCTTCCCCTTCATGTTCTGGGCGCTGGGCGAAGGCTTCGCCACCGGGCAATGGCCCGGCAGCGGCACAAGCCTGCTGACCGGCGGCACGCCGCGCTACCGCCTCTACGAGACGCGCGACGGCAAGGTGGCCTGCGTCGCGGCCATCGAGCAGCGCTTCTGGACGTCGTTCTGCGCCGCCATCGGGCTCGACCGGGAATTGATCGACGATACGCGCGATCGGGCGGCGACCGTCAAGCGCGTCACCGAGATCATCGCCTCCAAAACCGCCGCCGAATGGCTGCCGATCTTCGACCAGGCCGACTGCTGCTGCTCGATCATGCAGAGCTTGAGTGCCGCGCTCGACGATCCGCACTTCAAGGCGCGCGGCCTGTTCGCCGCCCGGCTGGTCAATGCCGGCGGGCAGTCGATCCCGGCGCTGCCGCTGCCGATCGCCGGCGCATTGCGGCCGGGCGCGGCGGGCGACGCCTCATCGCCCGCGCTCGGCGCGCACAATGCGGAGTTTGGGTTTTAGCTCCTGAAGCAAAACTGGCTGAGCTTGAAGCGCCGCCTCGGGTACTGCGCGCTCCCTCTCCCCGAACAATGGTGCGCTCGCGCGGGGCGATGCGCTGCTATTCGCCGCGATAGAAGGCGGCGGCGTCGGCGCTGAAGGCTTTGCGCGAGGCCGGATCGAGATAGAGCATGTGGCCGCCGCGATAGAGCTTGAGGCTGGCGCGGCCGGGCGGCGAAAATGCCGGCATGTGGTCGAGCACGTAGCGCGTCATGGCGTAGGGCGTGACCAGATCCGAATAGCCGTGCGCGATCATGACATGGAACGACGGATCGAAGCTCAGCAGCACCCGCAGGTCGTCCTCGACGCCGGCCTGGATGCGCCCGCCCTTCCAGTCCCATTGCCGCGTGACGTCGTTGGCCAGAAGCTGATAGGTCATCTCGGTCTTGAAGCCGAGCTCATTGCGCGCATAGGCGGCAAAGGCGCCGCCATAGGCGCGCGTGACGCCGTCGAGGATCGGATCGGGGCCGTGGCCCGAACGCCGCTCGGGAAACGGATCGTCCACCGCGAAGTCGGCGTCGTAGCGGCTGACGATCTTGTCGCTGCGCAGCGTCTTGATGAAGGCGTCGGTGACGAAGCCGCGCTGCTGCCCGATGACGTCGAGCGGCAGGCCGGTTGCTTGCGCGACGCGCTCGTAGAAGGCGCGCGCCGCGTCGCCGTGCAGCGGCGGCCCGGCGAGCGTGGTCAGGTAGTCGGTCATGGCGAATTTTTCGGCGGCGGCAAGCGCCGCCGGGCTGAACGCCTTCTTGCGCTCGAGCTCGGCGGCGGCAAGCGAGGGCAGCTGCAGGGCCGCGCGCAGCGCCGAGGAATCGTCGCCGAAGGTCAGCCAGCCTTCGATGAGCGGCGACAGCATGACGATGCCGGTCGCCGAGATACCCTGCTCGCGCTGCATGACGCGCGCGGTCCTGGCGGCGCGGAAGCCGCCATAGCTTTCGCCGAACAGGTATTTCGGCGAGTCGAAGCGGTTGTTGTGGTTGACGTAAAGCGCGATCGCCTTGGCCATGGCGCTGGCGTCGCTGTCGGGGTTCCAGAAATTCTTGCCGTCGTCGGCTTTGGCGGTCCGGCTCCAGCCGGTGCCGATCGGATCGACGATCACCAGGTCGGTGAAGCGCAGCCAGGTGTCGGGATTGTCGCGCAGTCGGGCGTTGGCCGCGTTGCGCGCCTCCGGGCCGAAATCGAGGATGCGCGGGCCGACCAGCCCGAGATGCAGATAGGCCGACGCCGCGCCCGGCCCGCCGTTGAACACGAAGGTCAGCGGCCGGCTGGGGCTTGCGCCTTTTGCCACATAGGCGGTGTAGAACACCGCCGCGCTCTCGTCGCCGGATTGGTCGAAGAAGCGCAGCGTGCCGGCGGTCGCGGCATAGGCGAGCTTGCCCTGCGCGGTGTCGATGGCGTGTTCGGTGACCGAGTCCTGCGGCAGCAGGCGCAGCAGGCCCTTGGCCGGCTGGTGCTGCGCCGGTTTATCCGCGGCAGGGGCCGCCGGCGTATCGTCGGCGAGAGCCGCAAACGCGCCGGCGAAAACCATCGCCAGCGCGAGAGCAGGACACAACAATCTGGATGCGATCATGGGCAAACCTTTGAAACTCGCTTGCCCCCGGCTGCGCCGCCGTCTAGCGGCGGCCGCGGAAATTCGGCCGGCGCTGCTGCGGCGACGGTGCCGGTGCATCGCCCTTGTGGCGGAAGCTGATGCGTCCGCGCTGCAAGTCATAAGGCGACATTTCGACGATGACGCGGTCGCCGACGCCGGTGCGGATGCGGAACTTGCGCATCTTGCCGGCGGTGTAGGCAAGCACCTCGTGGTCGTTGTCGAGCCGGACGCGGAAATTGCCGTCCGGCAGAACCTCGGTCACCGTACCATCGAACTCCAGCAGTTCTTCCTTCGCCATCCAGTGGTCTCCAGTTAAGTCGCCGCTTTGGCGTTTGCGCGCGGCGCGCCCGGCCGCTGCAGGAATGTAACATTTCCGAGGCCGTTTGGCTCGCCCGCCATGGCGTCCCGCGGTGCGGCGTGACGGCCGTTGTGGGGACGGCCCTGGCCGCCATTGCCGGCATGCGGGGAGCGCTTGGCATTGTGGCCGGGCCGGCCGTGGCCGCCGCCTTGGCCGCGCTGCTGATGGCCGCCGCGATGGCCGCCGTGGCGGGCCTCGGCGGGATGCGAGGTGGGAGCGGGCCGGTTGCCGGTGCGCCGGTCGGTCGCCGGGATCGTCATGCGGATCAGGCGCTCGATGTCGCGCAGGTAGGCGCGCTCCTCGTGGTCGCAGAACGAAATCGCCACGCCCTCCGCCCCGGCGCGCGCGGTGCGGCCGATGCGATGGACGTAGGATTCCGGGATATTGGGCAGGTCGTAGTTGAACACATGGCTGACGCCGTCGACGTCGATGCCGCGGGCGGCGATGTCGGTGGCGATCAAGGTCCGCAGCTTGCCGCTGCGAAAGGCGGCGAGGACGCGCTCGCGCTGCGGCTGGGACTTGTTGCCGTGGATCGCCTCGGCGGCGAAGCCCAATTTTTGCAGCCCGCGCACGACCTTGTCGGCGCCGTGCTTGGTGCGGGTGAAGACCAGCACGCGTTCGACCGGCTCGCTCTTGAGCAGCTCGGCCAGCAGCGCCAGCTTGGCGGCCTTGTCGGTATGAATCACGCGCTGGGCGATTTTCTCGACCGTGGTCGCCTGCGGCGTCACCGACACGCGCGCCGGTTCACGCAGCATCGCATCGGCGAGCCGGGTGATTTCCTGCGGCATGGTGGCGGAGAAGAACAGCGTCTGCCGCGCCTTCGGCACCATGGCGACGACCTTCTTGATGTCGTGGATGAAGCCCATGTCGAGCATGCGGTCGGCTTCGTCGAGCACCAGCACCTCGACCTGGTCGAGACGCAGTGCACGCTGATTGACGAGATCGAGCAGGCGCCCCGGCGTCGCCACCAGCACTTCGGCGCCGCGCGCCACGGCGCGCGCCTGCCGGTTGATCGGCACGCCGCCGATGGCGAGTTCGATGGTCAGCGGCCGGATATGGCGGCCGTAGGCGCGGAAGCTGTCGGCGATCTGGCCGGACAATTCGCGGGTCGGCGACAGCACCAGCACGCGGCAGGATTTCTGCGCGGGGCGCTGACGCTTGTTGAGGAGGTGGTTGAGGATCGGCAGCGCGAAGGCCGCCGTCTTGCCGGTCCCGGTTTGCGCAATGCCGATGACGTCGCGGCCCTGAAGGGCGATGGGAACGGTCTGCGCTTGGATGGGGGTCGGCGTTTCGTATTTTTCTTCCGCGAGGGCGCGGAGGATCGGCTCTGCGAGGCCGAAATCGTGAAAAGAAGTCAAAGAGTATCTTTCTTATGTGGCGACACGGCCGCGCTGCCTTTGCAGCCGGCGGAATCGCGGGGTTCTCAAAGACATCCCGCGTGGCCAGGGTTGTCGGTTCGTTGGAGAAACGGAGGAGGCGGGGCGAAATTCGTTTTAAAGAGTTTCGTGCACGCAGCCCGCAAACCCGAGATCGGGTCTTTCATCCGCTGCGGTGCATATGACAGGTGCTCGTGGTCTTTTCAAGGCACCGCAGCGCCTTATCGGGCCAAATGATGAATAAAGTGTCCGCCCAGGGCCGATGGACCTTTTGCCGTCATTCCGGGGCCCGGCGCTTCGCTCGGCCCCGGAATGACGCCTAGATCATGGACAAGGCCGGCCAAATTGGAGAATGTCGGCCCCGAAAAGACCGATTTAAGCCGTTCGGAGCGTCGAAATGCCGTTTCCCAAGGCCTCGCAGGCCCTGTCCCGCTTCACCGTCCTCGACCTGACGCGGGTGCGCTCGGGCCCGACCTGCGTCCGCGAACTCGCCGACTGGGGCGCCAACGTCATCAAGATCGAGACGCCGCCGCATCTGGAGAAAGGCGAGGGGCCGGGCGGCCCGCGCAGCAATGCCGACTTCCAGAATCTGCACCGCAACAAGCGCAGCATGACGCTCGACCTGAAGTCGCCGCAGGGCCTTGCCGCCTTCAAGCGCATGGTCGAGAAGGCCGACGTCGTGGTCGAGAACTACCGCCCCGACGTCAAAGACCGCCTCGGCATCTCCTACGGCGAGCTGCGCAAGATCAACAAGCGCATCATTCTCGCCAGCATCTCCGGCTTCGGCCAGGACGGCCCCTATCGCGACCGGCCCGGCTTCGACCAGATCGCGCAGGGCATGGGCGGGCTGATGTCGATCACCGGGTTGCCGGGGCAGGGCCCGGTGCGCGTCGGCATTCCGGTCGCCGATCTCTCGGCGGGCCTGTTCTGCGCCCTCGGCATCATGGTGGCGCTGCTCGAGCGTGAGGTGTCCGGCGAAGGCCAATGGGTCACCACCTCGCTGCTGCAGGCGCAGATCTTCATGCTCGACTTCCAGGCGGCGCGCTGGCTGCAGATGAAGGAGGTCGCCAAGCAGGCCGGCAACAATCATCCGACCTCGATTCCGACCGGCGTATTCAAGACCAAGGACGGCCACATCAATATCGCCTCGACCGGGCAGGTCATGTGGGAGCGGCTGTGCAACGCCATCGGCGCGCCGGAGCTGATCAAGCATGCCGATTACGCCAACGGCGCCTTGCGCTCCAAGAACCGCGACGCCCTCAACGCCGAGATCGACAAGCGCACCGCCGGCAGGACCAGCGCCGAGTGGATCGACATTTTCAACAAGGTCGGCGTGCCCTGCGGACCGATCTATTCGATCGACCAGATGTTCGCCGACGAGCAGGTCAGGCATCTCGGCATCGCCCAGGGCGCCAAGCGTCCCGACGGCAGCGAGCAGGTGTTCGTCGGCCAGCCGTTTTCGTTGTCGCGCACGCCGAGCAGGATCGTCGCGACGCCGCCCGAGCAGGGCCAGCACACCGACGAAGTGCTCAAGGAATTCGGATTTGCTGACAAGGAGATCGAGGCATTGCACCAAGCAAAGGCGGTGTGACTCAACCCGTCATCCTGAGGCGGCCGCGTGAGCGGCCCTCGAAGGATGACGGGCCCTGAATCCCGGGCCGCCATGCTTCGAGGCCCGGTGGCTCCGCGACCTCGCACCTCAGGATGACGGCGACAGTCAGAGAAGGACCTTCGCAATGAACGTAGCGACCAAGACCGACAAGATGCTGTCCCGCAAGGAGGGCGGCGTCGGCACCCTCATCTTCAACAATCCGGAGCGTCACAACGCGGTGTCGCTGGAGATGTGGGAGGCGGCGACCGCGATCCTCGCCGATTTCGCCGCCGACAAGACCGTGCGCGTCGTGGTGCTCACCGGCGCCGGCGGCAAGGCCTTCGTATCGGGCGCCGACATCTCCAAGTTCGAGAGCGAGCGCTCCAGCAAGGAGGCGATCGAGCGCTACAACGCCACCGTCGACAAGGCCAACACTGCGGTGTTCGAATTCCCGAAGCCGACCATCGCCATGATCCGCGGCTACTGCATCGGCGGCGGCGTCGGCCTGGCGCTATGTTGCGACCTGCGCATCTGCTCGGACAATTCCAAGTTCGGCGTGCCGGCGGCCAAGCTCGGCCTCGGCTACGGCTTCAAGGGCATCAAGAAGCTGGTCGACGTCGTCGGGCCTTCGTTCGCCAAGGAGATCTTCTTCACGGCGCGGCAGTTCACCGCGGCCGAAGCGCTGGCGATGGGGCTCGTCAACCGCGTGTTGCCGGACGCCGAGCTCGAGACCTACGTCAAGGACTACGCCGACACCATCAGCGGCAACGCGCCGCTCACGGTCAATTCGGTGAAATATATCGTCGGCGAGGCCGTTAAATCCGCGAGCGAGCGCAACCTGAAAAAGTGCGACGAACTGGTGGCGCAGTGCTTCGCCTCGAAGGACTATATCGAGGGCCGCCAGGCCTTCATGGAGAAACGCAAGCCGGCGTTCACCGGCTCGTAAAAATCACCCTCTCGCCGCCTGCGGGGAGAGGGTCGGGGTGAGGGGGCGCGAGGACGCGCTCAGAATAAGAAGATGCCCCTCACCCGGCCGCCATAGCGCGTCGAAGACGCGCGTTAACGCGCTTATGGCGGCCGGCCTCTGCCCGTAAGGCCGGGGAGAGGTGAGGAAAGCAAGGGGAGGATTGCGTGGCGTCGGTCGAATTGCGGGGCCTCACCAAGCGCTATGGCGACGTCGCGGTGGTGGACGGCATTTCGCTCACCATCGCGCACGGCCATCTGGTCTGCCTGCTCGGGCCCTCCGGCTGCGGCAAGACCACGACGCTGCGCCTGATCGCCGGCTTCGTCGAGCCGAGCGCCGGCGAGATCCGCGTCGGCGACCGCCTGATCTCCTCGCCGGCGCAGACGCTGCCGCCGGAGCGGCGCAACATGTCGATGATCTTCCAGAGCTACGCGCTGTGGCCGCACATGACGGTGGCCGAAAACATCGTCTACGGCCTCAAGCTGCGCAAGCTCGACAAGGAGACAATCGGCAAGAAGCTCGACGCCATCCTCGCCACCACGCGGCTGGCGCCGCTCGCCGGGCGCTATCCCGGCGAGCTGTCCGGCGGCCAGCAGCAACGCGTCGCGCTGGCGCGGGCGCTGATCGTCGAGCCGGAGACGCTGCTGCTCGACGAGCCGCTGTCCAACCTCGACGCCAATCTGCGCGAGGAAATGCGCTTCGAGGTGCGCCGCCTGCACGACGCCTACCGCTACACCACGGTCTATGTCACCCACGACCAGTCCGAGGCGCTCACCACCGCCGATCTGATCGCGGTGATGAACGCCGGCAAGATCGAGCAGGCGGGCTCGCCCGAGGACATCTACGACCGGCCGCGTTCGGAATTCGTCGCCCGTTTCATCGGCTCGAGCAATGTCATCAAGGGCAAGGCGCTCGACGCCGTCCATGTCGAATTTGCCGGCGCGCCGCTGCGCTGCGTCGGCGAGCCGATGACGGCCGGCCGGCCGTCGCCGGTCTCCATTCGCCCGCACGACATCGGCCTTTCGACCGGCAAGCCGCCGCAGCCGGAAAACGTCGTGGCGGCGACCGTGGTGCGCCAGGTCTTTCTCGGCGACCGCCGGGATTATATGGTTGAAGCCAAAGACGGCACGCAGTTGCGCGTGGTCACGGAAGCGGACGAGAACATTCCGCAGGGCAGCGCGGTCTGGCTCTATTTGCCGCCGGAACGCTGCCGCGCGCTGGCCGGATAGAAAACAACAAGGGAGGATCGATCGATGAAAGGCCCCCAATTCTCACGCCGCGACCTGCTGGTCGGATCGAGCGTGCTCGCCGCCGGCAGCGCCTTCGCCACCCGCGTCGTCTCCGCCGCGCCGCCGGCGAGCAGCGTCACGCCCGAGCTGATCACCGCCGCCAAGAAGGAAGGCAAGGTGGTCTGGTACACCTCCGTCGACCTCAAGCTGTCGGAGCAGATCGGCAAGGCCTTCGAGGCGAAATACCCCGGCGTCTCCTGCAAGGTCGAACGCACCGGCGCCGAGCGCGTCTTGCAGCGCATCGGCCAGGAATACGCCGCCAACGTGCACGCCGTCGACGTCGTCAACTCGTCGGACGCCTCGCACCTCATCTACTGGAAAGAGCAGGGCATGCTGGCGCCCTACGTGCCGGAGGACGTCGCCAAGTTCTATCCGGCCGACCACAAGGACGCCGACGGCACGTTCGCCAGCTTCCGCGTCTTCCTCTGCATCATCGCCTACAACACCAACCTGGTGAAAAAGGAAGAGGCGCCGAAGAGCTTCGCCGATCTGCTCGATCCGAAATGGAAGGGCAAGATCATCAAGGCGCATCCCGGCTACAGCGGCACCATCATGACCGCCACCTACCAGATCTCGCGCGATCTCGGCTGGAGCTATTTCGAGAAGCTGGCGCAGCAGAACGTCCTGCAGGTGCAGTCGGCCGCCGACCCGCCGAAGAAGCTGGCGCTCGGCGAACGCGCCATCCAGGCCGACGGCGTCGAGTACCTGATCTTCGCCGAGAAGGAGAAAGGCCAGCCGGTCGAGCCGGTCTACGCCAGCGAGGGCACGCCGCTCATCATCGGCCCCAACGGCCTGTTCAAGCAGGCGCCCAATCCGAACGCCGCGCGCCTGTTCCAGAGCTTCTGCTTTTCGCCCGAGTGCCAGCAGCTCTGCATCGATATCGGCGGCCTGCGTTCGGTGCATCCGCAGACCAAGGAGCACGCCGGCCGCACGCCGTTGTCCAAGATCAAGCTGATGAAGGACGACGCCGCCGCCGTGCTCAAGCAGGGCGAGGAGATCAAGGCGCACTACGTCAAGATCTTCCACGTGTAGGTTCATCGCGTCATGGCCGGGCCCGGCCCGGCCATCCCGCGTCTTGCCTGCGACGACGGAGCAAGGCGTGGGCTGCTTCCGGGCATGACAGTGCGGATGGGGAGACGGACATGAAAAAGCCGACAGTTCATCGACGTGCCGTTCTGCAAGGCGCCGCGGCGCTCGCGGTCGGCACCGTCTTTGCCCGGCCGAGCCGGGCTGCGCCGCCGCCGGCGGAGGCGATCACGCCGGCGCTGATCGAGGCGGCGAAAAAGGAAGGCAAGGTCACCTTCTACACCGCCATGGACCTGCAGTTCGCCGAGCGGCTCGGCAAGGCCTTCGAGCAGAAGTTTGCCGGCATCGGCGTGCGCGTCGAACGCTCGGGCGCTGAACGGGTGTTCACCCGGATCGGCCAGGAGTATTCGAGCAACGTCCACGCCGTCGACGTCGTCAACACCGCCGACCAGGCCCACGTCATCGTCTGGAAGCGCAACGGCTGGCTTGCGCCCTATATGCCGGAAGACGTCGCCAGGCATTACGACAAGCAGTTCTACGATGCCGACGGCTTCGCCTCGACGACGCGCATCCTGGTGTCGCCGATCGCCTACAACACCAACCTGGTGAAAAAGGAGGAGGCGCCGAAGAGCTTCGCCGATCTGCTCGACCCGAAATGGAAGGGCAAGCTGGTGAAGGCGCATCCGGCCTACAGCGGCACCATCATGAACGCGACCTTCCAGATCGCGCGCGATCTCGGCTGGGGCTATTTCGAGAAGCTCGCGCAGCAGGACGTTCTTCAGGTGCAGTCGGCCACCGACACGCCGAAGAAGATCGCGCTCGGCGAGCGCGCCGTCATGGTCGACGGCGCGGGCTATCTCGTCATCCGCAACAAGGAAGCCGGCCAGCCGGTCGAGGTCGTCTACCCGGAGGAGGGTACGCCGCTGGCGACGTCTCCGAGCGCGATCTTCAAGGCCGCGCCCAACCCGAATGCCGCGCGGCTGTTCTACAACTGGATGCAGTCGCGCGAGGGCCAGCAGCTCATCATCGACTGGGCGCGGCAGTATTCGGCGCACAAGCAGGCGGTGGAGAAGCCCGGGGTGCGCCCGATCGGCCAGATCAAGCTGATGACGGAGGACCCGGCGGGCGTCGAGGCGTCGGCCGGCGAGGTCAAGCGCCGCTACACGGCGATCTTCAAGATCTAGTGCGGACCATGCCGGTGACCATCGCTTTGTCAGAACGCGCCGAACGCCGCAGGTCCGGCATCGATCTTTCGAAGCCGGTGCTGTTCGTCTTCGCGGTCGTGCTCTGCGTGCTCATCGTCATGCCGTTGTCGTGGCTGGTGTTCTACGCCTTCACCGACAAGACCGGCGCCTTCACGCTGACGAATTTTTACCGGCTGGCGACCGACGCGGCCTTCCTCGACCCGCTGCTCACCACCTTCGCGCTGGCGACGCTGTCCGCCCTCATCTGCTGCCTGGTCGCGGCGCCTATGGGCTGGCTGGTGGCGCGCACCGACATGCCGCTGCGGCGCTTCGTGCGGCTCCTGGTCACCGCGTCCTTCGTGACGCCGCCCTTCCTCGGCGCCATCGCCTGGGAACTGCTGGCGGCGCCGAACAGCGGGCTGCTCAACCAGCTCTACCGCGAGGTCGCGGGCGTCGGGCAGGACGTGCATCTGCTCAACATCTACAGTTTCAGCGGCCTGGTCTTCGTCATCAGCTGCTACACGTTCCCCTATGTCTTCGTGCTGGTCGCCAATGCGCTCGACCGCACGCCCGGCGACCTCGAGGATGCCTCGTCGATTCTCGGCGGCCGGGCCTGGGACACCGCGCGGCGCATCACCATTCCGCTGGCGCTGCCGGCGGTGCTGGCAGGCGCGCTGGTCGCCTTCCTGCAGGCGATGACCCTGTTCGGCTCGCCGGCCATCCTCGCCATGCCCGCCGGCTTCCACACGATGACGACGAAGATCTGGAGCCTGTTCCAGTTCCCGCCCAATCCGGAGCTCGCCGCCGCCGCCTCGCTGCCGCTGCTCGTTCTCACCGTGATCCTGCTGCGCGGCGAGCACATGGTGCTCGGCCGCCGCGGCTATGCGGTGCTCGGCGCCAAGAACAGCGAGCCGCGCATCGTGCGGCTCGGCGGCTACAAGTGGCTGGCGCTGGCGGCGAGCTTCGGCGTTCTGATGTGCCCGGTGTTCCTGCCGTATTTCGCGCTGCTCAATGCCACCTTCTCGAAGGTCGCCTCGCATCTGGTGTGGTTCAACAATTTCACGCTGCAGAACGTCCACTTCGTGTTCTACGAGCTGTCGGCGACGCAGCTCGCGCTGCGCAACACGTTCATCCTTGGCACGCTTGCCGCCACCGCCGGCACCGCGCTCGCCCTGGTGATCGCCTATGTGACGTCGCGGCAGGCCGTCGCCGGCCATCGCTTCTTCGCGTTTCTTGCCACCGCGCCGGTGGCGATCCCCGGCATCGTCCTCGGCGTCGGCCTGTTCTTCAGTTATACGCGGCCGCCTTTCGTGCTCTACGGCACGCTGTGGATCCTGCTCATCGCCTTCGTCACCCTGGCGATGCCCGCCGCCTATCAGCAATTGCAGTCGGCGTTCCGCAACGTGCATCCGGAGCTCGAGGACGCAAGCCGCATCCTCGGCGCCACGCGCCTGCGCGCGCTGTGGCAGATCACGGCGCCGCTGCTGCGCACCAGCGTCATCGCGACCTGGTGCTTCATCTTCGTCGCCGTCATCCGCGAGCTGTCCGCCGCCATCATGCTGTTCACCTCGGAGACCAAGGTGCTGTCGGTGCTGATCTACGACCTCAACGAAAGCGGCGACCTTGCCGCCATCGCCGTGCTCGGCCTGATGATGCTGGTGATCACGTTCTGCATCGTGGCGCTCGCCAACAGCCTGCGGCTCGGCGGCCGCGCGCCGGCGCGGGTGGTGGGCTGAACGACGTGGCCGGCGCACTCCCGACAGTCTCCGTCGCCGAGCGCTTGGCCGCACGCATCGCCGCGCTCGACAGCGCCGCGCTGCCGGCGGCGGTGCGCGACAAATGCGAGGACCTGGCGGTCGACGTCGCCGGGCTCTGCGTCACCGCGCGCAACGAGGACTACGTCAAGGCCGCGCTCGCAGCCTGCGACGACGACGGCCCCTGCACCGCGATCGGCCATGCCCGCACGCTGAGCGCCGCCGGCGCGGCCTTCGTCAACGGCACGGCGGCGCATGGCGAGGATTTCGACGACACCTTCGAGGGCGGCCCGGTGCATGCCGGCGCGGTGATCGTGCCGGCGGTGCTGGCGGCTTGCGAGCGCGCTCCCTCCCTCGCCCTGCCGCGGCGGAGGGACGGGTGGGGGCCGGCCGCGCTCGTCGGCATCGCGGTCGGCTGCGAGACGATGTGCCGGCTCTCCACCGTGGTGCCGAAGGCCGTGCACAAAGCGGGCTTCCATCCGACCGCGATCTTCGGCGTGATGGGCGCGGCCGCGGGCGTCGCCGCCGCGCTCGGCCTCAATGCCAGGCAGATCGTCGACGCGCTCGGCATCGCCGGATCCATGGCCGGCGGCATCATCGAGTATCTCGCCGAAGGCGCCTGGACCAAGCGCCTGCATCCCGGCTGGGCGGCGCAGTCCGGCTATCGCGCCGCGCTGCTTGCGCGCTCAGGCTTCGTCGGGCCACGCACGGTGTTCGAGGGCACGCACGGCCTGTTTCACGGCTTTGCCCACACCACGCAGGGCGACTACGCCGCGCTCGACGATTTCGGCAGGCGCTGGGTGATCGAGACGCTGGCCTTCAAGCCCTATCCGTGCGGCACCATGGCTCACCCCTACATCGACTGCGCGCGACGGCTCGCGTCGCGCGTCAAGGCCGGCGACATCAAGGAGCTGGTGTGCGAAGTGGCCGAAGGCACGGTGCACCGGCTGTGGGAGCCGCTCGCCGCCAAGCAGCGCCCGCCCAACGGCTATGCCGCCAAGTTCTCGACGCCTTTCATCCTCGCCAGCGGCTTCGTGCGCGGCAATGTCGGGCTCGACGCCTTCACCGAGCAGGCGGTGCGCGACCCGGCGGTGCTCGCGCTCGCCGCCAAGGTGCGCTACGTCATCGATCCGGATAATCCCTATCCGAACGCCTTCACCGGCCACATCCGCGCCGTGCTCAACGACGGCCGCGTCGTCGAGGAGCGCCAGCCGCATTTCCGCGGCGGCGCCAACGAGCCGCTGACGCGCAAGGACATCGCCGACAAGTTCATGCTCAACGTGCGCCACGGCGGCTGGGACGAGGCGCGCGCCAGGGCGGCGCTCAGGATTTTGACGGCGCTCTATGATGGCAAACTCGATCTCACATCGCTGCGGGGGTAATGACAATCATGAGCGATAACAAAGAACTGGCCGGCAAGGTCGCGGTGGTCACCGGCGCCGGGCGCAATATCGGCCGCGCCATCGCGCTGGCGCTGGCCGATGCCGGCGCCGCGGTGGTGGTCAATGTGCGCTCCAACGCGGAGGAGGCCGGCAAGGTCGTCGCCGAGATCAAGGCCGCCGGCGGCAAGGCGGTGAGCGTCATCGGCGACGTTGCCGATCCGCAAACCGCGCACGGGCTTGCCGCGGCGGCTGAGCAGAACTTCGGCCGCATCGACATCCTCGTCAACAACGCGGCGCTCAGGCGCGAGAAGTCGATCGTCGACATGTCCTACGGCGAGTGGCGCGAGGTCATGGACACGACCCTCGACTCCGCCTTCCGCTGCGTGAAGGCCTGCCTGCCGGCCCTGCGCCGGCAGGGCGGCGCCATCGTCAATATCGGCGGCATGAGCGCGCATATCGGCTCCAAGCACCGTGCCCATGTCATGACCGCCAAGGCCGCGCTGGTCGGCTTCTCGCGGGCGCTGGCGCACGATCTCGCCGCAGACAAGATCACCGCCAACTGCGTGGTGCCGGGCGCCATCGACACCTCGCGGCCGTCGAGTTCGCCGAAGCCCGCCCATCACCTGACGCACGGCACCATCAGCGGCGAGCGCGGCAAGCCGGAGGACGTCGCCGCCATGGTGCGCTTTCTCGCCGGCCCCGGCGGGCGCAACGTCACCGGGCAGACGCTGCACGTCAACGCCGGGGCTTATCTGGGGTCGTAGATTTCCCGGTTCCTGTCATGGCCGGGCATAGCCCGTCGAAGACGGGCGTGAACGCCCTTATGTCCCGGCCATCTCGCTTAGGAAGGCAAGGCATTGCGTCCCTCAGCGGGGTCACCGGGACAAGCCCGGTGACGACACATTGAGAAAAGTGCTAATCCACCGCCACGTTTGTTCCGGGTAACAGCGAGGGCGTCATGTACACCGATCTTGGTCTCTATATCGACGGCAAATGGCTCAACGGCGAGGGCCGCAAGGGCGAGGACGTCATCAATCCGGCGACCGGCAAGACGCTTGCCGCCCTGCCGCACGCCAGCAAAGCCGACCTCGATGCCGCGCTCGCCGCCGCCGAGAAGGGCTTCCAGGTCTGGAAGAACACCTCCGCCTATGACCGCTCCAAGATCATGCGCAAGGCCGCCGATCTGCTGCGCGAGCGCTTCGACCACGTCGCCAAGGTGCAGACCCAGGAACAGGGCAAGGTCTATGTCGAGTCGCGCGCCGAGGTGCTGACCTCCGCCGACATCATCGACTGGTACGCGGAGGAAGGCCGCCGCACTTATGGCCGCGTCATTCCCGGCCGGCAGAAGGGCGTGCGTCAGCTGGTGTTGCAGGAGCCGGTCGGCGTCGTCGCCGCCTTCACGCCGTGGAACTTCCCGACGCTGACGCCGGTCCGCAAGATCGCCGGCGCGCTCGCCGCCGGCTGTTCGATCATCATCAAGGCCTCGGAAGAAACGCCGGGCGGCTGCGTCGAGCTGGTGAAGTGCTTCGCCGATGCCGGCCTGCCCGCGGGCGTGCTCAATCTGGTGTTCGGCGTGCCGGCGGAGGTCTCCGAGCATCTGATCCCGAAAAAGTCCGTGAAGAAGATCTCGTTCACCGGGTCGGTGCCGGTCGGCAAGCATCTGGCGAGCCTCGCCGGCAAGTACATGAAGAAGGCGACCATGGAGCTCGGCGGCCATTCGCCTGTCGTCGTCTTCGAGGACGCCGATCCGGAAAAGGCGGCCGACACCATCGCCGCCTTCAAGTACCGCAATGCCGGCCAGGTCTGCATCTCGCCGACGCGCTTCTACGTGCACGAAAAGAACTACGCCAAGTTCCTCGCCCGCTTCACCGAATACGCCAAGGGCCTGAAAATGGGCGACGGCCTGGAAAAAGGCATCACGCTCGGCCCGCTCGCCAATTCGCGCCGGCTCGACGCCATGGACAGCTTCGTGACCGACGCCAAGAACCGCGGCGGCAAGGTCGTCACCGGCGGCTCGCGCGAGGGCAACCAGGGCTTCTTCTTCCAGCCGACCGTGATCACCGACGTGCCGGACGATTCCAAGATCATGACCGAAGAGCCGTTCGGCCCGGTGGCGCCGATCGTGCCGTTCAAGACCTTCGACGAGGTGGTCGAGCGCGCCAACTCGCTGCAGTTCGGCTTGGCGGCATATGCCTTCACCTCGTCGGAGAAGACGGCGGCCGCGATCGGCGATGCCATCCAATCCGGCATGGTCGGCGTCAACAGCGTCGCCGTGTCGACGCCGGAGACGCCGTTCGGCGGCGTCAAGGAGAGTGGCTACGGCTCGGAAGGCGGCATCGAGGGCCTGCAGGCCTACTTGAACGTGAAGTTCATCTCGCAGGCTTAAGGCGCCGCTTCCGACCTGACATGCCAATGGCCGGCCTCGCAGCCGGCCATTCTGCTTTGCGCGTTCCGTCTTCAGACGACGACGTATTGTCCCATCATGCCGGCGTCTTCGTGCTCGAGATTGTGACAGTGGTACATGTAGGGCCGCTCGGCATCGGCGTAATCGGCAAACTCGGCGATGACGCGCACGCGCGAGCCGGGATCGACGACGACGGTGTCCTTGAGGCCCTGCTCCTGCGGCAGCGGCGGCCGGCCGTCACGGTCGAGCACGCGGAACTGAATGCCGTGAATGTGGAACGGATGCGTCAGCATCGTGGCGTTGCGGATTTCCCAGATCTCGACGCTGCCGAGGGGCACCTTGACGTCGATGCGGTCGATGTCCATCGAGCGCCCGTTGATGCCCATTGCCCCGTCCATTGCCGGGCCGGCCATCGGGCCCATGGCCATGGTCGACATGTCGAGCGAAAAGCTGCGGCTGCGCGCGGCTCGCGTCGGGTCCCACTGCGGCACGCGAACGAGCGTCGCGGGGATCGCGGCCGCGGCGGCATCGAGCTGCTCGGCGGCGCGCAGGTCGATGATCGGAAAGGTCTGGTTGCCTGCGTTCATGCCGTGCATCATCATCGGCGAACCCATGGCCCCGGCGATGGGCGGATAGCTCATCAAGGTGATGCTCTGGCCGGGCTGCATGTCGAGCAGCAGCTCGATGCGCTCGGCGGGCGCCAGCCGTACCTGCTGCTGCCGCACCGGGCGCTCGAGCAGGCTGCCGTCGCCGCCGATGACGACGAGATCGGCGCCGTCGCTGCGGCCGAGGACGTAGATGCGTGAGTTCGAGCCGTTGAGGATGCGCAATCGCGTGCGCCGGCGGCGCAGCTGCAGGAAGGGCTCGACGGTGCCGTTGACCAGGATGACGTTGCCTTCGTAGCCCATCTCGGCGTCGCCCATGTTCGACATGTATTCGATGCTGCCGTCGGGCTTGAAGCGCCGGTCCTGGATCACCAGCGGAATGTCGTCGACGCCGTAGTCGGCGGGCAGGGCGAGCGCGCCTGCCTCGTCATCGTCGACCAGAAACAGGCCGGCGAGCCCGCGCACCACCTGCTCGCCGGTCTGCTCCATCAAGTGCGCGTGGTACCAGTACAGCGCAGCCTTCTGCTTGATGGCGAAGGACGGCTCCCAGGTCCGGCCCGGGTCGATGACCTGATGCGGGCCGCCGTCGGCGCGCGCCGGCACATGCAGTCCGTGCCAATGCAGGGTGCTTGGCTCGCTGAGATCGTTCTTGACGCGCAGCCTCACCTGATCGCCGGCGCGGCAGCGAATGGTCGGCCCGAGATAGGGGCCGTTGATGCCTATGGTCGGCGTCGACAAGCCGGGCAGGAAATTCGACGTGCCTGCGGTGAGCGCGAGATCGTAAAATCTGGCGCCGTCGGCGGCCTTGCTGCCGTCGAGCAGCGGCGGGATCTTGAGCGCATTGTTGAAGCGGTTTGCGGCGCGCGGACGGACCGCGGCAAAGGCAACGGCGCCAAGCGTTGCGCCCGCACCCAGGATCAGTTCACGGCGTGACCATGTCATGGCGCATCATGGCGCATGACGGCGCCGCGGATCGTTGACCTAGGTCAAACGCGCGGGCGCGGCTATTTCGTCATGGCCTTCCGGCACGCCTGCCAGATCTTGAACGGCGTCGCCGGCATGTCCATGTGGTCGGCGGCGCCGTTGGGGACGGCGTTGGCGATGGCGTTCATCAGTGCCGCGATCGCCGCGGTGGTGCCGGCCTCGCCGGTGCCCTTGACGCCGAGCGGATTGGTGGTCGACGGCACCGCCATGATCGCCTCGCGCAGCTCGACCGGCATGTCGTGGGCGTGCGGCATGGCGTAGTCCATGAACGAGCCGGTCAGCAGCTGGCCGCCGCTCTCGTCATAGACCATCTGCTCCAGCAGCGCCTGGCCGAAGCCGTTGGCGAGGCTGCCGTGGACCTGGCCCTCGACCACCATCGGGTTGAGCATGTTGCCGCAGTCGTCGATCGCGGTGTAGGTGACGACGTCGAGGTGTCCGGTGTCGGGGTCGATCTCGACCTCCGCGATGTGGACGCCGTTCGGGAAGGTCAGCGGCGTGTCGGCCTTCTCCTTGGTGTCGAGGCTCTCGCCCATCTCCTTGGCGCGCGCCGCCGTCTCGAACAGCGAGATGCGGCGGTCGGTGCCGACCACCTCGAACCGGCCGTTGCGGTACTGGATGTCGGACTCCGACGCTTCGAGGGCGTGCGAGGCGATCTTCTTCGCTTTCACCAGCATGGCGTCGGCGGTTTTGACGATGGCGTGGCCGGCCGCCATTGCCGAGCGCGAACCGACCGAGGCGAAGCCGACGATCTCGAGCGACGAATCGCCGTGCTTGTGCTCGATGGTCTTGCGGTCGATGCCGAGCTTGTCCGCCAGCAGCCGGCCGAACACCGTGGCGTGGCTTTGGCCGGTCGACTGCACATTGAGCGCGAGGATGAGCCTGTCGCCGCCGGGGAACATCAGCGAGGCGCTTTCGGTTGGCAGCGCGCCGGCGTGCTCGAGCATGCAGGATATGCCGATGCCGCGCAGCTTCTTGCGGCGGGCGGCCTCCCGCTTGCGCTTGTTGAAGTTCTTGTAGTCGGACAGGTCGAGCGCCTTGGCGAACAGCGCCGGGAAATCGCCGCTGTCATAGGTCGTCGTCACCGCGGTCTTGTAGGGCATCGACGACGGCGGGATGAGGTTCTTGCGGCGCAGCTGCACGGTGTCGATGCCGGTGACGCGCGCGGCTTCCTCCACCACGCGGTCGAGCGCGTAGTTGGCCTCGGGGCGCCCGGCGCCGCGGTACGGGCCGATCGGCGCCGCATTGGTGAAGACGCAGCGCGAGGAAAAATCGATCTTGGGGATGCGGTACATGCCCGGCAGGCAGCGCGCGACGTTGTTGGTGTTGATGCCGATGCCGGCCGGCGTGATGTAGGCGCCCTGGCCGCACAGGTGTTTCATGCGCAGGGCGAGGAATTTGCCCTTGTCGTCGAGCGCGAGCTCGGCCTCGGTCCAGGTGTCGCGCGCCTGCGTGTCGGTCATGAAGGCTTCGGCGCGCGTCGACATCCAGTGCACCGGCCGGCCGGTTTTCTTGGCGGCGACCAGCAGCGCGAGATATTCCGGATAGACCGGCGTTTTCATGCCGAAGGCGCCGCCGACGTCCTCGGTGATGACGCGCAGTCGGTTCGGCTCCACGCCCAGGATCGGCGCCGTCTGATTGCGGATGGTGCCGGCGCTCTGCGAGCAGGCGTAAAGCGTGTAGCTGTCGGCCTTGGCGTCGTAGACGCCGGTGGCGCCGCGCGGCTCCATCGAGGCGACGGCCATGCGCTGGTTGCGCACGGTGACGCGCGCCACATGCGCCGCCGACTTGATGATCTGATCGACCTCGCGCTCGTTGTCCGGGCTCTCGACCATGCCCGGCCAGTCGATGGCGACGTTGCCCGGCGCCTCGGGGTGCACCTGCGGCGCGCCCGGTTTGACCGCCGCGCGCACGTCGACCACGGCCGGCATCTCGTCGTACGCGACGACGATCTGGTCGGCGGCATCGAGCGCCTGGTTGCGCGTCTCCGCGACCACCATCGCCACGGCTTCGCCGACATAGAGCACGCGCTCGCCGGCGAGCGTCGGCCGGAACGGCTGGATCAGCTCCTTGCCGCCGCGCCCCGGCAGCGGCGGATGGCGGCCGGCGCTCTTGAGCCCGGCGGCCTTGATGTCCTCGGCGGTGAGCACCGCGATGACGCCCTTGGCGCCCCTGGCCTTGCTGGCATCGATCGAGACGATGCGCGCGCAGGCGTGCGGCGAGCGCACGAAGGCGGCCGCGGCCTGGTTGGGCAGGTGCAGGTCGTCGGAAAACCTGCCGGCGCCGCGCACCAGCGCGTCGTCCTCGAGGCGCAGCTCGGCTTTGCGGTGGGCGAGGGTCGAATTCATGCGGAACACCCGGTCGGAAATGGCGCCCGTTTATAGCCGAAAGCCAAGGCGGCGACAGGGGCTTGCGTCGGCTTGACGGGTGCGGCAGTTGAAGCGCTGCTTTCCCGCTCACGTTTGTTTTCAGGGGACGAAATGGCGACTGCGCGCACGATCGACACCCATACCCACATCCTGACGCAGGAAACCGCCGGCCTGCTCAGCAAGGCCGGCGTCAAGGTCACCATCACGCCGGACGACGCCGAGAACGCCGCGCTCGACGTCAACGGCGTCGTCTACCGCCCGTTCCCGACCGGCGGCTTCGACATCGCGCGCCGCCTGAAAGACATGGACGCGGCGCAAGTCGACGTCCACGTGCTGTCGGTGACGCCGCAGACCTATCTCTACAATCAGGAGCCCGCGCTCGCCGCGACGCTCGCCGCCATCCAGAACGACCAGATCGCCAGGCACGTCGCGGCGCATCCGGACCGCTTCATGGGGATCGCCACACTGCCGTTGCAGGATCCCAAACGCGCGGCCGACGAGCTCAGGCGCGCCATGACCAGGCTCGGCCTCAAGGGCTCGATGTTTGCCTCCAACATCATGGGCAAGAATCTCGACGATCCGGGCTTCGAGCCGGTCTGGGCGACTGCGGAAGAACTCGGCGCCTTCATGTTCGTGCATCCGAACAACGTCGCCGGCGCCGACCGCCTCAAATCGTATTATTTGCAGAACCTGATCGGCAATCCGCTCGACACCACCATCGCCGCCGCCTGCCTCTATTTCGGCGGCGTGCTCGACCGCCATCCGAAACTGAAATTCGTGCTCGCGCACGGCGGCGGCTTCACGCCCTATCAGGCGGCGCGCTGGGAGCACGGCTGGAAGGTGCGGCCGGAGCCGAAGAAGAACATCGCACGGCAGCCGAAGGACATCGCCAGGCGGTTCATGTACGACACCATCCTGCACTCCGACCGCACGCTCGAGGCGATGATCGGCCTGGTCGGCGCCGACCGCGTGCTGCTCGGCAGCGACTACCCCTACGACATGGCGATGCTCGATTGCGTGGCCCATGTGCGCTCGCTCAAGATCGCCGACGCCGACAAGGCGAGCATCCTCGGCGGCCGCGCCGCGACGCTGCTGAAGGCGTGACAATGGACGCCAAGACCGAGACCAGGACACCGCCACGCGTTTCGCTCGCCGCCGTGCGCGGCCTGATCGTCGACGCCATGACGAAATCCGGCGTGCCGGCGCAGGATGCCGGCAGAATCGCCGAGTTGATGATCGAGGCCGATCTGGTGGGCGCCGATGCTCACGGCGTGTTCCGGCTGCCGCAATATTGCCTGCGGCTCAAGCTCGGCGGCCTCAATCCGCGGCCGAACATCAAGGTCAAGCGCACCGCGCCGGCGACCGCGCTGGTCGACGGCGACAACGGCATGGGCCATCTCGTCGTGTCGCGCGCCATGGAGACGGCGATCGAGATCGCGCGCGACAACGGCATCGGCTGGGTCGGCATGCAGATGTCGAACCATGCCGGCGCCGCCGGCGTCTATGCGGCGCTGCCGCTCAAGGCCGACATGATCGGCATCTATGCCGCGGTCGCCAACGCCAACCATATGCCGCTCGCCGGCGGCGCCGAGCCGCTGCTCGGCACCAACCCGCTGGCGATCGCCATCCCGGCGGGGCAGGAGCCGCCGCTGGTGCTCGACATCGCCACCTCGATCGTGTCCTACGGCACCATCAAGAACCACCGGTTGCAGAACATGCCGCTCAAGGCCGACTGGATGGTCGACCCCCAGACCGGCGAGGCCGTTATCGACGCCAGGAAAAGCGCCGAGGCGCTTTTGTTGCCGATGGCCGGCTACAAGGGCGCGGGACTGGCGCTGATGATCGGCATGCTGGCCGGCGTGCTCAACGGCGCGCTGTTCGGCCGCGACTGCGTCGATTTCAACGCCGAGCCGGACAAGGTCAACAACACCGGACAGTTCGTGGTGGCGCTCGACCCGGCGCGCTTCCAGCCGCTCGATCGGTTCAAGGCCGAGGTCGACCGCCACGCCCGCGAGCTGCGCGCCTCCAAGGCGCTGCCCGGCCAGACGGTGCGCCTGCCGGGCGACGCGCGCGCCAGACGACGCGCCGACCGCCTCGCCAACGGGCTTGCGCTGGCGCCGGAACTGGTCAAGGAGCTCGATAAATTGGCGGCGCAACTGACGATCGCGCCGCTGGCGCGGCGCTGAACGACAGACCGATTTGCTGTTGCGGACGTCCGCGCGCCGGTCAGGCGGCGCGCTTGGTGGCGATGTCGCGGGCGAATTTGATCAGGCTGCTGGCCTCGGGCCCATAGCCGCTTGCGCCGAGAAAGCGGGCGAATTGGCTCGGGTCGACCTGCACGAAGACGACGTCATCGCCGCGCGCGACGCTGCTGCGGTGCAGGCGCTCCTTGAGGCTGGCCCATTCGCGGAAAGACACCGGCATGTGGTCGTCCAGGATGTCGCGGAACGCCGCGTAATCCTGTTCGGCGATGTCGGGGATGTACACGCATCTCATGAGTCGCATCTCGCTATAGACGGGCCGCCGCTGCGGCCCCATGTGGCATGTTTTTCCTATGCCACACGCTTTAGGCGGCATAAATTCAGGTTTGCCACCTAAGGACAATTACGGAGATGCGGTGCGCCGTTAGGCGGCGGCCTTCAGGTCGTCCGGGTCGAGCGGCAGCTTCAGCGGCCGCCCGCGCTTGGCCGAGAGGTCGAGCGCCTTGGTCAGCATCAGGTTGCGGTGCGCTTCTTCCACGGTCGCCGCCGCGGTCGGCAGGCCGAGCGAGACGCGGTTGAGCCACGAGTCGGTCTCCAGCGCCATCGGCCCGCGCAATTCGCCGAGCGCCATGTCGCCGGGCGGATAGCTGCCGAGGAAGTCGACGAGGCGCGAGGAGTCCGGGTTGTAGCCTTCCGACGTGCCCTTGGAGACCGCCAGCACGATGTCGCTGTGGGTGTCGTCGATGGTCAGCGCGCCGGTGGTGCCGATGATGCCGACGTTGAGCGAATAGACCGCCGGCGGCCAGGTGATCGGCAGGCCCCAGGACATGACAAGATGGAACAGTGTGCCGTCGGCGAAGGTGATCATGCCGGCGGTGGCGTCGATGCCCTGGTAGAGCGGCCCGAGCACCTTGTCGATGGAGCGCGCATAGACCTCGACCGGCGTCTTGCCTTCGAGGCACCACATGCAGATGTCGAGCATGTGCGTGCCCGAAATCACCATCGGCGAGATGGTCGCGGGATCGTCGGTGCGCTTGTAATTGTCGATGGCGACGAGGCGGTTCATGAAGGCGCGCCCGGTGACCAGCGTCACGTCTCCGAGTGCACCCGTGCGGCATTTCTCCTTGGCGGCCAGCCAGCGCCGGCGGAAGCGCTGGGTATAGCCGACCACGGCGTCGACGCCGGCGTCCTTGATGGCCTTGAGGACTTTGGCGGACTCGTCGAGCCGCGTGGCGAGCGGCTTTTCGATCAGCAGCGGAATCTTGCGCTCGAGCGCCACCATGATCGGATCGACATGCAGGTGCTCGTCGGTGCAGATGATCGCCGCCGTCACCTCCGGCCGCTTGAGCAATTCGACATGGCTCTGGGTGACGAAATCGGCGTGGATCTTGGGCGCGACTTCGCCGGCGCGGTTGGGGTTCTTCTCGGCGAGCCCGATCCATTCCACCGCCGGGTGGCGCGCCGCCACCTCGCCGCGGAACAGGCCGACCCGCCCGCCGCCGACAATGGCAAGCCCGACGCCCTTGGCCGATTTCTTCATGACGAGAACTCCGGCGACTGTCGCTGTGCCCTCTCCCCTTGTGGGAGAGGGCCGCCGCAGCGGCTCCACAACAAAGAATGGGTGAGGGGGTTGGGATTATCGGAAGCGCTGCGCCCCCTCACCCAATCGAGCCTGCGGACGTGTCGACGCTGCCCTCTCCCACAAGGGGAGAGGGCAAAATTTGCGAGCGTCACATGTGCTGCCTGGCTCATGTCGCCGTTCCCACCGGATTGATGCCGGCCCGGTTTCTTTCCTTCAATTCGGCGATGCCGGAAATCGTCTCGTTGGTGAGCGGCAGATCGACCGGCTCGCCGCGGTCGGCCGAGAGATCGGCGGCGCTGTAGGTCTCCATGACGCGCCGCGCGCTCTCCGGCGTCACCATGACGGCGGTGTCGCGGATGCAGGCCTCGAGGAAGTGGATGGTCTCCGGCCCCATGCCGCCGGCGAACACGTTGTCCACCCATTCGCCCGGCATGGTCGACATCGGGAACTGCTGGCCGTCCTTCATGGTGTTGAGCCAGTTGTCGCGCTGGGTGTCGTCGAGGAACAGCGAGCCCTCGGTGCCGGTGATCTCGATCCAGGTGGCGCAGTAGTTCGGATAGCTCGGCGGCAGGTTCCAGCCGCCGCCGATCATCACCACCACGCCGTTGTCCATGGTGACGGTAGTGAACATGACGTCGTGCGAGCCGTTGACCGGCTTCATGTAGCCGTAGGCGCCCTGGCTGTAGACCTTCACGGGCTTGGCCGGCTCGAGCAGCCAGAACACGAAATCGAGGTCGTGCGTCGACTCCATGACGACGGGGGAGAGCCGCACGCGGCTTGCGATCTTCTTGCCGAGCGAGCGCGACAGATGCCGGCTGACCAGCACCGAGACGACGTTGCCCAGCGTGCCGTCGACGATTTTCTTCTTGGCGTAGGCGATCTTCGGATTGAAGCGCTGCGAATAGCCGATGGTGAATTTGAGGCCGTTCTGCTTGGCGATGTGGATGAGTTCGTCCGCTTCCCACAGTTCGAGCGCGATCGGCTTCTCCAGCATCACGTTCTTGCCGGACTTCAGGCAGTCGCGGCAGATCGGGTAGTGGTTGGATTCCGGCGTGGTCGAGATGTAGACCACCGAAATGTTGTCGTTCCTGATGATGTCGTTGTAGTCGAGCGTCGCCGTCGCCGGCTTGTACAGCTTCTTCACCTCGGCGAGGCGGTCGGGGCGGATCTCGCACAGGTGCAGCTTGTCGACCAGCGCGGTGCGCGCCAGCGTCTCCGCGCGCGTGCCGCCTACCCAACCGACGCCGATCACCGCAGCTTCAACAGTTTTCACGTGACGTTCCTCATGGATTGATTTTTCGGGCGGACACTAGCCGCTCAATCATCCTTTGTCATTCCGGCGCCGCGAAGCGGCGGACCCGGAATCCATATTGCGCAGCGCAGGGGGCATGGATTCCGCGCTCGCGGCCCATAGCACGTCGAAGACGTGCGTAAACGCGCTTATGGGCCGCGCCTCGGAATGACAAGGTATTTCAATTCGCGAAAGCAGTCTGCCCAACGCCGAACACCTGGGCCGCGAACTGCGGATAGACCTCCGCCAGTTCCTGCGCCACTGTCCCGCGCATCAGCGTGAGCGTCTCGGGCGAGGGCGCCGGCGTCTGCGGCACCGTGGCGGGCCGCGCGAATTCGAAGCCGGTATTCTCGATCACCTCCTCGACGCTGTGGCCCGGATGCACGCTCGCCAGCGTGAAGCGGCCATCGGCGAAGGTGAACAGGCAGCGGTTGGTGACCAGCGCGACCGGCCCGCCGCTGCGATAGACGTTTGCCTCGTTCGAGCCCGGCGCGCTGATGAAATCGACCTTGGGCACCAGGGTGCGCCGCGAATGCTCGGTGCGGAACAGGATCACTTTCGGCACCACGTAATAGAGGTAGGCCGAGCCGAACGAGCCGGGGAAGCGCACCTTGGGATGGCCGTAGTCGCCGGTCGAGACCAGGTTGACGTTGCCTTGGCCGTCGATCTGGCCGCCGGACAAAAAGAACACGTCGATGCGGCCTTGCCCCGCGCAGTCGAACAGTTCGCGCGCCCCGTCGGTGAAGAAATTGTGCTTGCGGCTTTGCAGCAGCGACACGTAAGGCCGGCCGTTGCCGTTTTGCGCGCGTGCGAGCAACGCCGCGGTCGCCGGAATGGGCGAAGCGTTGCCGACCGCGACGTGGCGCACGTCGCCGATCAGCCGCGCAATGACGTCGGCGAGCAGTTCCTCGGGGCGGAATGAAACGCTCACGCCGTCCTCTCCACGGTCATCGCCGGGCTTGACCCGGCGATCTCGCTTAGGCGGGCACTGTGCCTTCCTAGTCGGGATGGCCGGGACAGGCCCGGCCATGACAATGCCCCGTCAGGCCGCTCTCTTTTCATACACATACTTGTCCAGATACTCGGCGAAGCCCTGCTCGGTCGCCGCCATCTTCGCATACATCGCCAGATGCTCGGCGTCGGCACCGTAATGGTCGGGCAGGCCGAGCGGCCAGCAGCCGCGCTCGGCGAGCGCGACGCTGTCGACATAGAAGCCGGGCAGCGTGCCCGCCGCGAGCACGGGATCGTCGAGCAGATTGCCGTCGTGGATTTTCTCCACAGTGGCAATTGTGCGTTCCGCCGCGTGCGCCATGGTGGCCAGCTCGCGCTGGCGTCCGATCCAGACATTGCCGAAGCGGTCGGCCATCGGCGCGTGCAGCAGCGCCACGTCCGGCTTGATCGCCGGCAGCAGCACGATCGGATCGGAATTGCCGAACGGACTCTCGATCACCTTCCAGTCGTCGCGGTACTTGAGCACGTCCGAGCCGATCAGCCCGCGCAGCGGCATGAACGGCACGCCCTTTTCCGCCGCCTGCAAGGCGGCGTGCAGCGCCGGGCAGGTTGCATCCTTCATCGTGATGGTGCCGCCGATCACCGCCGCATTGAAGCGCGGCGCCGGGCCGAACTCGCCGAGACTGACCGCGCTCGTCTCCAGCGTCGCGACGCAGCCCGCGCCGATCAGCAAGTCGGCCTGCAAGCTCGAAGTCGGCAGCGCCAAGAGATGCAGGCGCTTGACCCCGCGCCTGATCAGCGCGCGCGTCGCCGCCATCGGCACGCCCGAAACCTCGCGCGGCACCGCCAGCAGGCAGCCGTCGGTCACGGCCGCGAGCATTTCGTCGAGGGATTTCGCCGGCTGAAACATGGCCACCTATAACGCTGCGGCATTGCCGCCATTCCTGGCCAATGTCTCATTCTTGTGCTTGCAAGGTCCACTGGATTTTGCGACGTGGTGCCGATGAACCTGCAAGACAAGCTGCGCGCCAACCGCTTCGTCATTACCGCGGAGGTAACACCGCCGGTCACCGCCGGCCGCGGCGAACTCATCGCCAAGGCCGCGCCGCTCAAGGGCAAGGCCGACGCCGTCAATATCACCGACAGCGCCGGCGCGCGCTCGACGCTCGGGGCGGTGACCGCCGCCGGCATGCTGGTGGAAGCCGGCATCGAGCCGATCCTCCAGTTCACCTGCCGCGACCGCAATCGCATCGCCCTGCAAAGCGACCTGATGAGCGCGGCCGCCCTCGGCGTGCGCAATCTGCTGGTGCTGCGCGGCGACGATCCGTCGGCGGGCGACCAGCCGGACGCCAAGCCGGTGTTCGACCTCGACCCGCGCCAGCTCCTGGAAACCGCGCGCCTGTTGCGCGACAAGGGCGAATTGCCGACCGGCCGCAAGGTCAGCGGCCCGGCGCCGTTCTTCCTCGGCTGCGCCGACAATCCGATCGATCCGCAGCCCGGCTGGGAGCCGAAGGGACTTGCCGCCAAGGTCGCCGCCGGCGCGCAGTTTTCGCAAACGCAGTTCTGCATGGACGCCGGCGTGGTGCGCCGCTACATGGCCCGGCTCGCCGAGCACGGCCTCGCCGGCAAGCTGTTCGTGCTGATCGGCGTCGTGCCGCTGCGGTCGGCCAAGTCGGCGCGCTGGATCAAGGAGAAGCTGTTCGGCGCCATCATCCCGGACGCCTTTGTCGAGCGCATGGAAGGCGCCGCCGATCCGATCGCCGAAGGCCGCCGCATCTGCCTCGAGGTCATTGGCGAGCTCGCCGACATTCCGGGCGTCGCCGGTTGCCACATCATGGCGCCGGGCAACGACGCGGTCGTGCCCGACATCATCGCCGCCGCCCGCGACGGCGTGAAGCGCCTGGCGGCGGTGTAAGCCCCGATGACTGTCGTCCCCGCAAACGCCGGGACGACAGCAGAAATCAGCTCAGCAATCCCTTCACCCGCTCCGGCGAAAACGGCACGCGGCGGATGCGCACGCCGGTCGCATCGAAGACGGCATTGGCGATTGCCGCAGCCACCGGCCTGATCGACGGCTCGCCGGCGCCCGACGGGTCGATCTCGGGATGATTGATGAGCACCACGTCGATCTCCCCGGGGGTCTCGGTAATGTCGAGGATCGGGTAGGTCAGCCAATCCACGCTGGTGACCGTCTTGCGGTCGAAGGTCACTTCCTCCCACAGCGTGCGGCTGACGCCCTGCACGATATTGCCCTCGATGCATTTCGTCAGGCCGTCCGGGTTGATGATCTGGCCGCAGTCGTGCGCCACGGTGAATTTGCGCGCGTAGATCTTGCCGCTCGAGCGGTCGATGTCGACCTCGGCGATCACCGCCACGCGCGTGCCGTTGCGCTGCGCATAGGCGATGCCGCGACCGGAAACTTTGTCCCCGGTCTGGCCTTTCTTGGGCGAGGGCCGCGTCTCCCACTTGGCGCGCTCCGCGGCGGCTTTGATGACGGCGATGTCGCGCGGATCCTTGAGGTAGCGCGTGCGGAACTCGATCGCGTCGGCGCCGACCGCGGCTGCCACCTCGTCCATGAAGGATTCGCTGGCAAAATGGATCTGTGGCCCCACCGGATCGCGCAGATGCGACGAACGCAGCGGCGAGGCGCGGTCGAGCAAGGGTGCGATCGTCTCCCACGCCAGCCGCTTGTTCTCGAAGGCGTAGGATTCCGCCGGCACGCCGAAGCCGTCGCCGGATTTGAGCGCCACGCCGCGCATCTGGCCGGCGAGCGTGTCCCACGGTTTGCTGCCATTGGTGTTCACGTCGACCCGCGAGAAGCCTTTGCTCAGGAACTCGTAGGCGATCACCTTGCCCGAGGCATCGATCGCCGCGCGCGCCTTGTGGATCGAGGCCGGCCCCTTGGGGTCCCAGCCGGTGCCCTGATCGCGCATGTATTGCAGGCGCACGGGCTTGCCGACGGCCTTGGCCAGCACGGCGGCATCCATGGCGCAGTCGTCGGCGTCGTTTCGGCCGTAGGAGCCCGGCCCGGTGGTATGGATCACCCGCACCGTCTCCGGCGGCACGCCGAGCGTGAGGGCAATGCCCTGCTGCTGGAAGTGCGGCTTCTGCGTGCCGCTCCAGCACGTCACCTGGCCGTCCTTGATTTCGACGACGGCGCAGGCCGGCCCCATGCTGGCGTGCGACTGGAACGGCCATTCGTACTCGGCCTCGATGATCTTGGCGGCCGCTTTGAAGGCCTCCTCGAGGTTGCCGTTCTCCTTGCCGACCTCGCGTTTGCGCGCGGGCGCCTTGCGGATGTGGTCGTAGAGCGACGCCTGGTCGGGGAAGGGCGGCGCGGGCTGCGACCACTCGACTTTCAGGGCCTGCGCGGCCTTGATGGCGTCCCATTCCTTGTCGGCGACCACGGCAAGGAAAGCCTTGTCCCGGATCACCCTGGCGCCGGGAATGTGCGCGATCGAACTCTCGTCGACCTTCACCGGCTCGCTGCCGGCGATCGCGGGTCGGATCATGCGCGCATGCACCATGCCCGGACGCTTGATGTCGGTGACGAAGTCCTCCTGCGCGAACACCTTGGCCGCGACGTCCTCGCGCTTGATCGGCTGACCGACGATCTTGTGGTCGCCCGGATTTTTCGGCTTGGCCTTGCCGGGCGCGTACAGCGCATTGCCGTATTGCTTGTTCCAGTCGAGCTGGACGTTGAAATAGCGGCCGCCGATCAGCTCCGCATAGGAGACCTTCTTGTCGCGGTTGAAGGCGCTGCTGACGACGCCGTTGACGGTGATCAGGTTTGCGGCCGGAGTGCTCAGCCTGTCGGCCGCCATCTCGACGAGCACGCGGCGCGCTTCCGCCGCCGCCGCCCGCATCTGCTTGCCGCCGTTCTGGATGCCGGTCGAGCCGGAGGCGCCGCCCTGGTTCACCGACGTCGCGGTATCGCCCATCATGACGGTGACGGCCTTGAACGGCACGTCAAGCTCTTCCGCGACGATCTGCGCGATTGCGACGTGCAGGCCGTGGCCCATGTCCATCTTGCCGAAGAAGGCCGAGACGGTGCCGTCGGCATTCACGGCGATGTAGGAGGAAAGCTGGTCGGGAGTGAGCGGCGGCTTGGCCGCCTGGGCGTGCGCTCGGCCGATCGCCAGCAGCGTCTCGGCCGAGACGGCGGCGCCGATCGACACGACCAGCGCGCCGCCGCCGAGCAGCACATTCCGGCGGCTGACTGCCTTGTCCGTCCCCGCGCCCCGGAATGACGACATGTTTTCGAATTTCGTCATGGCGGCCTCCCTCAACCCATCATTGCGGCGGCGCGCTTGACCGCCTTGAGGATGCTGACGTGCGTGCCGCAGCGGCACTTGAGACCCGAGAGCGCGTCCTTGATCTGCGCCTCGCTTGGATTCTTGTTGTCGCGCAGGAAGGCCGCCGCGGTCATGATCCAGCCGTTGATGCAGTAGCCGCATTGCGGCACCTGCTCCTCGATGTAGGCGGTCTGCAATGGATGCGGCTTGTCCGGCGTGCCGAGGCCTGCCAGCGTCGTGATCCTGGCGTTGCCGACCGCCGACAGCGGAGTGATGCACGAGCGCGCCGGCTGGCCGTCAATGTGCACCGTGCAGGCGCCGCATTGCGCGAGCCCGCAGCCGAAATGCGGGTTGTTGAGGCCAAGATCCCCGCGCAAGGCATAGAGCAGCGGCATGTCCGGATCGGCCTCGACGGCGTGCGAAACGCCATTGACGGTCAGGTTGAATCGCTGGGTCATGGGACGCCTCCCTGGCGCATGCGGCGGCCGAAACCGGCCGGTCCGCGAAGCCGCGTCTGTTGGCGACGCTTGCGCGGTCAAGGCTAGTCCCGCACACTCGTTTTGAGAACGGGCCCCGCGATAAAAAAGATGTTATGACGGCGGGGAATAGGGTCGGTGCGTTTAAGCCAGGGAGGAACGCCAACCATGCGCCTGGTCACACGAATTGCGTCCGCTGCCGCCGGCGCCGCGGTACTGTGCGCCGCAGCGATACCGGCGTCCGCGCAGCACGTCTGGCGTCACGGCCTGATCAAGGCCAAGGCCGACGCCGGCATTTTCCTGATGGTCACGACCCGCGACTTCGCCAAGACGCAGGGCCTCGACCTCAAGATTTCCGAATTCAAGGACGACCAGATCGCGCTCAAGGCGCTGATCGCCGGCGAGGTCGACAGCTTCGAGGGCGGGCCGCAGGGCGTCTTTACCGCCGATTCCAAGGGCGGCGACGTGCGCATCCTCGGCTGCCACTGGGTGGTGGTGCCGCACGGCATCTACGCCAAGGCCGACATCAAGACGGTCGAGGACCTCAAGGGCAAGCAGATCGCGGTGTCGGCGCCCAATTCAATGCCCGACATGCTGGCGCGCTTCGCGCTGGAGAAATACGGCGTCAAGCCGGCCGACGTGAAGCTCGCCGCGCTCGGCGGCGACAATGACCGCTACAAGGCGCTGGTGAGCGGCGTGGTCGAGGCGGCCGTGGTGTCGAACGAATACGAGCCGGAAGCGCCCAAGGACGTGCATCTCCTGGTCGCCGGGCGCGACGCCGTGCCCAACATGCTGCGCGTCTGCATGATGTCGAGCGCCAAGACCCTGGCTGCGAAGGGCGACGACGCGGCGCGTTTCCTCGCCGCCGAGATGAGCGCGCTGCATTTTGCGCTGACGCACCGGGCGGAGGCCGTCGCGCTGACCCGCGAGATCATCCATGCCAAGCCCGACGATCCGCGCCCGGGCTTCGTGTTCGACGACGCGGTCAAGCACCATGCCGTCGACGCCAGCCTGCCGCTGCCGATGGACAAGTTCGGCTGGGTGCAGGATCAGCTGGTCAAGGCCGGCAAAATCCCGGCGCCGCTCGACTTGACGACGGTGGTGGCGCCGCAATACCGCGAGAAGGCGCTCAAGCTGGCCGGTCGTTGACGGCGACTTTGAAATTTTTTTCTGTCATTCCGGGGCGCGGCCGTCAGGCCGCGAACCCGGAATCCGGAAGCGAGCACGGAATATTTGTCTGGATTCCGGGTTCGCCCGCCAACGCGGGCGCCCCGGAATGACAAATGGATGGAGACCCTGAATGGGTGAGGTGAGTTTCGTCGACGTTTCCAAGCGCTTTACCCTGCGCATGGACGGCGAAGTGCATCATGTGCAGGCGCTGGAGCGCGTCAGCTTCACGGTGCGCGACGGCGAGGTCGTCGCCCTCATCGGCCCGTCCGGCTGCGGCAAGACCACGGCGCTGCGCGTCGCCATGGGGCTCGATGCGGCGAGCGGCGGCCGCGTCACCGTCGACGGCCGCGAGGTCAAGGGCTGCGGCTACGACCGCGGCATGGTGTTCCAGCACGCCGAGCTGCTGCCCTGGCTGTCGGCGCGCGAGAACGTCATGTTCGGCCTGGAGATGAAGGGTGTGCGCGGCCGCCAGCTCGCCGACACCGCCGAGAAATATCTGGAGCTTGTCGGTCTCGCCGCCTCCGGCAACCGCCGCCCGCATCAGCTGTCCGGCGGCATGAAGCAGCGCGTCGGCATCGCCCGGGCGCTGGCCATCGATCCCAAGGTGCTGCTGATGGACGAGCCGTTCGGCGCGCTCGACGCGCAGACCCGCGAATCCCTGCAGGCGGAACTGCTCGATATCCATGCCCGCACCGGCAAGACCATTTTGTTCGTCACCCACGATCTCGACGAGGCGGTGCTGATCGCCGACCGCATCGTCGTCATGAAGCAGGGCCGCGTGCAGGAGATCATGAACGTGCCGCTCGGCCGGCCGCGTCCCGATCTCGGCCTGGTGCGCGGCATGAAGGAATTCGCCGACACCCGCTACAAGGTGTGGAAGGCGCTGCACGACGAGACGGTGCATTGAACATGACTGCTGTCGTTGGAACGGTCCGCAGGCACAGCGCGCTCCCTCTCGCCGTTGGGGAGAGGGCTGGGGTGAGGGGGTTCCAAGGCTTTCGAGTCTGTAATCCCTCGCCCGGATCGCTTCGCGATCCGACCTCTCCCTATGGGAGAGGTGAAGCGGGCAAACGGCACGATTGCAATTCAATCTGAAACCGTCATGGCTGATATTGTTGACACCCACAAAGATGCCGCCCCGCCGGCCGAATCCGCCGAGCGCCGGCCGCTGCCGCGCTGGGCGATCACCACGATCTCGGTCTGCGCCGCGCTGGCGCTGTGGGAAATCTTCGGCCGCAACATCAACCCGATCTTCGGCTCCTATCCGAGCGCGATTGCCGCGGCGTTCTGGGAGCTTTTGATCAGCGGCCAGCTCGGCACCGCGCTGTCTTCGAGCCTGCAGCCGTTCGTGGCGGGCTATGGGCTTGCCATCGTCGTCGGCGTGCCGCTCGGTCTTGTCATCGGCCGCTTCCGCATCGCCGAGGCCGCGCTCGGCATCTACGTCACCGCCGGTTACGCCATGCCGCTGGTGGCGCTGGTGCCGCTCTTGATGCTGTGGCTCGGCCTCGGCTTTGCCGTGAAGGTCGCGGTGGTGTTCCTGATGTCGCTGTTCCCCATCGTCATCAACACCTGGCTCGGCGTCACCGCGGTGCCCAAGACGCTGATCGAGGTCGGCAAATCTTTCGTCGCGTCCGATCTCGTCATCCTGCGCCGCATCATCCTGCCCGCCACGCTGCCCTACATCATGGCCGGCATCCGCCTCGCCGTCGGCCGCGCCGTGGTGGCCATGGTGATCGCCGAGTTCTTCACCACCATTTCCGGGCTCGGCGCCGTCATCATCAACTCGGCCAACAATTTCGACACCGCCACTATGTTCGTGCCGATCATCATCCTGATGGTGATGGCGATCGGCTTGAACTCGCTGATCGGCGTGGTCGAACGCTGGGTCGCGCCCTGGCAGGCGGAGATCAGCGGAAGGGACAGAGAATAATGCGGCGATGCGACCTCGCTTCCCCTCTCCCCTTGTGGGAGAGGGTGCCCGAGCGGAGGCGAAGCCGAGCGAGGGCGGGTGAGGGGTCGGAGTCTCGACGAAGCGCCGACCCCTGAGGGTAAGCGGGCAAGTGGCGACGTTATCGCAACGCCTGCACCGCCTTGAACAGGTCGCGCACCTGGCGTTCCGTCACCCCGCGGGTGATGAAGACGACTCGGCTTTGGCGGTTGTCGTCCGGCCATTGCGCGAGCTCGACCGGCGGCGGCGCCAGGTGCTGGACGAACTGCACCAGCACCGGGCCGTCGCAGCCTTCGACGTTGAGGACGCCCTTGACGCGCAAGAGGTCTGCCCCGCGCAAGGCCACCAGCGTGTCCATGGCGCGCGCAAAGACCGGCCACGGTACGGCTGCGTCGTCGGCGAGCACGAAGCTGACAATGCCGTCGCTGTGCGCGGCTTCCGCCACGAAGGCGTTGCGCCGGTCGCTGGCCGGTTCGGTCAAGCGGCTCGGATCGAGCGCGCCGAGTTCCGCCCGCAGCAGCTCGGCGCGCGGATTGAGCGCGGCCAGCTGTGCGGCGAGCGCCGCGGCGTCGCCGGCAATGTCGGTCTTGGTGATCACCAGCCGGTCGGCCAGGATCGCCTGCTTGCGCGCCTCCGCCGACCAGCCGAGCGTGTCGGCGCCGGTCACGGCGTCGACCACCGTCACCACCGCCTCGACATGGAACATGCCGCCGAGCGCGCGGTCGGTGGCGAAGGTTTGCAGAATGGGCGAGGGGTCGGCGAGGCCCGAAGTCTCGATCACGATGCGCCTGAAGTCCGGCAATTCGCCGCGCTCGCGCTCGACCACCATGCGCCGCAGCGCGTTCTGCAAATCGCTGCGCGCGATGCAGCACAGGCAGCCGTTGCCGAGCAACACGGTCTCGTCTGTGCTGGCGCGCACCAGCGCGTCGTCGATCCCCGCCGCGCCGAATTCGTTGACCACCACCGCGGTGCCCTGGCCCTGAGGCGTCGCCAGAAACGCCTTGAGCAGCGTGGTCTTGCCGGCGCCGAGGAAGCCGGTCAGCACCGTCACCGGCACCCGTGGCCCACGCTCGCTTTTGAGCCTGCGGCCGAAGCGCCCGGCCGAAGGCGAGGGGAAGGGGGAGTTCATGTCGCCAGCTTACATGACGTTTGGCGGTGCGTTTTACCGCGTCTGTTCCTGTCCTTGCCTGATACCCAGAATGGGGCTATATGTACCCAAGCTGGGTATTAGACCCGGAGCTCGGTATTAATGGCCCCAAAATGGGTATGCGTGCCTCCAAGAGCCTAATTGATGCGCTTTTTTCAAAGGTTCAGCAGCGCGTCCTGGGCATCTTTTTCAGCCAAACATCGGCGCGCTATCAATTGAGCCAAGTCATCGCGTTAGTGCAATCAGGGCGCGGGGCGGTCCAGCGCGAGCTGGAACGCCTGGTGAGAGCTGGCATCGTGAGCCAATCCCTGGTCGACGGACGCAAACTTTATGAGGCCAACAGGCAATCGCCGATCTTCGAGGAGCTGCAAGGCATTGTCTTGAAAACAGTCGGCCTGCTGGAACCACTCGCCAAATCCTTGCAGCCGCTGTCGCAGAAGGTGGATGTCGCTTTCGTCTTCGGATCGATCGCCAAGCGGGAAGATACGGCGAAAAGCGATATAGATCTAATGATCATCGCGCATGATGTCGTATATGCCGAGGTCTATGCGGCAACGGCGCGGGCCGAAAAGAAACTGCTGCGGGCGATCAATCCGACTATAATGAGTCCGAACGAATGGAGACAAAAACTCTCCGAACGAAATTCGTTTGTGAGCCGGATATCGCAGCAGCCCAAGCTGTTCGTTGTTGGGTCGGATAATGACCTTAAGAGAATTGGACAACCTAGCCCGGACAGAGCTGCTTAAACGCGAACCCGCCGATCAGCAAGAATTTGACGGCCTCGTAGCTTCAGGCCGCAGACGACTCGCCGACGCGAAAAATGCGGCTCTCTCCGCAGAAAGCAGATTCGACCTCGCGTACAACGCCGGCCATGCATTCGCACTGGCGGCCTTGCGGTGGCACGGCTATCGACCCAACAAGCGACGCTATATTGTTTTCCAGGTCTTGGCCCATACGCTCGGTGTGAAACCGGAAATCTGGCGTGTACTGGACAAATGTCACGGACTGCGCAACGCGCTCGAATACGACGGTAACTTCAACGTCGATAATCAGTTGCTCGCTGACCTACTTGGAGCGGCAAGTGTTCTTGAAGCCGCAGTGACGAGGCTTGGCCCCGTGACGCGCAGATGAATCAGAAATCCATCTCCAGCACGTACAGCCCGCCGGTGTGGCGGTCGACGGTGTAGACGATCTCGCGCTCGTCGACGAACACGTCGTTGAGCTGCACCGCGCCGGCCGGCGTGCCCTTGGGCGGCGGCGGCACGAAGCAGCCGACCTCCTTGGGCTGGTACGGATTGGAAATGTCGTAGGCGCGCAGGCCGCCGTTGAAGAAGGTGCCGAGCACGATCTGGTCGGACTGCCACGCCGTCGGCAGCGCAACGTTCTCGTGGATGTTGTGCGCGCCGAATCGTCCGCCGCGGTCCTTGTAGGCGTCGAGCGGCGGCATCGGGCAGGTGGCGATCGGCACCGGGTGCTGCTCGTCGCGCAGATCGAGGATCCAGATCAGCTTCGGCCAGTCCTTGCCGGCATCCTCGGTCGACTCGTCGGTCACCAGCATCAGGCCGCGGTCGAACAGCGGCACCGCGGTGTGCATGAAGCCGGTATAGGGCGGCGCGTTGGTCCAGTGCGAGATCACCTTCGGGTTGGCCTTGTCCTTGATGTCCATGACGAACATGCCGCCGTCGATGTAGCAGAGGTAGAGCCGATCGCCGCGCTGCGGATAGACGTTGGTGTTGTGCGCGCGATAGCCCTTGTCGAGCGGATGGCGCGGCGGCGGCGCGACATTGTCGGTGGCGCTGGTGCCGGGCATCCACCAGCGCCCGATCTCCTTCGGCTTCGACGGATTGCGCACGTCGATGCAGCGGTAGAACTGGTCGTCGAGCGGATGGCTCGGCTTGAAGTCGGGCGAGCCCGCCGCCATGTGGACGTATTCGCCGTCGCAGAACCAGAGCTGGTGGACGCCGCGCGAATGCGCGCCCGAGCAGTCGAAGAACGAGATCGAGCGCGGTTTCTCCGGCACCGAAATGTCGAACAGTTCGAGCCCCGCCGGCTGCTGTCCGACCTTCTGCGTCTGGTAGGCCACCGCCATGATGTCGCCCGCGGTCTCCAGCGAGTTCGAACGCATGTAGGGCTTGGGCAGGTCGGTCTGCACCACGATCTTCGGCTTGCGCGGATCGGAGACGTCGACGGCGGTGAAATTCTTCGGCGCGCTCTCGTGCGCCAGCCAGATGATGCGCCGCCCGTCCTTGGCGATCTGCACCGACATGCCTTCGCCCATGCCGCCGAAGCCGCCGAGGTCGTTCTGCGACAACAGCTTGAAATTCCAGGTGACGGGCTCGCCGCTCCGGGTGAGCGGATTGTCTACAGCCGACATGCACAATCTCCATTGCAGGAATCAGAAGGCCAGCAACCAGACTGTTCTGATTACTGACCTCTGATGCCTGATTGCTGACTACGCCATCGCCTTCTTCAGGAAGTCCTTGCGGAAGGCCTTGTTCCAATCGGGGATCGCCTTGATCTTGTTCGTCTTCAACAGGATGTCGGCCTGTCCGGTCATGTAGGCCTCGAGTCCGTCCGGCCAGCCGACGCCGACCTCGACGCGGCTGATCGCCGCCGTGAATGTCTCTTGCGACATCTTGTAGCCCTTCGAGGTGTAGAAGCCGTAGATCGTGTCGGCGATCTTTTTCGGATTGCTTTTGAAGTCCTTCTCGACGTCGAGCCAGGCCTTCAGATAGTTCACCACCGTGTCCGGGTTTTTCTCGACGAATTCCGGCGTCGCCGCCATGAACACCGGCAGCTGGTCGAACGAGGAAAAATCCACCAGCGTGTTGGCGATGCCGTCGGCTTCCGCGATCGCGCAGTAGGGCTCGATATTGACCATGGCGTCCACGGTCTTGGCCAACATGGCGGCCACCATGTTGTTCACGTCCATTTTGATTTCCTGGTAGTCGCCCTTGTGCAGGCCGGCCTTGGTGGCGATCTGGTCGACGAAGATGTTGCCGGTCGAGGAGCCACTCTGGTTGGCAACCTTGAGGCCCTTGAGCTGTTCGACCTTGGTGATGCCGAGATCCTTGCGCGCCATGACGCGCGCGGTCTTGCCGACATATTCGATCTTGGCGATGGCGACGAGGCCGCCCTTCTCGTAGCCGATGATGAAGGACGGGCCGGCATAGGTGCCCATGTCGACCTGGCGCGCCACCATCTGCTGCATGGTGAGGTTGCCCGACGGCACCGCGAATTCCTCGAACTTGACGCCGTGCTTGTCGAGCAGGCCGGAGTGCAGCAGATAATAGGTCGGCATGCCCCACATGTTGGTCTGATAGCCCTGCCGCACCGGCGCATCGGCCAGCGCCGGCCGCAGGCCCAGTCCCGCCGCCAGCGCGCCGGCGCCGGAGGCCGCGAGGTAATGACGTCGCGTAATGCCCTTGCTCATTGTTGTCCTCCCTGTGATGCTTTGCCGTTCGCTTTCGCAGATGCTGCCACTTGCGCCGTCTCCTGTCCAAGATGGCGCAGCAATTCCTTCTGCATATCGAGAAATTCCACGCTCAGCGGATCGCGCGGACGCGGCAGATCGATCTTGACCTCCGTCTTCACCGTGCCGGGATGCGGCGTCATCACGATGACGCGGTCCGCCAGATACACCGCCTCCGCCACGTTGTGCGTCACGTAGATCACCGTCTTGCGCGTCTCACGCCACACGTCGGCGAGCAGCTTCTGCATGTCGTCGCGGGTCAGCGCGTCGAGCGCCGCGAACGGCTCGTCCATCAGCAGCACCGCGGGATTGTAGGCCAGCGCGCGGGCGATGGCGACCCGCTGCTGCATGCCGCCGGACAGATGATGCGGGTAGGAGGCGGTGAACTTCTCCAGCTTCACCAGGCGCAATTGCTCGCGCGCGATCTTCTCGCGCTCGTCCTTCGGCACGCCCTTCATTTCCAGGCCGAACGAGACGTTGCCGAGCGCGGTGCGCCAGGGAAACAGCTGAGCGAAGTCCTGGAACACCACGCCGCGGTCCATGCCGTGGCCTTCGACCTTCTTGCCGCCGATGCGGATCTCGCCGGCCGCCGGCGCGATGAATCCGGCGATGATGTTGAGCAGCGTGGACTTGCCGCAGCCGGACGGCCCGACGATACAGACGAACTCGGAGGCGCCGATGTCGAAGGAGACGTCTTTCACGCCCGGCACCTGGCCGGACGGCGTATCGTAGACCAGCGAAACGTCGCGGATTTCGATGGGGGTCATGCGTCAGCCCTTCGCCATCCGCACCATGCCCCAGCGCAGCACGGTGGCGCGTTCGAGCGAGCCGAACACCACGCGCTCGAACACGAAGCCGATGCCGCCGATTACGATCAGCGAAGCGAGCATCACGTCGGCGTTGAGGAATTCCTTGGCGTCGTAGATGACCCAGCCGAGCCCCCAATCGGAGGCCGCGATCATCTCGGCGCCCACCACCGCGATCCAGCAGCGCAGGAAGGCCTGCCGCATGCCGGTGATGATGAAAGGGAAGGCGCCCGGGATGATCACCTTCCAGAACAGCCGCCGCTCGTCGGCGCCCATTGAGCCGGCCGCGCGCAGCCACAACGGATTGACCGAGCGCACGCCCGACCAGGTGTTGAACAGCATCGGAAAGCTCGCGGCATAGAACACGATCATGATGGTGGTGAGGTTGCCGATGCCGAACCACAGCATGAACAGCGGCACCAGCGCGAAGGACGGGATCGGCATCAGCGCGCTGACCAGCGGCAGGAAGAAGTCTTCCGCCCGCTTGAAGCGCGCCATCAGGACGCCGAGCGGCAGCGCGAACACCACGGCGAGGAAGAAGCCGAACAGCACCCGGTAGAGCGTATAGGCGGCGTGCCACTCCATGGTGCCGTCGCGCACCATGACGACAAGCGCGCTGAGGATGGTGGGGATGGTCGGCAATAGAGCCGCGGCGAAAAGGCCGCTGCGCGCCACCGCCTCGTAGATCACCGCCGCCGCGACCAGGGTGACGGCGCCGCGCAGCATCGAGCGGTTGTTTTGCTTCTGGTCTTTCATGACGCGGTGATCATTCCCCAGCGTACGACGGTGTAGGTCTCGATCCTCTGGAACACAAATTTCTCAAGTGCCAGGCCAATCACCGCGATGACGATGACGCCCGCCATCATGGCGTCGGTGTTGAGGAACTCGCGGGCGCCGAAGATCAGCCAGCCGAGCCCCCAGGGCACGGCGGCGAGCATTTCCACCGCCACCAGAATGCGCCAGGCTTGCCCGAGGCCGAGCCGCAAGCCGGTGAGGATGTAGGGCAGCGCGCCGGGCAGGATGACGTGGCGGAACAGGCGGCGGTTGCTGGCGCCCATCGCCTGCGCCGAGCGCAGCCAGATTTCCTTCACCGCCTTGACGCCGGTCCAGGTGTTGTAGATCACCGGAAACATCGACACGAAGCCGACCAGCAATACGGCGGAAAAATTGCCGGGTCCGAACCACAGCAGGAACAGCGGCGTGTAGGCGATGCCGGGGATCGGCGCCAGGATGCTGACCAGCGGCAGGAAAATGTCTTCGGCTCGGCGTGAGCGGCCCATCAGCATGCCGATGGTCACACCGAAAGACGCAGCGAGCGTAAAGCCCGTCACCAGCCGCAGCAGCGTCTCGACCGTGTGATGCGGCAGGATGCCGGCAACCGTCAGGGCGGCGAAGGAGCGCACGATGTCTTCCAGCGTGGGAAACAATTGCCGCGGGAAGATCCCGGTCCAGGCCACGATTTCCCACAGCGCGCCCACCACCAGGAACGGAAAGGCGTTACGCCAGACCGTCCGCCAGCGCTCGCGGCCGGCGTCCGGCGCACCCGTGGGCGCGCCAGGAGGGACGTCTTGCATGACGATGGTGGCGGCGTCCTGCATGGCCGCAACTGTCCTCCCGTCGGCTTTTGGCGCTTGCCTTGGCGGCCGGCGCGCGAGCCTTGTTCCCGGCCCTCGGCACAGGATAATGCGCTGGCGACGGCTGCCACAAGCATGGGCGCAATAACCTTTTGGTGCTGGCGGATTGGCCGCGGAACCGCTAAAGCCGCGTCAAAGTCTGGATAGGAGTTTCGTGATGTCGAATAAACCGAAGATCGGCTGGATCGGCGCCGGCCGCATGGGCGCCCCGATGGTCGAGCGCCTGCTCAAGGCCGGCCATGACGTGACAATCTGGAACCGCACCCGCGCCAAGGCCGAGCCGCTCGCCGCCAAGGGCGGCAAGCTGGTCGACAAGCCCGCCGAGCTCGCCTCCTGCGAGGTGGTGTTCGCCATCGTCTCCACCGGCAAGGACGTGCTCGACGTGCTGTTCGGCAAGGACGGCCTGCTCACCGGCAGCCAGAAGCCGAAGATGGTGGTCGACTGCTCCTCGATCGCGGTCGAGGAATCCGCCGACATCCGCAAGAAGCTCAAGGAGAAGGGCGTCAGCTTCATCGCCGCGCCGGTATCGGGCAACGCCAAGGTCATCAAGGCCGGCAAGCTGTCCTCGGTGGTGTCCGGCCCGGAAGCCGACGCCAAGATCGCCATGCCGCTGATCGAGGTGTTCGCGCCGCGCGGCGTGTCCTATGTGGGCGACGGCGAGCTGGCGCGCATCTGCAAGATCGCGCACAACGTCATGCTCGGCGTCGTCATCGAGAACCTGATCGAGATCACGCTGCTCGCCAACAAGATGGGCGTGCCGCGCCACGCCTTCCTCGCCTTTATGAACAACGGCGTCATGGGCTCGATGTTCACCGCCTACAAGACGCCGGCGCTGGTCAATCTCGACTGGTCGACGACCTTCACGCCCGAGCTGCTGCGCAAGGATCTCGACCTCGGCCTCGAGCTCGGCCGCGAATGGGACGTGCCGATGCCGGTGACGGCGGCGACGCGCGAGGTGTTGCAGACGCATTTCGGTGCGGCGAAACTGCAGAAGGATCCCGAAGCCTATCTGCAGAAGGACTTCGCCGCGCTTGCCGAGACCATGGCGCTTGCCGCCGGCATGAAGCTCACGCCGGAGAACAAGAACGTGCCGACCGGATTGGAGTAGCCTCCTCTGTCGTGCCCCGCGAAGGCGGGCCCCCGGTCAGCGCACGCGAAAAAAAAGGGGGCCACGAGGGCCCCCTACGTGCATGAGTGGAGGATTGAGGCCGCCGTCCAAGCCTGAAGGGAGGAAAAAACGGCAGCCATGCACCCGGCCACTGAACGCGCTGGCGCGGCCGCTCACAAGTAAATTGCCCGTAAATTTCGTGCTGGAACCGCATCGGTGCCATGCCGCAGGATGAGCCGCCAAATCCGACCGCAAACGGGACACACCATGGCCTTCACGCTCTACAACGCGCCGCAATCGACCTGCAGCCAGCGGGTGCGCTTCGTGCTCAACGCCAAGGGACTGGCCTTTGCCGAAGTGCAGCTCAATCTGCTCGCCGGCGATCAGCTCAAGCCCGATTATCTCAAGCTCAACCCGCATGGGGTGGTGCCCACGCTCGATCACGACGGCGCCATCGTCATCGATTCCAACGTCATCAACGAATACCTCGACGAGGTGGCGCCGGCGACGCGCTTCACGCCGCAGGACCCGGTCGCCCGCGCCCGCATGCGCGCGCTGATGCACTTCATCGACGAGATGCCGGCCGCCGCGACTCGCGTGCCGACGTTCAACCTCGCCTTCCTGCCGAGCTTCCGCAAGATGAGCGCGCCGGAATTCGAGGCCATGGCGGAATCCAAGCCGATCCGCCGCGAGTTCATGAAGACCATGGGGCAGGGCGGCTTTTCGCAGACCGAGATGGACAACGCGCTCACCCGGCTGCGCCGCACTTACGAGCGCATGGATCGCGAGATCGCGGCGAGCGGCGGCCCCTGGCTGCTGGGCAAGACCATTACGCTCGCCGATGTCGCGGTGATGCCGTCGCTGGTGCGCATGGACGATCTGCGGCTCGCCGATTGGCAAGACCTGCCGCGCGTCGGTGCCTGGTACGACTTGATCCGCGCGCAGCCGGCGTTCAAGCCGACCTACTATCACGGCTCGCTGCTTTCCGAGCGTTTCCCGCATTTGCGGGACGAACTCCCGGCCTCGACGCTCCCGCTCAGGGCGTCCCGGGCTTCGTCGTAACGGCGCGCGCGCGCGCCTTCTTGGCCTCCTCGAAGCCGTGCAGGCCGCCGTACCACTGGATCGCGACCACCGCGCCCTTGATCGGCTGCAAGAGGCCGAGCGTCATGACCAGCGCGATCGACGGCCACAGCGTCATACTGAGCCAGATCGCCGGGGCGAATTCGGTCTCCACCGCCAGCACGATCGGCACCAGGATATGGCCGACGATGACGATCACCAGATAAGCGGGAAAATCGTCGGCGCGGTGGTGGTGCAATTCCTCGCCGCACGCCGGGCAGGCGTCCCTGACCTTGAGGAACTTGCCGAACATGGTGCGCTCGCCGCAGGCCGGGCAACGGCCGCGGAAGCCGCGCCACAAGGCGTCGGCGGCGCCGCCGGCGGGCGCGGCGGCAGCGGGCTTTGCAGCGGTCATGGCGCAAATCCTTTCGGCGGGCGCATCTTGCATGAAATAGTCAATGCCGGGGCGCTCGGCCACACCCCGCGCTGCACGGCTGCAATGCGCCGGCCCGCCCTCGTCCTTGAGGAGGGCGCAAGGCGCCAGAGGGCGGCCCCATGCTGCGAAAATCGGGCGAGCGGCGGCTGAACCTTTTGCCGGGCAGCGGCGACGACTAAAATGGCGGCGGGGATGCCGCCATTTGCCGTTTCATCGCGGGGGCTGAAATCATGCGCCGAACCGATCCGCTGCTCGTTGTCGCCGGCCTGCTTGCCATAGTCGCGGCGGGGCCGGCGCTTGCCCAGGCCGACGCCAATACCGAGATCTGCGACAGCAACGACTACAGCCACCATTCGCCGGCCCAGCGCGTTGCCGCCTGCACCGCGCTGATCGACGCCGCCAAGGACGCCTCCGACACCGCGATGGCCAAGCTCCTGGTCAATCGCGGCGTCGCCTATTGGTACATCGACAAGACGCAGCTCTCCTTCGCCGACTTCAACCGCGCCATCGCGCTCGATCCCAAGAACGCCATCGCCTTCCGCGAGCGCGCCCGGCTCTACCGCATGGCCGGCCGCTTCGACCGCGCGCTCACCGACGTCAACGAGGCGCTGCGGCTCGAGCCCAAGGACTACCGGGCGCTCGACGAGCGCGGCAACGTCTTCAACAACAACCGCCAGTACGACCGCGCCATCGAGGACTACACCGAGGCGCTGCGGCTCAATCCGAAATTTGCGCTGGCCTACATGGACCGCGGCGTCGCCTATTATTTCAAGCAGGACTACCAGAGCGCCATCAAGGACTACGACGAAGCGATCAAGCTCGATGCCGGCAGCGCCCGCGCCTTCACCAACCGCGGCGCCGCCTATAAGAAACTCGGCCGCCGCGAGCAGGCGCTCGCCGACGAGAGCGAGGCGGTCCGGCTCGACCCGACCGATCCGATCAACTACGACAATCGCGGCCTGTCCTACGAGGACAACGGCGACTACGACCGCGCCATCCTCGACTTCAACGAGGCGATCCGGCTGCGGCCGCAGGCCAATTTCCTGACCAACCGCGGCGACAGCTACAACCACAAGGGCGACTACGACCGCGCCATCGCCGACTACGACCGGGCGCTGGCGCTCGATCCCGGCTTCCCTCTCGCCTTCTACAATCGCGGCGTCGCCTATCACGCCAAGGGCAATCTCGACCGCGCCATCGCCGATTTCGAACAGGCGCTGCGCCTTGCCCCGCACCTCGACGTCGCGGCGGAGATGCTTGCCAAGGCGCGCCAGGAGCGCGACCGCCGCATCGCCGCCGGTCCGCGCGAGGCGCTGCCGACCTTCGACTGCGACACCGTCAAGCGCGCGGTGGAAAAGGCGATCTGCTCCGATCCCGAGCTGACGCGCCTCGACCGCGAGATCAACGAGGCCTACCAGGCCGCGCTCAACAAGCTCAAGCCGGAGGCCGCGCGCCGGCTCAGGCGCGAGCAACGCGAGTTCATCGCCCGCCGCAACAGGGAATTCGGCCACCCCGACTATCAGTTCAGGCGCGAGCTCGAACGGCGCCTCGCCGCGCTGAAGCAGGCCGGCGGCTAGGCCGCGGCCACCGCGCCCTCGGCCTTGCCGCCGATGCGGTCGAGCTGGCGCTGCACGGTCAGCCGGTCGAGCGATCGCAGCGGCAGGTTGACGAAGATGCCGATGCGGTTCGACAGCATGCGGAAAGCGTCGGCATAGGCGAGCCTGATCTGCGACTCGTTGCCCTCCGCCTTGGCCGGATCGTCGATGCCCCAGTGCGCGAAAACCGGATTGCCCCGCCACATCGCGCGCGGCATCATCGCCGCGGCGTCGCACACCGAGAAGATGAAATCGAAATTCGGCGCGCCTTCGCCGGCGTAGGTCTCCCAGCTTTTCGGCTTGAGCCCGGCGGTCGCGAAATTCATGCGCGCCAGCAGGTCGATCGCGTGCGCATCGGGCAACGGCCTTGGCTGCACGCCGGCGGAGAATGCCTGGAACGTGCCGGCGCCGTCGCGGCTGAGAATCGCTTCGGCGAAGATCGAACGCGCGGCATTGCCGCCGCCCAGAAACAGCACATTGTACTTCGTGGCGTTCATGGCCGCCTCCTGCGTCGCCGGTGAAATGCTGAAACCGTTGCGCGCGGTGATAGCGGCAAAAAGTTAAATGCCACTTATCGGCGCTGTCATGAAACGAAAGTTTTTCGGGTGCGCGATTGTGACAGCCGACGATTGTCAGAGAGTCGATTGTGACAAAAATTACAAACGCATGACTCGCCGATTAAGGGACTGGGAACGGTTGGCGTCTACACGATTTTTCTCCGACACCGTTGTTTCCGATCGCCGTTTCACACGTCATGCGAAAAATCTCCATCCGTCTGCCGATCGCGGCCAAGACCGTGCTTTTGATCGCCGCGCTGGGCGTCATGTCGGCCGGCGCCAACTGGCTGACGCTGCGCAGTCTGCATGAAATCGACCGCATCAACGAAATCGTTTCGCAGCAGGTCGAGCCGGCTCGCCTTGCCCTGACCGAAGCCAAGATCGCCGTCGGATGGATGGGGCTCGCCACTTACAAGATGGCCGGCACGAGCGATCCGGACACCGAGCGCGAAGCCAATGACGAGCGCGCCGGTCAATACGCCGCCGCCAAGGCGGCGCTCGCCAACGCCGCCGCCTATCTTCCCGGCTCTCGCGAGGACCTCGACGGCATGCTCAGGCGGCTCGATCTCGTCGCCGACATCGCCAATTCGGTGCACGGCATGATGAAAAATGGCCGGGCGGAGCAGGCGCGCTGGACGCTCGAATTCAAGTTCGATCCGGCGCTGGTCGACGCCACCACCAGCATGAATCGGTTGATCGACATCCTCGGCGGCGACAGCAAGATGACGATCGCCGCTGCCGCGGACCACAAGGCCGCAACCTATCGGATGCTGCTGATCGTGCTGATCGGCGGTACGGTCGGCACGGTGCTGCTGGCCATGTACCTTGCCCATCGCAACGTCGCCGGGCCGCTGCGGCGGCTGGCCGCGGTGATGCGCGAGATCGCCGCCGGCCAGTTCGGCGCGGCGGTCGAGGGCCTCAAGCGCACCGACGAGGTCGGCGCCATGGCGCGCGCCGTGATGGTGTTTCGCGACAATGCCGTGGCGCTGCGCGACGCGCAGCAGCAACGCGCCCGGGAGCGCGAACAGGCCGCCGCCGAAAAGCGCGCCGCGCTCGATCGTCTTGCCGGCAGCTTCGAAAGCAGGATCCTGAGCGTCGCCGCCGAGCTCGCCTTCGCCGCCGCCCAGCTCGACGGTTCGGCGCGCTCGATGAACGAGGTCGCCGAGGAATCCGGCCGCTCGGCGCGCCAGGCGGCGGTCACGGCCGAAGAAACCAAGCATGCGGCCGGCACCGTGTCCGACGCCATCGACGAACTGTCGATGTCCATGCACGACATCGACCAGCAGCTCGTCAATGCCTCCAAGGTCGTGGTCGAAGCCACCCGCCGCGCCGACGTGGCGGTCGCCAATGCCGACAATCTGTCGCTGACGGTCAGCGAAATCGACAAGGTCGCCGGCATGATCCAGGCGATTGCCAGTCAGACCAACCTCCTGGCGCTCAACGCCACCATCGAGGCGGCCCGCGCCGGCGAGGCCGGCCGCGGCTTTGCCGTGGTCGCCCAGGAGGTCAAGATGCTGGCGGCTCAGACCACCAAGGCGCTGGCCGACATCAAGGACAAGACCGCCGCGGTCGGCGGCGTCATCGACGGCGTGCGCGACGCCACCCAGTCGATGTCGTCCGTGATCGCCAATATCGAGCAGGTATCGCAGGCCATAACCGGATCGATCCGCCTGCAAAGCGAGGCGACGGCGAAGATCGCGCAAGGCGTCGACGGCGCCGCCGCGCGGACGCGTCAGGTCGCCGAGACGGTTGCCGGCGTCAGCGACTTCGCCGGCCGCACGCGGCAGGGCGCCCAGCTCATCATGCGGGCGGTCGCCGACCTCAACCGTCAGGCCGGCGCCTTGCAGGAAGAAGCCCAGGAATTCGTCGCGCGGGTCCGCGTGGCTTAACAGCCCTAATACTTCGCCGAGATCGGCAATTCCTCCGCCGGGAACAGCGAGATGATGCGGCAGCCTTTGTCGGTGACCACCACCTCTTCCTCGATGCGCGCCGCCGAATAGCCGTCGCTCGCCGGCGCCCAGGTTTCGATGGCGAACACCATGCCCTCCTTGATCTCGGTCGGGTGATCCATCGACACCACGCGCGAGATGATCGGGCGCTCATGCAGGTTGAGGCCGAGGCCGTGGGCGAATTGCAGGCCGAAGGCCGCCATCTCGTCGGGGAAGCCGAACTCGTTGGCCTTCGGGAACACCTCGCAGATGTGCGCGGTCGAGGCGCCCGGCTTGATGCGCTCGATGGCGTTGTCGAGCCACTCGCGCGCCATGCGGTAGGCGTCGTGCTGCGCCGGCGTCGCCCGCACCACGTTGAAGGTGCGGTAGTAGCAGGTGCGATAGCCCATGAACGACTGCAGGATGTCGAAGAAGGCCTGGTCGCCCGGGCGGATCATGCGGTCGGTGAAGTTGTGCGGGTGCGGATTGCAGCGCTCGCCGGAGATGGCGTTGACCGCTTCGACGTCGTCGGAGCCGTGGGTGTAGAGGAACTTGTTGACCTCGGCGACGATGTCGTTCTCGCGGATGCCGGGCCGCAGCATCTCGTTGACGACGTCATAGGCGCCGTCGACCATGGCCGCGGCGCGGTTCAAAAGCGCGATCTCGTCGGATGACTTGATCTCGCGCGCCGACAGCATGATCTGCTGGCCGTCCTTGATCTTGAGCCCGGTCTTTTCCAGCTCGAACATCATCGGCGGCTCGATGATGTCGACGCCGAGCGGCATCTTGGCGACGCCGGCCTCTCTGAGCAGCGAGGCCATCTCCTCGGCGTGGCGCTTCATCAGGCCGAAGGCCGGATCGACGGTGCCGCGCAGGCCGACCAGACCGGCCCGGCAGTTTTCCTCGGGCAGCCAGGGCGAATAGAGCTTGTGGTGCACGGCGGCCGAGCCGAAGTCCCACAGGATCGGATCCTGGCCGCGGATCAGCAGCGCGAAGCGCGAGAGCTTGTCGCGCGCCCATTCGCCGATCTTGGTCGAAGTGACGTAGCGGATGTTGTTGTCGTCGAACAGCAGGAGCGCCCCGCACTCGGACTTCTCCAGCGCCGCCTGCGCGCGGCCGAGCCGGTAGCGGTGCAGGCGGCGGTAGTCGACGCGCTCCTCGAAGTCGACGCCCATGGTGCCGAGCACGGGGAGGTGGCGGCCCCAGTTGTAGCGCGGGTTGATGTCCTCGGCCGTGATCTTGACCGGATCGCGCCTGGTGATGTCGTCCATGGGTTCCTCCGTATTGGTGGGGCCTGAGGCCGGCCCGAGCGTGGCGGGATTATAGCGGTTATCCCACAATCCGCGACGAGGGGAAGAGGGAAGAACACCGGGAGTTGGCGTGATAATTGTGGCGCGGGGCGCACCTCAACGAGGCGTGGAATGACGCGATGCGGCCTGATGCTGGTGGGCGGCTTCTTGCTCATGGTGGGCGCGGCACAGGCGCAGCATCGCCCGGCGGCGTGGGACACGCGGGTGCAGACCGCGGGCGCGCCGCAGGCCG
>DASRGB010000082.1:0-56273 GCA_035651255.1 Pseudolabrys sp.
TGGTGCCGAAGACCGGCGGCGCCGGGCGCTTCGGCTATTTCAAGTTCTGCCGGCGCGCCGGCGAGTTCCCGGAGGCGAGCGCGGCGGCGCTCTTCGACCCCGAGCGCCGCGTCGCGCGGATCTTCGTGGGCGCGCTCGCGACGCCGCCGCAGCCGCTCGGCGACTTCGCGGCGGCGATCGCCGAGGAAGGTCCCGCGTGCTGCACGAGGGAGGCCGCGCTCGCCGCGGTCTCGCGGCTGCCGCTCCAGGGCGGCGAGGCGGAGCGGCGCATGCGCGCGGGCGCGCTGCTGCGCGCCTTGCGCCAGGTCTATCCCGCATGACCACGATCTCGCTCACCGTGAACGGCCGCGCGGTCGAGCGCGAGGTCGAGCCGCGCACGCACCTGGCGGATTTCCTGCGCGACGAGCTCCGGCTCACCGGCACGCACCTCGCCTGCGAGCACGGCGTCTGCGGCGCCTGCACGGTGCTGGTCGACGGCGCCGCGGTGCGCTCCTGCCTGATGTTCGCGCCGCAGGCCGAGGGTTCGGCAATTACCACCATCGAGGGCGTCACGCCCGGCCCGGGCGAACTGTCGCCCATTCAAGATGCCTTCTGCGAGACCCACGGCATGCAGTGCGGCTATTGCACGCCGGCCATGATCCTGGCCGCGCACGCGCTGCTCGCCGGCAATCCGGCACCCACGCGCGAGGAAATCGTCGAGGCGATCTCCGGCAATATCTGCCGCTGCACCGGCTATGCGCAGATCGTCGAGGCGATCGCGCTCGCCGCCGAGCGCATACGCGGCGCCAACGCGCCGGCGGAGAAGGTCTGATGTTGCGGTTCCGAAAAACCCCGATCCGTCACCCTGAGGTGGCCGCGCGCAGCGCGGCCCTCGAAGGGCGACGGCCGGGGCCGTTCATCCTTCGAGGCTCGGCCTTCGGCCGGGCGCCTCAGGATGACGGGGGTAGGCAGGAGCAAACGTGAGCGAAGCAACGCATCAGTTCCGCTTTGTCGCCACCGACCGCCGCGTGCGCGAAGACCGCCGCTTCGTCGCCGGCAAGGGCAACTTCGTCGCCGATGTCGATCTTCCCGGCACGCTGCATGTCGCCTTGCTGACCTGCCCGCACGCCGCCGCGCGCATCAAATCGCTCGACAAGGCTGCGGCGCTGCAAATGCCGGGTGTGCGCTATGTGCTCGACGGCGCCGAGCTTGCCGCCGGCACCGACGTGCTGATGGCCGGCCTCGACACGCCGAACGTGCCGCGCCGGCCGCTGGCCTTCGAGATCGCGCGTTATTCCGGCGAGTGGGTCGCGGCCGTGGTCGCCGAAACGCGCGCGCAGGCCGAGGATGCCGCCGAGGCCATCGCGATCGATTACCAGCCGCTGCCCTTCGTGCTCGACGCCGAACAGGCGATGGAAAAGGGCAGCCCGCTGGTGCACGAGAAGCACGGCAGCAACGTGCTGCTCGACAAGACCTTCGTCTGGGGCGAGGTGGAAAAAGATTTCGCCGCCAGCCCGCGCAAGCTCAAGCTGCGGGTGAAATGGGGCCGCTCCTCGACGGTGCCGATCGAGACCTTCGGCGTGGTGGCGCGCTGGGACGCCTGGCGCGACATCCTCGACGTCTGGGCCTCGATCCAGATGCCGCGCTACGCCGAGCAGATCGCCGCGGCGCTGAAAATTCCCGCCACCTCGGTGCGCGTGCATTACGACGTCGACGTCGGCGGCAGCTACGGCGTCAAGCGCGGCATCAAGCATTCGGTGCTCGCAGGCTTCCTCGCGCGCCGCCTCGGCGCGCCGGTGCGGCTGATCGAGGACCGGCTGGAAAACATGCGCGGCGGCGACGCCCATGGACCCGAGCGGCTGTTCGACGTCGAGGTCGCCTTCGACAATGACGGCGTCGTGCGCTCGATGAAGATGCGGGCGCTGGAGAACCTCGGCGCCTATGCCGGGCGCTCGCCGTTCCAGCTCGGCAAGCCGATCGGCGCCATCGTCGGCCCGTACAAGATCAGAAGCGTCGAATACCGCGCGCTGGCCGTCGTCACCAACAAGACGACGCAGGATGCCGTGCGCGGCTTCGGCCAGGGGCCGACCAATCTGGCGCTGGAGCGCGCCATGGACGAGGTCGCCAACACGCTCGGCCTCGACAGGCTCGAGGTGCGCCGGCGCAATCTGATCCGCGCCAGCGAGTTTCCCTATCTCATCCCGAGCGGCACCACCTACGACAGCGGCGACTACGAGACCGTCATCGCCAAGGTGCTGGCCGACACCGATTACGGCGAACTGGTGAAGGAGCGCGACCGCCTGCGCGCCGAAGGCAAGCTCGCCGGCATCGGCATTGCCGCGTGCCTGGAGCCGTCCGGCGGCAACGCCACCTTCGAGGCGCTGCTCAACCCCAAGATCACCACGTCGACCTTCATGGATTCCTGCCGCATCAATGTCGACGGCAACGGCACCATCACCGCCACCATGCACACCACCTCCTCGGGCCAGGGCCACGAGACGCTGGTCGGCACCGTGATCGGCGAGGTGCTCGGCATCGACCCCGATATCGTGCGCGTGACGCGGCCGGATTCGCTCAACGCCTTGCCGAGCGGCACGCCGGTCGGCAGCCGCATGGCGATCATGCTCGGCGGCGCAGCGTTCCATGCGGCGCAGAAACTCAAGGCCAAGCTTACGGCAATCGCCGCGCACGATCTCGGCATTCCGGTCGAGCACGCCGTCTACGACAAGGGCGACGTTTATGACCGCGGCAAGCCGGCCAACAGACGCAGCTGGGCCGATCTTGTCGCCATCGCCTACCGCAACATCCACCGCATGCCCGCGGGCATGGAGCCGGGGCTGGCGGTAAGCCACATCTATCCGGTGCCGACCGGCGGCCGGCTTCCGACCGCGGACGGGCGCGTGCAGATGTATCCGTGCTTTTCCTTCGAATTCCACCTGCTGCTGATGACCATCGACCCCGATCTCGGCACGCCGCGCATTTTGCGCTACCGGGTCGGCCACGATTGCGGCACGCAGATCAATCCGAAGATCGTGCGCGGCATGACCATGGGCGGCATCGCTCACGGCATCGGCGCCGCGCTCTATGAGGAATTCGCCTACAATGACGAAGGCCAATTGATCGCGCAGAGCTTCATGGACTACCTGCTGCCGTCGTCGCACGAAGTGCCGGCGGTCAAGATCATCGATCACGAGACGCCCTCGCCGCACACCGTGCTCGGCCAAAAAGGATCCGGCGAAAGCGGCTACCTCGGCGCGCCGGCGGCCGTCGCCAACGCCGTCAACGACGCGCTCAAGCCGCTCGGCATCGTCGTCAACACGCTGCCGCTGAAAGTGTCGAAGCTGGGTGATTTGATCGCGGAGGCGCGCAGCAAATGATCGTCGATTGTCATGCCCATCTGGTGCCGCCCGACCTGCTGACGGCGATCCGCAAGGACGCGGCGAAATTTCCAAACGTGCGCCAGATCGAGGACGGCGGCTCGCTCGCCTTCTCCTTTGCCGGCGCCAAGCCGACGCGGCCGGTGTCGAAGCCGCTGTCGGACGTCGCCGCCCGCGTCGCCTGGATGCAGAAGCAGGCAATCGACAAGCAGGTGGTCGGCGGCTGGGTCGACATGTTCGGCTATGAGCTGCAAGGCGCCGAGGGCGAAGCCTGGGCGCGCCTCGCCAACGATGCGCTGATGGCGGCGGCGAAGGCCGAGCCGCGCTTCGTGCCGCTCGCCACCGTGCCGCTCGGCGACGGCAAGCGCGCCGCGGCGGTGCTCAAGGCGGCGATCGCCGCGGGCTTCCCCGGGGCGATGATCGGCACGCTGCCGCGTGGGCCGGGCTCGACGCTCGATGCCGCCGATCTCGATCCCTTCTGGGCCGCGGCCGACGAGACCGGCGCGCTCGTTCATATCCACCCGAGCTTCGACGCCGGCGACGTGCGCGTCAACGATTTCGGCCTCGCCAACGGACTTGGCCGTATCACCGACGCGGCGGTGGCGGTGGCGCGCCTGATCAGCGCCGGCCACGTCGCCAAGTACAGACAAGTGAAATTTTTCGCGCCGATGGGCGCCGCCGCCCTGCCCTTCGTGCTCGGCCGTCTCAAGCGCAACGCCGCGATCACGCCGGGGGTCGGCGATCCGGCGGCGGGCCTCGCCGCTCTTTACACCGACACCATCCTGCACGACGCGCGTGTCCTGAAATTCGTGGTCGAAATGATCGGCAGCGAGCGGCTGATGATGGGCTCCGACATGCCGTTCCCGATCGGCGACATGGAGCCGATGAAAATCGTCGCCGATGCCGGGCTTTCGGGCGCCGCGGCGGCCTCGGTCAATGGCGGCCTGGCGGCGCGCCTGTTCCGCATTCGGTGATAGGATAAGGACCAGGGAGGATCACAAATGAAAAAAATCAGCACGCTCATGCGCGGCGCCGCCTGCGGGCTTGCCGCACTCGCCGCGCTCGCCCTTCATCCGACGCCCGCGACCGCGCAGGCGCCGGCCAAAGTCACCATCGTCATCTTCGGCTTCCCATCGCTCGGCGCCTTCATGCCGCCGGTGATCAAGGCCAAGAAGCTCGACGAGGCGAACGGCCTCGACATCGAATTCGTCGAGCGCCCGCCCGACGCCTACACGACGCAGTTCAATTCCGGCGAGTTCAAGGTCGGCGGCAGCGCCGCCTTGCTCACCGTCGGCGTCGCCGACGAGCGCGGCGTCAAGGTCAAATATTTGTTCAACCTGTTCGACTTCTGGGGCGCGGTGGTGACCTCGCGGCCGGAGATCAAGACCGTCAAGGACCTCGAGGGCAAGGAGCTTGCCGCGGCGCGCGCCACCACCAACTTCCAGATGTTCGACTTCTTCGCCAAGAAGCTCGGCGCCGACACTGCCAAGGTGAAGGTGGTCAACACCGCACCGCCCGGCCTCGTCGGCTACGCGGTGGCCGACCGCGCCGATGCGGTGCAGCTGTGGGAGCCCGCCTATACGCTGCTCAAGACCAAGAAGCCCGACATCCGCGCGCTCGATCTCGGCATGCAGAAGACCTGGAGCGGTTTTGCCGGCGGCGCGCAGATTCCCTATCTCGGCCTCGCCGCGCACACCGACTGGATCGAGCAGAACCCGGCGCTAGTGCAGAAGCTGTACGCGACCTACAGGGCCGCGGGCGACTACATCGTCAAGCATCCGGAGGAGTCGGCCGGCCTGATGGCGCCGAAGGCGACGCCGGACGACAAGGCGGCGCTGGTGTCGCTGATCAAGGCCAACGACCGGCTCGGCATGAACGTCGTCGGCGCCCACGAGATCAAGCAGCAGATCGAGGCCGTCTACAAAGCCGGCATCGACGTCGGCTATCTGAAGAAGATGCCGTCGAGCGACACCATCTACGACAAGCCGCTGAAATGACGAATTCGCGCACCCTGCGCGTGGCCCAGGCCGCAGCCAGCATGCTGGTGCTGGCGGCGTTCTGGCAGCTGCTGTCGACGCTGTTTCCGCATTTCCTGTTCCCGCCGGTGCCGGACATCATCTCCCGCACCATCGAGGTGCTGGTCACGGGATCGCTGCTGGCCGACGTCCTGCTCACCGCCGCCCGCATCTTCGCCGGCCTGTTCGGGGCCTTCGTGCTCGGCAGCCTGCTGGCGCTGATGATCGGGCAATCCAAGACCGTCGAGAACTTCATCGCGCCGGTGCTGACGTTCTTCCAGGGCATACCGGCTTTGTCCTGGGTGGTGTTCGCCATCATCTGGTTCAAGGGCATCGAGTTCCGCGTGCTGTTCATCATGGTGATGACGACGCTGCCGGCTTTCACCTTCCAGATCCTCGACGCCTTCCGCTCGATGTCGAAGGACCTGTTCGAGATGACGATGTCGTTCCGGCCGAGCCGTTGGAAGGTCTTCCGCTATCTGATCGTGCCGACCATCGTTCCCGGCATCCTGACCGCCTGGAAGGTCAACCTGGGCAATGCCGCGCGCGTGGTGGTGGTGGCGGAGCTCGTCGGCGCCACCGGCGGCGTCGGCTACGAGCTGCTGCGCCAACAGCAACTGTTCGACATGGCCGGCGCCATGGCCTGGACCCTGCAGCTGGTGCTGTTCGTGCTGATCGTGCAGCAGACCATCACGGCCATCGAAAATTGGGCGCTGCGCTACCGCGCGGTGTCCGAACGGGCGATGTGAGATGGCGGAGCCCGTCATCCGTTTCACGGACGTGACCAAAGTGTTCCGTCGTCCGGACGGGCGCGGCGATTTCGTCGCCGTCGACAGGCTGTCGTTCGACATCGGCAAGGGCGAGATCGTCGCCGTGCTCGGCAAGACCGGCTGCGGCAAGTCGACGATGTTCAACATCGTCGCCGGGCTCATCGAACCGACCTCCGGCAAGGTGCAGGTGATCGGCCACGATCCCTTCCGCGACTTCGCGTTCTTCCGCGGCAAGATCGGCATCGTGTTCCAGGGTGACCGGCTGATGCCGTGGCGCTCGGCGCTCGACAACGTGCTGCTCGGCCTGCAAATCCTCGATTGCGGTCCGGCGCAGGCGGACGCCACCGCGCGCCGCTGGCTGGCGCGGCTCGGCCTTTCCGGCCACGAGGACGATTATCCGCACGCGCTGTCCGGCGGCATGCGCCAGCGCGTTTCGATCGCCCGCGCCTTCGCCGTCGATCCCGAGATCCTGCTGTGCGACGAGCCGTTCTCCTCGCTCGACGAGATGACCGCGCGCGATCTGCGCGCCGAATTCGTGCGGCTGGTGCGGCAGAACAACAAGACCGCGGTGTTCATCACCCACCAGATCAACGAGGCGATGGAAATCGGCGATCGCGTGCTGGTGTTCCAGCGCCCGGCACGCATCGCCTACGAGGCGCGCCTTGCCGCCGGCGCCGACCGCGGCAAGATGCAGGACGACATCATGCAGGTCCTGTCGGTCGATCAGGCCCCGGCAGCCTGACCACTCGGCCCGGCGGCGGTAACAGGTTACGGGGCCACCCGCGGGTCTGGCGTCCGCCGCCCTCAACTCCGACGCATTTTGCCGCTACCGGACTGTCGAACCGCCGATTTGACCGTTGCCTCATGGAACTTTCGGCGCGCTGTGTCGCTTGGAACTCCTGCACGAACCGGCGCCATGAATATCGTCCCCAGTCTCGACAGCGATGCTGCGCAGAAGACCGATGACGGCCTCTGGTTCAAGGACGCCGTCATCTATCAGCTGCATGTCAAGGCGTTCCAGGATTCAAACGGCGACGGCGTCGGCGATTTCGCCGGGCTGATCGAGCGGCTCGACTACCTGCGCGAACTCGGCGTCACCGCGCTGTGGCTGCTGCCGTTCTATCCGAGCCCCGGCCGCGACGACGGCTACGATATTTCCGACTACGGCGACATCAATCCGGCCTTCGGCACGATGCGGGATTTTCGCCGCTTCATGCAGGAGGCCAAACGCCGCGGCCTGCGGGTGATCACCGAACTGGTCATCAACCATACTTCCGACCAGCACCCCTGGTTCAAGCGCGCCCGGCGCAGCGCCAAGGGCACCAGCGCGCGCAACTGGTACGTCTGGAGCGACACCGACCAGAAATACGCCGGCACCCGGGTGTTTTTCGCCGACATCAAGGGAGCGAACTGGACCTGGGACGAGGAAGCCGGCGCCTATTACTGGCACCGCTTCTTCTCGTTTCAGCCGGACCTCAATTACGACAACCCGCGCGTGGTCAGCGCCGTGCTCCAGGTCATGAAGCGCTGGCTCGACGCCGGCGTCGACGGCTTCCGGCTCGACGCCGTGCCCTATCTCTGCGAGCGCGAGGGCACCAGCAACGAGAACCTGCCGGAGACGCACGCGGTGCTCAGGCGCCTGCGCGCGGCGCTCGACGATTACGCGCCCAACAAGGTGCTGCTGGCGGAAGCCAACCAATGGCCGGAAGACGTGCAGGCCTATTTCGGCGACGGTGACGAATGCCACATGGCGTTCCACTTCCCGCTGATGCCGCGCATCTACATGGCGATCGCGCAGGAGGACCGCTTCCCGATCACCGACATTATGCGGCAGACGCCGGAAATCCCGGACAACTGCCAGTGGGCGATGTTCCTGCGCAATCACGACGAGCTGACGCTGGAAATGGTGACCGACGCCGAGCGCGACTACCTGTGGTCGACCTACGCCGCCGACCCGCGCGCCCGCGTCAATCTCGGCATCCGCAGGCGGCTGGCGCCGCTGATGGACAACGACCGCCGCAAGATCGAGCTGATGAACTCGATCCTGATGTCGATGCCGGGCACGCCGATCATCTACTACGGCGACGAGATCGGCATGGGCGACAACATCTATCTCGGCGACCGCAACGGCGTGCGCACGCCGATGCAATGGACGCCGGACCGCAACGGCGGCTTCTCGCGCGCCGATCCCGCGGCGCTCTACCTGCCGCCGATCATGGACCCGGTCTACGGCTACTCCGCCGTCAACGTCGAGGCGCAGTCACGCTCGCTGTCGTCGCTCTTGAGCTGGACCAAGCGGCTGATCGGCGTGCGCAAGTCGACCAAGGTGTTCGGCCGCGGCAGCCTCACCTTCATCCGCCCCGCCAACCGCTCGGTGCTCGCCTATGTACGCCAGTTCGACGACGAGGCGATCCTCTGCGTCGCCAACATGTCGCGCTCGGCGCAGGCGGTCGAGCTCGATGTGAGCCCGTGGAAAGGCCGCGTGCCGCGCGAAATGCTCGGCCGAACGCGCTTTCCGCGCATCGGCGACCTGCCCTACCTGATCACGCTGCCGCCTTACGGCTTCTTCTGGTTCGCGCTCGAGCAGGAAAGCCAAACCGAGCCGGAGAAGATTCTGCCGCGCGAGATCACGACGCTGGTGATCGGCGACAGCTGGGATTCGCCGCTGTCCGGCTGGACGCAGCGCACGTTCGAGCGCGACGTGCTGCCGGCCTTCATGCCGGAACGCCGCTGGTTCACCGACAAGACGCAGCAACCGATCAGCGCCAGGGTCGCCGCCACGGTCCGGTTCGAACACCGCAACGACCGCTTCGGCATCGTCATCGTCGAGGTCGACGGCGCGCAGGGGGCCAGCCGCTATTTCCTGCCCCTGACCATCCGCTGGACGCGCTACACCGCGATCGACCGCAGCCCGGCCAGCGTGCTCTCCGCCGTGCGCCGCGGCTCGCGCGAAGGCACGCTGCTCGACGCCACCGCCGAGCCCGAGTTCATCGCGGCGTTGCTGGCCATGATCCACGGCGCGCAAACGGTCGGCGGCGATCCGCACAAGGTCGAATTCCGTCCGACCACCGCCTTTGCCGGCGCGCCGCTGCCCGAGATCAAAACCGTCGCCGCGGTCGAGCACGAGCAATCCAATTCGAGCGTCGTCGTCGACGGCAAATCCATCGTGAAGATCCTGCGCCGCATCAGCCCCGGCACGCATCCGGAAATCGAGGTCGGGCGCTTTCTCGTCGACCTGGCGCATTTTCCCAACGCGCCGGCGCTGCTCGGCACCGTCGAGCTCGTCGAAGGCGGCAGTCGCACCGCGCTCGCGGTCGTGCACGAGTTCATCCAGAACCAGGGCGACGCCTGGAGCGTGACCGGCGCCTCGCTCGACCGCTTCATCGACGAGCAGCACGTGCTGGCCGAGGACACCGCCGCGGAAAATCCGGAAACGGCGTCGATGCTGCAGCGCATGCGCCAGATCGGCCGGCGCACCGCCGAACTGCATCTGGCGCTCGCCAGCCGGCCCGACATCCCGGCCTTCGCACCCGAGCCGATCGGCGCCGGCGACGCCGAAAACTGGAGGGGAACCCTGCTCGCGCATGCGCGCCGCGTGTTCGACCTGCTCGGCCAGCATCGCCGCCGCGACGAGCTCGCCGAGCCGGCGCGCCACGCCGCTCAGCAACTGCTTGATCGCCGCGACGCCATCGCCGGGCATATCGAATCGGCGGGCTCGATGCGTTTCGACGGCCTCAAGATCCGCCATCACGGCGACTTGCATCTCGGCCATGTGCTGATTGCGAAGGACGACGCGTTTATCTTCGACTTCGGCGGCGAGCCCTCTCGCCCGCTCGATGAGCGGCGCAGCAAAATGCCGCCCGCCCGTGACGTCGCCAGCTTCCTGCGCTCGATCGACTACGCAACCCGCTCGGCGATCGACCGCGCAGCCAATCTGGCGCCGAACGCTCGCGCCCCGCTCGCCGATCGCGTCGGTGCCTGGGGCGACAGACTGGCGGCGGCTTTTTGGGAAAGCTACCGCGACACCCTCGGGCCGGCGCCGCTGTGGCCGGCCGCGGAAGACCAGACCCGCGGCCTGCTCGATATTTTTCTGCTCGAGCGGCTGCTCGATGAAATCGAATCCGAGCTTCGCACCCGGCCGTCCTGCGCCCATATCCCGATCGAGGCGGCGCTGCGGCTGCTGCGGCGGCGCCAGGTCATCGGCTGATATTGCCGGCTATGTCTTCGGGTAGCTCGCGATCATGTCGAGCTCGACGCGCGCGCCGGGCGTCGACAGCTGGTTGACGCAGACCGTGGTGGAGGCCGGCGTCCAGTCGCCGAAATATTCGGCCATCGCCGCCACCATGCCGTCCATGTCGCGCATGTCGGTCAGATACTTCGTCACCTTGATGACGTCGGTCCAGGCGAGCCCCTCGTGGTCGAGGATGCTCTTGATGTTGTCCATGGCAAGCCGCGTCTGCGCCTCGATGCCGACCGGATGATTGTGCTCGGACAGTACGTGCGGATGCTTGTGGTAGAGCGGCGATGGCGTCGCGCCGGAGATGAACAGCAGGTCGCCGGGCGCGGTGACGCGGATCGCCGGCGCATAGGGCATGTCCGGCTTGCGCGCCGGCAGCGTCTGGATTTCGCCCAGCTTGGGATTGGTCGGGGACGTCTTGAATGCGGGACGGCGAGTCGTCATGTGCGAGCCTCGGCGCGCACCATAGCGTTCGCGGAAAGTTTCGGTCAATGCCGTGACGGTTACGCCGCGCCCGACGTCATTTGCTCCGCCGCCTGCGCGTCGAGGCCGGCACAGACGCGGCCGAACAGCACGATGACGGCGCCGCTCAAGCCTGCTTGCGCCATCCGCCCCGGCAATTCCGCGATCGGCGAGCGAACCACCGCCTGATCCGGCCGCGTCGCCCGCGCGATCGCCACGGCCGGCGTGTCGGGCGCGAGCCCTTGCGCGAGCGCGCGCGAGACCAATGCTTCGAGCGTCTTCACCGGCATGTAGACGGCGGTGGTGGCGGCCTCGTCCGCCAGGCTCTGCCAATCGATGTCGTCGGGCAGCGCGCCGTTGCGGGCATGGCCGGTGACGTATTGCAGGCGGCGGGCGCGGCCGCGGTCGGTGAGCGGGATGCCGAGACGCGCCGCCGCGCCTTGCGCGGCGGTGATGCCGGGAACCACCTCGACGGCGATCCCGGCCGCCCGGCAGGCGGCGATCTCCTCCCCGGCGCGGCCGAAGATCAGCGGGTCGCCGCCCTTGAGCCGCACCACGCGCTTGCCCTGCCTGGCGAGGCCGACCATCAAAGTGTTGATGTCCTCCTGCCGGCACGAGGGGCCATAGCCGGTCTTGCCGACCAGCAGCTTGCGCGCCTCGCGGCGGGCGAAATCGAGCACGTCGCGCGAGACCAGATCGTCAAACAAGATGATGTCGGCGGCCTGCAGCGCGCGCACCGCGCGCAAGGTGAGCAACTCGGGATCGCCGGGTCCGGCGCCGACCAGCGTCACCGAGCCGTGCTCAACCGCGGCGCCGAGGCCCTTCACCTCGGCAAGGAAGGTGTCGAAGTCGGCCGCGGCCGGCTCGCGGTCGGCGTGCGTCATGGCGTGCGCGGTGAACAGCTGCCAGAACCTGCGGCGTCCGGCGAACGGCAGCCCGGCCGATTTCAAGGTCCGGCGCCAGCGAGCGGCAGCTTCGGCCCAGGCGGCAAACGTCGCGGGCAGCAATGCTTCGAGCTTGGCGCGAATTGCCTGCGCGAATACCGGCGCGGCGCCATCGGTCGAAATGCCGATGACCAGCGGCGAGCGGTTGACGATGGCGCCGAAAGCGAAGTCGCAATAAGCCGGTTTGTCGATGACATTGACCGGAACGCCGGCTTGACGCGCGGCGGCGGCGAAGGCGGCGGCCGCGGCATCGTCGTCGAAGGCGCCGACCGCAATCGCCGCCCCGTCAAGATCGGCGGCGCTCCATGCGCGCTCGACCAGCGCGACGGCGCCGCCCGGCGGACCGTCGGCAACCTGCCGCATCTCGTCCGAGACCGCCTCGGCGCAGACCGTGACCCGCGCTCCCGCCGCCGCCAACAACTCGGCCTTCCAGGCCGCCGCGGCGCCGCCGCCGGCGACGACCGCCCGCTTGCCGGCAAGCGCGTAGAACACCGGCAGCCGCGCCAGCGGGCCAAGCCGCGGCGGCGCAATGTCGACGGGGTTGCGCGCGCTCATGCCGCCCGCCGCCCGCCGCTATCGGCGTGGAAGTCGCGACCGTTGCCGCTGGCGGCGACAAAGCCCGCGCGAATGACGAAATCGCCGAAGCGCTCGCCCTGGCGCCGCTCGCGCGCATAGGCAGCAAACAGCGGCTCGAGCGCGGCGAGGATGCCGTCGTGGTCGAGATCCTCGGCATAGAGCTTGTTCATCCGCGAGCCGTCGAAGGCGGCGCCGAGATAGAGGTTGTAGCGCCCCGGGCCTTTGCCGACGAGGCCGATCTCGGCGAGGTAAGGCCGCGCGCAGCCGTTCGGACATCCGGTCATGCGGATAACGATGTCGTCGTCGGCAAGGCCGTGCGCGGCCAGCTTCTCGTCCAGCGCGTCGATCAGGCGCGGCAGATAGCGTTCGCTTTCGGCGAGCGCGAGGCCGCAGCTCGGCAGCGCCACGCAGGCGAGCGCATTGCGGCGCAGCCCGCTGATGCGGCCGGTCATGCCGTGCTCGGCGGCGATCCGCTCGATCGCGGCGCGCCGGTCTTTCGCGACATTGGCGATGATCAGGTTCTGGTTCGGTGTCAGGCGGATTTCGCCGTCATGGACCTCGGCGATGCGCCGCATGCCGGTGAGCAGCCGCCGGCCGTCCGGGAAATCGCGCAACCGGCCGTTCTCGACAAACAGCGTCAGGTGCAGCTTGCCGTCCTCGCCCTCGGTCCAGCCGTAGCGGTCGCCGCTCGACGTGAACCGATAGGGCCGCGCCGCCTCCAGCGGCTTGCCGGCGCGGCGCGCGATCTCGGCGCGGAAGGCGTCGGCGCCGTGGTCGTCGAGCGTATATTTGAGCCGCGCATGCTTGCGGTTCGAGCGGTCGCCCCAGTCGCGCTGGATGGTGACGACGGCCTCGGCGACGGCCAGCACGTCCTGCGACCGGCAGAAGCCGAGCACGTCGCCGATGCGCGGATAGGTCTCCGGCTCGCCGTGCGTCATGCCCATGCCGCCGCCGACCGAGACGTTCCAACCCTCGATGGCGCCGTTGTTGCCGACGATGGCGATGAAGCCGAGGTCCTGCGCGAACACGTCGATGTCGTTCGACGGCGGCACCGCAAAGCCGATCTTGAACTTCCGCGGCAGGTAGGTCCTGCCGTAGATCGGCTCGACGTCGTCGCGCTCGCCTTCGCCGGCGACCTTGTCGCCGTCGAGGAAAATCTCGTAATAGGCGCGGCTTTTCGGCTTGAAGTGCGCCGAGGTGCGGCAGGCGAGGTCGTAGGCCTCGGCATGGACGCTCGACTGGTGCGGGTTGGAAACCGCCATGACGCCGCGATTGTCGTCGCCGCAGGCGGCGATGGTGTCGAGGGCGACGGCGTCGAGGCGCTTGAGCGCCGCCTTGACGTTGAACTTGAGCACGCCGTGCATCTGGAAGGTCTGGCGCGTGGTCAGGCGCAGCGTCTCCCCGGCATAGCTGCGGGCGATGTCGTCGAGCGCGAGCCATTGCTTCGGCGCGATGACGCCGCCCGGAAGGCGGATGCGGATCATGAAGCCGAAGGCCTTCTCCAGCTTCTTCTTCATCCGCTCCGGCCGCAGGTCGCGGTCGTCCTGCAAATACATGCCGTGGAACTTGAGCAATTGGCTGCTGTCCTCGCTGACGCCGCCGGTCAGCGGATCGGCCATGTCCTCGGCGAGGTTGCCGCGCAGATAGCGGCTCTTCGCCTTGAGGCGCTCCATCGGCGACGGTTCCTTAGCGGCCATCACTCACCTTCCGCTGCGCCGAGTGCGGGCATTGTCAATACGTGTCCTGCAGATAGCGCTTGTCGCGCTCGAGCCCGGCGACCGCCTGCTCGGCGGCCTCCGGCGTCAGCGCCTTGACGTCGGCATAGGCGCGCGTCAGCGCCGACCGCACGTCCTTGGCCATGGCCTTGGCGTCGCCGCAGACATAGAAGTGCGCGCCGTTGTCGAGCCAGTCGATGACGTCGCGGCGCTGCTGCCACAGCCGGTGCTGGACGTAGACCTTCTCCGGCGTGTCGCGCGAGAAGGCGACGTCCATGCGGGTCAGCGCGCCGTCCTTCAGCGCCTCCTGCCAGTCGGTCTGATACAGGAAATCGTGGGTGAAGCTGCGGTCGCCGAAGAACAGCCAGCTGCGCCCGGAGGCGCCTGTGGCGCGGCGCTCCTGCACGAAGGCGCGGAACGGCGCGACGCCGGTGCCCGGCCCCACCATGATGATGTCGCGGTCGGGCCTCGGCAGCGCGAAGTGCCGGTTGGGCCGCAGCTTGACGCGCACGCGGGCGCCGCGCTTGAGGCGCTCGGCGGCGTAGTTCGAGGCGACGCCCTTGCGCGCGCGGCCGCGGCTCTCGTAGCGAACGGCGGAAATCAGGAGGTGCGCCTCGCCGCCGGTCTCGCGGCGCGAGGAGGCGATCGAATAGGCGCGCGGCGACAGCGTCCGCGTCACCGCGCGCAATTGCTCGGCGGTGAGCGAGATGGGGAAGGTCTCGATCAAATCGATGAGCTGGCGCCCGGCGAGCCATTCGCGCGCGCCGCCGCCGGCGAGGAGCGCCTTGACGTCGCGGTGGCCGGTGACGGCGGCGTAGGTCTCCAGCGTCTTCAGCGACAGCGTGGTGACGTCGCGCGACGTGATGAGGTCGGCGCGCAGCGCCTGGTCGGCGGCAAGCCCGGCGGCCGCGAGCAGGGCATCGACATAGACCGGGTCGTTCTCGGCGAAGAGGTCGAGCGAGTCGCCGGGCTCGTAGGCCGGCGCCGCGCCGTCGAAGCCGAGTTCGAGATGCACCGTCTCCTTGGCCGAGCGCGACGAGTTGAGATTGACGTGCTCGGTGACTTCCGCCTCGACGACGTCGGTGTTCGGCAAAGCGGCGGCCTTGCCGAAGTCGACCTCGATGACGCGGCCGGGCTCGGCGCCCTTTGGCGTCAGGATTTTCACGGCGTCGCCGATCCACCGGCCTGCCGGCTCGGCGAAATCGAGGTCGCAGTCGACGCGGTCGATGACGCGCCTGCCGCCGAGCGCTTCGAGCCGTGCGTCGATCGCCTTGCCGACGGCGCAGAACTCGGCATAGGCGGTGTCGCCGAGCGCGATAACGCCGAATTCGACGCCGTCGAGCCGGGGCGCTGCGTCCGCCATCAGCTCGCGATAGGCGCGCACCGCGCGCGCCGGCGGATCGCCCTCGCCCCAGGTCGCGGCGATGACGATGAGGCGCTTGGCGGCGGCGAGGCTCGCGACCTCGAGATCGGCCATGTCGACGACAACGGGCTTCAGGCCGGTCTTGCGCGCGAGCTTGGCCACGTCGGCGGCGAGCCGCTCGCAATTGCCCGACTCGCTGGCAAAGACGATGGTGACGGGCTCGGCCGCGCGCGCCGGCGCCGCAGGCTGCGGCTGCGCGGACGATGCCTCGAGGCCGGTGAGATAGCCGGCGAGCCAGGCGCGCTGGGTGTCGCTTGCCGGGCCGACGACACGGTTCAACAGCTCGATGTCGGCTTCGCTGAACGGCGCCGTCTTCGGAATGGCGAGGCCGTTGCTCATCGCCTGCCTCCGGCTTCGGCGGCGGAAATGTCGGGCTGGCAGGACGTCATCAGGCCGGCTCCCTCTACGTAAACGGGAGCTCTTAAATAGAAGATCGTTCTGCCGGACCGCAATAAACCGCGAAAAATAAGAAGATATGTCCTGTCCCTGCCGCGCGCGGTAGCAAATATGCCAAGCTTTCGCAGCCGGCGCAGAACGCCGGTCACCCCGGCCGGAGGCCTTCGACGCGGCACTTGCGTGGCAACCCGGGCGCACGGCGAACCTCAATAGACGTCCTGCTGGTAACGGCCCTGCTTCTTCAGGCCCGATACGAAGGCCGCGGCCTCATCGACGCTGCGCGCGCCGTGCTGGGCGACAATGTCGACCAGCGCAGTCTCGACATCCTTGGCCATGCGCGTGGCGTCGCCGCAGACATAGACGTGCGCGCCGTCGGCGAGCCACGCCCACAGATCGCGGCCCACCTCGCGCATGCGATCCTGCACATAGATCTTTTGATCGCCGTCACGCGACCAGGCGAGCGACAGCCGCGTCAGATGCCCGCTCGCCCGCATCGCCTTGAACTCGTCCTCGTAGAAAAAGTCGTAATCGCTGCGCTGATGACCGAAGAACAGCCAGTTGCGGCCCTTGGCGCCGATCGCCTGGCGCTCCTGCAGGAAGGCGCGGAACGGCGCGACGCCGGTGCCCGGCCCGATCATGACGATCGGCGTATCGGGATCGGCCGGCAGGGCGAAGGCGGTTGCCTTCTGCACATAGGCTTTCATGACGCTGCCGAGCGGGACGCGCTCGGCAAGGCAGGTCGAACAGACGCCGAGCCTGCGGCGCGGGCCGATATCGTAGCGCACGGCGTCGATGGTCAATTCAACGCGGCCGGGGTTCACCTTCGGTGACGACGAGATCGAATAGAGCCGCGGCTGCAGGGGGTCGAGCGCTTCGATGAAGGCCTCCGGGTCTGGCCGCACGCCGGGAAATTTCTCGATCGCCGCCAGCACGTCGAGCGTCGCCGCGTCGCCGTCCGGATCTTCGCCGGTCGACAGCGCACGCGCCTTTTGCCGCCGCTCGCCGCCGGTAATGTAGGAGTAGAGCTGGAACAGCATGTCGGGAGCCGGCGACAGCGACACGTTGCGCAACAGCACGTCGCGCAAGCGCTCGCCGCCGATGGGGAAGTCCGGCGGCGCGCCGAGCGCCTTGATGATGGCGTCAACCAGCGCCGGGTCATTGCTGGGGTAGAGGCCGAAGGCATCGCCGACGGAATAGGTGAGGCCGCAGCCGGAAAGATCAAATTCGAAATGCCAGGTTTCCTTCTGCGAGCCCGGCTTGTTGAGCAGGCGGCGCGATATCAGCCTGGCCTCGACCGGATTGTCGCGCGAAGTGCCGGCGTTGCCCGGCGCCGCGGCGGCCTTGGCGGGCTCGGCCGCCGGCGCAGCCTGTGCCGCCGGACGTCCAAGCTCCTCGTGCAGCGACTTCAGCATGCGCGCGGTGTCCTTGCCGCCCGGCACGCACAAATTCAGCCGCGCCTCCTTGCCTTCGAAAATGGCGCCCGAGTACCGCCGGCAGTCATAGCCGCACTGGCCGCAGTCCTGCTGCGCCATCGCCGCCATCAATTTCCAGCGCAGCGGCTTGCCGTCGGCGAGCTTCATGCGCTCGGCCAAAGGCAAGGTTTGATCGTGCCAGGGCGCGCCGCCGTCGTCGTCCGCGCTTTTTTCGCCGCCGCCGGTCATCAGCGCGCGGGCCTCATCGCCCGACAGCGGCGTGACGCCGAAGCCGTCGAGGGAGACGAGGCCCGCGAAAAAGCCGTTGAGCCAGGCGCGTTGCTCGGCGGAGAACGGCGCGGTCTCAGGCACCAGCGCGGGAATCGGCGGCGGCAGGTTCTGCGTCATGACAAAGCCGCGCCGTGTTCGTCCCGTTCCCCCTTGAGGGGGAGGGACAGGGAGGGGGGTGGCAACACGACGAGCGTTGCCTCGTGGCTAGCCCCCGGGGGCATGCTGCGAAGTGCGGCGGGCGCGTTCATTCGCCGGCCTCGGCCGCGAACATGGACCTGAGCGCCTCGATGTCGTGCCGGCGCGAAAAGGCGAGGAAGGTTTCGTCGGCCGATGCGCGATGCGCGAGATAGCCCTTGAGCATGCGCTCGATCGTGCGCGGGGCATCCTGCGCCTTCACGTCGCGATAGATTTCGCGGCCGAGCGCGGCGGCGGGCCCGAAACCGCCGCCGACGTATATGTGATAGCCCTCGATCTGCTCCTCGCCCTGCTCGACCTTGCAGGCCAAAAGGCCGATCTCGCTGATGTAGTGCTGCGCGCAGGAATGATGACAGCCGGTGAGATGGATGTTCACCGGCGTATCGATGGCGAGGCGGTCCTCGCACCAGCGCGCGATCTCTTCGGCATGGCGCTTGGTGTCGGAGGCGGCAAAGCGGCAACCGACATTGCCGGTGCAGGCGACGAGGCCGGCGCGGATCGAGGTCGCCTTGCTGGCAAGGCCGAGCGCGGCGATGGCCGCTTCGGCATCCGCCACCTTGCCGTCGGGCACGCCCGAAATCAGCAGATTTTGCCAGACCGTGAGGCGGATATCGCCGTCGCCGAAATCCTGTGAAATCCTGGCGAGGCCGCGCATTTGCGCGGCCTCGATGCGTCCGACCGGGAACACTACGCCGATCCAGTTCAAACCGGGCTGCTTCTGCTTGTGCACGCCGATATGCGCGAAACGGTCGAAGACCGGGCGCGGCGCGATCGCCTCGGCCGGCACCTTGAGCAGCTTGCGGCCGAGCTTGTCCTCGACATGGGCGATGAATTTCTCGATGCCCCAGGCGTCGAGCACGTATTTGAGCCGCGCCTTGGCGCGGTCAGTGCGGTCGCCGTGCTCGATGTAGACGCGCACCACGGCGTCGGCAATCTGCGTTGCCTCCTCCGGTTTGACGATGACGCCGGTGTCGCGCGCGAAGTCCTTGTGTCCGGTGATGCCGCCGAGCGCGAGGCGAAACCAGACGCCCGGCTCGGCCGCAAAGCCGTCTTTGACCTCGACCGCCTGGAAGCCGATGTCGTTGGTGTCCTCCAGGACCGCGATCGATCCGGCGCCGTCAAAACCGACATTGAACTTGCGCGGCAGGCCGTAGAGCGCGCGCTCGTTGAGGATGTGGAAGTGCCATTCGCGCGCGTAGGGCCGCGTGTCGAGCAGTTCCTGCGGATCGATGCCGGCGGTCGGCGTGCCGGTGACGTTGCGGATGTTGTCGGCACCGGAGCCGCGCGAGCACAGGCCGAGGTCGGTGATCGCTTCCACCATTGCGACCGCGTGCTTCGGCTCGATCTCGCGGATCTGCAGATTGGCGCGCGTGGTGACATGGGCGTATCCGCCGCCATAGCGCTCGGCGAGATCGGCAAGGCCGGCGAACTGCCAATGCTTGAGGATGCCGTTGGGGATGCGCAGCCGGCACATGTACGAGCTCTGCGCCGGCGCGACGTAAAACAGTCCATAGAAGCGCCAACGAAAATTGTCGGCCGGCTTGGGCGGCTCGTTGTTGCGCGCCTGCTGCTTCAGCCGTTCGTAGGCGTCGAACGGGTGCAGTTCGCGCTTGAACTTCTCCTGGTCGGCGAGCTTGCCGCCCGCCGCCACGGTTCGGTCCTGCGCCTTGATGTGGATGGCATCGGGTCCGGCCGGCTCAGCTGTCGGGGACGTCGCCGATGCGCCGCGCGCGGCGCGCGCCGCCGCCACCCCGGAGGCGAAGCCTTCGAGATAACGCTTCTGCTCCGGGCTGAAATCGCTCGACATTCAGTATGCCGCCTGAACTGCCGCCCCGGCCGTCACTCTTCCTTCAGGCCGTAGGCAAGTTGATTGCCGGTGGCGCCGTAGTATTTGAACGGCAGGAATTTGCCGCTCATGCCGATCGCCACGCGATCGCCTTTCGGATCGGCCCTGCGGGTGATCTCCATGTCGAAGTCGATGGCCGACATGATGCCGTCGCCGAATTCCTCCTCGATCAGCGCCTTGAGCGCGGGACCGTTCACCATGACGAGCTCGTAGAAGCGGTAAATGAGCGGATCGGTTGGCGGCATCGCCGTCGCAGCGCCGCGCATTGGCACCTCGTTGAGCAGGGCCTGCTCGCCGGCCGAGAGGCCGAACAGCTTTGCCGCGTTCGCCGCCTGCGGCTTGGTGAGCTTGTGCTGGCCGAGGATCGCTCCCGTCACCAGGATCGGCGACATGCCGCCGATCTGCTCGCATATGTATTTCCAGCTCCAGCCCTTCTCGCGCTTGATGTCGAGAAGCTTCTCGGTCAGTCCGGCACGCGTCATGACGGCTACTCCGGCAAATCGCTCACCGCGCCCGCCCCTTTCAGTGCAAGACGGTCGGCAATGAGGCACGGTTGGTAGCGAAGCAGGAGCAACGAGCGTGCCAAGCCCAAGCCGCCGTTTTCGCAGGCATTTCTCGGCGGTCCGCGCTGCGGCTGCCTATGAAACGATCACCGGGACAAGATTTTGGGCAAGCCTGTGCGCTAGCCAATGCGCCGCGCCGCTGCCGATTAAAGCGGCACCGCCCATCCGTGCGTGGATTTCGCGCGTCGTCGTTGACGTGCGGGCTGCATTTGCCTTTGGCAACGGCTGGCACGTCAATTGCTGGTGACCTCGGCGCCGATCCGCACAAGTGCACAAAAAGGAGGTCCCGTGTCTTATCTCGTCCCTTCGGAATTCGTCACCAAGATGATCGACGCCGGTGAATCCAAGATCTTCATGTCGACTCGAGACACGATTATCCGCGCCTACATGGCCGGCGCCATCCTGGCGTTGGCGGCCTGGTTTGCGGTGACGATCAACGTGCAGACCGGCCAGCCGCTGATCGGAGCCCTGCTGTTCCCGGTCGGATTTTCCATGCTGATTCTGCTCGGTTTCGACCTTCTGACCGGCGTGTTCGTGCTCACCCCGCTCGCGCTGCTCGACAGGCGGCCGGGAGTGACGGTCGCGGGCGTGTTGAGAAACTGGGGCCTGGTCTTCGTCGGCAACTTCGCCGGCGCGCTGACCACCGCCTTCTTCATGGCCTTCGTGACGACCTTCGGCTTCACCCAGGCGCCCGACAAGGTCGGCACCGTGATCGGCAACATCGGCGAGGCGCGCACGCTCGGCTACGCCGCGCACGGCGCCATGGGCATGCTGACGCTCTTCATGCGCGGCATGTTGTGCAACTGGATGGTGTCGACCGGCGTCGTCGGCGCCATGATCTCGACCACCGTACCCGGCAAGGTCGTCGCCATGTGGATGCCGATCCTGGTGTTCTTCTACATGGTGTTCGAGCATTCGGTCGTTAACATGTTCCTGTTTCCGGCCGGTCTGATGCTGCACGCGCCGTTCTCGATTCTCGACTATTTCATCTGGAACGAGATCCCGACCGTACTGGGCAATCTGGTCGGCGGCCTCGCCTTCACCGGCATGACCCTCTATGCCACGCATGTGAAGACCGCTCCCAGGCGCGCCGCGCTCAAGCGCGTCGCCTGATGCGATCTGCTATCGTGGAGCCTCAATCCGCCGCGGGTTGAGGCTCTTTTTCTCCGGCCGGACGCATGCCTAACCAACTGGCGATCTCGATCGGGCAGCACTCCGACAAAGGACGCAAGGATACCAATCAGGATTTCCACGGCGCGCTGATCCCCGAGGAGCCGCTGCTGAGCCTCAAAGGCATCGCCGTCGTCCTGGCGGACGGCATCAGCAGCAGCGACGTCAGTGCGATCGCGAGCGAGTCCGCGGTCAAGAGTTTTTTGACCGACTATTACTGCACGTCGGATTCGTGGTCGGTCAAAACCTCGGCCCAGCGCGTCATCGCCGCAATCAATTCGTGGCTGCACTCGCAAACGCGGCAAAGCCGGTACCTGTACGACAAAGACCGCGGCTATGTGTGCACGCTCAGCGCCATGGTCATCAAGTCGACGACGGCGCACATCTTTCACATCGGCGATGCCCGAATCTATCGCCTCGCCGGCCAGGGCCTCGAACAGCTCACCGAAGACCACAGGATCGTCGTCTCGGCCGAGCAGAGCTATCTCGGCCGCGCTTTGGGCATCAATCCTCAGATCGAGATCGATTATCGGCCCGTCAATATCGAGATTGGCGATGTTTTTTTGCTGGCGACCGACGGCGTCTACGAGCACGTCAGCAGCCGTTTCATCACCGAAGCGATCAACTGCGGCGGCGGGCTCGACGGCGCCGCGCGGGCGATCGTCGAAGAGGCCAAGCGCCAGGGCAGTCCCGACAATCTCACCGTACAGATCGTCCGTATCGAGCAATTGCCGGAAAGCGAAGGCAGCGAGATCGTGCGGCAGGCGGCCGAGCTGCCTTGTCCGCCGCTGCTGGAGGCGCGGACAGTGCTCGACGGCTATCAGATCGTCAGGGAGATTCATGCCAGCAGCCGCAGTCACATTTATCTGGCGATTGACGGCGCCGACGGCGCATTGGTGGCGCTGAAGACACCCTCGATCGACCGGCGCGACGACCCCGCGTATCTGCAGCGGTTCATGATGGAGGAATGGGTGGCGCGGCGCATCAACAGCGCCCACGTCCTCAAGCCGCGTCTCCAGTCCAGACGTCGGAACTATCTCTATGTGGTGACGGAATTCGTCGACGGGCAGACTTTGGCGCAATGGATGATCGACAATCCGAAGCCGGCGCTCGAAACCGTGCGCGGCATCGTCGAGCAGGTCGCCCGCGGCCTGCAGGCCTTTCACCGGCTCGAGATGGTGCATCAGGATTTACGGCCGGAAAACATCATGATCGACCGGAATGGCACGGCCAAGATCATCGATTTCGGCGCCACAAGGATCGCCGGTATCGCTGACGACACCTCGGCCGGCCTGCACGACGACATTCTCGGCACCGCCCAGTACACGGCGCCGGAATATTTCCTCGGCGAGTCGGGATCGGCGCGATCCGACATATTTTCGCTCGGCGTGATCGCCTATCAGATGCTGACCGGCGCGCTGCCCTATGGCGCGCAGGTGGCGAAGACGCGAACCAGGGCCCAGCAACGGAAATTGCGTTACAGGTCGGCGCTGCACGAGGCGCGTGAGGTTCCAGCCTGGATCGATGGCGCGCTGCGGAAAGCGGTGCATCCCGATCCCGGGCAGCGCTATGGCGAGCTGTCCGAGTTCGTTTTCGATCTTCGTCAACCAAACAAGGCGTTCACCGATTCGTCCGCCCCGCCGCTCATGGAGCGCGATCCACTGCTGTTCTGGAAAGTGTTGTCTGCGTTGCTGTCCGTCGCGGTCTTGGCTCTGCTCTACCTGCTGATGCGCAAATAGCTCATCCGGCCGCCCGTACGCGGCCGCGACGCGGATGACCAGGGCATCTAGTGTGGAATTCGGTCGCGCTTGGCGTGGTCGAGGATGGCTTGCAGATCGGGGCTCAAGCCTTCTCCGCTCTTTTCACGCGTGCAGTACTCGAAAACGAACAAGCGCAGCGCCGACGACAGATTGTTGTGCTGACGCTCGGAGTCGATGCTGCCGACCAGCTGCGAGAGATGGACGTTGAGTTTCTGCGCGATGGCGCGGAGTTCATGCCAGAAGGCATCTTCCAGGCTGACGCTGGTCTTGTGACCGCCGACCACCAGCGACCGCTTGACGACGCGCGAACGCAGGTGCCCCTCGGACGTGCCGTTCTGGGACCCTTTCGTGCGCAAGGAACCTCCTCGATGCCCGGGCGATAGAAACGTGACAACTTATGGGGGGTACATAACCTTGACAAAGCAGGGCGGCATAGCTGGTGCAGCCGAGGCTGGGCAGCGATTTCGCGGCGTAGTTTTGCCGGATGGAATGACACCCGAGTTGGCGGCTAGGCTAGAGAGCCTGATCGCTCAATACGTAGACGAGGCATGCGGCGAAGGCGATCCTGAATCCATAGAGTTGCCCTTTCGGTTCGGGATAACTCTTTTTCGAGAGATTGCCGAAAACCTTCATTCATTGTGAGGGCGCTGATTTTGCCGAGATCGTCGCTTAGGTGAACAAGGAGGGTATTGAAATCCTCAAGGTTCTGTAGCGTCCAATTGCCGTCCCATGTTTTCACATCGCGTCCGACGAATTTTGCTATCTTACATCTAATGGCCGGGGGCGGCCCCTCGTCGAACCCCTGAATATTAGAATGAACGAGGCGGACCCGACTCCGGTTTGCCTTTCTTAAGCCGACGACGACTGGGTTTGCTATATGGTGAACGTGCGCGAAGCGCGGGTGTTGGGCAAAGCGCTCTTTGAATAATTTCACTCGCAAACGAAATGATGTGTCTGGATATTTCGGAATCGCTCCCGTTACAAGACGCGGGTCATTTATGGACTGGAGTAAGAAATCTAGATGCTGTTCCAGCCGTCCAAATCTGAGATAGGCTAATCCGATGGAGCGCACCAGTGGTTCCGCATATGACGGAATTTGCCTTATGGGGTGAACATGTATGAAGGCTTCGGTCATGGCTAAATCCGCAAAAGACAAAGTTGAGCTATGGTCGGACGCATGGGCGCGCTTCACGCGCGCCGTAGATGTTGTGGCGAAATCGCCCCCGCAGCATCGGGTAACGAAAAAGAAACGGCACAATCGCAAAAAGAAGCCCGGCAAATGAACCGGGCTTCCTCGTAGCGCGTTCTGCCCTACTGCTGATTGCAGGAAGGATTCAGGCTTTGGCGCAAATCCGTTTCAATCGCGAGCCGTGCGGCACGATCTCCAGTGACATGGAGAGTGCAGATGTGTGTGGCGCCGGCGGCCCGAATGCTATCCCACTGATGGTGGAGAGCGAGTTCGGTCGTCAGGCGGCGCGAAAAGCTATCGGTTTCCCCGACGTACACCGCTCGCCACTGCCCATTGGGCAGCTGGTAGCAGAAGATATAAACGCCGGGACGCTCGAAATAGGAAACTCCAATAGCGTGGAGTTGGAAGCCGTAAGTTTGAGTCATGCCCGGCCAATTCACCGTTGGAGGCATTGACGACGGCTGGTGCTGAGGTTGCGGAAATCTTGGAGAGGTAAATGGCATCGATCTATCCTGTGGCTAGGAGGGTTGATGTTTGCGGGTTGCGGTGCTGGCGAAAGACGCCGCAACCCGCATAGAACATAAGAGGAACTTTTCTAGGAGTCGAATCTTTCCAGCCCGCGACCACTAGATGTAGTGGGGAAAGCTGGCAGTATCTAATGCATGTTTGTGCATATTTGTGCAGGATTACTTTACGGGCGCGCGCGATTGCCAATAGCGCACGAATTTTGGCTTCTTTTTCGGAAGCTTCTTGCGCCAGCGCACGAAACGCTTAGCCGCGCGGCTAAAATCAGGCTTGGTGAGGCCGTCGATAGGTCAGGCGCTTGCCGACGATGCCAGCCGCCAATGTCTCGGCGCGCATTGTGTCATCGACGCCGAGCGCCGCGCGGTTGTTGTAACGGAAATCAAATTCCGCAAGGTAGCGATGCAGGTGCTTTTCGCTGCAATGCTGGTACACGCCACGCATGCCGCGTTTGAAGATTGAGAAATAGCCCTCAATCGTATTGGTGTTCACGTCGCCGCGAACATACTCGCCGAGGGAATGGGCGACCGTTTCGTGGCTGGCAAATTCCTTGCCGACGCCATGATAGAGCTTGCTTTCATCGGTATGCAGGCGAGTTTCGCGGACGATGTTATCGCGCACGATCTTGGCAACGGTTGCGCCGTCAGCTACCGCAGGATGGAAGGCGCGGACACGACCGCCGCGCTCGACTAAGGCGACGATAGCGCGCTTGTTCTTGGGGCCGCCGGGGTTCTTGGACACCGGACGGCCCGACTTAGTGAACTTGGGGCGCTGCGCTTCGGGGATATTGCCGAAATAGGTTTCGTCGGCTTCGACGACCTTGCCGGTGCCGCCAAGCGGCTCTAGGCCACCTTGGCGCATAGCCTCACGCAGGCGGTGCATCATGAACCAGGTGGACTTGTAGCTGATGCCGAGCATGCGATGGACTTGGTGCGCGCTGACGCCCTTCTTGGAGGCGGTCATAAGGAACAGCGCCGCCAGCCACTTGGTGAGCGGGATTTTGGAACGCTCAAATACGGTTTTGACGGTGACCGTGAATTGTTCGCGGCACTGATTGCACTGAAACAAACCGGCGCGGTGCGAACCGGCCTCAAGCTCGGTTACGTCGTCGCCAGTGCCGCCGCAGTGAGGACAAACCGGCCCTTTCGGCCAAACCCGTGCTTCCAGCCACTTACGGGCGGCTGTTTCGTCGTTGAAGATCGGGTTCTTAAGCAGGTCAGCCATGGCCGTATTCCCTATGTTGAGGGAATACTAACCTGTGTACGCTGCTTTGTCAAGGTTATAATCGCGACTTATGGTGGCGATTTTCGTCCTGCCGCTGTGCCTCTTGGACGTCCCCTCGACTTGGGCAAAGGCCCTGGCGGACAAGACGCGCACCACAATTCCGCGAACATTTTGTATATTATACCTAGGCTACTCGGCATGGTGGTAATATTGTCGTCCTTCGGTAATTTTGCACCTACAGTCCCGTGATCAACGAACTGTTATTGCGTCATAAACCGGCAAATTTGTTCTGTAAGTGCAACCTCTTAGAACGACCGGCGCCACAACCTGACGCACGCGGTGGTTGTCCGGGGCGGGCAGATCGGTAACGCCTGCAACTAACGCTTGCGGACCGTACCCTCGCGAGTTTTCGCTTCGTCTTCCGGACTAAGGCGTTCCGCGGGCGGAGCGCGGCGGTATGTTTGAACCGCCTTGTTGTCGGCAGCGCGCCGGCCGCGCGACGGTCCAGTCCGCAAAAACTCCGCCAAGGTACGATCACACCGCGAAACGCAAGGTCGCGAGAAATAGAGCCGTTTTTTCCGACGAATTAAGTTTATTGACTCGCATCAAGACGCGCAGCGTCCGCAACGGCGAGACTGATTATTCAATATGCCGGGGTGAGCTTCGCAAGCCACGCTCGAGGCGAGTGATGCATCGGAAGAAAAAGCGACAAGCTGCGTTCAAGTCGGACACGCTCGCCGACGCCAATCGCATCATCGAGAACAGTCCGGTTCTGCTGTTCCGCCTCGACGCACGCCCGCCTTACCCGCTGATCTACGTGTCGCGCAATGTGCGGCGCTTCGGCTATAGCGCCCGGCAATTGCTCGCCGCGCCGCAAAAATACTTCGACGTCACGCACCCCGACGACGCCGGCGATATGCTGGCCGACATCGCCGCCGTCGTGTCCGGAAAAGCCGCGGAGATAAGCCGCGAGCGCCGCCTGCGTGCCGCCGACGGACGCTACGTGTGGCTCGATACACGCATGCGCGCGCTCTACGGCCGGAACGGCAAGGTCGCCGCCGTCGAAGGCATCCTGGTCGACATCGACCAGCGCAAGAACGCGGAATCGGCGCTGGCGCGCTTTTCGCTGTCCGACGCCGTCACCGGCCTTGCCAACCGGCCGGCATTTCTGGCCAAGCTCGAGCGCCTGTTCGCCGCCAGCAAGGAACTCGGCACGGCCTTCGCCGTGCATTACATCGACCTCGACCGCTTCAAGGACGTCAACGACGTCCTCGGCCATTCCAAAGGCGACGCGCTGCTCAAGCTCGTCGCCGGCCGGCTTACCGCGATCCAGCATTCCGGCATTGCCATGATCGCGCGCCTCGGCGGCGACGAATTCGCCCTGCTGCAGACGGGCGTTGTCGAGCCGTCCGACGCCGCCGCACTTGCCGCCCGCTTGGTGCGCGATCTCGCCGAACCCTACGCGCTCGGCACCCAGGTGCAGGTCACCGCCAGCATCGGCGTCGCCGTCTTTTCGGCCGATCTCGAAAGTCCCGAGGAAATGATCAAGCGCGCGGACATCGCGCTGTTCCGCGCGAAGGAACTCGGCCGCAATCAATTCCACTTCCATTCCAAGGATCTCGACGCCGCGACCATCGAGCGCGTGATGCTGGGCGGCGATCTGCGGCACGCGCTCGAGCGCGGCGAACTGGAACTCTATTACCAGCCGCAAATCGAATTGCGCTCGTGGCGGATCGTCGGCCTCGAAGCGCTGGTGCGCTGGCATCACCCCAAACATGGACTGCTGTGGCCCGCCCGCTTCATTCCGGTGGCCGAAAAGAGCGGCACGATCGTTCCGCTCGGCCGCTGGGTGGTCGACGAGGTGTGCCGGCAGATTGGACGCTGGCGCGGCGAAAATCTCAAAGTTCCGCTCGTGGCCGTCAACGTCTCGATCGAGCAGTTCAAATATGTTCTGCAATTCGACCGCGAGTTGTCCGAGCAACTGGCGCGCTGGGACATCGAGCCAACGGCCATCGAACTCGAGCTCACGGAATCGACGTTGATGGAGACGTCGCGCCAGCACGATGCGCTGATGGAGCGGCTGCGGTCGCTCGGCGTTTCCATTGCCATCGACGACTTCGGCACCGGCTACTCGTCACTCGGCTATCTGAGCTCCTATCGCGTCAACCACATCAAGATCGCGCAGGAGTTCGTCAAGAACATCGAGGCCAATCCCGGCAATATCGCAATCATTCGCGCCGCCATCAGCCTTGCGCGCGAGCTCCATATCGCCGTCATTGCCGAGGGCGTTGAGACGCGCAAGCAGCTCGACATCCTCGCCTCGGCCGGCTGCGGCGGCGCGCAAGGTTATCTGTTCAGTCCGCCGGTGCGCGCGGCACGTGCGGCCAGCCTGATCCGCGAAGGGACCATTCGTCCGCCCGCGCCGGCGGACTATGCGGGCGCCTCGCCATGATGCAGATCTCGCCGGCGCTTGCCATATCGCGGCTCAATATCGGCGCAACGCTTGTCGCGATGGTGGTTTCGCTGTTCCTGCCGCCGATCGGTTACGGCCTCATTGCCTATACCAATCTCGATGCCGACACGCGCGGCGACGCACGCGCCGCCGTGGAAATCGTCGAGCAGATTGCGAGGCAGGCGCCGAAGGACTGGATCACCAACCGAGCGCAGGCTCAGGCCGCGCTGTCAAAACATATCCACCTGCTCGACAACCCCGGTACCGAACAGTTGCGGCTGGTGGACCGGTCCGGTGACGAGATCGCCGCCATCGGCACGGCGCCCGGCTATCCGTTTTTCACCCAGACCGCCCCATTTTTCGTTGACGAGAAACAGCTCGGCACCATCGAAATCCGCCATCCGCTGACGTTCCTGTTCGTCAACATGGGCCTGCTGTCACTGGTCGGCATGGCGCTCGCGGCCCTGTCTTATGCGGCGTTGCACGTCATTCCGCTGCGGCAGATGGAGCACGATACCGAAATTCTGCGGCGGCGCGAGCGGGAGCTTTCTTTCGCCAACTCCGTGCTCGCCGCCACCACCGAAAGCTCGCTGGATGCCATTCTGATCGTCGACGACAAGGGGCGGATCGTCTCCTACACCCGGCAATTCATCGAGATGTGGCGGGTGCCGCGCGGGCTTGTCGAGGCGCGCGACGACGAGCCGGTTCTTGCCGTCGTGACCTCGCGGATGAAGGACGAGGCGGGGTTCCTGGCGCGCGTCAAATATCTCTACGATCATCCGGACGAGCAATCACAGGAAACACTTGAGACCAAAGACGGCCGCACGATCGAGCGCTTTTCAAGAACACTGTGGGGGACGCATAAAGAATATCTCGGCCGGGTCTGGTTTTTCCGCGACGTGACCGAGCGGGAACTGGCGCAAAACCGCATCAAGTTCGCCAACACGCTGCTCAAAGCCGAGATCGAAAGCGCGCCCGATGCGCTGGTCGTTATCCATGCCGATGGCGATCGCGTATCGTTCAACCGCAAATTCGTCGAACTCTGGGGGATTTCTCCCGAGATTGCCCGCACCCACGAGAACGCCGCGATTCTTCCTATTGTCAGGGCTCAGCTTGCCGACCCCGAAGCCTTCGTACGCGACATTGATTATGTGCGAACCCACGCGGACGCGCAGATCCGCGGGCGCGAGATGATGCTCAAGGATGGACGCTGCCTCGAATACAGCGGCGGCGCAATCCGCGGCGAAGCCGACAATGCGCTCGGCCGCATCTGGTTTTTCCGCGACATCACCGATCGCAAGACCGCGATTGAGCAACTGCGCCAGCGCGAGGCTTTGCTGCACGCCGTCGCGACCAGCGCAGCCGAACTGCTTACGGCGTCGAGCCTCGACGAGGCGATCCGCAACTCGCTGGAAATCGTCGGCAAGACCGTCACGGTCGACCGCATCGTCGTACTCGAGCGCCCGGCGCTGCAGCGCGAGGCGCCGCTGCTGCGCTATCTATGGGAAAGTCCCGGTATCCCGGCCACGCTCGACAAGTCCTATCTCGGCAACCCGCTATTCCACAACGCCGACATTCTTGCCTGGGAAGCCCCGCTGTTCGCAGGCAAGACGATCATGACCGACGCGAAGACGGCAACCGGCGACGTCGGCAGATTTTTTGCGGACCTGGGCATCAAGCAAGTCGTGGTCGTGCCCATCATGATCGACGGCAAGTTCTGGGGGCAGATCGGATTCGACAGCTGTCAACGCCAGCGGGCCTGGGCCGACTACGAAGTTGATATTCTGCGCACGCTTGCCGAGCTCATCGGTAACGCCATTCAGCGCGACCGCTATGTCAAGGAGATTTCGAACGCCAATCAGATCGTGCAGAGCTCGCCGACAATTCTGTATCGCCTGCGCGGCGTGCCGCCGCTGCCGATGATCTACATTTCGCAGAACATCAGGCTGTTCGGCTACGAGCCCGCTCGATTCATCGCCGACCCGACCTACTATCAAAACCTCGTGCACCCGGATGACAGGACGCTGGTGCGCGAGAAAACGGCACAGTTGGTGGACCCCGGCCGCCGGCGCGGCGCCTTCGAGTTCCGGCTGCTGAACAGCGACGGCGACATCCGCTGGGTGGAGAACCGCTATACCCAGATCCGCGACGCGGCCGGCCGGCTCGTCGAGATCGAAGGCTTGCTCATCGACATCACCGCGCGCAAGGCGGCGGAAGAGAAGATCGCGCAGCTGGCGCGAACCGATCCGCTGACAGGACTCGCCAACCGCACCACCTTCATCGAGCGCTTGCAGCAGCTGTTTGCCAGCGCGCGACGCGGCGCACCTGCTTTCGCGGTGATGTATCTCGATATCGACCGGTTCAAGGATATCAATGATACGCTCGGTCATCCGATCGGCGACCGGTTCCTCGTCGAGGTATCGCGGCGGCTCAAGGCCTGCGTGCGCGATTCCGACCTCATCGGCCGGCTCGGCGGCGACGAATTTGCCGTCCTACAGACCGATATCGAGAGCAGCACGGACGCCGGCACGCTCGCCAGCAAGATCCGCAGCACGTTGTCCGAGCCGATCGACCTCGACAACAACATGCTGCACATGACCGCCAGCATCGGCATTTCCGTCTACGGATCTTCGACGGGGGCTCCCGAGGACATGCTCTCGCATGCCGACATCGCACTCTACCGCGCCAAAGAAGAAGGCCGCGATCAGTTTCGCTTTCATTCCGAGGCGCTCGACAAGCAGGTCCGCGATCAGGTCATGCTCGGCGACGAACTGCGCACGGCGCTGCAGCGCGGGGAATTCCGCCTGCACTACCAGCCCCAGGTCGAGCTGAGCACCGGCGAGATCGCCGGCATGGAGGCGCTGGTCCGTTGGCAGCACCCGACGCGCGGCCTATTGGCGCCCGCTGCGTTCATCGACGTTGCCGAGCGCACCGGCGCGATCACGGGCATCGGCCAGTGGGTCCTCGACCAGGCCTGCCGGCAGATGCGTCTGTGGCGCGACCAGGGCTGCGCGCCGCAGACCATCACCGTGAACATCTCTCCTGCCGAAATAAAGGTAGGCGATGATTTCCTCGCCTACGTCACGGCGACGCTGGCGAAGTGGCGTCTGTCGCCAAAAGATCTTGAGCTTGACGTCACCGAGTCGACGCTGGCGCGGGTGACGCTGTCGCAGAGCGACGTGCTCGAACGGTTGCAGAAGGTCGGCGTCAGAATTGCGATCGACGACTTCGGGACAAAATACTCCTCCCTCGACTATCTGAAGACTTATCGCGTCAGCCGGTTGAAGATTCCGCCGGCGCTGACCAATACCGCAGGGAAGAACCCGGACAGCGCCGCGATGATGCGGGCGATTGTCGGCATTGCGCGAGAACTCGACATCGAGGTCATGGCGCAGGGCGTCGAAACCGAAAGCCAGTGGTCGCTTCTGACCGAGACCGCGCCCGTCAAGAAAGTGCAGGGCTATTACTACAGTGAACCGGTCGGCGCGCAGCGGGCGGAACAGATGCTCCGGAGCGGCCGCGTTGTGCCGGCGGCCGCCCTGGCCGAATCGGCCGGGTAAATGCCCAAGCATTTCGCGCGAGTAGTACGCTTGCACTACTGTAGTAGTACAGTCGTACTTCAGTACTTAAGTAGTTTTTTAAAGGTTCTATTGATCTCCCGCAAACCATACCGGCAGACTTTGGCCTCTGAATACTTCGGCAAGTTTGGGCGCAGCCGCGCCCGTAACACCGGAGGGAAGCAATGCCAAAGCTTACGAAAGTCGCCTCAAAGAAAGTGGCGAACTGGCTGTCGATCGAGTCTGAAGCCGGCGTCACCGCCATCGAATACGGCCTGATTGCCTCGCTGATTGCGCTCGCGATCATCGTCGGCGCAACGGCCGTCGGCACCAACCTCGGCGGTCTGTTCACCTACATCGCCGGCAAAGTGAAGGCTCCGTCATGAGGATGCACACCATGCGGCACGTCTCGAAAAAGGTCGCCGGATGGCTCGCGATCGAGTCGGAAAGCGGCGTCACGGCGATCGAATACGGCTTGATCGCCTCCCTGATCGCGCTCGCCATCATCGTCGGCGCGACAGCCTTGGGCGCAAACCTCGGCGGCCTGTTCACATACATCGCCGGCAAGGTCCAGGCTCCGTCGTGAAATGCACCGCCAACATTGCGTAAGCCGGCCGCGGTCTGTCGCGGCCCAAACGCAAGGGAGGAAGCGTTGGAGTTCCTGGTTGTCACGCGCCTGCTCTGGACGGCTGTGCTCGGCCTGCTCGCCGCCACTGCCGTTATCGACCTCAGGCGCCGGATCATTCCCAACGAGCTGGTGATCACGATCGCGGTGGCGGGCATCGCGATCGCCGCGCTGTCGCGCCCTTCGACATTGCTCGTCGGTGTCTTGGCGGCATTCGCGCTGATGGTCGGGATGCTGACGCTGACGCATTACCGGCTTGTCGGCGGCGGCGACGCCAAGCTCATCGCCGCGGTGTCGCTGCTGGTGCCGCCAGACCAGATCGGCATGCTGCTTGTCGTCATCGCCGTCGCCGGCGGACTGCTGAGCGCGGTCTATCTCGCCACACTTATTGCCTTAAGGCGAATCCATGCCCTGCGGCACCGGCCTCGGTTGGCCGGATGGAGCCGCGGACTGCGGGCGTTTCTTCGCGGCGAACACGCCCGCATCGTTTCCGGCAGATCCGTTCCGTACGGGATTGCCATCTCCAGCGCCGTGATCGTGCATGTATTGAGTGAGTTGTACCAATGTTCGTCAGGAATCTTCTGCTTGGTCTAGGCGCGTTATGTCTTCTTGGAGGCATCGTGCTGTCGATCGTCTGGTATCGCGAAACTCCGTCGGGGAGCGTTGAGACGCATGCGCCGCCCCGTCCCGCGGTGATCGTGGCGACACGCGCCATTCCGGCCGGCACGCTGCTGCGCCCGGACGACATGACGTGGCAGGACATCGCCGCCGATCAGATCCGGCCCGGCAGCTTGACGCGCGGACAGGCGACGCCCGGCGAGCTCATTGGCGCGCTGACCCGGCGCAAGATCGAGCAAGGCGACGCCTTGCTCGCGGCCGACCTGATCCGGCCGAGCGAGCGGCAATTCCTGTCGGCCGTCCTCAAGGCCGGCATGCGCGCAGTCTCGATCGCGGTCGATGCGCCGCAAAGCGCCGCGGGACTCGTCCTGCCGGGCGATCAGGTCGACGTCATTCTCACGCAGAGCTTCGGCGATGCCAACAACACCGATCTGGCCAGCAAATCGGTGGCCGAAACGATCCTGCGCGACATCCGCGTCATCGCCATCGACCAGACGCTCGGCCCAACCGACAGGACGCCGGCCGGGACCAATCGGCCGATTTTGTCGGCGGATGCCCGCGTGCCGAAGACCGTCACCTTCGAAGTCAGCAGCCGCGACGCCGAACGGCTGGCTCTCGCCTCGCAGCTTGGCCGGCTGCAGCTTTCGGTGCGGCCGCTCGAAGTCGAGGAGGCCGCAAGGCCGGACGGACGCGGCATACCGGTTTGGGCTTCCGACCTGTCCGCCGCGCTCAACGACCTCGCCCGGCGGCGCGGCCAGGCCGCGAGCCCGGTCGAAGCCGCGGTCCGCCGTCCGCCGGTCGAACTGCAGTAACGGGGGAGATTCATGACCGATAGTCAGGTTTCGGGCCGTTCGGGTGTGCGCAGCCCCGCCCCAACTGTTCAGGTGTTTGTCCGCGATCAGGACTCGCAAACTAGCATCAAGCAGGCGCTCGGCAATTTGAACGTCCAGGACGCGAGTTTTGTCAGCGGCAATATCGAAACGGCGATCTCGGTGCTGGCGCAAAAGCCCTCGCCACGGCTGCTGATCGTCGACATCAGCGACGATGCCGACCCGGTGGCTCGCGTTAATGCCCTGGCCGACGTTTGTGAACCCAATACCGGCGTCATCGTCATCGGCAATCGCAATGACATCGTGCTGTACCGCGACCTGCGTAACGCAGGGGTATCGGAATACTTTTTCAAGCCGCTGGTCAGCAACCTAGTCACGCAGGCATGCAGCCATGTGCTCAGCGGCGTCGCCGAGCCTCGCTCCGCGCGTACCGGGAAGCTCATTTTCGTGATCGGCGTGCGCGGCGGCGTCGGGGCCACCACCATCGCCGTCAACACCGCCTGGTCGCTCGCCGAAACCCGCCAGCGCTGGGTCATGCTGCTCGACCTCGACCTGCAAGGCGGCGACGCAGCCCTCCAGCTTGACGAGACGCCGAGCCACGCGCTGCGCGAGGCGCTCGATCACCCTGAGCGCGTCGACAAATTGTTTCTCGACCGCGCAGTTACGCCGGTCGAGCGGCGCATCGATTTGCTGGCCGCGCTCGAGCCGCTCGGCGAGACGGTCACACTCATTCCGGCCGCCGTGCAGACGCTGCTCGAGAGCCTGCTGAACCGCTACCGCTTTGTGTTCGTCGATCTGCCGCCGTCAAACGCCGCGCGACTGATGCAATCGATTCACATCCCGGCGATTTGCGTCCTCGTCAGCGCGGGGACGCTGGCCTCGGCTCGCGATGTCGCGCGCTGGCGCGAGTGGCTGACCGCCAACACGCCCGAACGAACCGTTCTTCATGTGCTCAACCAGCATGGCGCGCCGGACAATTTGCCGGACTCGGAGTTTGTCCGGGCGGTTGGCCGCGCCCCCGATGTGATCGTGCCCTACGATCGTGAAATTGCCGCCACCTCGATCCTTGGCATCAAAGAAGCGCAAAAGTGTGCCGCCCTCTCGCGCGGCCTGGCGCCGCTGCTGCGGCACCTGTCCGGCGATCAAGTTCGCATGTCGCGTTCGTTGTTCAAACGCATCTTCGGCTAGCCATGTTACAGTTCGGCAGAAAATCGATCGAGCCGGCACCGGCCGAACCGCCGGAGTCCCCGGCGCCAAACAACAACGGCTCGCCCCTTGCAGGTGAGCTTCCCGAGCGACGTCCTTCCTCGGACCCGATGGACATCATTCGCGATCAGGTCCTAACGCATATCGAGCCGGCGGTCGCCATTCGCTTGACGCGGCGAAATCTGACCACACGTGTATTCGAGCTGGTGACCCAGATCGCCAACGAGCAGCGCCTGCTCCTGAACGAAACCGAGCAGCGGACCTTGTCGGCGAATATCGTCGACGAAATGGTCGGCCTTGGCGCCCTTGAACCGCTGCTGCGTGACGCCAGCGTCACAGACATTCTGGTCAACGGCCCGCACATGACCTTTGTCGAGCGCCGCGGCAAGCTCGAGCTGACCGGGCTTAAGTTCCGCAATGACGCTCACGTCATGCACGTGGCACAGCGCATTGCCTCATCGATCGGCCGGCGAGTCGACGAATCGAGTCCGATGCTGGACGCACGTCTCGCCGACGGCAGCCGCGTCAACGTGATCATCCCGCCTCTGAGCCTGAAGGGTCCCTGCATATCGATCCGCAAATTCTCGAGGGGCATGATGAGCATATCCAAATTCATCGAGGTCGGCACAATTTCGCCGCAGCTCGGGCGCGCGCTGGAAATCGCCGCTCGTTGCCGGCTTAACCTGATCGTCTCCGGCGGCGCGGGCTCGGGCAAGACCACGCTGCTGAATGCGCTGTCGAGCATGATCGACCGCAGTGAGCGCATCGTAACCATTGAGGATGCGGCCGAGCTCCAGCTGCAGCAGCCGCACGTCATCCAGCTGGAGACCAGGCCGTCGAACATCGAAGGCCGCGGCCAGATTGCACAGCGCGACCTCGTTCGCAATGCGCTGCGCATGCGCCCCGACCGGATCATTGTCGGCGAAGTCCGCGGCTCCGAAGCGTTCGATATGATGCAAGCCATGAATACCGGCCATAACGGCTCGATGTCGACGATCCATGCCAATTCGGCTCGCGACGCGCTCGCCCGCATCGAAAACATGATTCTGATGGCCAACGTCAATTTGCCGACCCGCGCGATTCGTGGGCAGATCACGAGCGCCATCGATCTCATCATTCATACCGAGCGCATGCGCGACGGTGTGCGGCGTGTTACCGAGGTGGTTCAGGTGACCGGCATGGAGGAGGAAATCATTTCGCTCGGCACACTCTTTACCTACAAGTACCAGGGCGAGAATCCTGACGGTACGTTGCGCGGTACTTTTGAGCCGACGCGCGTGCGCCCGCGTTTTCTGCCACGCCTCGATTATTTCGGCCTCGGCGCGGCATTTCTGGAAGCGATCACTCCCGCGGAAGAAGCCAAGGCCTGACCCATGTTCCGCGAAGCTGCAATCGTATTCGGACTTTTCCTGCTGAGTGCGGCCGCCCTGAGCGGCGCGCTCATGCTGAGCCGGCGGGCCCGTCTCGAGATAGAGCGGCGCCTGTCGCTGGTGGCAGCCCATATTGCAAGACCGGCCGACGCCATGGGCACGTGGCTGAGCAGCAGGACAAGCCGCCTCGATACGCAGGCCCGACGCGTCTTTGCTGTCGGTGTACAAGCCACGTGGGGCATGAGGTCGGGGGCGGCTTTGCTCATCGTTACATTTGTCATCGTTTCAATGGCGGCGTGGCTCATCAGCCACGTCGTCTTCAGCCTGCCAAACTGGCTCGCATTGCCGGCCGCGGCGGCCCTGGCGTTCTATGTGCCGCGCTCTCTTCTGCTGCGCCAGCAGCGCAAAGCCGATCGCCAGTTCACCGACCTGTTTCCCGACGCGGTCGATGCGATCGCCCGGATGCTGCGCGCCGGGCTGCCCATCAGTTCGGCCGTGCGCGCCGTGAGCACCGAAGCCGCGCCGCCGGTCAATTCGGTCTTCCGCATGGTAGCGGACCAGATGTCCATCGGGACGCCGATCGAGGAGGCGCTCGATGCGAGCAGCCGCCACGTCGGCCTGCCGGATTTCCGCTTCTTTACGGTCGCCGTGGTGCTGCAGCACACAACCGGCGGCAACCTCGCGGCAACACTCGAAATCTTATCGGATATCGTGCGCAAGCGCCGCGCCGTGCGGCTGAAGGCGCGGGCAACCACCTCGGAAATTCGTGTGTCCGCTTACGTGCTCGGCGCCCTGCCGCTGTTCATCGTCGCCGGCTTGCTCGTCCTCCAGCCGGGCTATCTGTCCCCGCTGTTTATCGATCCGCGCGGCCACGTGATCCTGGCGCTGGCGGCGGGCTGCCTCGTCGCCGCTGCTCTCACCATGCGCCAGATGATGCGCAGCGTCACCAATCTCTAGAGGTTGGCCATGGACCCGAACGCCCTGATCCTGGTTGCCGCCGCGATGTTGATGGCCGGGGGCGTTTCCATCATCGCCTCGGTCGGGCGCGCGCGCAGCGAGGTCCTGACACGCCGCGTGGCCCTGGTCGAACCACCACGAGCACCGTCAGCGAGCGCGAAAGGCGATCAACTCGAAAGCTACCTCTTCCGTTTGCCCGCGACCGGGCTCACCGAGGTCGAGCAACGCGAAGTCGTCCGCCGCCTGGCGCGGCTCGGCATTCCCGCCAGTCGAGCGCTCGTCACCTTTGGCTTTGCGCGCTTCGCGGCAGCAGCGCTTCTCGGCGTGCTGGCCTACGCCTGGGCGCGAAACGTCGCTGCGTTTCACGCCCATCTACAAATAGAGATCGCGATCCCGCTGATGGGGGCAATCGTCGGCTGGTTCGTGCCGCTGCTGTACATCAACTACAGCGTCAAGCAGCGCATCAAGGAAGTCCGTTCGGGCCTGCCCGATGCGCTCGAACTGCTGGTGGTGTGCGTCGAAGCCGGGCTTTCGCTCGAAGACGCGCTCGCCCGCGTCGTCACCGAACTTGCCCGTTCGCAGGCGGCGCTGGCCGACGAACTCGGCCTGACTTTGGCGGATCTCAGGATCCTGCCGAGCCGCGACCAGGCGCTGAGCAATTTTGCGGAGCGTGTCAACGTGCCGAGCGTCCGTTCGGTCGTCACCACCCTGGCGCAAACGTTGCGCTATGGCACGCCGCTCGCACAGTCGCTGAGGGTGGTCGCTGGCGAAATGCGCAACGACTATCTGATTGACCTCGAGGAAAGGGCGAACCGCCTGCCCGCCTACCTTACGCTTCCTGTGATCGTTTTTTTGATGCCGACCATCTTCCTGATCGTCGGCGGCCCAGCGGCACTGCGTTTGCTCGACGCGTTCAGCCACATTCACTTGGGATAGCATGCCGTTGCATTCAACGTGACGGTGCCGAGTGGCACGACGTAGTTGAAGCCCGGCGTCAGAAACGTGAACGCATAGTTTCCGACGACGCTCACGCCGCAGTTTCGCGTGCTGACGGTGAAAGCCGAGGCGTCGATCGTCATGCCCCAGGCTTCCGACACCGCAAAATTCTGGATCTGAACCGTGGTGCCGCAGGCCGTCGTATTGATCGCGCCGCATCGGGCCGCGGCCGCGGCCGCGCGGTTGAGCGTCGTGTAGGACCAGAACAGTCGGCCGGTATCGATCAGGCCGATCACAAACAGCAGCAAGGCCGGCGCAATCAGCCCGTACTCGATGGCGGCGGCGCCGCGCCGAGCGAACCTGCGCGCTTTGCGGGTCATCGCCATGGCTCAGTTGATCCTGACAATGGACTGCGCCGTCAGCGTCGTCGGCAGCGACAGACCGGGGTAAGGTAAAATTGTCCGATGATCGAGCGCGGCGTTGATGCGGACATATTGACCGGGCGTAACATTGCCGGTGCAGGTCGAATTGCAGGCGACCGGCGCCACGCCCGCCGCCGATGGGCAGCCGCAAAACTGCGCGGGCGCAGGGGTCGCGGCAATGCCTTGGGTTCCCGTGGCGTTGACGACAGCCGCCGAAATGCCGGCGGCATCGAAGCCGTTCTTCGCCGCATACATGGCGCCAGCTTCCGCGGCGCTGTTCACCTGCATCGCCTCGTACATGGCGTCGCCCAATTCGACGAGGCCCATCAGGATCGTAAGAAGCAGCGGGATCATCAGGCCGAACTCGATCGCCGCCGAGCCTTGCTGCTGCCTCCACATTGTGCGCCGCTCGATCATACGCCTTACTCGACGAGTTGCGTCGGCCCGCCAGCGGTCACCGGCGCTACGCCGGTACCCGAGCAGGTCGTCTTCAGGTTGGCGTTATTTTGGATGCTGACCATGCGTGCAATCAGCTGTCCGCAGGTCGGCGTATTTATGGCCGAGTTATTGTCGAATTGCAGAGTCTGGTTTGGGAAATAGAGCGCGCCGGTCAGGTTGAGCGTGGCGTTGTTGCTAAATTTCTGCGTGATCGAGCTACTAGCACTGCGGATGCTCGCCAGCGCGATGCCGGCGGTCGGGCCTGACGTCGGCGCCGCGATGCTCATGTTGAGATTGTTGCCGACATTCATGGCGTAGCTGCCGTTGATGACCAGCGTGACGCCGCCGGTCGCGTTCACCGTCACGTTGTTGGTCAAGTTCAGCCGCGTGTCGATATAATAGACGCCGGGCGCGAGATTGAGCGTTACGCCGCTGGCGTAGTCGAGGCCCTGCGCATAACGCCCGGGCTGGAGCTGGCAGACCGTGCAACCGGTCGGCTGGGTCCGCGCGCTCGCCCCCGCCGCGTTGAGCGACACCGAAACATAAGGGTCCGTGAAAGGCTCGGCATTTTGCCTGGGATAGGGTGGCGTCTGGTAATAGAGGTGCGCGTTGCCAGCGAGCGAATACTTGCCGACCACTGACACAGGGCCGTAGATCGCAGCGTTGTTCTCAAGTGTAAGCGCGCTGTCGCTGTTGGAGTTTACGCCCACACCGCAGGTCGGGCTCGACACCACACCGTTATTCTTGATGGTCACGACGCCAGAGGCCGTCGTGCCTAGTCCGATAATGCAGAAAGCGCCGCCGCTGCCGGCTGCCGCAACCGCCCGGGCACCAACGCTGAATGATGTCGAAGTGACCAATGAGACCATGCCGAGCGTCTGCGGCTGACTGACAATCACCTCAACCGACGCATTATCGCCGGCATGCGACCCCAGTGTCGGTGGACGATTGACGACAACGGCCACACCGGCGACGCCGTCAACAAACCCTTCACTGGCCGCGATCGCCTTCGCCTCGATGCGGAAATCGGCCGGATAGCCGCGCATGAGCGCGGTGGCGCCTCCCATCGCAGCAGAGTCGGCAACCGCCTGCATTTGGCGTTGCTTGAACAGCAGGAACGTAATCTCGCTGCCCAGCCCCGCCACCGCCAGCAATACGGTCATCAACAGCCCGAGCTGGATCGCCACGCTGCCGCGCCGCGACCGCCGGTCACAAATCGCCTCCGTAACGAGCATTTCGCTCCCGCTGATCCCGCGTCCAAAATTCGCCTCTCGATACTTAAATACCGTCTTCAAAACCCCCACTTGATCGCTGTCAAAAAAACCAGAGGAAATACAACGGGTGGTATTTTTATGCCGACGCGCGACTCAATTCGCGTCGGAAGACAAACAAAGTGCGGCGATCTCGCCTGCATAAACACGCGGTTCTCATCGGTTGGTTTGTGAACGTAGGTAGGCGTTAACAAGCGCAACGATCAGGCGGTCAGCGCGATCGACCGCCGCAGTGGATCAGCGTTCGCTCAAATTCCCAGATGGCGTCGACGGGCGGCCTCCGCCCAATCGGTTTTGTTGTCCCAAACGACAAGGGGAGTGCGCATGTCCGGTGCGTTGGGTTGCGGCCGTTGCGTGTTGTTGCGGATTCCGTGGGCGGTCACGGCGGTTGTCGCGTTGGCTATCGCCATTGTCCTCCCCTGTCATGCGCAGGCGCAAGCGGACGTCGAGGTCGAGACCGCGGCAACCCGTCACGTGACGGTGGCGCAGCACAAGTCCGTGACAATCCGGCTGGCTCGCCCCTACGACTCGACCGTCGTCGGCGCGACCGACATCGTCGACGTCCTGCCGGTGTCCGACCGAGTCATCTACATCCAGGCCAAGAAGATCGGCACCACGAACATCGCCGCCTTCGACAAAAGCAAGCGGCTGATCGCGATCGTGGATATCGAAGTGACGATCGACACCGCGAGCATCGCCGATCAAATCCGTTCCAGCACGCACGCCACCGGTATCAAGGTCAGTAGCAGCAACGGCCAGGTGATCCTGAGCGGCGTCGCGAATGACGCAACGGTTGCCGATCGCGCGATGCAGATCGCCAAGGCCGTGACGCCGACGCTACCGGTCGTCAATGCCATGAGCGTGTCGGCGGCGCAGCAGGTCATGCTCAAGGTCCGCTTCCTCGAGGCGAGCCGCACCGCCGGCCGTGATCTCGGCATCAACTGGTTTGTCGCCAATAGTGCCGGCAATCGCGGCATCAACACCGGGCTCGGTCAGCCGACGCAGGTGGGACAAAGCCCGACGGGAACCCCGGGCGGCCTTCCTCTTTTTCAGACGATTTCGACCTTCGCCGGCAGTTCGACCGGTTCGCCGTTCGGCGTCGCCTTGGCCAATCTCGTCAACAACAATACCGCAAGAATCGACGTCCTGATCACGGCCCTGGAGAACAAGGGGCTCGTCCGCCGCCTGGCTGAGCCTGACCTCGTCGCGCTCTCAGGCGACACCGCCAGCTTCCTCGCCGGTGGTGAAATTCCGGTGCCAGTGGTCCAGGCCTCGTCCAGCACAGTTCCGATCATCACCGTCGAGTACAAGCCGTTCGGCGTCCAGCTCACTTTCGTGCCGACGGTGCTCGCCAACGGCATCATCAACCTGCGGCTTGCGCCGTCTGTCAGCGAGCTCGACTTCACCAATGCGGTGGTCGTTTCCGGCTTCACCATCCCGGCATTGACCAAGCGCGAAGCGCGCACCACCATCGAATTGCGCGACGGTCAGAGTTTCGCCATCGCTGGCCTGCTGCAATCCGAAGGCAATCGGAATATCGCCCAGGTGCCGTGGGTCGGCTCCGTCCCGGTGCTCGGCGCGCTGTTCCGCAGCACGGCCTACCAGCAGAATGAGACGGACCTCGTCGTCATCGTCACCCCGCATCTGGTACAGCCGGCGGCGCCGGGCCAGCCCGTCGCCACCTCGCTCGACAACACGCTACCGGGCAACGACATCGATCTTTTCCTCGTCGGTCAGACGGAAGTGCACAAGGGCCCGCTTCACCGGCTGGTACGCCGGGGCGAGGCCGAGCCCTACGGCTACATCCTGCCGCCCGAGCCCAGATAGGAAACCACCCGATGCAGCCCCGCACATTTGTCCTCTTCGCGACCGCGGCAATGGCCGGCTTGCAAATTGCGTCCCCAGCTTGGGCGGGAAATGTCGAGTGGTACGAAATTGTTACGCCTTACCTGCAGCGGCTCGACGGGATTTCGCCCGATGCAGGCGATGCGTCGGCAACCAACACGGTCACGCACACCATCGATCCGTGGCCGCGTAACGTCGGCAACCGGCGGATTCCTGGAAATGGCGCGCGAATGTCGGGCGCCGTGGAGCGCTACCGCGACGTGCGCAAGCTGGGCGAAGCGCCGCAGCCGATTTCGCCGGTGCCGATCGGCACCAGCGGGTTCTCGAGCCCGTCGGGCGGCGGCGGCGGCGCAGGCGCGGCGACGGCGCCGAGCACCACAGCGGGACAATGATCGCAGGGTCGCATTTCGCGTGAGCGCGTCGGAGGCGGGTCGTTAGTGGGAAGGTCAGTCGGTCCATGATGTACGGCGTCGACACCTTGCGCCAGTTGCGGTGCCTTGCAATCGTTCTGGCCGCCGCAGGCCTCGCGGGTTGTCAGACCTTGGGTGAGGCTACGTCGGGCAGCGGAGAGGATGCGTTCGATGCGTCGGAGCCACTCGATCTCACCTCCATACCGACCAGCGAACCGGTCGGCCGCGGCCTTTATCATTTCAATCGCGGCGACTACGGGCTTTCCGAACACTACTTCCGTGCAGCCGTCGAAAAGTCGCCTGACAACGTCACCGCCTGGATCGGCCTTGCCGCGAGTTACGACAAGGACCGCCGCTTCGAGCTTGCCGACCGCGCCTATGCCGAGGCGATTCACATCGCCGGCGAGACCACGCAGATCCTCAACAACCAGGGCTATTCCTACATGCTGCGCGGCGACTTCAAGACCGCGCATGCCAAGTTCGAGAAGGCGCTTAAAGGCGATCCGGACAACAAGATCATCAAGAACAATCTTCGCATCCTGGAAGCGAAACTTCGGCGTCCTGCGCCGCGCGCCCGGGAATGAGTAAAAGCGATTAACCGCGCGCGTCTGTATCTGTGTCCGCGCCAGCAGATACGAGGTGCTCGTGCGAACGATTTTATCCACGGTACTGGCAGTTGCGCTCCTGCTCTGTCCGGCCGCATTCGCCGCCGACATGTCGATGTTTGTCAAGGCGCCGCCGAAGCCCGTCGCCGCGCCATGGACCGGGTTCTACGGCGGCTTCCATGTCGGCTACGGGTGGGGCGAGAAGAAGTTCATCGACAATTTCCCGGTTTTCGACGGCGAGGTCGATGCCGAGGTCAGACCGTCCGGCGCGCTCGCCGGCTTCCAGCTCGGCTACAACTACCAGATCGACTGGCTCATGCTCGGGCTCGAGGGCGATTTCAGCTGGAGCGACATCAAGAAAGACAGCTTCTCCTGCTTCACATTCGGCGACCAATTATGCTCGGCCAAGCCGCAATGGTTTGCCGATGTCTCCGGTCGTCTCGGCTTGCCTTACGGAACCTGGCTGTTCTATGCCAAGGGCGGGGCTGCCTGGGTGCAGGATCATTTCGACAACGTCGCGACCTGCTCCGGCTCGCAACCGATCGCCGTCGGCGGCGTGTCGGCCGCCTGCGGCGTGCAGTTCTTCGGTGACCAGACCCGCTTCGGCTGGCTGGTCGGCGGCGGCGTCGAAAGTTATTTCGCGCCGAACTGGTCGTGGAAGCTCGAATACAATTACATGGATTTCGGCGGCCGCTCCGTGACCTTCAAGGACGCCGGCGACAATGTCTTCACCGAGGAGATCCACCAGAGCATCCAGACGGTGAAGGCCGGCCTGAACTATCATTTCGGCGCGCCGGCGGCGCCGGTCTCCTATCCCGGCATCTTCAAGGCGGCGCCGCGCGGTGCACCGGCAAGCCAGTCCGTCGGCTTCACCGGCACCGATATATCCAAGTACAGCTACAGCGGCTGGGGCGGCGCCATCATCGCGCCGTTCGGCAATCTGGACAGCTCGGGCTTCCGGATCTTCATGCTCGGCGAAGGCGGGTGGTACAAATATCCCGCCGGCGGACAGTTCATCCGCGGGACCACGACGAGTGGCGATCTCCTGGCCGGCTACGCCTTCGAGGGCGACAACTATTCATTGGGCATCTATGCCGGCGGCAATGCCGCAAGCCACACGCTGTCGGCGGTCGACCAGGAAAACCCCGTCCAAGGCACGCAGTTCGGCGGCAAGGCGCGGGTCGATTTGACGATCAACCCGACGCCGGCAACGCTGATCTACGGCGAAGGCGAGTATGCGACAGCGTTCGGGACGTATTATGCCACCACCAAGCTCGGCTACGAGGTCATCAAAGGCAGCGCCATGTTCTTCGGCCCCGAAGCCTCGGTAATGGGCGACCTGCGCTACGATCAATGGCGGGTCGGCGGCCATCTGACGCAAATCAAAATCGGCAGCGTCGAAATCGCCATCTCCAGCGGCTACGCGCACGACAGTTCGGTCGGGGCCGGCGCCTACGGCCATCTCGAGATCAGCAGGCCGTTCTGACCGCAGTCGCCTTGATGCCGCCGCGATTGACGACGACTGGTTCCCGATCTCGGAGTCATCGGTTTTCCGTCAGATGAGTCATCGCTTGATCGCCTCGGCCTGTGCCGTGGCACTGGTGCTCGGCGTTTCGGCGTCGAACGGGCAGGACCGTTTCGCGCCCAACGGCGCAGTCGGCGCGCAACAGGGCTTGCTGCCGCATTATCCCGCAGGCAAAGACTGCTCGCCGATCACCTCGACATTCGCCAGCTTGAGCGACGTCGACGGATCAAGGCGCGATGAACCGCATTCCGGGATCGACGCAGGCCGGCTCGGCGAGCCGATTTATTCTCCGGCCGCCGGCGTCGTTATGGCGGCCTGGCAGGCCAATTGGGGTTGGGGCCGCGAGGGCGCACTGATCGTCCGCCACACACGCTCCGATCTCGGCCTGACGGAAGGCCCCGAATTCTATTACTCGGAATTCGATCACCTTCGTTACCGCGATATCCGCGCGCTGACGGCCGGCCAGCGCGTGGAGCGCGGCGAGCATCTGGCCAATGTCTTCAGGCCCGGCGGCAAACCGCGCTACCTGCCGGAGGTGCATTGGGAAGTGTGGTCGGTTGACGATGACGACGCGACCGTCTGGCGCAAGAACGAATTCGGACGGAACGACTGGTTCAACCAGACTGCAAGCCTCGTCGATCCCTTGTCGCTGCTGTCACTCGACGCTCCGCGCAAGGACGGCACGGCCGAAATCTCACCTTTCGAGGCCGGGCGGAACTACCGTGATTTCCGCGGCTTCACCTATATCTTGCCGTGCAAAGATAAGCGCCCGCCGTCGAGCGCAGCAAACTAACTAACCGCTCCCGGTCTGCTGGGCCGACTCCTTCGGCGTTGTTGCCAGCAACCGGTCGACACGACTTTGGATCGCCTGCTCTCGCGGCGCCAAGGGCTTTGGCGGCGCCGCGGCCGCCATCGGCTTTGAGCGCTCGGCGGGCTCGGTCGTCTCGGCGGATTTGGTCGGCGATGACGGGGCCAAACTCGCAATCGACACCGTTGCGCGCTTGGTCGGGATACCGGTCCAGCCGCTCGCGGCCGGCAGCACCTCGCCCTTCATGAGCACGGACAGCGCATCGAGCGAGGAGCCCGGCCGCATTTCGGTGCCGTACAGGACCACCGCCATATTGCCGACCGAGCAGCCATTCCCGATCGTGAGATAATCCGATTTCATCACGCGATCTTCGAACAAATGCGTCTGAATGGTCGAGCCAAGATTGAGCGCGGCATCGTCGCCGATCCTGACCAGATCGAACTCCGAAAACAGCGTCGTCTCGAGAAACACCCGGCGTCCGATCTTGCACCCCATCATCCGCAAACACGGCACAATGAAGGGCGTGCCCATCAGCGGCGCCATTGCGGTTGCCGCAACCGCCTCATAGATGGCGTTGACGACGTCGTTGAGCCACACGTATGGGCTCCACAGCGGCTTCACCACGGGTTTGAATTTTCCCATCAGCAGCAGCTTGAACGCGGCGACCGCGGCGACCGTCAAAAACGACGACATGAGCACCACCGCCGGCATTACCGGCGTCAGGGCCCAAAGCGGCAGAAGATAATAGGCATAAACGATCGCGGTGCAGACCAGCACCAGATCCGCAACGACAATCGCGCCCGGAAGCATGAGCCGGATCAGTTCGATGAGCAGCCGGCCGAGCACGAGCCAGACGCCGGGATTGTAGGTATCGCGATCGCTGAAACCGCTGACTTCCTGCGTGTTCGGCAGCTCGAAACTCGGCGATCCCAGCCAACGCGTGCCGTCGCCCGTCTTCCGTGCGCCTTGCGGCGGCGTCGACATCACGCCGACCAGCGCGTTGCTGCCGATCTGGCTCGCAACCGGCACTAGCGCGCTGTTGCCGATGAAGCTACGGGCGCCGATCTTGCTGCGCCTGACCTCGACCATGCCGAGATAACTGCGATGGCCGCCGACGATGCAGCCGTCGGCGAGGAAGCTGCCGTCGCCGAGCTCGAGCAAATCGGGCATGACCGCAATGACGGTCGAGATTTCAACGCCGCGCCCGATGCTGGCGCCGAGCATCCTCAGAAACGGCGGCAGGTACAGCGTCGCGTAGATCGGCAGCACGATGTAGCGGGTGTTGGCGAGCAAATAGGCGAGGAACCAGTAGCGCACGTAATCCTTGCTGAACTGCCGGTAGATTCCCGGATTGATGCGGCCGATGGCCAGGCGCTTCACCGCCACGACCATGAACAGGTACCAGGCGAACGACAGCGGCACGGCGGCGAAGGCCGCGCCGATGCCCCAATAAACGCCGTAGCGATAGAGGGCGTAGCCGGTGAGTGCCACGCCGGGAACGACGGCGAAAATCAAGATGTAGCCCATTGCGTAGATCAGCATCAGATGGATCAAGCCGTACAGGAATGCGCGCGCGGTGCCGCTGCGCACCGGCTGCACGCTGTCCTGCAGAAGGCCAAGATCGACATTGGCGCTTTCTGCCGGCGAACCGAGCATGCCGCCGTCGGCCTCGATCACGGCGCCGTCGGCAAGATGCGACATATCGGCGAGCCGCGACCGGTTCTTCATCACGCTGTCGAGGCCGAGACAGCAATGCGTGCCGACGAAGCACTCGGCACCGATCGACACCTTGCCGAGGATCAGCCAGCCGTTTTCGACCCGGTAGCCCAGCAAGTGCGTTTCCGGCCCGATACTTGTGTCGTCGCCGATGCTCACCAGATCGAAGGCGGTGCACAGCGACGTGTCGATCGAGCAACGGCGGCCGACTTTCGCGCCCATCGCCCGGTAATAGAGATTCATCAGCGGCGTGCCGACGAAGATCCCCGACAGGCTCAGTTCCTGGAAGCGACTGACCAGCCACCAGCGGAAATAATAGGCACCCCATACCGGGTAAAACCCGGGCTTGTAGCGGCCGATAACCAACCACTTTACCGCGATGCTCAGAAACAGCCAGGTCGGCCAGATGAGAAATCCGCCGATCGTCGCCACGGAGGTGGCATCGTAAAAGGCCATGCGCCCGTCACGTACCATCAGGATCAGAACGACGGCGCACGCCACCGGCGCCAGCACCACGGCGTAGAAAATCAGCAGGCCGACGGCCTGGAGCGCGACGCAAGCCCAGCGGAAACGGGAAGCGGGAGCGCGCACGGCCGTGCGCCCGGCATCCTTGCGCTCCGCGCCAGCACCGGCGATGACCGCCTTTACCATGGGTGCGGCCTGAAGCGCGCCGTCGAGGTGCTGCGCGAGCCGCCGCGCGGTCCGGTATTCGTACAGATCGGGCACCGAGACCGGCACGTTCGGCAGGCGCTGCCGCAGTTCGGTCACCGCCTGAGCGGCGAACAGCGAATGACCGCGCAGATCGAGAAAGAAATCGTCGTCGGCCGAAATCGGCGACAGCTGGAACACCTGTTGCCAGACCTCGATGATGGCGCGCTCGGTGCTCGTCGCCGGCTCCGCGATCTCGCGCCTGGCACGGCCGAGGACGGTCATTGGCGGCGGCAGCTGTTTTTTGTCGACCTTGCCGCTCGTCAGCTGCGGCAAGTCGTCGACGACGTCGAGATAGCGCGGCACCATATACTCGGGCAGTCGGTCGCGGAGCATGTCACCGACGCTGTCGCGGTCGAGGCTGCCGGCGGCGACGACATAGGCCGCAAGCTCCTTGAGGCTGCCGAACTCGACCATGGTGACAGCAGCGGCACGAATGCCAGCGTGCTCCATCAGCACAGCCTCGATTTCGGACAATTCGACGCGGAAGCCGCGAATCTTGATCTGGGCGTCGGCGCGACCGAGAAATTGCAGTTCGCCGTTCGGCAGCCGGCGCACGAGGTCGCGCGTCTGGTAGAGGCGCTCGCCGGGCGGCCCCGGCAGATGCGGCGGCTTGGCGATGAAACGCTCGAGGGTTAGTTCCGGGCGGTTGAGATAGCCGCGCGCGATGCCGGCGCCGCCGATAAAGAGCTCGCCGGCGTCGCCGGGTTTGACCTGCTCCAGACGCTCGTTGAGAACGTAGACGGTATAGCCCGGCAGCGGTGCGCCGATCGTAACCGGCGCGCCGATCGCACATTGCGTCGCCGTGGCGACGACCGTCGCTTCGGTCGGGCCGTAGGTGTTGAGCATGCGCCGGCCGTGCGTCGCCCAGCGATGCGCGAGTTCCTGCGGACAGACATCGCCGCCAAGCACCAGCAATTTCACCGTCGGCAGGTCGCCAGGGATCGTCGACAGGAATGGCGGCACGGTCGAAAAGAACGTGATGCCCTTGGCATTGATGAATTCGGCGGCGTCGTGCGCGGAGCGAGCGACCTCGCTGCTCGGAACCACCAGCGTGCCTCCGATCGACAGGGCGCCCCAGATCTCCTCGACCGAGGCGTCGAAGGCGATGGAAAAGCCCTGGTAGACGCGATCGTCCGGCGTGAGCTTGTAGACCGTGCGCAGCGACCGCACGAAGTTGACGGCGTTGCGATGCTCGATAACGACGCCCTTCGGCCGTCCGGTCGATCCGGACGTGTAGATCACGTAGCAGGCGTCGTCCGCAGCGACCGTGGGCGGCTGCAGCGGCAAAACCTCCCCCGGTTTTTCGCCGACGTCCTCGAGCAGCATCACATTGACGGTCGATTGCGGATTCAGCGTCCGCGCCAGCTCGAAATCGCAAATCACCGCCGCGACGTTTGCATCCTCGATGATGCCCTGCACGCGGGCGACCGGAAATTTCGGATCGATCGGCACGTAGCCGGCGCCGGCCTTGAGCACGCCCAACATGGCGGCGAACAGGCGTGTCGACTTTTCGGCATAGAGCGCGACGAGACTGCCGGGACCGACGCCGTGCCCCTGCAATGCCGCGGCAAAGACGCCGGCACGCCGGTCGAGCTCGGCGTAACTTAGAGTTTCGCCCGCGCACTCGATCGCCGCCCGGCCGGGACGCAGCCGCACCTGATGCTCGAAGAATTCATGCAGCAGCTGCGGCTCGTCGTTCGACGGCCGCAGACGCGCTACGCGATCTTCGACGGCAGCGATCGGGATCGCTTCAGCACTCGAGCGGCGCGGCATGGTGGCTTCCCGCCCCGTCCTCGCTGGCGAGGCTGATGATCTGCACTTCGGTGACGCCGGCATCGCCTGCCGGATGGCGGATGGCCAGCGCCGCATGGAACAGGTTGTGCTGGCTCGACACGTAGAAATTTTCGAATTGCAGCGCGCTACCGGGCTTGGTTTGGCCTTTGAACTGCACCGGATCGAGCGTGAACTTGATCGTCTTGAAATCCATGCCGTGGCCGCTGCCGACGAGCTTGGTATAGGCCTCCTTGAGCGTCCACAGCCGCAGGAATTCGCGGATTTCCTGTGGCCGCGGCAGGCCGCCGACGCTGTCGTGCTCGTCGAGATGGGTGAAATTGCTGATCAGGCTCTCGCTGACGTTCTGATCGATGCATTCGACGTCGATGCCGACCTCGAGCGTGGTCGAGACCGCGACCAGCACCAGCTGGTCGATGTGCGAAATGCTGAAATGGACCGGCGGCAGGCCGGGCGCAACGCTCGGCCGCAGATTGCCGTCGATGACGAAGCGCCAGTCCGACGGCGCAGTCTTGTGTGCGGTGGCGCGAGACAGCGCGATCCGCAGCAACACGCGCGCGGCGATGGCGCTGCGGCGCTTGGCCGGGTCTTGGATGCGGTTGATCGCCTCCCAGTCCAACTCGCTGAGCAGCGTCAGGCTGGATTCAGCCTTCATCAGCGCATCCGGATTGGCCATCCAGACGTCGATGCGATTGCTTGGCGTCAGGTCGAGCGGCTCTGCCGCATTGGCCTCGGCGACCTTCTGCTGGACGTCCTTGCGCCAGCCCTCGACAAAGCGAGGCCTTGTTGCCGAACGGCGCTCAACGCGTCTGACGTTGCCAGCGCGGGTCGGCATGTCCTTGCCCTTACTCGACGGCGGAACTGGGCTGCCGCGTCGGCCGTCATCCGCCGTCGACATTGACGCGTTACTCGTTACTCGCCGGCCCGCTGCCGCGCCCGCAGCGCGCATGCTCCGGTTAATTGTCGTTAAGCAAAAGAGATTTGGCTTGTTTTAGGAGCCCCGGCCCAGCGCCCGGTGGCATAAACCTACCGCCCCGGTTGCGGCGACCCGCCGCAGTTAACCGTGCCGCTTAAGCGTATTTTGATGATGTCGTTGGCGCCCCACCGATAGCGCCCATAATCCAAAGAGCTACTAGAGGTAGTACAAGAATACTACCTGCCGTGGGGACAGCGTCATGGCGCAACTCGGGGTTCGCGTCGCTCTCATTCTGAGCGTGCTGCTTCTCTGTCAGGGCGCCCATGGCGCGCAGACGGAGGGCGTGTCGGTGCAGGCCGAGCACGCGGCGATGCAGGCCAACGCCCGCGCGCGCGACAATTGGAGCTCTCAACGTGCGCCGGCGGCCGTGAAACCTCACGGCGAGGCGGCACAGAGCCCGCCCAACGTGCAAGCGGCGCCGCAACACGCGCACCCCGCGCAGCCGCAACCGGCACCACCGCCTGCTCAAGCTGCACCGCTTCCGGCAGGTGCCCCCGAGACGGACCAGCTGCGTCCGCTGAACGTCGTCCGCAGCGCCCCCGACGAGCTCGGGCAAGTGCCCGATCATTACTTCTGGCTGCGCCCGGGATTGCAGGCGGCGCAGGACCCTCTCGACAACGACATCGTTTTCTTCAACGACGAGGGCCGCATCACCGGCCGCGCGACGCTGCCGGCCGGCTTCGCCATCGCCGACGTCGTCGCCACCACCAGCGCGGTGCGCCTGACCGACAAAAGCGGCCGCCGGCAAATCAGCATCGCCCGCAACATCGACGCCGCCGCCATCCGCTCGCTGCAGCCATTGCCGATCACGCCCGACACCGGCGGGCGCGCCGGTCTGCTCACGCGTCAGAGCCGCGATCTGCTGGTCTTGAACGACGAGGTGGAACGCGGCGGCAAGCCGCTCGACGTCCGCTCGCTCACCGGCGGCTTGCTGGCGCAGGCCTACGATGTCGGCAGCGGGCCCAACAACACCCGTTACGTGGTGAGCGAGGAGGTCGTGGCCGCGGCGCCGCAGCTTCAGGTGCGCGTCATCGTGCGCCGCTACGACGCCGACGGCAACCTCAGCGGCATCGTCTACGTACCGCTCGACGACCTGGACGTCGTGCCGCATGATTTCATCGCGATCACCGACAAGGGGCTGGTTCGTGCATTGGCGCCGACCGCGAACGGCGTGACGATCCGCGAATACGAGTTCGGCGATCCGTCGCGGCTGCAACGGCCCCTGCGCCTGCGCGAGCTGACGGGCCTCGGCCGCGCCCTGCGCGAGATCGCCGTCGACAGCAAGGTGGACCGCGTTAGGCTCACGCCCTTCCACAGCGGCGGCCTGCGTTTCGCGGTGAAGGTCGCCACGCCGCCGATCGCACGCGAAGCCGTGTTGCGGAACGCGCGCGCCTTTCTCGCAATCAACTGGACGATGCAGCCCGAGAATTACGCGCGGCGCGGCATCGACAATGCCTGCGAACCGTCGCAGGGACGGTTCTGGCTGAGGCCGCACCATTTTACGAGCGACCTGGTCGGCGCCACCATCGGCCCGATGCCGTACCGCTGGGGCGGCGAGGATACGCCGCAGAGCTACCATGTGCGGATCGAGGCCGGGGCGCTCGCCGGCAACATCTGCACCTGCCGCAGTCCGGCTTTAAACTACTGCCTTTTTGCCGATTCAGCGGGCACCGATTGTTCCGGCTTCGTGTCGCGCGCGTGGGGCATCGAGAAACGCGGCACCAGCGGACTGCTCGACGTTGCCGACGAGGTCAAACGTCTCGCCGATCTCAAGCCCGGCGACGCCTTCGACTGGCCGCAGCACCACGTCCGCCTGTTCACCGGCCTGGCGCCCGGCGGCGCCACCGCCTTCACCGTGCTCGAATCGACGACCCGCTATCCATGCGAAGGGGTCTGCGAAGCGACTTACCGGCCGAGCGAACTCAACGGCTATCGGCTGATCCGCTACCGCGGCATCACCGATTGAGCGGAGGGACGCGATGAAACGCAGTTACATTCTGCTGGTCGCCCTGGCGGCCGCGGCGCTGGCGCCTTTCGCGCGCGAACGCGCCGGCGCGATTTCGCGCGAGGAGGACGTGATCGAGGACTTGCGCGGCGTGCTCAACGCGCCGTCGACCTACCCACCGAACAACGCCGCCCCCAGGCCTGGCGGCCGGACGTCGGTGCCGCTCGAGCCGGACGCCGGCCCGTCGGAAACGCGCTCAACCGACCTGGTTTCGATCAGGGTTTATCCGTGGATTGTCGCCCTGGTCGAGGGCAGCAGACCGCCGCAGGAAGGCTATATCTGCGCCGGCGTGCTGGTGGCGCCGGCTTGGGTGCTCACCGCTGCGCATTGCACCTTTGCCTGGCAGCGGCGCTGGCCGCTCGATCCCGATGTCTACGCGCTGACCGGCGCGCAACGGCTGGCCGAACCGGGGGCGAAATATGCCGTGACGCAAGTGGTGCCGTATCCGGAGTTCAATCCACGCACACTGAGGAACGACATCGCGCTCATCAGGATCGACACCCGGGGCGAGCGCCCGGGTCCGCCGATTTCGCTTGACGGTCCGCCAATTGCCGAACAGGCCGGTGAGGTCGCCCACATCCTGGGCTGGGGGGTTACCAATGCCCTGTTGCTCGAGCGGCAGACGCTCGGGTCGCTGCAGCTAATCCAGGCGGTGGTGCGCGACGAGCGGCTCTGCTTCAGCGAGACCGGCTTTCCCGAGCTGCGCGACAGCAATGCGTTCTGCGCCAGCTCGCTCTATCTGTTCCATGACACCTGCTACCGTTTCGGCGGCGCACCGATCGCTCTCTACGACGCCAATCGAAGACGCTATCTCGCCGGCCTGGTGGCGTGGACCACGGTCTGCCCGCCCGCCTCCGGCAAGCAGAACGTCTATCTCGATGTGCGACCTTACGTACCCTGGATCAAGAGCACCATCGAGGCCAACGGGGGCGGCTCATGAGGATTAGGCCGCTTCGACTGCGCGGGATGATCGCGGCTGCCGCAGTCGCCGCATGCGCGACGGCTCACGCCGATAATACTGTGGTGCGGTCCTTGCCGCTGGTTTTTCAGCTCTATAAGGACAAGGTCGAGCGATTGAGGTCCAGCGAAGTGCCGCGGACATTTACCGGCACGGCGAGCGTTTCGCCGAACGGGGCGCTGCCGCAGTCGGTCTCGATCGGCATACGCGGGATACCCCCACAATTCGGGCACTTTTGCGGCGGCACCATCGTCGCGCCGCACTGGATCTTGACCGCTGCGCATTGCATTGGCACCGCGCAATGGACCAACGGCAAGGCAACGATCGCGGTACTCGACCCGGACCAACTGCAAATTCTGTCGGGCACCAAGGTCCTGTTCCACGGCGGCAGGGTGACGGCGGTGGTGCGGATCGTCACGCATCCGGAGCGACGCTTGATTGTGCCGGGCGTACCGGAAAACGACTTGGCGTTGTTGCAGGTCGCGGAACCGTTCACCGAGCCGCCGCTGGCTATCGTCACCGAAACGCAGGCGGCGACGCTGCTCGTGCCGCGCGAAAAGCTGGGTATCGTCGGCTGGGGCACGGCAAGCTTTAGCGCCGACGCTGCGATCTCGAACACCCTGCTGTTTGCGTACGTCGATGTCGTCGATCGCCCTACGTGCAACAAGATCTACGACGGGCTAGTGACGGACAAGATGTTCTGCGCCGGCATCGGCGTGGCCGACGCCTGCCAGGGCGACAGCGGCGGTCCGGCGATCAGCTATATCGACGATCGGCCGGTGCTGGTCGGCATCACCAGTTGGGGGGCCGGCTGCGCGCAGAAGCAATATCCCGGGGTCTACGTCAATGTCGCCAAGTACCGCGCCTGGATCGAAGAGACGATCGGCGCTCCCCGGTCGTAGCGGCATGCGCCGCGCGCTGCGTGTGGCGGCGGTGGCGGCCGCCGCGGTGCTGTGCGGCGCGCAAACGCTGCATGCGCAATTCTATCAGCCGCTCGGTCCGCGCCTGCTGTACCCTCGGGCCGCCAACGATACCCCGCTGGTCGTGCGCGATGCGGTGCGCAGCATCTCGCTCGGCACACGGCTGATCGAGCCGGGCCCGCGGATCATGGGCGGGCACCCGACGCCAAACGGCGTCTATCCGTGGATGGCCTCGGTCGGGTTGAAAGGCATCGCGCCGCGCGCCGGTCATTTCTGCGGCGGCACGTTCGTCGCCGCCGACTGGGTGTTGACTGCGGCGCACTGCGTCAAAAGCGGCACGGCGACGGACGCCTTCTCAGCGAACTCGATCCAGGTTTATGGCGGCAGCAACCGGCTGGACAGCGGCGGCAGCGTCTATCCGGTCGACCGCATCGTCGTGCACGAAAAATACGACGGCAACACCAATGACGACGACGTCGCGCTGCTGCATCTCGGCGCTACATTTCCCGGGCCGCCGCTGCGCCTGTTGACGGCGGCCGATGCCGACCGGCTCGCCGACGCCGGCAGACTTGCGGTCGTCATCGGTTGGGGTCTGACCGGAGAGGGCTTGGAGGTGTCCAATGTGCTGCACCACGTCACGGTACAGATCGCTGCTACCAAGGTGTGCAACAGCCTCGCCGCGTATGGCGGCGCCGTCACCGACACCATGGTGTGCGCGGGCCTTGCTGAGGGTGGCCATGACTCCTGCCAGGGCGACAGCGGCGGGCCGCTGGTGGTTGCCGACGGCCAGGGCGGCTATTTCCAGGCCGGCATCGTCAGCTGGGGCGAAGGCTGCGCCCGGCCGATGAAGCTCGGTGTCTATACCCGCGTCTCGATGATCCAGCCTTGGGTGGCCGATCATATCGGCGGGCAACGCACGCCGGTCGCCACCGGTCCGCCGGCGCCGACCCCTGCGGCAACGCCGGCCACCACCGCCGCGCCGGCGGGGCCGCCGGTTCCCCAGAACGGCCAGAAATTCGCCCCGCGGCAGCGTTCGGCCGCTGCGGAACCGCGCACTTCGCAGACCGCCGCGAACGGGCCCGCGCCGCTCCAGGAGCTCGGGCCGGTGACGCTCTATCCGCGCCGCGGCGCCGCCGCCGAGGGCGCCGAGCCGCTGGTGGTTCGCGACGCCAGGCAGTTCCTCGCCACGCGCACACGCCTGCTCGATCCCAAGCCGCGCATCATGGGCGGCGAGCCGGCGCAGGCCGGCGCCTAT
>DASRGB010000083.1:0-27443 GCA_035651255.1 Pseudolabrys sp.
ACCCGCGGCACGCGGATTTGATCCTGATCCGCCAGCATGGCGCGATAGAGCGCCACATGCCGGGCTTCGCGGTGGTAATCGAGTTCCTCGCGCAGGCGCGCCCCGACCTCCTGGGCGATCTCGGTGGTGTCGATCGCCGGATCCATGCGCCGCCGCAGCGCGAACAGCCATTGCAGCTGTTTGAGGTCGGCCTCGACGGCGGATTCCATGTCCGGATATTGCAGCTTGCAGGCAAGCGCGGCGCCATCGAGCGACTGCGCGCGATGCACCTGACCGAGCGACGCCGCGGCGGCGGGGGCGTGCTCGAAGCCGGCGAATTTCTTCTGCCAGTCGGAGCCAAGCTCGGCGCTCATGCGACGCTTGACGAAAGCCCAGCCCATCGGCGGCGCTTCGCTTTGCAGCTTGGCGAGTTCGAGCGTGTATTCCGGCGGCAGCGCATCGGGGATGGTGGAGAGAAGCTGCGCCACCTTCATAATCGGGCCTTTCAGCCCGCCGAGCGCGGCGGCGAGATCGAGCGCATTCTTGGCGCGGTCGAGGTCCATGCCGAGGAAACGCGCGCCCGCCATCTTCGCGGCGACGCCGCCGACATTGGCGCCGACGCGCGCGTAACGCTTGGCGCGGGCGGAGAGGCGGTTACGTTCGCGGTCGGTCATCGGGCGACGTTACAACTTCGGCCAGTTGTCTTTTAGCCAACGAACAACGCCGGCTTCGTCGATTTCGCCTGAAGCAAGCCCCAAAACAATGGCCGTCGCTTCGATTGGATCAGGCTCGAAGTTCACATGGTTCAAGAGCAAAAAGCCCGTCATTGCCATAAAACCGGCACGCTTATTCCCATCAACGAACGGATGGTTTCGGACGATGCCAAACACGTACGCCGCCGCCAATTCCGGGAATTCAGCTTGTTCATACTGCCACTTGTTTATGGGTCGGCTTAGCGCGGATTCTAACGCGCCTTGGTCACGAATGCCGGATGCCCCGCCGAAGATTTGCAGTTGGCGGCTATGCGCCCTTAGCACATCTTCGAGCGTGAGCCACTCCGGCTCCGCATTCACTTCGCCAACTCTTCGAGAGTCGTACGATAGCGGACCATAATGTCTTCGACGATCGCATCAAATCGCGCACGGTGATCTGTTCCGGAGGCCGAAGGAGGCTCCCAGATCGTTCCGGATTTAATGAAACGCGCTTTGCGGACCCGTCCACGTTTCTTTTCCCCGCGCTTGCCGCGCGCAATACGAAATCCACGTGAGGTGAGAATGTCGCCTATAAGCGCTCCCGAACTTTGAATGGCGTAATCGCGCGTCCCGGGATCAAAATCTTCGAGGAGAGACTCAAGCTCCCAGACCACCGCCTGCACCGCTGGCATTTCCAGCCGGCTCATAAGCTCGTACTGGGGAATAAGCTCTGGCCGCCTGAGGGTTTCTTCGATGGGCTTGGCCTCTGCCCGTTCGAAAAATGCGACATGGGTTTGATTCATAAGCATTTTCCTTCGTTACCAACGAAAATATAAGGCCTGGAGATGAAAATGTCAACGTTGCATATTGCTACGTTCTAAGAGCGGTCGATCGCCTCCAGCTCATCGATCAGCTTCTCGATCACGCCCAACCCGCCCTGCCAGAAATGGGGATCGCGGGCGTCCAGCCCAAAGGGCTTGAGCAACTCGGTGTAATGCTTGGTGCCGCCGGCGGCGAGCATGGCGAGATAACGCTCGGCGAAACCTTCGTTGGCTTTCTCGTAAACCGCGTAGAGCGAGTTCACCAGGCAATCGCCGAAGGCATAGGCGTAAACATAGAACGGCGAATGGATGAAGTGCGGGATGTAGGTCCAGAACACTTCGTAACCCGGGCGGATATCGATCGACGGACCGAGGCTCTCGCGCTGCACCTCCAGCCAGATGTCGCAGATGCGATCAGCGGTAAGCTCGCCATTCTTGCGCTCCAGATGCACCTTGCGCTCGAAGGTGTAGAAAGCCATCTGCCGCACCACCGTATTGATCATGTCCTCGGCCTTGGCGGCGAGCATCGCCTTGCGTTCTTTCTTGTCGCGCGTCGCGCCGAGGAGTTTCTTGAATGTCAGCATTTCGCCGAACACGCTCGCGGTCTCGGCGAGCGTCAGCGGCGTCGGCGCCATCAGCGCGCCATTGGGCGCCGCCAGCACCTGGTGCACGCCGTGGCCGAGCTCGTGCGCCAGGGTCATGACGTCGCGCGGCTTGCCCATGTAGTTGAGCAGCACATAAGGATGCGCCGAGGGCACGGTCGGATGGGCGAAGGCGCCCGGCTGCTTGCCGGGGCGCACCCCGGCGTCGATCCAGCGCCTCGTGAAGAACTGATCGGCGACCTCCGCCATCTTCGGCGAGAAGGCGCCATAGGCGGTGAGCACGGTCGCGCGCGCGTCGGCCCAGGAGATGGTGCGCTGCTTGACCGTCGGCAGCGGCGCGTTGCGGTCCCAATGCGGCAGCGTCTTCTTGCCGAACCATTTGGCTTTCAGCGCATAATAGCGATGCGACAGTTTCGGATAGGCGGCGCGCACCGCGGCGACCAGCGCCTCGACCACCTCGGGCTCGACGCGGTTCGCCAGATGCCGCGCGTCGGCGACGTCCTTGAAGCCGCGCCAGCGGTCGGAAATTTCCTTGTCCTTGGCGAGCGTGTTGGTGATCAGCGTGAACGGGCGGAGATTGTCCTTGAAGGTCTTGGCCAGCGCCTCGGCCGCCGCCTTGCGCTTCCTGCCGTCGGCGTCGACCAGGAGATTGAGCGCCGGCTCGATGGCGAGCGCCTTGCCGCCGACCTTGAAGCGCAATGAGGCGATCAGCTCGTCGAACTGCCGGTTCCAGGCGGCATAGCCGGTCATCGACTTCTCGTGGAACAGCTGCTCGACGCGGTCCTCGAGCTGGTACGGCTTCTCCTTGCGCACGTCCTCGATCCAGGGCCGGTAATGGCCGAGCGCCGGATCGCGCATGGCGGCGTCGAGCGCGGCGTCGTCGACGCGGTTGAGCTCCAGCGTGAAGAACAGCAGATGGATCGAGGCCGCGGTGACGCGCTCCTGCACGTCGCCGTAGAACTTGGCGCGCCCGGCATCGGTGGTGTCGCCGGCATAGAGCAGCGAGGCATAGGAGATGAGCCGGCCGAGCCGGTCGTCGATCGCCTCGTAGCGCCTGATCGCCTCGGCAAGCGATGCACCGGCGCGCTCGCCCGCGGCCATGGCCGACAGCTTGCCCTTGAAGTCCTGCTCGAAGGCCGCGCAGTCGCGGTCCGCCTGCGCCAGATCCTGCGCGATGCGCGGGCTGTCGATGCCGGGATAGAGGTCGTCAAGATTCCACTCGGGCAGCGCGCCGAGTTTCGTTGCCGGCTTGGACTTCTTCAGCGGGGAGCGTCGGGGCATGAGGGGCAATCGGTGGCGGCAGGATGCGACAGGATTAAGGGATCATTTACGGGGGCCGACCGTGACCGGACGATGGCGGCGGCGGCCGCAATTTCACCGGCCCGCTTAAGGGGCCATTAAGCGAGACCGGCGACATTGCACCAAATCGGCACAGCCACAAGGGGTTCCGAGGGGTTCGAAGGGGGTAAGGCATGTCCGAAACCGTGCTCATTGTCGACGACGATCCGGTGCAGCGCCGCCTGCTGGAGAATATGGTGCAGCGCTTCGGCTACCGCACCCTGGTGGCGGAGGGCGGCGACAGCGCCGCCCACATGCTGACCGCCCAGGACGCCCCCATCGACTGCGTCGTGCTCGATCTGGTGATGCCCGATCTCGACGGCCTCGGCGTCTTGGCGCGCATGCGCGAGGCAGGCTGCGACACCCCCGTCATCGTGCAGACCGCCCATGGCGGCATCGACAATGTGGTGTCGGCGATGCGCGCGGGCGCCGCCGATTTCGTGGTCAAGCCGGCCGGCGCCGAGCGCCTGCAAGTCTCCTTGCGCAACGCCATCGCCGCGCGGCGGCTCGCCGGCGAGGTCAAGCGGCTGCAGCGCAAGCATGACGGCACGCTCACCCTTGCCGATATCGTCACCCGCTCCCCCGCCATGAAGCCGGTGTTGCGCGCGGCCGAGAAGGCGGCGGCCTCCGCCATTCCGGTGCTGATCGAAGGCGAGTCCGGCACCGGCAAGGAGCTGATCGCGCGCGCCATCCACGGCTCGGGGGCGCGCCGCGCCAAGCCCTTCGTCGCCGTCAATTGCGGCGCCCTGCCGGAGAACCTCGTCGAATCCATTTTGTTCGGCCACGAGAAGGGCGCCTTCACCGGCGCCACCGAAAAGCACATCGGCAAATTCGTCGAGGCCGACGGCGGCACGCTGTTCCTCGACGAGGTCGGCGAATTGCCGCTGCCGGCGCAGGTCAAGCTGCTGCGCGCGCTGCAGGAAGGCGAGGTCGAGCCGGTCGGCGGCCGCAAGCCGGTGAAGGTCGACGTGCGCATTATCTCGGCCACGCACCGCGATCTCATCGCCGACGTCAAGGCCTCGCGCTTCCGCGAGGACCTGTTCTATCGCCTGCACGTCTATCCGATCGCCGTGCCGCCGCTGCGCCAGCGCAGCGAGGACATCGCGGAACTGGCGCGGCATTTCCTCGCCCGCATCGCCGCCGAGGAAGGCAAGCGCGCGCGCAGCTTGAGCCCGCAGGCGCTGGCGCTGCTGTCGGGCTTCCGCTGGCCCGGCAACGTGCGCCAGCTCGAGAACGCCATCTTCCGCGCGGTGGTGCTGGCCGACGGCGAGGAGATCGGCGCCGGCGAATTCCCGCAGATTGCCGCGCAGTGCGGCGGCGCCGACGCCCAGCCGACGATCGAGCCCTCGCCCGCCATGCAGGCCGACTGGCCGGAGCCGCGCGACGGCAAGATGGCGGCGTTTACCAATTCGGCGCCGACGCTGCGCCTCACCGACGCGCAAGGCGACGTGCGCCCGCTCGACGAGATCGAGCGGGAAGTCATCCGCTTCGCCATCGCGCACTACCGCGAGCAGATGTCGGAGGTGGCGCGGCGCCTCGGCATCGGCCGCTCGACGCTCTATCGCAAGCTCGACGGCCTCGACGGCGGCGAGGCGGCGGCCGGCACGAAAGTAAACGAGAGCGCGGCCGCGGTCTGAACCCGCGTTGGTTAACGGCCGATCGTTAAAATTTTAGCGACCGCGCGTTCCACGTTAGCTTTGATCGCAGGTTAACGGCGCGCGCCGGCGAATTTCATTCGTCGCGACGGGTGCCGCGGCGCATAATAGCAATGCAGAGCCATGCGTGGCGCCAGGCGGGCGCGTCCCGTAAATGCGGCTGCGCGAATTCTACCGAAGCGGTTCAGTGGAGTGCAGTGATGCGTAATCGTTACGGCCGTCTGCTTGCCGGCACCATGCTGGCGCTGATCGTCGGTGCGCCGGCCGACGTTTTCGCCGACCCGCGCGTCGAGTCGGCGGTGGCGCCGCCGCCGTCGCTCAACGGCCGCAGCCCCGTGTTCCGCCAGCGCGACGCGGCGCCGACGCCGCCGCCGGCGCGCGAAGACGACGCCACCCCGCCGGTCGAGGCGCCGCGCCTCGAGACGCCGCGCGCCGCCGCCCCGCGCCTGCCGGCGCCGGCACCGCGCGAGACGCAAAACGTCGGCAGCGACGCGCCGGGCAAGGCCATTTCGGCAAGCGACGGCCAGATCAGCGAGCGCCTGCGCGCCATCGTCGGCGGCAAGCAGCTCGACCGCCGCATCGAAAACGCCGCCGAGCGCCAGGCGATCGAGAGCGTCTACGCCGCCCGCAACTACGCGCCGCTCTGGATCCGCGACGGCCAGCTGACGCCGCGCGCCAGGGAGGCGATCGCGCGTCTCAAGAGCGCGGCCGACGAAGGGCTCGATGCCGCCGACTACCCGGTGCCGGATTTCGGCGGCGGTGCCGACGGCGCGGCCGCAAGCGACGTCAAGCTCACCCATTCGGTGCTCGCTTTTGCCCGCAACATGGAGAGCGGCCGCATCGCGCCGACGCGCGTCGCGGTCGAGATCGACTACGGCACCAAGCCGCCGGAGCCGGGCGACATGCTGCGCAAGATCGCCGCGAGCTCCGACATCAACGCCACGCTCGATTCGTTCGATCCGCCGCACGAGGGCTTCCGCGCCCTGAAACGAAAGCTCGCCGAGCTGCGCAACGCCAGCGCCGATGCCGGCGAGCCCAAGGACTTCATCGCCGACGGCCAGCCGATCAAGCCCGGCGCCAAGGACCCGCGCGTGCCGGCGCTGCGCAGCAAGCTGAAAACCAATGCCCCGGCCGACAGCCGGATGGTGGTGCGCGAGCACGGCCGCCAGGTCGTCAAGCTGGTGAAGGCCGACGACCTTGTCTACGACAAGGCGCTTTACAATGCCGTCCGCAACATCCAGGCCAGCGCCGGCATGAAGCCGACCGGCGTCGTCGACGCCAAGACCATCGCCGCGATCAACGGCCCCAAGCCGAGCCAGGTGATCGAGACCATCCAGGCCAACATGGAGCGCTGGCGCTGGCTGCCGCGCGACCTCGGGCCGACCTACGTCATGGTCAACGTGCCCGACTACACGCTCAAGGTCGTCGACAACCACCGCGTGGTGTGGCGCACCAAGATCGTCGCCGGCAAGCCGCAGACGCCGACGCCGCTGACCAGCGCCTCGATGGACACCGTCATCGTCAATCCGTCCTGGTACGTGCCGCAGTCCATCATCCAGAACGAGCTGCTGCCGCAATACGCCAGCGACCCGAACATCTTCGACCGCCTCGGCCTCGAGGTGAGGAAGGGTCCCGACGGCAACATCAACGTGGTGCAGCCGCCCGGCGCCGCCAACGCGCTCGGCCGCATCAAGTTCAACTTCCCCAACAAGTTCCAGGTCTACCTGCACGACACGCCGGAAAAGAACCTGTTCAAGGCCGACCGCCGCGCCTTCAGCCACGGCTGCATGCGCGTCGAGGACCCGACCATGTTCGGCCAGGTCATGCTGCATCTGGCGATGAACGGGCCGACGCCGGACAGCCGGCAGCTCTATTCGCTGTTCGGCCAGGAGGAAAAGATCTTCAAGCTGCAGCGCCAGCCGAGGGTGCACCTCACCTACCAGACCGCCTTCGTCGACGACGAGGGCAAGCTGCAGCTGCGCGACGACATCTACGGCATGGACGCGCGCATCCACGGCATCCTGCACAGCGACGAGCGCAAGATCGCGGAATTGCCGCCGCCGCAGGATCCCAAGCGCGACCTCGCCACCGCCAAGAGCAACCAGGAGATCCTGCAGCGGGTGGAGCGGCGCGAGGCGCTCAATCCGTTCAAGTTCTTCGAGCAGCTCTTCCGCTGACCCCGATTTCGGGACCGTAATACCGCTCCGGCCGGGCCAAAGACCCGGCCGGAAGCGTTTTCCGGTCGAATTTCCCGAAGCCGCAGGTCTTGGCCATTTTCGGCCATCTTTGCCGGGTACGAGGGATCAACCCGGGGACCGCCCGTGTAAGGGCGCGTTAACCGATCCCGATAAACACTGCCGGTCGTCGTGGCGACGGCCGCTGGGGCGTGGCGACGACAGTGGGACGGATTTCACGGAACCTTGCGGTGCCCGGTCGCGTGCGTAAGCACTCTTTTGCCTTGAGCTTGGCGCGCGTCGGCTCCCGGGTGGGAATGGCCGGAGCGCTCATCATCGGCGCCAGCAATTCCCTGCAGAACGCCGCCGCCGAAGGCGACACCCGCACCCTCTCCTTCCATCACGTCCACACCGGCGAAGACATCACCATCACCTTCAAGCGCGACGGCCGCTACGACGACGCCGCGCTGCAGAAGCTCGACTGGTTCATGCGCGACTGGCGCAAGGAACGCGACGTCAAGATGGATCCCCACCTGTTCGACCTGCTGTGGGAGGTCTATCGCGACCTCGACGCCAATCAACCGATCCAGATCATCTGCGGCTACCGCTCGCCGGAGACCAACGCCATGCTGCGCGCGCGCTCGAACGGCGTGGCGCGCCACAGCGAGCACATGGAAGGCCACGCCATCGACTTCTTCATCCCCGGCGTGCCGCTCGCCAAGATCAGGGCCGAAGGCCTCAAGTTGCAGCGCGGCGGCGTCGGCTTCTACCCGACCTCCGGCTCGCCCTTCGTGCACATGGATACCGGCCTGGTGCGGCACTGGCCGCGCATCGCCCGCAACGAGCTGGAGCGGATCTTCCCCGACGGCCGCACCGTGCACGTTCCCGCCGACGGCAAGCCGCTGCGCAACTACGCGCTGGCGCTCGCCGACGTCGAGCGCCACGGCAACGCACCGAATTCCGTCTCGCTCGCCGCCGCGCGCGATGCCGGCGTCATCACCGAGGCGCAGGAGCAGCAGGCCGTGCTGGCGCAGGCCAACGCCCAGGAGGAGGAGCCGCGCAAGCGCAGCTTCTTTGCCAAGCTGTTCGGCACGGGCAAGGACGAGGATGAGGTCAGCGAGCAGCCGGCGGCGCGCCAAGCCCGCACGCCCGTCGCCGTGGCAAGCCTGGTCCCGGCCAAGCCCGTCGTCACCAGGCGCATCGTGCCGCTGCCGGTGGCGCGGCCGAACGGCGTGATCATGGCGGCGGCGGCCGCCGCCAAGACGGCCGAGCCGATGGTGACCGCCTCGGTCGCGAGCCCCCCGGCTCTGACCCGCAACATCTGGGGCGACGTGGTGGAGAGCCGGAACATCTGGGGCGACGTCATCAAGGACAAGCCGCCGCTTGAGGTCGCCGCCGCCGAGACGGCGCCCGCCGGCGCCATGGCCTATGCGCCGGCCGCCGAGCCGCAGACGGCGACGCGGGTGCGGCCGATGGGCGAGGGCGTGCCGCGCTTGGCGCGCGAGGCGAGCGTCATGCCGGCCGCGGGCAACACCACGGTCGCGGTGAAGGCGCCCGACATGGCGATCGGCGGCCAGCGCGCCGACAGCCCCTGGCTGCGCGCCGCCATGCTGACGCCGAGCGTCACCGGCTTCATGACGACGACGCGGCTCGGCGAGCTCAACCCGGCCTGGCTGCACGACCTGCTGCGCAAGCCCGAGCAGTCGGTGCTGATGAGCTTCTCGGCCGATCCGCAGCTCGGCATGACCACCGACAGCTTCTCCGGCAGCGCGGTGGTGTTCGTCGCCACCGCCACCTTCACCACGCAGACCACCGCCTCGCTGCGGTAATTTTTCCGGAAACAGCGGCCCGCGCGCTTACCCTCTCCCCCCTTGTGAGAGAGGGTGCCGAGCGAATGCGTCAGCATGAGCGAGGCGGGTGAGGGGCCGGATGTGATTGAGCGTATAGCCCCCTCACCCGGCTCGCGCTCGGATTCCCTCCGCGCGAGCCACCCTCTCCCACAAGGGAGAGGGAAAGAGAGCAAGTGGCAACGCTTGCTTCCGATTGTCCTACTGCACCATCCCCAGCGCGTGCATGTAGGTCTCGAGCACTTCCTGCTGCTCTCTGCGCTCGTCGGTGTCGAGCTTGCGCAGCCGCACGATCGAGCGCAGCGCCTTGACGTCGAAACCGTTGCCTTTGGCCTCGGCGTAGACGTCGCGGATGTCGTCGGACGTCGCCTTCTTCTCCTCCTCCAGCCGCTCGATGCGCTCGATGATCGCCTTGAGCTGGTCCTTGGCGAAGCGGGTGGCGGGCTTTTCTTGGTTTGCCGCGGCGGTGGCAGGCATGGCAGTCTCCCGAATAGCGTCACGTCATCGGGCAGTCATAGAGCGAATCGCCTTGCCGCGCTGTGCGCGATGCGGCGAAGCCCCCGACATTCACACCTGTTGACAGCTCAGTGCTGCGGCCTTGCCTTTTCGAAGGCGGCCTTCTGCTCGGTCGAGGCCTCTTTCTGGTATTTCTTGCGCCACTCGTCGTAGGGCATGCCGTAGACGATCTGGCGGCTCTCGTCCTTGGACATCGGCACGCCCTTGGCGTCGGCGGCGTCCTTCATCCAGTTCGACAGGCAATTGCGGCAGAAGCCGGCGAGATTCATCATGTCGATGTTCTGCACGTCGGTGCGCGCGCGCAGGTGCTCGACCAGGCGCCGGTAGACCGCGGCTTCGAGCTCGGTGCGGGTTTTGTCGTCCATCGATGTCTCCGTCATGCCCGGCTTGGTGCCGGGCAGCCACGCCTTCGTTGCCGCCTAATGTAAAGGCGCGGATGGCCGGAACAAGTCCGGCCATGACGGGACGGCGGCCTTATTCGGCCGGCGCCACCGCCTCCTGCTCGACCAGGTAGGGCCGCTCCTTCAGCCGCGCGCTATTGAGCCGGTAGACCAGGAAGCAGATGACGGCGCCGGCCGCGAACGGCAGCGACGACCACACGTAAAGGTGCTCGATCGGCAGGCCGACGAACAAGGCGCCGAGCAGCGGCCCGACGATCGAGCCGATACGGCCGATGCCCAGCTCCCAGCCCGAGCCGTTGGCGCGCAGCGAGGTCGGATAGATCAGCGCGCCGGCGACGTTGATGCCGGTCTGGATGCCGAGCACGCAGAAGCCGGCAAAGAACGTGGCGATCAGCAGGGCGGTCTGCGAGGAGAGCCCGGCATAGCCGATCGAGGCCACCGCCGGCACCGCCAGCACGAAGACGATGGTGATGGCGGCAAAGCGCTGGCGCTGGAACCAGCGCGCCAGCAGCAGCGAGCCGATGGTGCCGCCGACCTGGATCGAAGCGCCGGCAAGGGCGCCGGCCTGCGGCGGCAGCTTCAGCGCCGCGACCAGCGTCGGCGTCCACGACAGCAGGAAGAAGTAGCCCATGAGGTTGAGGGCAAACAGCAGCCACAGCAGCGGCGTGATGACGGCCAGCCCTTCCTTGAACAGATGGCTCGGGTTGAAGCCCGGATATTGCTGCTTCTCGTCCTCGATGACGAAGCGCGCATTGGCCGGCACCTTGTATCCCGGCTGGATCGAGGCGATCAGCTTCTCCATCTTGCCGCGCTGGCTCTCGTGCAGCGCCATGTACTTGATCGACTCCGGCAGCCAGAAGATGCCGGCAAGCGCCAGCACGATCGGCACGATGCCGCCGATGGTGAACAGGATCTGCCAGCCGTGCGTCGGCACCAGCGCCGCGGCGACGAACCCGGGGATGGCGCCGCCGATCGGCACGAAGCCGACCGCGATCAGCGCCAGCGTCGCGCGCTGCCGGCGCGGCGCCGATTCGGCGTTGATGGCGACGATATTGGGGATGACGCCGCCGATGCCGAGACCGGCGAGCAGGCGCAGCCAGAACATCTGGTCGAGATTGGTGGCGTGCGCGGCGGCGTAGGTGAAGACGCCGAACAAGAGGTTGGCGCCGATCAGCGCCGCCTTGCGGCCGTATTTGTCGCCGATCCAGCCGAACACGGCGGAGCCGAACAGGATGCCGATCAGGCTCGCGCTGAACACCGGGCCGAGCGCGCCGCGCGTCACGTTCCACTCGCGCACGATATGCGGCGCGGCGAAGGCGATGGCCGCGATGTCGTAGCCGTCGATCAACGACAGCAGCACCGTCCAGACGATCAGATTGAAGTGGAACGAGCTTAATCCGCGCTCGTCGAGCAAACGCGAGACTTGAACGACAGATTGATCGGCCATGTATCCCTCCCCAGCAGGACGTCTTTTTGTTGCGGCGAAGGCTAGCCGATCCGGCGCCGCGAAGGAACGGCATCGGCGGCTGTTTTTAGCCCACCGTTTCCGGCTATGGTCGGCGGCATGCCGCAACAGCCGCGCGATTTTCTCCTGGCGTTATTCCGCACCGCGGTAGCGGCGGCGCACCCGGCATCGTTCCTGCCGCCGCTGCTGCCGCAGCCGCCCAAAGGCCGCATCGTGGTGCTGGCCGCCGGCAAGGCCGCGGGCGCCATGGCCGAGGTGACGGAGGGCTTTTATCTCGACACGCGCAAGCTGCCGCGTGAGCGGCTCGCCGGCGTCGCGGTCGCGCGCCACGGCTATGGCCGGCCGACGCGCGTGGTCGACATGATCGAGGCCGGGCATCCGATCCCCGATGAGGCCGGGCTGCAGGCCGCGCAGCGCGCGCTGGCGCTGGCCGACGGCGCCGGCCGTGACGACCTCGTGCTGGTGCTGATGTCGGGCGGCGCTTCCGCCAACTGGATCGCGCCGGCCGAGGGCGTTTCGTTCGCCGACAAGCAGGCGGTGACGCGGGCGCTGCTGCGCTCGGGCGCCAACATTTCCGAGATCAATTGCGTGCGCAAGCATCTCTCGCGCATCAAAGGCGGGCGGCTGGCCCGTTACGCCCACCCGGCGCGGCTTTTGACCGTCGCCATTTCCGACGTGCCCGGCGACGACCCCTCCGCCATCGGCTCCGGTCCCACGGTGCCCGATCCGACCACGCTCGCCGATGCGCGCGCCATCGTGGCAAAGTACCGGCTGGCGCTGCCGGGGAGCGTGACGCGCGCGCTCAACGACGCCAACAACGAATCGCCCAAGCCCGGCGATGCCGTTTTCGCCGGCACCGCGTTCAAGCTGGCGGCGCGGCCCGCCGATGCGCTCGGCGCTGCGCAAGCCGCCGTCGCCGCGGCGGGCTACGACTGCGTGCCGCTCGGCGACCGCGTCGAGGGCGAGGCGCGCGAGGTCGCCGCCAGCCACGCCGCGCTGGCGCGGACCTTGCGCGCCGAGGGCAGGCGCGCCGTCATCTTGTCGGGCGGCGAGCTCACCGTCACCATCAAGGGCCAGGGCCGCGGCGGGCCGAACCAGGAATACGCGCTGGCGCTGGCGGTCGCGCTCTCCGGCATGCCGGGCGTCGCCGCGCTGGCGGCGGACACCGACGGGACGGACGGCGGGTCGGGATCGGCCAGTGATCCGGCGGGGGCGTTTATCGACGGCGGCACGGCGGCGCGCGCCAAGGCGCTCGGCCTCGATGCCGCCGCCTTTCTCGCCGACAATGATTCCACGGGCTTTTTCGGCAGGCTGGGCGACCTAGTGGTTCCCGGCCCGACCTTCACCAATGTCAACGACTTCCGGGCCATCGTCGTCGACAGAATTTGACCGCTCCCGCGACAACCGCGCCGCCTCTATAATCGACGAATCGTGACCCGCTTGCCCTCGATCGCCGCCAAGCGCCGGATTGCCGTTATCGCCGCGATCATCGCGGTGTTCATGCTGTCATCCGCGCCTGCTAGAGCCGACTTCCGCCTGTGCAACAACACCGGCAGCCGGGTCGGCATCGCGCTCGGCTACAAGGACGCCGAGGGCTGGACCACGGAGGGCTGGTGGAACGTGCCGGCGCGGACCTGCGAGACGCTGCTGCGCGGCGCGCTGGTTGCGCGCTACTATTACATCTACGCGGTCGACTACGACCGCGGCGGCGAATGGTCGGGCCGCGCCTTCATGTGCTCGCGTGAAAAGGAGTTCACCATTCGCGGCATCGGCGATTGTCTGGCGCGCGGCTACGACCGCACCGGCTTTTTCGAGGTCGACACCGGCGAGCAGCGCAGCTGGACCGTGCAGCTGACCGACAGTTCCGAGCAGGCCGCGCCGTCGGCCGCGCCGACCCGCGCGCCGCCTTCGACCACACGCCCGCCGATGCCGGTGCCGTCGGCGCCGGGCCCGGCAAACAAAGGCAGCCAGTAATGCGACGCCTGCGCCGCGCCAAGATCGTCGCCACGCTGGGACCGGCCTCCTCCGACGCCGCCACGATCAGGAGGCTGTTCGAAGCCGGCGCCGACGTCTTCCGCATCAACATGAGCCACACCAGCCAGGACCGCATGCGCGAGCTGGTGGCCGCGATCCGCGGCATCGAACGTGAGAGCGGACGCCCGATCGGCATCCTGGTCGACTTGCAGGGACCGAAGCTGCGGCTCGGCGCCTTCAGCGGCGGCCAGGCGATGGTGGCGAACGGCGCCAGCTTCGTGCTCGATTCCGATCCGGCGCCGGGCGACGCCGGGCGCGTCTACCTGCCGCATCCGGAGATTTTCGCCGCGGTCGAGGCCGGCCACACGCTGCTGATCGACGACGGCAAGGTGCGCCTCACCGTCACCGAGGCCGGTCCGAAACGCATGGTGACGCGCGTCGAGGTCGGCGGCCGCCTGTCCGACCGCAAGGGCGTCAGCCTGCCCGACACCACCATCCCGACCTCGGCGCTCGCCGACAAGGACCGCTCCGACCTCGAGGCCGCGCTCAATGCCGGCATCGACTGGGTGGCGCTGTCCTTCATCCAGCGCCCCGAGGACATCGCCGACGCCAAGAAGGTGACGCGCGGCCGCGCCGCGGTGATGGCCAAGATCGAGAAGCCGCAGGCCGTCACGCGCCTCGCCGAAATCCTCGAGATCGCCGACGCGCTGATGGTGGCGCGCGGCGATCTCGGCGTCGAGATGCCGCTGGAGAAGGTGCCGGCGGTGCAGAAGCAGATGACGCGCATGGCGCGGCAGAGCGGCAAGCCGGTGGTGGTGGCGACGCAGATGCTGGAATCGATGATCGCCTCGCCGGTGCCGACGCGCGCCGAGGTGTCCGACGTCGCCACCGCGATCTTCGACGGCGCCGATGCGGTGATGCTGTCGGCCGAATCGGCGGCCGGCAAATATCCGGCCGAGGCGGTGGCGGTGATGGACCGCATCGCGCAGGAAGTCGAGCGCGACGACATCTACCGCAGCATCCTCGACGCCCAGCGCGCAGCGCCCGAGGCGACCGGCGCCGACGCCATCGCCGATGCCGCCCGCCACATCGCCGACACGCTCGACCTTGCCGCCGTGGTGTGCTGGACCTCGTCGGGCTCGACGGCGCTGCGGGTGGCGCGCGAGCGGCCGCGGGCACCGATCGTCGCGGTGTCGCCCAACATCGCCGCCGGCCGCAAGCTCGCGGTCGCCTGGGGCGTGCATTGCGTCGTCACCGAGGACGCGCGCGACGTCGACGACATGGTCGACCGTGCCTGCCGCATCGCCTTCCGCGAGGGCTTCGCCAAGGCCGGGCAGCGCATCATCACGGTGGCCGGCGTGCCCTTCGGCACCCCCGGCGCCACCAACATGCTGCGCATCGCCTATGTCGGCAGCGAGGAGGCCGGCGACTAGGCGGCTTGCTGGCAGACGGCGCCGGCCGTAAAATTTGCTCATGACATCGCGTGGCGTCGTTGCGTTCGCCCTTTTTGCCGTGCTGGCGCCGCTTGCCGCGCACACGCAATCGGCCGACCTCGTGCTGTGCGACCGTGTCGCCGCCGATCCGAACGATCCCGACAAGCCGAAGGACATGGCGGGCGTCGCCGCCATCGCGCCATCCGACATCGCCATCGCCGTCAAATACTGCAAGGTCGCGGCGGCCGCCTCGCGCCGCGCCATGTACGAGCTCGGCCGCGCCTATGCCGCCAACCGGCAGATGACCGAGGCGGCGGCGGCCTGGCGCCGGGCCGCCGACAAAGGCAGCGCCTCGGCGATGCTGCAGCTCGGCGCGCTCTACGCCGCCGGCAACGGCGTCGCCAGGGACGAGGCGCAGGCCCGCAAGCTGATCGAGCGCGCCGCGCAGGCCGGCGATCCGCGCGCCGTCGCCCAGCTTGCCGCCGCGCCGGGCGGCGCCGCCGCGATGGACCCGGTCAAGGCGCGCGACATGCTGTCGAAGGCGGCCGAGGCCAATTCCGCCGAGGCGGAATATCAGCTCGGCCTGATGAGCGCCGAAGGCAGCGGCGGCCCCAAGGACGACGCCGCGGCCCGCGCCCTGTTCGAGAAGGCGGCGGCGCAAGATCATCCCGGCGCGCTGATGTGGATGGGGGCCTTTGCCGAAACCGGGCGCGGCGGCCCCAAGGATCCGGCCGCCGCCAAGGCCTTCTACGCGCGCGCCGCGGCGCTCGGCAACGAGGACGCCAAGGCGGCGCTCAAGCGCATGGAATGTCCCTACATCATCAAGGACAGGCAGGGAAAGTTCGTCACCAATCTCTGCTATTAGCCGCTAGATGTCGCGGCCTTCGACCTTGTCGCGCAGCGTCTTGACGATATCCGGCACGCGCTCGATGCGCGGATAGACGGCAAGCGCCCGGCGGTAGGCTTCGAGCGCCTGCTTGTCGTCGCCGATGTCCTGCAGGATCAGGCCGAGCCCCGTGAGCGCGCCGAAATGGCGCGGCTCGCGCTTGAGCACCTCGCGGATGTCGGCGATCGAGCGGCCGTAGTCCTTGCGCATGTAGTAGATCGTGGCGCGCCGGTTCCAGGCCTCGATGTAGTCCGGCTTGATCTTGACGATGCCGTCGAGCAGCTTGATGGCGAGATCGAGGTCCTTGTCCTCGATCGCCTTCTGCACCCGCGTCATCAGCAGGTTGGCGGTGTCGCTGCGCGAATGCATCCACAGCGCCCAGATGCGCTGCTCGATCGCCTTGGCGGTCTCGTTATCGGGCGCGGCCTGGAGCGCGCCGAACAGGAAGTCGAGGCTGTTGGGATTGCTGCGGTTGACGTGCGGCAGCTTCTTCGGCGGGCCGACCCAGTGGCCCTTGGGCTGCGGCGCCTGCGCCAGCGCCGGCGTCAGCAGACTTGCGGCCGCGACGGCGGCAATGGCGAGGGCGGTGAATCGCTGGCGCATGGCTGAAGACTAGCGTCTCAGCCGGATGAGACCAATATGTGGCGGTGGAATGGAGGCTTGCGCCGGGCGCGCGCGCCGGTGTCAGCCTTGGCGCGCCTTGAAGCGGCGATTGGTCTTGTTGATGACGTAAAGGCGGCCCTTGCGGCGGACCAGCCGGTTGTTCCGGTGCCGGGCACGCAGCGATTTCAATGAGTTGCGGACTTTCATGACGGTCTTTCGGGATGCCTGTTTGGCCGGCGTTCTAGTTGTCCAAGTGCCGGGTGTCAACGCGCGGGCGCCAACCTTGGTTACCCCGCGGCCCGTCGCTACAGTGCGAGGATGCAGCGTTCCACCGACCGTTTCCTCACCACCCATACCGGCAGCCTGCCCCGCCCCGACGACCTCATCCGCATGATGTACGCCAAGGAGGAAGGCGTGCCGGTCGAGCCCAAGGCGCTCGCCGCCCGCGTCAAGCAGGCGGTCGCCGAGGTGGTGAAAAAGCAGGCGGACGCCGGCATCGACCTCGTCAACGACGGCGAGATGTCGAAGCCCTCCTACGCCACCTACATCAAGGACCGCCTCAACGGCTTCGGCGGCACCGGTAACACCTTCGTCTATCAGGACCTCGCCGATTTTCCCCGCCTGGAGCGGCGCGTGTTCGGCGATCCCGGCCGCTCGCGGCGCAAGACGCCGGCCTGCAACGCACCGATCTCGGTGCGCGACAAGGAAGCGCCGGTGATCGATGCCGAGAACCTCAAAGCCGCGCTCGCCGGCGTCAAGGCGCGAGGCGGCTTCATGAGCGCGGCCTCGCCCGGCGTGGTCGGCCTGTTCTTCCGCAACGACCATTACCCGAGCCAGGAGACCTATCTCGAGGCTATCGCCGAGGCGATGCGCCACGAATATGAGGCGGTGACCAAGGCCGGCTTCGTGTTGCAGATCGACTGCCCCGACCTCGCCATGGGCCGCCACATCCAATACGCCGAGCTGAGCCTGCCGGACTTCCGCAAGCGCGCCGGCCTGCATGTCGAGGCGCTCAATCACGCGGTGCGCAACATCCCGGCCGAGCAGCTGCGCATGCACGTCTGCTGGGGCAATTACGAAGGCCCGCACCACCGCGACGTGGCGCTCTCGGACATCATCGACATCGTGTTCTCCGCAAAGCCCGCCGCGGTGTCCTTCGAGGCCGCCAATCCGCGCCACGCCCACGAGTGGACGCTGTTCGAGACGGTCAAGCTGCCGGCCGGCAAGCTGCTGATCCCCGGCGTCATCGAATCGAAATCGAACTTCATCGAGCACCCCGAGCTGATCGCCCAGCGCATTTCCCGCTACGCCAAACTGGTGGGGCGCGATAACGTCGTCGCCGGCTCCGACTGCGGCTTCGGCACCTGGGTCGGCCAGGCCGCGGTCGACCCCGACGTGGTGTTCGCCAAGTTTTCGGCGATGGCCGAGGGCGCAAGGATCGCGAGCAGGCAGTTCTGGAAATAGTCAGGTGGCCGCCGTTCTTGCGGCGGTGAGTCGCGGGACAGCATTATCCGACACAAATGTCGCTCCGACGATCGCACAACTTCTAGTAAGCCTCTGCATTTGGTGCTAACATTTCCATCTATTTTAGCGAATGTGATCCGCACGGATGGCCAAAAAGAAAAGTCTCGACCGGCGTCAGTTTCTCGGCCGCTTGTTGGCATGGGCAACGAGCGGCACGGTCGGCGGAATTGCATGGGATGGATTCAAAACTTGGCAAGCAAACCCGGGACCGGCAGTGAACGGTCATGGGCGCCAAGACGGGCATGGGCGTCAAGTCGGCCCTACAGATCGAAGTAAATTGCTAAAGATATTGTTCGGGGGCGATCGCAAATTTACCAAGTTCAGAGGTGGGTACGCACATCCACAATATCCCGGACGTTGTCATCCCGATGATCGGTTAGCCATTGAATCCGTAGTGGATTGCGCGCGAGGCCTTTGTTCCGAGGAAAGCGATGATCTCGCCGCACTAGGGTTCCCTGACGAAGGGTCGTTCGTTTGCACTGGGAGCCCCGTATCTAATGACATCATCCGTCATTTTTTGCAGTACCAATACAAAGATGATGCAAAACCAGCACTCGGTTTGACGAGAGTTCAAAATCCAATCGTGAAGCTTCCGTTCGAATTCGTTTTCGACCCTGTTGAGATAAAGCGGGTTGCTAAGGGTCATGCACATCATTCGCCGGACGGGAAAATGATTACCACCAACTGGACCATAAAAGCTTCAGATGGCTATCACGTTCCAAACACAGAGAATGGTTCACGAGATTATCTTCTGATTACGAGAATCCCGAATTGGCAAGAAACGTCGCGCTATGGAACCACAGAAAATGTATTGACGATGATTGGCGGTACGCATGGCGTCGGCACGAATTCGGTTCGAATTCTTTTGCAAGATGAGCTGCTACTAACTCAAATAAACGTCATAAATGAAAAATATCAGTACTGGCAGGCGCTGATGGAGGTAAACAGTATGGAACGAGCGCGTCATCCTTTTTCCGACACGCCACGACTCATGGCCCTGTCATTAAGCAAGAAAATTCAATTTGACGAGGTTAAGATTTAAGAACATGGCACTACAACAACATATCGTCATTGACGACGCTAAGAAGCCTCGAACAATTGGTGAAGCCGAGGCAAAGAACTTGGGTGTGTGGATAGAGCACACTGAAATGCCGAATGGCGAGCGGCGGTTTCGACTCAAGCACGCCGACGGAACCGCTTATATTCGTACCGAAGCTACCGACAAAAGCGGATGGCAAAAAAGCCACTTCCATAAAAGCGTTCGCGAGACCTACATAATTCAGGTTGGTAAAGTCGCGTTAGCAGAATGGATCAATGAGCAGCTAAGGGTGCGATTATTTTGTACCGATGAATTGTTTACGACAGAGCGCCACGTTCCACACAATATCTACATGTTTCCGAATGCAATTATCCATACTGTAAAGCATGGGACAGAAGGTAAAGTTATCGACTGGCATGCAACGCCATTTCTCGATGAAAAGACGCGGTGCCTCTCCGAAGAGGATATAGAGAGATTGGCTGGCAAGTGATTCATTCCTGTGTGTAAGCGCCCGCACCCAATTTTAGTACTAAAGTGGCCGCGACTGGTCATTCGTTAGATTTTGCGCAGAACTACATGGGTCTCGCCTCCGCGCCATGATGCGTATCGGCGCGGCCACCGAGGCCATCCCCGACGGCTTTGCCGCGGCCGACCCCTGGGGCACGCGCATCCGCTTTACGCTCGCGCGCTGACGCCACGGCGGGCGGCGGGACGCGTCCCGCGCCGGCTCACGCCCTGGGACGCGCCTGCGTCACCACGGCGGCGGGCCGCGCCGCCTGCTTCCTGCCCTCGGTCGGTGCGATCGATTCGAGCGCCATGCGCGCCGGCTCGAGCCCCAGCATCAGCGTGCTGACCGCGCCGACCGCAAGCACGCCGGCGATCGCGGCGTAGACGCCGCCGGCGCCGTAGGTCGCGACGACCGTCGGCACGATAAAGGACGCAAGCATCGCCCCGGCGCGGCCGGCGCCGAAGCCGAGCCCGCTGCCCGAAGACCGCGCGTTGGTGGGAAACAGCTCGCCGCACAGGATCTCGATGGTGTTCGCCGTGGTCACGACGAAGAACGACATCAGGAAGCCCATGACGAGAATCGCCGATTCGCTCGACGACGAGCGAAACACCATCGCGCAGATGCCGGCCAGCACGAAGCTGCCGACCGTGATCTTGATGCGGCCGATCTTGTCGACCAGCAGGATCAGCATGATGCTGCTGACCGGGAAGGCGCAGGTCATCGCCAGCGTGAACGACAGCGACTTGGTGATGGTGAAGCCCTGCGCGCCCATCAGCGTCGGCAGCCAGGTGACAAGGCCGTAGAGCGCGGCAAACGAGCAGAACAGCGCCACCATCAAGGCGACGACCCGCATCGTGTAGTTGCTCAAGACGTCAAGCAGCGGGTCCTCGCGCCGCGCCGGGGCCGCGCCGTCGGCGCCGCCCGGCAGCGCCACCGGCACGCCCATCGTCTTGAGCACGTCGCGGGCCTGCGCAATCTTGCCGTTGGCCGCGAGCCAGCGCGGCGATTCCGGCAGCGAGATGCGGAAGACGAAGACGATCAGCGCGCAGACGCCGATGACGATAAAGATGCCGCGCCAGCCGATGGTTTCGCGGAACGCCAGCGAAAACAGGATGGCCAGCGGAAACGGCAGATTGCCGCCGACCAGATTGAGGAACGCCATCACGCTGCCGCGCGAGCGCCGCGGCGAGAATTCCGCGGCGTAGGCATAGGCGAGCGGGATTTCGGCGCCGAGCCCCAGTCCGGCGACGAAACGCAGAGCCGCGAGCACCATGTAGTTGGGCGAGGCCGCGGCGGCGATGGTGGCAAGGCCGTAGATCAGAAGATTGGCCTGGTACACCACCTTGCGGCCGAAACGGTCGGTCAGCTCGCCCTGGATCACGCTGCCGACGAGCAGGCCGAAGAAGGTGGCGCTGGCGATGACGGCGATGTTGGCGGGCGCGGCGAACTGGGTGCGGATCAGGTCCGGCGCCAGCGAGCCGAGAACGGCGACGTCGAACAGGTCGAAGAACAGGCCGGCGATGATCAGGCTCATCACCCGCCAATGGAACTTGCCGAAGCTCATTTCGTCCATCGCGTTGGCGACAGCCGACACTGCAGACTGCGCGGCCATGGTGGCCTCCCCCTTGAGCTTGACGATTATGGATGTCAGCAAAGCTCCCGCCACGGCGGCGGGAGGTCGGTATCACGACTTTTTCGGCGGCGCCTTGCCGTAGGCGAGCCCGGTCGGATCGGTCGGCTTCTCGCCGGTCGAAGGGCCCGGCATCTGCAGGATGATCCAGACGCCGCCCTTGGGCGAGAACACCTCGTAGGGCGTCTTCTCCGGGAAGTCGATCAACGTGCCGGGCCCGTAGGTCTTGCCGTTGACGATGAACTCGCCCTCGAGGACGTAGCGGAGCTGCCAGAAACCGTGCTGGTGCGGGAACGTGTGCCCGCCGGGCTCGAACTTGTCGAGCTCGAAATTCACACCGTCGCGGAACGACAGGACCTTGATGAAGCATTCGGGAAAGCGGGTGCCTTCCCAGGCCATCTTGGTCGAATCGACCGCCTTGAGCTCCTTGAGCTGCAGCATGTGCGTCGTCCCCCGTCATTGTTCTTTGCCGCGGCCTTTGCCGGCCGCGTGCTTGGGGGCAATTAGGCGAGAGGTTATTTATTCTGTCAAATATAGTAATAAGGGTCCATTAATAGGATAAAACCTATAGGTGGCCGATGAACCTGCGCGACATGCGCTACTTCGTGGCGCTCGCCGAGGAGCTGCAGTTCAGCCGCACCGCGCGCAAGCTGGCGATCACGCAGCCGTCCTTGAGCCAGAAAATCCGCGCGCTGGAAACCGAGCTCGGCGCCCGCCTGTTCGAGCGCGGCACGCGCCGCGTCGACCTGACCAGCGCCGGGCAGACCTTCCTGCTGCGCGTGCGCGCCATCCTTGCCGAGATCGAGCAGGCCAGCGAAGCGGTGCGCCGCGCCGAGCGCGGCGAAACCGGGCACATCCGCATCGGCTTCGTCAGCCTCGCCGGCCTCGACGTGCTGCCGCCGCTGCTGCGGCGTTTCCACGGCAAATACCCCGACATCAGCGTCAGCCTCTACGAGCGCTCGTCCGAGGAACAGGCGCGCAACGTCGCCGACGGCGCGCTCGACATAGGAATCGTGCGCGAGCCGAAGTCGATCGCGGGCCTCGCCTCGCGCCACATCGTCAACGACCCGCAGATCCTCGTGCTGCCGCGCGACCACCGGCTGGCGAACAAGCCCGCCATCGGCCTGCGCGAGCTGCGCAACGAGAACTTCGTGCTGTTTCCGCGCAAGGAAGGCACCGGCATGTACGACCGCATCATCGGCGCCTTCGACCGCGCCGGCTTCTCGCCGCGCATCGTGCAGGAGGCGACCATGATGACGACGACGATCGGCCTGGTGGCGGCGAGCGTCGGCATCGCCATCGTGCCGTCGGTGGCGAGCTGCATCCGCCATGCCGGCGTCGTCTACCGCACGCTGCTGCCGCGGCTGACGGTGGACACCGGACTGATCTGGAAGCCGAAGGCGGCCGATCTCAACCCGGCGCTCGCCGCCTTCCTGACCATGCCGGCGGGCAAGCCCCGTCCCGCCGTTCCGCGCTAGCCCTTGCCTTGCGCGATCCGCGCCACGGCGCGGCGGTCGGCCTTGCCGGTTGCGCCCGCCGGCAGCGCGTCGCGCACATAGAACACCTCCGGCACCTTGTAGCGCTCGGTGCGCGCCATGAGCCAGGCGCGCAAGGCGTTGAGGTCGAGCGCGGCGCCGGCGCGCGGCACCACCACGGCGTGGATGGTTTCGCCGAGCCGCTCGTCCGGCACGCCGGCGCACAGCGCGGCGGCGACGTCGGGGTGCTGCGCCAAGAGCTGGTCGACCTCGAGCGGCGCGATCTTGATGCCGCCGCGCGAGATGATGTCCTTGGCGCGGCCGATCAATTCGACAAAGCCCTGGGCGTTGAGCCGCGCCAGATCGCCGGTCTTGAAATAGCCGTCCGCGAACGAAGCCGCCGTAAGCGCCGGATCGTCGAGATAGCCGAGCATGGCGAAGGGCGAGCGGATCTGCAGTTCGCCCGACGGCGCGATGCGGAAGGCGACCCGGGGCGTGGCGCGGCCGATCGAGCCGAAGCCTTGCGGCTGCTCGGCCGGCCCGCAATGGAAATCGCAGGTGCCGGTCTCGGTGAGGCCGTAGAGATCGTGGATGGCGGCGCCGGTCCAGCCGCGCAGCCGTTCCGCGAGCTGGCGCGGCAGCACCTCGCCGCCGGTCATGAGCTTGCGCAGCCGCGGCGCCGCCGGCGGCGCATCGAGCATGAGCGCGCGGTACATCGACGGCACGCCGCCGACAACCGTCGCCGCGGCGAGGCCGCGCGCCATCGCCTCGGGCGAGGACTTCGGCACCAGGATAAGCCGCGCGCCGCTCATCAGCGTCAGCAGCATCACCCACAGCCCGAAGATGAAGGTGAGTTGCAGCGGCAGCGCCACCGTATCGCCGGGCGTGAGGTCGAGCAGCCGGTCGAGCACGGCGAGCTTGTCGGCGAGCCGCCGGTGGCCGACCACCGCGCCTTTCGGCAATCCGGTCGAGCCCGAGGTGAACATGATGAGCGCCGCCTCGCCCAGCAGGTCGCGCGCCGGCGGCGCCGCCGCGGCGATGACCTCGAGCCGGCCGCCATCGACGAGGAACCGCGCCGCGGTCTGCGCCCGCAGGCGCTCGGCGGTCGCCGGCGCCGCGGCACGCGCCAGCGGCACGGCGACCGCGCCGGCCTGCCAAACCCCGAGCAGCGCGCCGATGTCGTCCGGCCGGTTGGCCATGCCCAGCAGCACCGGCTCGCACGCGGCAACGCCGCGGTCCTTGAGCGCGCCGGCGATTTGCCGCGCCAGCGCCAGCAGGTCCTGCCCGCTCCGCCTGTCGCCGTCGGTGCTTTCGACCGGCGCGGCCGGCGCGCCGAGCGCAGCCGCCAGCAGTTCCGCCAGCGCACCGGTCATTGGCGCGGGGCAAAGCGCGCGTCGCGCCAGGCGAGCGCGGCTTTGAGGCCGTCGCGGCGCGCGATCTCCATGAAGGCGATCTTGTCCGGCGAGCCGGCGCCCTCGATGGCGAGATCGATGGCGAGGGCCTCCTCCAGCGCGGCCAGCATGTTCTGCGCTTCGTAGGCGCGGTTGATGGCGCGCTTGGTTTCTCTCATCAGGTTCGGATCGACGGCGGCGATGTGCTCGGCCATCGCCAAGGCCGCAGCCTCGAGCTCGGCCGCCGGCACCACGCGGTTGACCATGCCGATCTCGCGCGCGCGCTGAGCCGGGATGCGGTCCTCGCCGGTATAGATGATCTCCTTGGCGATCTTCGGTCCGGCGATCCAGGGCAGCAGCAGCGCGACGATGCCGGCGCCGAACTTCAGTTCCGGTTCGCCGAAAAAGGCATCGTCCGCCGCGATGGTGATGTCGCAGGCCAGCGCCAGCTCGCAGGCGCCGGCGAGACACGGGCCGCGCACCGCCGCGATGGTCGGGCGCGGGAAGTGCCAGAAGCGCATGATGGTGTCGAAGTCCTTGCGCAGGATGTCGCGCCAGGCGTCCATGCCGCGCGGGCGCCGCTCCATCTGCTCCTTGAGGTCGAAGCCGGAGGAGAACGCGGCGCCGGCCCCGGTGACGATGAGCGCGCGCACGCCCTCGTCGCGCTCGAGGCCGTCGAGCGCGGCGTTGATCTCGCCCAGCATTGCCGCATTGAGCGCGTTGGCGCGCTCCGGCCGCGACAGCGTCAGCACCGCCACCCTGCCGCGCCGGTCGAGCTTGATGGTGGTGAAGTCCATGGATCAGCCCGCCTTCGCTAAAGCTTCGGCGGGCATCCTGCTTCGCGCTTCAGGATTGCGCAAATCCTGCGAAGCGCAACGCGCGAAGCAGGCTGGTGGGTGCGACAGGGATCGAACCTGTGACCCCTACCATGTCAAGGTAGTGCTCTTCCGCTGAGCTACGCACCCGTTGTGGAGGATGATCTATCGGCTCCGACGGGGTCAGGCAACCCCGCCCGAAGACGTCACGCCGCCAGCATTTTCTGCACTTCGTTGACCAGTTCGCGCAAATGCACCGGCTTCGACAGCACCTTGGCGTGCTTGGGCGCGGTCGAATCGGCGTTGAGCGCGACCGCGGCAAAGCCGGTGATGAACATGATCTTGATGTCGGGGTCGAGCTCGGCCGCCCGCCGGGCGAGCTCGATGCCGTCCATTTCCGGCATCACGATGTCGGTGAGCAAGAGCTCGAAGGGTTCCTCGCGCAGCCGCTGATAGGCCGACAGCCCGTTATCGTAGGAGGTCACCTCGAAACCGGCATTCTGCAGCGCTTTCACCAGAAAGCGGCGCATATCGGTATCGTCTTCCGCCAGGAGGATTTTCGACATACGACCCAACGCCCCACCCGGCCCCGTAAATCACCCAACGCCGGCCGTAAGCCGCCCCATAAGACGTATGCCGGGTAAATATCGGGTGAACTGAAAGCACCGCTTGGCTTTAGCCCCGGATGCATGGACAATAAAGCCATAAACCTCTTGTTAGGGTCCCGGCCCGGCCGCCAGGCAGACAATCCATGAGCGAAATCCGCGACGAGCTCGACCCGCCCTACGAGGTGCTGGAGCCGGCCGAGTGCCAGGGGCCGGTGCTGTTCAACTCGCCGCATTCCGGCTCGACTTATCCGCGCACCTTCCTCGCCGTCTCGCGTCTCGATATCGGCACGCTGCGCCGCTCCGAGGACTCCTTTGTCGACGAGCTGATTTCGGGCGTCGTCGGCCAGGGCTTCCCGCTGATGCGCGCCCATTTCCCGCGCTGTTTTGTCGACGTCAACCGCGAGCCCTATGAGCTCGATCCGCGCATGTTCGAGGGCCGGCTGCCGTCTTTTGCCAATACCCGCTCGATGCGGGTGGCGGGGGGTCTGGGCACCGTGGCGCGCGTGGTCGGCGATGCGCAGGAAATCTACGACCAGCGCATCCCGGTCGACGATGCGCTATCGCGCATCGAGAGCCTCTACAAGCCCTATCACCGCTCGCTGCGGCGGCTGTTCACCGGGCTGCACCGCGAGTTCGGCGCCGCCGTGCTGATCGACTGCCATTCCATGCCGTCGACCGCCGGCCATCGCGACGAGCGGCCGCGGCCCGAATTCGTGCTCGGCGACCGCTACGGCACCAGCTGCGTCGGCGTGGTCTCGGAAGCCATCGAACAGACGCTGCGCGCGCTCGGCTATTCGGTCAGCCGCAACAAGCCCTATGCCGGCGGCTTCATCACCGAGCACTACGGCAACCCGGCCGCCGGCCTGCACGCCATCCAGCTCGAGATCAACCGTGCGCTTTACATGGATGAGCGCCGCTACGAGCGCTCGCGCAATTTCGCCCGCCTGGCGGCCGACCTGGAGACGCTGGCGCGCCGCCTCGGCGAGATCCCGCTGGAGGAGCTGCGGCCCTACCGGGCGGCGGCGGAGTGAAGTGACCGCCCTTGCACCCTCCCCTGGAGCGGGAGGGTCGGCGAGCCCCCAGCGGGTCTAGGCGCGTGTTCGACGCGCTATGGCGAGCGGCCTCCCCCCACGGGGAGGTGAAGAGAAAACGGAAGGCGCTGGTCGAAAAAAAAGGGCCGCTCCGGAGAGCGGCCCAAGTCTAGGGAGGAAACGCCCAAGGAGGGCAGCGGTATCGCTACCGCATTGCAATAAATTACACCGCGACGCACAAAAATCAAGGGCAGAAGCGCGTTTTCCCATGCAATTCTGCATGGATGGAAGCCAAAAACGCCAATGAATTCCGGCACTTTCGTGACCGCCGTTGCCGAAGCGCCACGGTTTTGTGACTTTTGCCCTACCGAAAGTGCATTACGGCAAACGCAGTTCCATTTGCCGGTGCTGACGCCGTCCTTTACCTCGAAGCCTCATCCTGGGCAGGCACCATGACGGCCGTCGACTTCGCCAGTTTTGTCGATCAGCTTGCAACGGTGGCGGGCGATACCATCCTGCCCTTTTTCCGCACGGCGCTGGCGATCGAAAACAAGAAGAGCGGCGGCTTCGATCCGGTCACCGCCGCCGACCGCGCCGCCGAAAACGCCATGCGCGCCTTGATCCGCCGGAATTTCCCCGATCACGGCATCATCGGCGAGGAATACGGCAATGAGCAAACCGGCGCCGAATATGTCTGGGTGCTCGATCCGATCGACGGCACCAAGTCCTTCATCTCCGGCATGCCCGCCTGGGGCACGCTGATCGCGCTGACCCGCCGAGGCGAACCGGTTTACGGCATGATGCATCAGCCGTTCACGCGAGAGCGCTTCACCGGCGACGGCGAGGCCGCGCGGTATCGCGGTCCCTCCGGCGAACGTGCGCTGAACGTGCGCGAATGCGCGGAGCTTGCCGACGCAATCATGATGACGACCAGCCCGCTGCTGATGAGCGCCGACGAACGGCGGGCATTCGAGCAGGTCGAAGGCAAGGTTCGACTGTCGCGTTACGGCGGCGACTGCTACGCCTACTGCATGCT
>DASRGB010000084.1:0-8525 GCA_035651255.1 Pseudolabrys sp.
CGTCGTCACCGGCGCTTTCGGCCGCAACTGGGACTGGGCGAACCGTTCGTCGAAGCACATCGCCTTCGACCTCCGCGGGCCGAAGACCTTCAGCTGGCGGCAATCGCTGCAGGCGCAATGAGCGAGCCTTTCGGCGGCGCCCAGCGGCGTCTCGACCGCGCCCTCGTCATAGGGCTTGTCGCGCTGGTCGCGGCGATGGCCTGGGCTTTCACCATCGTTCAGGCACGGCAGATGGACGCCATGGATGCGGCCATGTGGCGCGACATGAACATGTCGATGAACGGCATGGAGCCGTCGTGGACGCCGGTCGATGCGCTGATTGTGCTTTCGATGTGGTCGGCGATGATGGCGGCGATGATGGTGCCGGGCGCGGCGCCGATGATCGCGGCCTTCGCCGCCATCAACCGGCGCCGCCGCCAGCGCGCCGCGCCTTACGTGCCGACCGCGGTTTTTCTCGCCGGCTATCTCGCGCTGTGGTGCGGCTTCTCGGTCATCGCCACGGCCTTGCAGTATCTGCTGCAGAGGGCGGGGCTCCTGACGACGATGATGCAGTCGAATTCCGACGCGCTGTCGGCGCTCATGTTCGCCGCGGCCGGGCTCTATCAGTTCAGCCCGCTGAAGCAGCGCTGCCTCAGCCGGTGCCGCACCCCGGACGGTTTCATCTTGTCGGAGTGGCGCGACGGCGCGCTCGGCGCCGCCGTGATGGGCCTGCGCCACGGGCTGTTCTGCATGGGCTGCTGCGCCGGTTTGATGCTGCTGTTGTTCGCGGTCGCGGTGATGGATCTGCGCTGGGTGGCGGCGCTCACCGCGCTGGTGACGGCCGAGAAGCTGCTGCCGGGGACGAAAATCTGGCGCGGCGCCATCGGGGCCGGCCTGCTTGCCGCGGCCTTGGCGTTCGCAGCCTTGGCGTTGCGGGCATGACGCGGAGGCGATGTCAGTCCCGCGCCAAGGCCTCGCTCAAGGCCCGCGCATCGGTCGTCGCCGATGCGCCCGGAGGCGCAGGTCCATTCGCCACCAGCCTGCCGTTGGTGAACAGCGAAATGCAGATCATCGCGATGATCGCGATGTCGACGCCGATGGCAACGAACCTGTTCATGATATCCTCCCGATGAGGCCGGGGGCTCCGGCGCAAGGCGCGCGCGCCTTGATCGATTTGTCGAGGAGAGCGGTCTTCGGTTCACGGCTGCTGAACGGGAGTTTGCCGGGACTCGTGCCACGGAGTCGTTTCAGAAATCGGCGGTATTTTCGATGAATCTCTACGCAGCAGGATACCGTCGCGGCGTCGTTTGCGCGCCGCACGGCGATACCGTCGCCGACGGCCGCGCCATTCTCGCCGAGGGCGGCAATGCCATCGAGGCGATGCTCGCCATGGCCGCTTCGATCGCCGCGGTCTATCCGCACATGAATCACATCGGCGGCGACGGCTTCTGGCTGATCCGCGAGCCATCCGGCCGCGTGCGCGCGCTGATGGGGGCGGGCAGGGCGGGGGCCAAGGCCACCGTCGCGCTCTATCGCGACGCCGGCCACGACGTCATCCCGGCGCGCGGGCCGCTCGCCGCGCTCACCGTGCCGGGGGCGGTGGCGGCGTGGCTGCTGGCGCAGGAGGCGGCGAAGGGGCAAGTTGGCAAAGGATTTGGCGGCAAGCTGCCGCTCGATGTTCTGCTCGCGCCGGCGATCAAGCACGCGCGTGAGGGTTATGTCGTCACCCGCAGCCAGGCCCGGCTGACCAAGGAGAAATACGCCGAACTGGAGACCGCACCCGGGTTTCTCAACGCCTTCCTCGCCGACGGCAAATTGCCCGAAGCCGGCGCCCGGCTGACGCAAAGCGCCTTCGCCGCCACGCTCGAGCACCTCGCCCGTGCCGGGCTCGACGACTTCTATCGCGGCGATGTCGGGCGCGAGATCGCCGCCGACCTCGAGCGCATCGGCAGCCCGGTGACGCGGCGCGACCTCGAGCAATACCGCGCCGTCGTCGATGCGCCGCTTGCGGTGACGACGCAAGCCGGCACGCTCTATAACGCGCCGCCGCCGACACAGGGGCTGTCCTCGCTGATCATCCTCGCGCTGTTCGAGCGGCTGCGCGTCGACAAGGCCGAGAGCTTCGAGCACATCCACGGCCTCGTCGAGGCCACCAAACGCGCCTTCCGCGTGCGCGACCGCATCATCAGCGATCCCGACCGCATGACGGCCGACCCGTCGCGGTTCCTGACGCCGGCCTTCCTCGATGCGGAGGCTGCCAAGATCGACCGCGGCAAGGCGGCGCGATGGCCCGCCGCCGCGGGCGACGGCGACACCATCTGGATGGGCGCGGCCGACGCCTCCGGCCTCGTCGTTTCCTACATCCAGTCGCTGTACTGGGAGTTCGGCTCGGGCTGCGTGCTGCCGCGCACCGGCATCGTCATGCAGAACCGCGGCGCAAGCTTTTCGCTCGATGCCAAGGCGCTCAACGCTCTGGCGCCCGGCCGGCGGCCGTTCCACACGCTCAACCCGGCGCTCGCCGCGCTGAAAGACGGCCGCATCATCGCCTACGGCACCATGGGCGGCGACGGCCAGCCGCAGAGCCAAGCCGCGGTGTTCACGCGTCACGTCGCCTTCCGCCAGCCGCTCGACAAGGCGCTCGACGCGCCGCGCTGGCTGTTGGGGCGGACCTGGGGCTCGACCATCACCAATCTGCGCATGGAGGCGCGCTTCGACGGCAACCTGATCGACCGGCTGATGTCGGCGGGTCACGACGTCGCGGTGCTCGACGAGGGCTATTCCGACACCATGGGCCATGCCGGCGCCGTGGTGCTGCACGCCGACGGCACCATGGAAGGCGGCCACGACCCGCGCGCCGACGGCGGCGCGATGGGCGTCTGATGCGGCGTTTACGCTGCGGCTATTCGTGACAATGTTACACGTCACGTTTGCGCCGCAGTCCGTGCTATGGTCGCGCCGGCATGTTGTTGCGCATTCTCCTTGCCCTGACACTCGGCCTGATCGCCGCGGCGCCCGCCGCCGCGCACCCGCACGTCTGGGTGAAGTCGACCAGCGAACTGATCTATGGACCCGACGGCAGCATCACCGGCATCCGCCAGCATTGGGCCTTCGACGACATGTTCACGGCCTTCGCCCTGCAAGGCACGGAAGGCAAGGAGAAGGGCAAATACACGCGCGAGGAGCTGGCGCCGCTCGCCAAGGTCAATGTCGAGTCGCTCAAGGAATACGACTATTTCACCTACGCGATTATCGACGGCAAGAAAGTGCCGCTCGCCGAACCGGCGCCGGACTACTGGCTCGACTACAAGGACGACGTGCTGACGCTGAATTTCACGCTGCCGTTCAAGCAGCCGGTCAAGACCAAGGATCTGCGGATCGAGATCTACGATCCGACCTATTTCATCGATTTCGAGCTGGCCAAGGAGACGCCGGCCAAGCTCGTCGGCGCGCCGGCCGACTGCAAGCTCACCACCGAGCTGCCGCGCGAGCTGACCTTCCAGGAGAGCAAGAAGCTCGCCACCAATCCGGAGGCGGCGGCGAACTGGGGCGCGTTCTTCGCCAACAAGATCATCGTCAAGTGTCCGTGACCTGAGCGAGCCGGGGGGCGGTCGGGTGCCGAGGGGAGTTGCGAGCATGGTGCGGCCGGCAAGCGTGCTGCGCGTTGCGTTGCTCGTCGGCGCGGCGCTGCTGGTCGCGGCCGCATGCGATCCGGCGCTGGCCCAGTTCGGCCTCAAGCGCGCGGCCGAGCCGCAGGTCGGCGGCTTCGCCGGCTGGATCCTGGCCGAGCAGGCGAAGTTCTATCGCGAGCTGTCGAGCCTGATCCGCGCCGCCAAGGCCGACGGCAGCGCCGCCTACACCCTGCTCGGCGTCTCCTTCCTCTACGGCGTCTTCCACGCCGCCGGGCCGGGACACGGCAAGGCGGTGATTTCCTCATACCTCGTCGCCAATGACGAGACCTGGCGCCGCGGCGTCGTTTTGTCCTTCGCCTCGGCGGTGCTTCAGGCGGTGACGGCCATCGCCGTGGTCGGCATCGCCGCCGCGCTATTGGGCGCGACCGCGCACGCCATGGGCAATACCGTGCGCGTCATCGAGATCGCCAGCTACGCGCTGATCGTGCTGATCGGGGCGCGGCTCTTGTGGGTGAAGGGCCGTTCGCTGCTGCTGCTGCTGCGCGGCGAGCGCCACGAGCATCATCATGGTCATGACCACGCGCATGGCGACGCGCACCATCATCACGGCCATGCGCATGGCCACGACCATGGCCACGACCATGAGCACGATCATGATCACGCCGAGGAGGCGCATGCCTGGGGCCACGCCCACGCGCCGGAGCCGGACGAGCTTAAAGGCCCGCACTGGCTCAGGCGCGGGCTTGCGGCCATCGTCGCGGTCGGCCTGCGGCCCTGCTCGGGTGCGATCATCGTGCTGGTGTTCGCGCTGGCGCAGGGGCTGTTCTGGATCGGCGTCGCCTCGACCTTCGTCATGGGGCTCGGCACCGCGATCACGGTGGCGGTCGTCGCCACGATCGCCGTCGGCGCGCGCGGTTTTGCCGGGCGTCTCGCCAAGGCCAAGCCCGGCGCCGGGCTGTTGATCGTGCGCGGGCTCGAAACCGCCGCCGCCGCCGTCATCGTCCTGTTCGGCGTCGCGCTGCTCACGGGCTATATCGTGAGCGAGCGGCTGATGGGCGTCTGACCGCGGCCGGCCGCTAGGCGAAATCCTGTTCGCGCAATTCGATCGGCTTGCCGTGCGGGGTGCGCTCGCAGGCATGCGCCCAGGCGTGCTTGTAGCGGTGCAGGGTCTCGCCGGAGGCCACGCCCTTCGCGGCCACCAGCCGCTCGAGCGCGGCGAGCCAGTGCAGATAATAGGTCTCGCCGGTATCCGGGTCGCCGGCCGCCTGCGCGCGCTTGATCTCGGCGCCGAGCGTCTCGGCCCATTCCGTCCAGGTGAAGACGCCGCGCTCGTGCAGCGCCAGCGCAATGGCGAAGGCTTCCGCCTCCCACGGCTCGCGGAACACCGGGCCGTCGGCATCGCGCGGGATGCTCGCGACCTCGTCGGCGGCGCGGCGGGCGGCGGCCTGATCCATCACGCCGGCTCCAGATAGGGCTCCCAGGCCTCGATGCACACGCGCACCGTCGGGTCGGAGTCCTCGCCCCACAATTCGCGTCCGTCGAAACGCACCGTATAGAGCCAGTGCGGGTCTTCGCCGAGATTGCCGGCGTTGCTGTCGGGAAAGACGTGGCAGCCGACGGTGCGCACCACCTCGCCGACGTGGCCGCGCGCATAGCGCGGCAGCCGCGTGTGCCCGCGCGGATGCATGTTCTTGGCGCGCACCTTGTCGCCGGGCTTGAACCGCGCCGGCGCCGGCGCGGGCCGGCTGAACGGCCGCGCGCAACGCACCATGTTATCGCACTCGGCCGCGGTCACCGCCCGCGGCGCCTTTTTGAATGGCGCGATCGCGTGACCCGCCTTCAGCTCCTCCGGCGTGGCAATGCCGTATTCGAGCATCATCAGCTCAATCGTCCGGGTCCACAGCCCGTAATAGCTGAGGCTGAGATATTCCGGCGGCGGCAGGCTCTCACGGCGATAGCGGAAGGCGTCGATGTTCCACAGGTCGGCGACGCCGGTCGCCATGTTGAGGGCGAAGGACACGCCCTCCCAGTCGGCGTGGAACACCGGCTCGTTCTTTTCCGGCACCACAGGGCCGAAGCCGTGCATGCCGCCCATGTCGGCCGCGCCGTTCATCTTTCTCCCGCCGTCATCCCGGGGCGCGCCAAAGGCGCGAGCCCGGAATCCAGAAGCAGACTCGGTGCATGTATCTGGATTCCGGATCGCCCCGCTTCGCTCGGCGTCCGGAATGACCACATGAAATTCATGTCACATCCTCGGGCCGCTTCGCCAGGCCGGTGCCGATCATCGAGTCGCGCGTGACGAGCTCGGCGAGCCTGTCCTCGCTCCAGCCCTCGGTGCCGGCCGGGCGCATCGGCACCACCATGTAGCGCAGCTCGGCGGTCGAATCCCAGACCCGGATTTCGGTGTCGGCGGGCAGCGTCATGCCGAAATCGGCGAGCACGCCGCGCGGATCGGCCACCGTGCGCGAGCGATAGGGCGCCGACTTGTACCAGAGCGGCGGCAGGCCGAGCACCGCCCACGGGTAGCAGGAGCACAGCGTGCAGACGACCATGTTGTGGACTTGCGGCGTGTTCTCCAGCGCCACCAGGTGATTGCCGGAGCGGCCGCCGAAGCCCAGCGAGCCGATCGCGGCGGTGCCGTCCGCGAACAGCCATTGGCGGAATTGCGGATCGACCCAGGCTTTCGCCACCACGCGGGCGCCGTTGCGCGGGCCGATCTTCTTCTCGTAGGTCTCGATCAGCGCGTCGATCGCCGCCTGCTCGATGTAACCCTTCTCCAGCAGGATGGTTTGCAGCGCCCGGGTGCGCAGCTGCATGTCGGACAGTTCCGAGCCGTGGTCGTGACCATGATCGTGGTCGTGCGCGTGTGCCATGGCCGAAACTATAGCGGGCGGACGGCGACGAGGTAAGGCTCCCAGGCGTCGACCGAGACCTGCGACGCCGGGTCGCCATCCGGCCCCCACAATTCGGAGCCGGCGAAGACGACCGTATAGAGCCACTGCGGGTTCTCGCCGGCGCCGGTGGCGTTGCTGTCGGGAAACACGTGGCAGCCGACGACGCGTTCGACGGTGCCGACGTGGCCGCGCACGTAGCGCGGCATCCGCGTGTGCGTGGGCGGGTTGATGGTCCTGGCGCGCACTTTGTCGCCCGGCTTGAAGGCCGGCGCGGTATTGGTCTCGCGCTCGGTCGGGCCGCCGCGGTGCAGGACCTTGAGCACGTCGGCGGGCGACAGCACGCGCTTGACCGGCTTCGGCTCGCCGCGCGCATGGCCGGCGGCAATCTCATCCTCGCTGACGAGGCCGCGCTCCTTGAGCATCGCCTCGAGCGCGGCAAACCAGATCTGGTAGTAGCTCATCGACAGATATTCGGCCGGATCGCGGTTCTCGCGGGCGAAGCGCGACTGGTCGATGTTCCAGCCGCCCGGCATGCCCATGGCGAGGGTCAGGGCGAAGGCGCGCTTCTCCCATTCGGCATGAAACACCGGCTCGTTCGGCTCCGGCTCGACCGGGCCGAAGCCATGCATGCCGCCCATGTCCTGCGCGCCGTTCATCTTTCTCCCGCCGTCATTCCGGGGCGCACCAAAGGCGCGAGCCCGGAATCCGGAAGCAGACTCGGTGCATGTATCTGGATTCCGGATCGCCTCGCTTCGCTCGGCGTCCGGAATGACCACATGAAATTCATTTCACATCCTCGGGCCGCTTCGCCAGCCCGGTGCCGATCATGGAATCGCGCGTCACCAGCGAGGCCAGGCGCTCCTCGCTCCAGCCCTCGGTGCCGGCCGGCCGCATCGGAATGACGAGATAGCGAATCTCGGCAGTCGAATCCCAGACGCGGATTTCGGTATCCTTCGGCAGCGTCACGCCGAAATCCTTGAGCACGCCGCGCGGGTCGGACACGGCGCGCGAGCGGTAGGGCGCCGACTTGTACCAGACCGGCGGCAGGCCGAGCACGGGCCAGGGGTAACAGGAGCACAGCGTGCAGACGACCATGTTGTGCCGCTGCGGCGTATTCTCCAGCGCCACGATGTGCTCGCCCTGGCGCCCGGCATAGCCGAGTTCGGCGATCGCCGGCGTCGCGTCCTTGAACAGCCGCGCGCGGTAGGCCGGATCGACCCAGGCCTTGGCGACGACGCGGGCGCCATTGCGCGGGCCGACCTTCTTCTCGTAGGTCTCGATCAGGAGGTCGAGCGCCGCCGGGTCGACGTAGCCTTTCTCGGTGAGCACCGTTTCCAGCGCCCGCACGCGCAGTTGCGTGTCGGACAGTTCGGAATGGTCGTGATCGTGGTGGTGGTCGTGTGAATGGGCCATGCCGGCAATTTAGCGGAGACACCCTCGCCGTGTCATCATCCGCGCAAGCGGATGATCCAGTACCCCCAGTATTGCAATTGAACGAAAGACCGGGGTTACTGGATCCCCGCTTGCGTGGGGACGACAGCCAAGAGGGTGCGGCCATTTTGCCCGGATTGATCACACTCGCCGACCGCATCGACCGTCTCAACGCCGCCATCGGCCGCGCCGCGGCATGGCTGGCGCTGATCATCGTGGTGCTGCAGTTCGCGCTGGTGGTGGTGCGCTACGTGCTCGATACCGGCTCGATCTGGCTGACCGAGACGGTGATCTACGCCAATGCCGCGCTGTTCCTGCTGGCGTCCGCCTGGACGCTGTCATCGGGCGGCCACGTGCGCGTCGACGTGTTCTATGCCCACGCTTCGGCGCGCAGGCGCGCCGTCGTCGACCTCCTCGGCAGCGCGCTGCTGCTGGTTCCCTTCGCCCTGGTGCTGCTTTTTCTGGCGACGCCCTTTGCCGCGCGCTCCTGGGCGATCCTCGAACGCTCGCAGGAGGCCAGCGGCCTGCCGCTGGTCTTCGTGCTCAAGACGCTGATCCCGGTCTTTGCCGTGATGATGGCGCTGCAAGGCGT
>DASRGB010000085.1:0-35806 GCA_035651255.1 Pseudolabrys sp.
TTGGCGCGGTCGCCGACCATGTCGTCGGTCTCGGTCGAGGCGCGCACGTAAGTGCCGATGCCGCCGAAGAACAAGAGGTCGACCCTGGCCTTGAGGATCGCCTTCATCAGCGCCTGCGGCGTGACCGTCTCCGGCACGCCGAACAGCTTCTGCGCCTCCGGGGACAGGCGGATCTCCTTCGAGGAGCGCGGATAGACGCCGCCGCCCTTGGAGATCAGGCTCTTGTCGTAGTCCTGCCAGCTCGAGCGCGGCAGGTTGAACAGCCGCTGCCGTTCGGCGAAGGCCCGCTTCGGGTCCGGATCGGGATCGATGAAGATGTCGCGGTGATCAAAGGCGGCGAGCAGCTTGACGGTCCGCTCGCGCAGCATGCCGTTGCCGAACACGTCGCCCGACATGTCGCCGACGCCGACCGCGGTGAACGGCGTGTCGTGAATGTTGACGTCCATCTCGCGGAAGTGGCGCTTGACCGATTCCCAGGCGCCGCGGGCGGTGATGCCCATGGCCTTGTGGTCGTAGCCGGCCGAGCCGCCGGAGGCGAAGGCATCGCCGAGCCAATAGTCATGCTCGAGCGAAATGCCGTTGGCGATGTCGGAGAAAGTCGCGGTGCCCTTGTCGGCGGCGACCACGAGATAGGGATCGTCGCCATCGTGCCGCACCACATCCGGCGGCGGCACGATCTTGCCGTCGGCGCCGATATTGTCGGTGATGTCGAGCAGGCTGGAGATGAAAAGCTTGTAGGTGGCGACCCCCTCGGCCTGCACCACGTCGCGGGCCGCGCCCTTCGGCATCAGCTTCGGCACGAAGCCGCCTTTGGCGCCGACCGGCACGATGACCGCGTTCTTGACCTGCTGCGCCTTCACCAGGCCGAGCACCTCGGTGCGGAAATCCTGCGGCCGGTCCGACCAGCGGATGCCGCCGCGCGCCACCTTGCCGAAGCGCAGATGCACGCCTTCGACACGCGGCGAGTAGACGAAGATCTCGTAGAGCGGGCGCGGCAGCGGCAGATCGGTGAGCTTGCGGCTTGCGAACTTGACCGCGATGATGGCCTTGGCCTGCCCATCCTTGCCGGTCTGGAAGAAATTGGTGCGGACCGCCGCCTGCACGGCGTTGACGAACTGGCGCAGGATGCGGTCCTCGTCGAGGCTCTCGACCGCCTGCAAGGCGTCCTCGATCTTGGCGGCAAGCGCCGCCTGTTTGCCGGCGCGGTCTCCCGATTCCGTCGTTCCGGGACGGCGCGAAGCGCCGGACCCGGAATCCGGCTCTTGGCTCTGGATTCCGGCTTCGCTCGCTGCGCCGGTACCCCGGAATGACAAGAAAGGGTCGAACCGCGCGTAGAACAATTCGACGATGGTGCCGGCGATGGCGGCGTGCTTCACCAGCGTCGCCGACATGTAGTCCTGCGAATAGGGCACGCGGATCTGGCGCAGGAAGCGCGACAGCGCGCGGATCAGCGCGACGTCGCGCCAGCCGAGGCCGCCCGCCAGGGTCAGCGCGTTATAGCCGTCGTTCTCGGCCTGCCCGCGCATCACCATCAGGAAGGCGGCTTCGAGGCGCGCCTTGTCGCCGTCGAGGTCGATGGCCGCGCCGTCGGCGCGCTCGAGCAGCATGTCGTGCAGCCACAGCCGCTCGCGCTCCTTCGGCGCGATGCGATAGGTGCGCTCGTCCACCACGCGGAAGCCCATGTTCTCCAGCACCGGCACGCGCTCCGACAGCGGCAGCGGCCGCTTGAGGCTCCACACCTTGAGGCTGACCTGGCCGCGCTGCTCGATATTGCGGTGGCGGAAATCGACGCCGAGCGGGCGCTGCTCCGACAGCGTCTCGATCACCCGGATGTCGGCGGCGGCCGCCGCCGGCGGATAGAAGTCGTGGAAGCTCAGCGAAAACGCATCGCGGTAGCGCGCCAGCAGCTCATGGGCCGTCTGCGCGTCGTGGCCGAGCGCGAGCGCCTCGGCGAGCCCGTCGGTCCAGGTGCGCACGATGGCGCGCACCTCGTGCTCGAGGGTGGCGCGCGGAATTTGCGGCGCCGGCCCGCCGGAGCGTCCGATGATGAAGTGCACGCGCACCAGCGGCCCTTCCGGGAAGAACGGATAGAACGCCGAGACGCGGCCGATGAAGGCGCGCGCCAGATAGTCGCCGATACGGGCGCGGATGGCGCTGTCGTAACGCTCGCGCGGCACGAACACCAGCACCGACACGAAGCGGTCGAAACGGTCGTGGCGCGCCAGCACCCGCACGCGCGGCCGCTCGTCGAGCCGCATGATGGCGAGCACGAAGCGGTAGAGCGTGTCCTCCTCGATCTGGAACAGCTCGTCGCGCGGATAATGCTCCAGCACGTTGGCCAGCGCCTTGCCGGAGTGACTGTTGGGATCGAAGCCGGCGCGCTTCTCGACCGCCGCGATCTTGCGGCGCAGATAGGGAATGCCGTGCGCCGCGCGCGTATAGGCGGTCGAGGTGAACAGCCCGACGATGCGGAACTCGCCGGTGAGATTGCCGGCGGCGTCGAAGCGCTTGACGCCGATATAGTCGAGATAGACGCGCCGGTGGACGTGGGCGTGGATGTTGGCCTTGGCGATGATCAGCGGCCGCGGCTCCTTGAGGAAGGCCATGATCTGCGGCGTGAATTCCAGAAGCTCGTCGCCGCGCTTGAGCACCTTGAGCTCGCGGTCGCGCATGATGCCGAGCGCGCTGTCGAAATCGGGCTTGAGCGCGTGGCCGTCGAAGACGTAGTCGCGCATGCCGAGGAAGGTGAAGTGATCGGCCGTCAGCCATTGCAGGAACTGGATGGCTTCGGCGATCTCGTCGACCGGCAGCGGCGGCGGATTGGTCTTGAGATCGGCAACGATGGCGTTGACGCGCTCGAGCATCGGCCGCCAGTCCTGCACGGCAAGACGCACCTCGCCGAGCACGGCCTTGAGCGCGCCCACCAGATCGTCGCGCGCGCTTTGCTGCTCGATGGCATCGACGTGGATGTGAATGAAGCTCTCGCGCGCGCCGGCGCCGGCAGCGCCGAGGCCGACGAGCTTGCCGTCCTGCCGTTTCACCCCCAGCACCGGATGCGCCACCAGCCGCACCGCGAGCTTGCGGTCGGAAAGCTCCCCCATCACCGAGTCGACCAGGAACGGCATGTCGTCGTTGACGATCTCGATCGCCGTGATCGAGGTGTGCGAAGCCTCGAGCGTCAGCGTGTCGCAGGAAATTTTCGGCGCGCCGGGAGCCCGCTCGGCGAGGACGTCGTAGGCGCGCTCGGCGAGCGTCGCGAGATCGGCCGCGGCGTAGCGCACGACGTCCTCCGGCACCGCCTGGCCGAAGATCTGGTCGACGAAGCCCGCCGGCACGTCGCTGCGGCGTTCGGCAAGCGCGGCGGCGGCCGCCGCGATCACATCGCGGGCGGCGGCCTCGTCATCGCTGCCGGAAAGCTCAACGGCCATGGCCTCTCGCCTTTTTGGAGAATCAACCGCGGCTCAGGTTTCACTTTTCACCTTCCCGGCCGCTTGAGTCGAGAGCAACCCATGTTTGGGTGACGGGTGCGCGACAGGTCTGCATTGGGGCCACGGCGGCGCGCCTTAAGAGGCTGAAACAAAAGGCGAAAGCTCGCCGTCGCGTGGTATCGCCGCCGCTCAGAACAATGTAATCTTGGGGCTGCCGGCGGGAATGAAAAAGGGGCGCGGGACGATGTCGAAGGCGAGCAAGTTGAAGCCTGTTGCGCGGGCGGCAAACCAGGCCAAACCGGCATTGCGCGCCATCAAGGGCGGCAAGGCGCCGCCGCCAAAGCCGGCCACCGGCAAGGCCGCCGCCAAGCCGGTGCCGCTGAAGCCGGCGGCCGCGGCCGCCGACGATGCACCGGTCATCGCGCTCAACCTGCCGCAGGCCAAGCTCAGCCCGGCGATGGCGGCCTACTTCAAGAAATGCCAGGACCGGCTCGGCTTCGTGCCCAACGTGCTTTTGGCCTACGCCTTCGACATGGCCAAGCTCGAGACCTTCGTCGCCATGTACAACGACCTGATGCTCGGCGAGTCAGGTCTTTCCAAGCTCGAGCGCGAGATGATCGCGGTCGCGGTGTCGTCGCAGAACCGCTGCTACTACTGCCTGACCGCGCATGGCGCGGCGGTTCGGCAATATTCCGGCAATCCGCTGCTCGGCGAGCATCTGGTGATGAATTACCGCGTGGCGCGGCTCAACAAGCGCCAGCGCGCCATGCTCGATTTCGCGGTGAAGCTCACGGCCTCGCCGTGGAGCGTGGAAGAAGGCGATCGCGAGCGGCTGCGCCGCGCCGGCTTTTCCGACCGCGACATCTGGGACATCTCGGCGGTGGCCGGCTTCTTCAATATGTCGAACCGCGTGGCGAGCGCGACCGATATGCGGCCGAACACGGCCTATCACGGCCAGGCGCGCTGATTTAGCTGTCGTCCCAGGCGGCGACCCGGTACTCCGCAGCATCGCGAAATAGTGACAATAAGTGCTGGATCCCGAGCCTCGCTTCGCTCGCCCGGGATGACCATATATGTTTGCGGCGTGACCCGGTACAGCATCACCGCATTCGTATTTGCGCTCGTCCTCGCCGCCTTTGCGCGCGGGCAAGCGCCCGCCATTCCGCCCGCGCAAAGCGTGCGCGCCCACAACGGCATGGTGGTGGCGCAGGAAGCCCGCGCCGCGCGCATCGGCGTCGAAATCCTCGACCGCGGCGGCAACGCGGTCGACGCGGCGGTCGCCACCGGCTTTGCGCTGGCGGTGACCTATCCGCGCGCCGGCAATCTCGGCGGCGGCGGTTTCATGCTGATCCATCGCGCCAGGGACAATCGCGACACCGCGATCGACTACCGCGAGACCGCGCCGGCGGCCGCCACCCCGGCGATGTTCCTCGACGCGCAGGGCGCGCCCGATCCGGCGAAGTCGCGCGACTCGGCGCTTGCCGTCGGCGTGCCCGGCACGGTCGCGGGTCTGGCGCTGGCGCTCGCGACATACGGCTCCGGCAAGTTCACCCTCGCCGATCTGATCGCGCCGGCGATCGGGCTGGCGCGCAACGGCTTCCCGGTCGAGGACGACGTCGCCGATTCGCTGCCCGCCGTGCGCGCGCGGCTGGCGCGCTGGCCGTCGGCGGCGGCGATCTTTCTCGACGGCGGCGACGTGCTGCACGAAGGCGACCGGCTGATCCAATCCGACCTTGCCGAGACGCTGCAGGCGATCGCCAAAGACGGCCCGCGCGCTTTCTATACCGGACGCATCGCCGAACAGATCGCCGCCGCGGTGCGATCGGCCGGCGGCATCATGACCGCGGACGATCTGGCGCGTTACCAGGCGATCGAGCGCGCGCCGGTGCGCGGCAGCTATCGCGGCTACGACGTCGTTTCGATGCCGCCGCCGTCGTCCGGCGGCGTGGCGCTGATCGAGATGCTCAACATCCTGGAAGGCTTCGATCTCGCCGGGCTGCCGCGGGCCGAAGCCCTGCACGACGAGATCGAGGCCATGACGCGCGCCTACGCCGACCGCGCCGTCTACATGGGCGATCCGGACAGCGTGCAGATGCCGATCGGCAGGCTCACCTCCAAGGCCTACGCGGCGCGCCTGCGCGCCCGCATCGGCCCGCGCGCCACGCCTGCGGCCGACATCGCCGCCGGCGCGCCAGCCGGCAACGAAGGCCGGAACACCACGCACTTTTCCGTCATCGACCGCGACGGCAACGCGGTGTCGAATACCTACACCCTCAACTTCTCCTACGGCCTCGGCCTGGTCGCCAGCGGCACCGGCGTGCTGCTCAACAACGAACTCGACGACTTCACCGCCAAGCCCGGCACCGCCAACGCCTACGGTCTCCTCGGTTTCAACGCCAATCTGCCGGGGCCGAACAAGCGGCCGCTGTCGTCGATGACGCCCACCATCGTGCTCAAGGACGGCAAGCCGTTCCTGGTCACCGGCTCGCCCGGCGGCAGCCGCATCATCACCGCGGTGCTGCAGGTCATCGTCAACGCCATCGACTTTCGCATGCCGATTGCCGAGGCGGTCGGCGCGCCGCGGCTGCATCAGCAATGGATGCCGGAGCAGGTCTTCGCCGAGCCCGGCTTCGATGCCGCGGCGCTCGACGCGCTCAAGGCGCGCGGCCACACGATCGCGCCGACCGCGCCGCACACCGCGGCCAATTCGATCGAGGTGACGACGGAGGGCTATGTCGGCGCCGCCGATCGGCGCACGCGCGGCTCGCTGGCCGCGGGGTATTGACGCACTGTCTCCGCGCATTTGCCGCTGGGATGCGCGCAGCGAGTTCAGACAAAGCAGGCGATCTCGGCAAACCGGCCGTCGACCGGATAGCCGGTGACTTCGACGCCGGCGGCATCGAGCCAGGCATGGGCGTCGAGCGGTTTCTCCGCGCCGCGCGCCGCGCCGAAATGCATCACGCTGGCGACGCCGCGCCGCTTGAGCATGACCCGCGCCGCCATCGCCTGCGGCAGGCAGACCGCCTTGAACGGCACGTAGCGCGCCGAACGCGTCACCGCCCAGCCGACCTCGGCGGCAAGCTCGGCCGCCTCGCGCGGGCCCGGCGCGCGCGAGGCCCGCGAGCGCGGATCGCTCGGCGGCACGAAATGGCCGAGCCGGCGCGCGAGCTTCGGGAACGGCACGACGATCAGACCGAGCCGCGCCAGCAGCAGGCAGACCACCGCCTCGGCCACCAAGGCGCGGCGGGCGCGGCCGACCTGCGCAAATCTACGCAGCGGGCGGATCGAGCGTGACAGCGCCATGCTTGGCCAGTTCGTTGAGGAAGCTTTCGACTTCGCGGCGGCAGGTCTCGGGCGAGACCTCGTATTCGTCCTGCAGGCGCGCGCAGACGGCGTCGAGCTGCTGCGGCGTCTCGAGCAGCTCCCAGATGCGGGCGCCGACCTCGGACAGGCCGATATAGTTGCCCTGTTCCGCGCTCATCATCACCAGTTCGTCGCCGACTTTGGCGGCCAGCCAATCGCCCTGCTTGCGTACCAGCATGCCCCGCACTCCTAGCCCGTCATCGCCAGGGCCGGCGCCGGCGTCAATTGATAGCCGAGGCGGCGCATCATAGCCGCATGCGCGGCTTCGATGCGCGCGGCCTGCCCGGCGTCAAGTTCCTCGCGCCAGGCGCCGCTCTCGCCGCGGCGGAAGAACCTGCCGGGCGCCGCCGGCCGCGGCGCCTCGCGGAAGCCCTTGGCCTGCTCCTGATCGCGCAACTGCGCGAAACCGGAAAATGCCACCGCGCGCTGCATCGCCTCATCGCTCGCCGGCAGCCCGGCGAACGCCAGCGCACCGCGCAAGGTGCCGAGCGTGTCGGCCTGCAAATCTTCGTAGCGGACGACATGCACCGGAAGATCGGTCTGATCGAGCCAGCTGGCGACGTGGCCGCTCCAGCCCGGCAGCTTCTGGCGCAGCTGGCTTGGCTGGCGGTCGGTGCGCATGGAAAAGGCCGCTTGGCTGTCGGACAGAAAGGCGATCGCCTCGTCGAGGCTCATGGCGGCGTGGTTGGCGAGCGAGGCCACGATGTCGCGCGGGTCGCGCACGATGACGATGGCGGCGTCGGCGCCGCGGCGGCCGGCGAGCAGCGGCTCGCCGGCGGGCGTCAGCGTATAGGCGTCGTGCACCTTGACGAAGCGCACCGGCGGGGCAGCCGCCGGCTCGTCGTATTCGTCGTCCTGCGCGCCGCGCGCCAGTTCTTCGTAGACGCGCGGCCGCAGCACATCGACCTCGTCGTGCGTCAGCAGGCCGGAATCGATCAGCGTCAGGTAGTCGAACGGCGCCCGCGCGCTGGCGATGCCGCCGCGCTGCGGCAGGTCGTTGATGTTCATCGGCGCCTCGTTCGCCGACAGGTTGGCGATCAGCATGCGCAGCCAGGTATTGCCCGATTTCGGATAGGAGGCGAGCCAGACCGTGCGCGTCATGCCGCCTTCTCCATCAGGCCGATGTCGCGCCAATGCCGCTCGAGCCGGGCGATGACGTCGGGCATGGCGGCGAAATCGAGCGCGCGCGTGAGATGGAAGATGCCCGCGGCGTTGGCGATCGCGGTCGCGGCGCGGAAATAGTCGGCCTTCTGTCCCAGGCGATTGACCATCAGCGGCCGGTAGGCGCCGCGGCGCAGGATGAGCGCCGCGTCGACGACGTTGGGACGCTCGATGCCGGCCTGGTGCGGCGGACGCGCCTCGCGCAGCGCGTAAACCGCGCCGAGCGGCAAAGGCTCGGCAAGCACGGCGGCCGGCTCGACGAAGAACTTTTGCAGCCGCTGGCGCACCGGCGCGCCGCGCCGCGCCGCGAGATCGAGTTGCGCGATCGCCTGCGCCCAGAGCTTGAGATGGCGGCCGTCCGGCTGCACCAATGGCGCCGCCCCGGTCAGCGTGATGGCGCACAGGTCGTCGACGACCACGGGAAAGCCGCGCTGCGCCAGCGCCGCTGCGATCGTCGATTTGCCCGCGCCCGAAGAGCCGCAGAACAGCACCGCCTTGCCGTCGACGCGCACCGCGCTCGCGTGCAGCACGATCTCGCCGCGCTGGTGCAGCAGGATGCCGAACACCGTGCCGAGCAGGAAGATCGCGACGTCGCCGCGCTCGGCGCCGGCCGCCGCTTCGAACACGATGTCGCGTCCGTCGCTGAGCAGGAAGCGCGCCACACCCGGCACCTAGAACAGGAAGCGGCGGCCGGCGATCTGCCAGGTCGCGCCCTTTTTCGCCGCATCGTCGAGCGACGCAGGCACCGCCCCCGCCCGCACGGTGACGGCGGGCGAGGCTGTCGCGCTGGCCGCAATGGCGCCGGGCAGTTCGATCTCGCTGGCGACCGCAAGCCCGGCGACGCGATAGGAGTGCAAGGACCGCTCCGTTGACGGTTCGATGTATTTTCGCACCGTCACACCCGCAAGCGAAGCGGTTTGAATTCGGCGATGTCCGCAACGCGCCGATATCCGGCGAAACAGCACGTTTAACGGGCTTTTTCGCGCGGTCCGAGGCTGGGTTTCCTTGACGCGCGTCAAGGGCGGCGGCATGCCGATGGGCTAATTGATCCGGCGCGACCGCCTTCGAATCGGCAGCATCACATTGACCAGCCCCGCCCAGCGCATCGAGACCGCGGCTGCGACGCCGATCTCACTCGCCGACAAGGTCGCCTTCCTCGGCCGGCCGGAGGTTTATCCGCATCGTCCGCGCGACGTGACGCCGAAGGAGACCCACATGTCCTGGGTTTTTCTGGCCGGCGACAAGGTCTACAAGCTGAAAAAGCCGGTGCGCTTTCCCTATCTCGATTACTCGACGCTCGCCGCGCGCGAGGCGAACTGCCGCGCCGAGCTGACGCTCAACCGCAGACTGGCGCCGCACGTCTACGAGCAGGTCGTGGCGCTGACGCAATCGCCGGGCGGCCTTGCGCTCGGCGGCGAGGGTGAAGTCGCGGACTGGCTCGTCGTCATGCGCCGGCTCGATGAGCGCCTGACGCTTGAACACGCGGTTGAAACCGGCGCGCTGGCGGAAGAGCAGCTCGATCGCGTGGTCACGGTGCTGGTCAGCTTCTACCGGCGCGCGCGCAGCGTCTTTGTTTCGCCGGCGATCTACCTCGCCAACTGGCGGCGCAGCCTGGTCTACAATAAGCGCATCCTGCTCGACCCGCGCTTCGCCCTCCCGGCAGGACTGATCATGCGCGTCGACAAGGCGCTGCGGCGCTTTCTCCAAACACACGGACGATTGATCGAGGCCCGTGTGCGCGGCCGCCAGATCGTCGACGGCCACGGCGACCTGAGGCCGGAGCACATCTTTATCGGCGAGCGAATTACCATCATCGATTGCCTGGAATTCAACGCCGGCTTGCGCGCCGTCGATCCTTTCGACGAGATCGCCTTTTTGTGCGTCGAGTGCGACCGGATCGGCGCCGGCTGGGCCGGCCGCTACATTCGGCGCCGCGCCGTGCGGGAACTGCGCGATCACCTGTCCGACGAGCTGTTCACCTTTTACCGCTGCCATCGCGCGATGTTGCGCGCCCGGCTTTCCATTGCCCATCTGCTCGAGGCCAACCCGCGCACGCCGGAGAAATGGCCGCGGCTCGCCCGCGCCTATCTCGGCATCGCCGCCGCCGACGCGCGCCGTCTCGAGCGGCTGCTCAAAACACCAGCAGGTCGGTAAGCGCCCGGCCGTCGTGCAGGCGGCGAATCGTTTCCGCCAACAACGGCGCAACCGCGATCGTGTCCACCTTGCCGCCCGCGGCCGCCTCCAGGCGGAACGGCGGCACGCTGTCGGTGACGACGAAACGATCGATGGCCGGATCGGCAATGACCGTGCCGGCGCCCGGCATGAACAGTCCATGCGTCACCATTGCGACCACGCGTTTGGCGCCGGCCTTGCGTGCGGCGCGGGCCGCGCGCAACAGGGTGCCGCCGGTGCTGATCAAGTCGTCGATCAGCAGCACGGTTGCGCCTTCGACGTCGCCGACGAACATGTCGCCGCTGACGACGCCGCCGCTGCGGTGTTTTTCGGCAAAGCCCTTGCCGACGGGCTTGCCGATCTCGGCTTCCAGCGTCTCGCGGAACAGTTCGGCGCGCTTGACGCCGCCGGTATCGGGCGACACCACGCAAAGATCGTCCGCGGCGAATTTCTTGGCGTAGGCGACGAACAACGGCGTCGCGGTCAGCGCCACCGTCGGGCAACGGAAGGCGTTCTCGAAGGCGGTCGGATTGTGCACCTCCAGCGTCACCATCATGTCGGTGCCGACCGCCTCGAACAGGCTCGCGATATAGCGCGTAGCCACCGGATCGTTCGGCTTGGTGCGGCGGTCCTTGCGGGCGTAGCAAAGATACGGCGCCACCACGGTGACGCGGGCGACACCGGCATCCTTGAGCGCGCCGATGAAGAACAGCAGACGCACCAGCTTGTCGTTGGCGCTCTCGGCGGGACCGCCGTGCAGGCTCTGGATCACGTAGACGTCGCGGCCGCGCACCGAATCGAGAGGGCGCGTCTTGTGCTCGCCGTCCTCGAAGTCGCGCTCTTCATGCGCCGCGAGCGGCTGACCGAGTTCCTCGGCGATCGACTTGCCGATCCCGACGCTGGCCTTGAGCGCGAACAGGCGGAGCTCACTGCGGTCCTCGCTCATGGCTTCGTCACCTGGCCGGCGCCGGTGCAAAGCGCGCCAGCGCGTCGACGACCTCGCGATCCGAGGTCTGGCGGAAATCGGCGTAATAACAGCCGATGGCGCCGAAGGATTCGTGGTCTTCCAGGCAGATCACATCGTCCGCTTCCGCTTTCAGCAGGGCCAGGGTCTGCGTCGGCGCCACCGGCACCGCAAGCACGAGCGTCTTCGGCTTGCGTGCGCGTATCGCCCGCAGCGCGGCGCGTGTGGTGGCGCCGGTGGCGACGCCCTCGTCGATGACAATTGCGGTACGGCCGGCAACGTCGATGCGCTCGCGGCCGCCCAGATAGCGGCGGCGCCGGCGCTCGATTTCGGCGAGTTCGTCGTCGCAGACGCGCTTGAATTCAGCTTCGTCGACGCCGGCGATGTCGATGATCGCCTCGTTGCGCACGACGAGCGGCGGGACGCCGTCGACCACCGCGCCCATGGCCAGCTCCGGCTGCATCGGCACGCCGATCTTGCGCACCAGGATGAGATCGAGCGGCGCCTTCAAAGCTGCGGCGACCTGCGCCGCCACCGGCACGCCGCCGCGCGGCAGCGCCAGCACGACCGCGTCCTGGCCTTGGTAACCGGCCAGCGCCTGCGCCAATCTGCGGCCGGCATCGATACGATCGGCAAACGGCATGACGCCCTTCGTGGTTGTTAGGGCCTATAAGATCGCACGCCGGCGCCGGGCTTCATTGATTTGGCGCAAGCGCCGCAGCCCGGATTGTCAAAATGATATTGCGTCTTTCCCGCTCATGCTTAGCTTGCGGCTTGTGAGGACCTGGTAATGCCCGACAAACTCGTTCCCGGCCCGCACGACGTGCTGCTGGCCGTCGATATCCAGAACGACTTCTGCCCCGGCGGCAGCCTGGCGGTGCCGCGCGGCGACGAGGTGGTGCCGCTGATCAACGCCCTGGCGGCCAAGTTCGCGCATGTGGTGCTGACGCAGGACTGGCACCCGCCGGGCCACCTGTCATTTGCGTCGTCGCATCCGGGCAAGCGCCCCTACCAGACCGTCACCGTCGCCTACGGGCCGCAGGTGCTGTGGCCGGACCACTGCGTGCAGGGCACCAGGGGCGCCGCCTTCCGCGACGACCTCGCCGTCCCGCACGCCGAGCTGGTGCTGCGCAAGGGCTATCACCGCGACATCGATTCCTATTCGGCGTTCTACGAGAACGACCGCAAGACCATGACCGGGCTCGGCGGCTACCTGCGCGAGCGCGGCCTGACGCGCGTGTTCCTCGCCGGCCTCGCCTATGATTTCTGCGTGCGCTATTCGGCCGAGGACGCCAGGCGCGAGGGCTTTACGGCGATCGTGATCGAGGACGCCTGCCGCGGCATCGACGTCGACGGCTCGGTCGGCGCGACGCGGGCGCAATTCGCCGCGCTCGGCATCGCGAGCGTCACGGCGGCGGCGATCGGCAATGGCTGAGAAACTGGAGCGGGCGAAGGGATTCGAACCCTCGACCCCGACCTTGGCAAGGTCGTGCTCTACCCCTGAGCTACACCCGCATCCGGTAGATAGTTAATGTTCGGCCGGCGCTTTTGCGATGCCGGCTGCCAAGGGCGTTCCTATAGCCAAAAGCCCTTGGCCTTTGCAACCGCGCCCGGGCGATTGCCTTAATCGTGGCGGACGCGGCGCCGGGCGGCGCGCCGCGAGGCGCGCACCGGGGCCACATAGGCCGGATTCTCGTTGCAGAAGCCGCGATTGCCGGCAAGCACCGTCGGCTGGCATTGCGCAAAAGACTGGTATTGGCAGTCCCAATAGGCGTCGCGGCCCTGGTTGATGACCGCGCACCAGGGGGCGTTGGCGGCCTGGGCGGGCGCCGCCAGGGTCATTGTCGCAGTGGCGAGAACGGCAGCCGCCAATAGAATGTGGTTCATCGTCGCCTCCTTCACCCCCCGTCTATACTAACACCGCCGCCGAACAATTCCTGCGCCGATGGCCAAGACCCCGGATGAGCTGTTCGCCGCCCTCGATGCGCTCGGCATCGCGCACCGCTCCGTCAGCCATCCGCCGCTGTTCACGGTCGAGCAATCCCGCGCGCTGCGCGGCCAGATCCCTGGCGGCCATACCAAGAACCTGTTCCTGCGCGACAAGAAAAGCGCGCTTTACCTGGTGGTGGCCGAGGAAGACGCCGAAATCGAGCTCAAAAGCCTGCACCGGCGGCTCGGCGCCACTGGCCGCTTCTCCTTCGGCTCGGCCGACCTGTTGCGCGAGGTGCTGGGGGTGGCGCCCGGCGCGGTGACGCCGTTCGGCGCCATCAACGACACCGAGGCCCGCGTCACCGTCGTGCTCGACGCCGCCTTGATGGAGCACGACGTCATCAACTGCCATCCGCTGGTCAATACCATGACCACCTCGCTCAAGCGCGAGGATTTGCTTGAATTTCTGCGCTCGACCGGCCACGAGCCGCGCATCGAGCGCGTTTCCGGCGGCGGCAGCGAGGCCGGCTGACCCGGTTGCATCCGGCTTGCGGATGACCCATTTAATCGGCCAAGGAACCCCAACGGGGTCCGGCGCGTGGTCCCGGAAAGTGGGTACCGGTTTTCGGATAAGATCACGCACCACCAATAACTTCGAGGAACCATGCTGCAGAACGGCGGGGCGGTGACGGCGGCGGCCGACGTGGTCAAGGACGTGACCACGCAGAGCTTCATGAAGGACGTGATCGAGGAATCCAAGCGCCAGCCGGTGCTGGTGGATTTCTGGGCGCCGTGGTGCGGGCCCTGCAAGCAGCTCACGCCGGTCCTGGAAAAGGCGGTCAAGGCCGCCAAGGGCAAGGTCAAGCTCACCAAGATGAACATCGACGAGCATCCGGCCATCCCCGGCCAGATGGGCATCCAGTCGATCCCCGCGGTAATCGCCTTCTCCAACGGCCAGCCGATCGACGGCTTCATGGGCGCGCTGCCGGAATCCCAGGTCGTCGCCTTCCTCGAGCGTCTCACCAAGGGCAAGATCGCGCCTGACGACGCCGATCAGTTGAAGGCGGCCGATGCCGCCCTGGCCGCGGGCAATGCCGCGGTCGCGGCCGAGATGTACGCCGCCCTGCTGCAGCAGGATTCGTCCAATGTGTCGGCGCTCGCCGGGCTTGCGCGCTGCTACGTCGAGACCGGCAATATCGAGCAGGCCAAGAAGACGCTCGCGCTGGTGCCGGAGGCCAAGAGCAGCGACGCCGCGGTTGCGGCCGCGCGCGCCGCGGTCGATCTCGCCGAGAAGGCCAAGGCGGTCGGACCGATCGGCGAGCTGGAGGCCAAGGTCGCCGCCAATCCGCTCGACCATCAGGCGCGGTTCGATCTTGCCACCGCCTTGAACGCGGCCGGCAAGCGCGCCGACGCCGCCAATCATCTGCTCGAAATCGTGCGCCGCGACCGCAAATGGAACGACGACGGCGCCCGCAAGCAGCTGGTGCAGTTTTTCGAGGCCTGGGGTTTTGCCGATCCAGCCGCGGTGGAAGGCCGCAAGCGGCTGTCGTCGATTTTGTTTTCGTAGCCCGTCATTCCGGGGCGCGCCAGCGGCGCGAACCCGGAATCCAGCTACGAATGTCGCGCTTGGTTCTGGATTCCGGGTTCGCTCGCCATAGCGCGTCGAAGGCGCGCGTAACCGCGCTTCAGGCGAGCGCCCCGGAATGACAAAGAGGCCAGAACAATGCCGATGAACGCCCAGTATCGCGGGCCGATCGATCTGCCCGAGGTGATCCCGGTGTTTCCGCTGCCGGGCGCGCTGCTGTTGCCGCGCGGACAGATGCCGCTCAACATCTTCGAGCCGCGCTATCTCGCCATGGTCGACGACGCGCTGCGCGACGGCCACCGCCTGATCGGCATGATCCAGCCCGACGTCGCGCACGCCGCCGATGCCGACAAGCCGGTGCTGTACAAGGTCGGCTGCGTCGGCCGCATCACCCAGCTCGCGGAGAGCGGCGACGGCCGCTATCTGATCGAGCTCACCGGCATTGCGCGCTTTCAGGTCGAGCAGGAGCTGCCGGTCAAGACGCTGTACCGGCAATGCCGCGTCACCTATGCGCCGTTCGCCGACGACTTCGTCGCCCGCAAGGGCGAGCACGCGGTCGACCGCGAGGCGCTGCTCGACGCGCTGCGCGGCTTCCTCGAGGCCAACGACCTCAAGGCCGACTGGGACGGCATCGACAAGGCGCCGAACGAGGCGCTGGTCAATGCGCTGTCGATGATGTCGCCCTACGGCCCGGCCGAGAAGCAGGCGCTGCTCGAGGCGCCGGATCTGAAGACCCGCGCCGAGGTGCTGGTCGCCATCACCCAGATCGAGCTCGCCAAGAAGAACACCGAGGGCGAGCCGCAGTTGCAGTAGTAGTTGTTTGCATTGCATAGCCGCGATCTCTCTTGCCCTCTCCCCCCAGGGGAGAGGGGAAGCGAGACCGCCGCACCGCTGTGCTATAAGCGACCTGAAACTTTCCGGGAGCTACCCATGACCGAACCCGCCACCGAACGCCCCTCAGGCAGCGTCGATCCGAAGCTCCTGGAAATCCTGGTCTGCCCGCTGACCAAGGGACCGCTCGAATACGACGCCGCCAAGCAGGAGCTCGTTTCGCGCAAGGCCAAGCTCGCCTATCCGATCCGCGACGGCATCCCCATCATGCTGCCGGAGGAAGCGCGCAAGCTGGAGTGAACTTGACCACAAACTTTATTTGTCATCGCCGGGCTTGGCCCGGCGATCTCGCTGAGGTGGGCAAAGCCGTGCCTTACTAATCGGGATGGCCGGGACAAGCCCGGCCATGACAGAATAGAAGAGACGCGAAGCGAGGGAGTGAACGAATGATCAAAATCTGGGGCCGCAACACGTCGTCCAACGTGCAGAAGGCGATGTGGGCGGTCGGCGAGCTCAAGCTCGAGCACACGCGCATCGACATCGGCGGCGCGTTCGGCGGCAACAAGGAGCCGAAATATCTGGCGATGAACCCGAACGGCCTGGTGCCGACCCTGGAGGAAGAAGACGGCTTCCTGCTGTGGGAGAGCAATTCGATCGTGCGCTATCTCGCCGGCAAGCACGACAAGACCGGCGTGCTCGAGCCGAAGGACGCGCATCAGCGCGCGCTGGCGAGCCAATGGATGGACTGGCAGCTGTCGGTCTGCGGCCCGGCGATCGGCCCGGCGTTCTGGGGCCTGATCCGCACGCCGCCGGAAAAGCGCGACATGGCGGCGATCAAGGCGTCGCAGGACAAGACCGTCGCGGCAATGAAGATGCTGGACGAGCGGCTCGGCAAGGCGCCTTACGTCGCCGGCCCGAACTTTTCCTACGGCGACATTCCGGTCGGCATCATGTGCTACCGCTACCGCCAGCTGGTGCCGGAACGGCCGAAGACGCCCAACCTCGACCGCTGGTACGACACCATCTCCAAGCGCAAGCCGTTCCAGGATCACGTCGGCAGCATTCCGCTGAGCTGATTGTTTTACGCGGCGCGCGTCACATTCTCTCTTCCCCTCTCCCCTTGTGGGAGAGGGTGGCGAGCCGGAGCGATAGCGAAGGCGAGCCGGGTGAGGGGTCAGTGCCCCGATTTGACTCCGACCCCTCACCCGCCTTCTCCCACAAGGGGAGAGGGAAAACGTGGACACCGCGCCGCTGATGTCTACAGCGCCTCACCTTTCATCAGCTTCGGCACGTCGCCGGTGAAGCCCGCCGCCTCGCGGATGAACAGGCGTTTGAGCGGCGGCATGCGCTCGACCAAGCCGAGGCCGACGTCGCGGACCAGTCGCAGCACGTCGGAGCGGTTGGAGAACAGCCGATTGAGCCCGTCGGTGGCGACGCCCATCATCGCGGTGTCGAAGCGCCGCCAGCGCTGATAGCGCTCCAGAACGTCAGGGCCGCCGATGTCGAGCCCGAGCCGCGCGGCATCGGCCGCCGCTTCGGCCAGCGCCGCAACATCGCGCAGGCCCATGTTGAGGCCCTGCCCGGCGATGGGATGAATGACGTGCGCGGCGTCGCCGACCAGCGCCAGGCGCTCGGCGATGAACTCACGCGCGGTGAACAGGCCGAGCGGGAAGGCGCGCCGGGCGCCGATCACCTTGAGGTCGCCGAGGTGCAGGCCAAAGCGTTTCTCCAGCTCGTCGTGAAATTCGGCGTCGCTCAACGCAATGATGCGCTCGGCCTCCTCGGCGCGCTCGGTCCACACGATCGACACGCGGTTTCCCGTCAGCGGCAGAATGGCGAACGGTCCGGCGGGCAGGAAATGCTCCTCGGCACGGCCCTGGTGATCGCGCTCGTGCGCCACGGTGCAGACGATGGCCGACTGGCCGTAGTTCCAGCCGTGCGTGGCAATGCCGGCCTGCTCGCGGATCCGCGAACGCGCGCCGTCGGCGCCGACCAAAAGCCGCGCCGCAATTTCCGTGCCGTCCGCCAAAGTGACATCGATGCTGTTCGGCGCATGCGCGAAGCCGGTCACCGCCGTGCCGCGCAAGTCGATGCCGAGCTCTTTGGCCTTCGCCACCAGCGCGTCGACCAGCAACTTGTTCTCGATCATATGCGCGAAGGGCTCGCCCTCCTCGACCTCGCCGCCAAAGGTGAGGAAGGTCGGCCGCACGGCGTCGTCGAGCTTGGAATCGGTCACCACCATGTCGAGGATCGGCTGTGCTGCGTCGGCAACCGCGTCCCAGACCTCGATCGCCTCGAACAGCCGCCGCGCCGCGGCGGCAATGGCGGAGGCGCGCGGGTCGCGCGACTGGTCATGGCCGAGCGCGGGATCGGCGACCGTCACCGAAAACGAGGCGCCCAGCGCCTGGCGCAGCGCAATCGCCAGCGCCAGCCCGGCAAAGCCCGCCCCGCCGATCACCACGTCGCGCTTGACCGCGGCCATGTACGTCCTTCCTTGTAAATTCCGCGCCAGCATAGCAGGTTGAGGCCGAACTTTGACCCTTTCAGGCCCGGCCCCGAATGCCCACCGCTGTCGAAGACCTGCTGTCGATCCTCGATCTCGAAGAACTCGATCTCAACCTGTTCCGCGGCCGCTCGCCGCAGGCGGGCTGGCAGCGCGTGTTCGGCGGCCAGGTCATCGGCCAGGCGCTGGTCGCCGCCGTGCGCACCGTCGATGCCGGCCGGCCGCCGCATTCCATGCACGCCTATTTCCTGCTGCCGGGCGATCCGAAAGTTCCGATCATCTACGACGTCGACCGCATCCGCGACGGCAAGAGCTTCACCACCCGCAACGTCACCGCGCGCCAGCACGGTCACCCGATCTTTTCCATGCTGGTGTCGTTCCACAGCGACGAAGAAGGGCTCGACCACCAGGCCAGGATGCCGAAGGTGCCGCCGCCGGAAGAGCTGCCGAACGAATCCGAGATGCGCGAGAAGATGCTGCCGACCATGCCCGATCCGGTGCGGCGCTATTACGAGCGCGAGCGGCCGATCGAACTGCGCCCGGTCGAGTTCGACCGCTACGGCGGCAAGAAATATCCCGACGGCCGTTTTCACGTCTGGATCCGCACCACCGGCCGCCTGCCCGACGACCGCGCCATCCATCAATGCGTGCTGGCCTACGCCTCCGACATGACGCTGCTCGATGCGGCGCTGGCGCCGCACGGCCGCACCTTGTTCGAGCGCGAGTTCATGGCGGCGAGCCTCGACCATGCGCTGTGGCTGCACCGGCCGTTCCGCGCCGACGACTGGCTGCTCTATGCGCAGGATTCGCCCAACCTGCACGGCTCGCGCGGCTTCTCGCGCGGACTTATATTCACCCGCGACGGCACGCTGGTTGCGTCGGTCGCCCAGGAAGGCCTGGTGCGGCAGCGGCGCGAATAACTCGGCATATCATGACGGAGCGCGCCCCTCTTCTTCTTACCCTCCCCCTTGTGGGGAGGGTCGGCGCGAAGCGCCGGGGTGGGGGTGGCCGCTATTCGTATTGGCGACTTCCACGGACGACTTCGACCCCCACCCCCGACCCCTCCCCACAAGGGGGAGGGGAGCTGCGGATGCAGCGAAGATATCTGCCATTTTTTACTCTGATGTTTTTTTTGCTCTTGCTGGCATCGGCGATCGCCGCTTCCGGCAGACAACCGCCGCCGCCCGGTTCGTTCGCCGGCGCGCCCGCCGAATACACCCGCTTCACGCCCGCCGAATTGACGCGCGGCTTTCTGGCGCTGGCCTTCGGCTCCGATCTGCGCATCGGCGCCAAGCCGCGCGGTGTTCGCAGATTCGATCATCCCATCAAAGCGCGCGTGATCGCCGGCGGCAGCGTCGACCGCGTCGTGACCATGCAGCGCATCATCGAGGAATACGCCAACACGGTGCCGCGGCTGCGGCTCGGGCTCGCCGACGGCCCGCCGGCCGACATCGAAGTGCGCCTGATCGACGAGAAGGACTTCCGCTCGGCATTGCGCGACGCCTTCGGCGCCGAAGTGGCGCAGGCCTTCATCAAGCGCACCGACCCGCAATGCATGACCAGCGTGAAATCGAGCACCGACGGCGACATCCTGCGCTCGGTGTCGTTCGTCATCGTCGACAAGGGCGACGACGTGTTCCTCGACTGCGCCTACCACGAATTGCTGCACGCCTTCGGCCTGTCGAACCACGACCAGCGCAATCCCTGGACCACCCTCAACCAGCGGCGCATGGTCGGCTACCTCACGGTCTATGACCGCGACCTCTTGACCCTGCTCTACGATCCGCGTGTCACCCCTGGCATGACCGTCACCCAGGCCCGCGCCGCGCTGCCGGCGCTGATTGCCGACAACGGCTTGGCAAGCCCGCGCCGGCGCCGATAAGACAGCATCGCTGTCCTAAGATGCCCTTTTCTTGCGCCGCTTGCCTGTGGGCCAAGCAAGAAAGCCGCTTAATCTTTAGGCGAACAGTCGATAGCTTGGCTGCGATGGGGCCCGTCCGCATTGCCGGCCCGGGCTCCAATTCATTTGCGGTCCCGTGCCGGGGGCCTCATCGCCGGGAAGGAAGCCAATGAAGCTGGTCATTGCGGTCATCAAACCATTCAAGCTCGACGAGGTCCGCGACGCGCTGACGCGGGTCGGGGTGCACGGCATGACCGTCACCGAGGTCAAGGGCTACGGGCGGCAGAAAGGTCACATGGAGATCTATCGCGGCGCCGAATACGCCGTGAATTTCCTGCCCAAGCTGCGCATCGAGGTGGCGGTCGCCAGCGAGCAGCTCGACCAGGTGATGGAAGCCGTCACCGCCGCCGCGCGCACGGGACAGATCGGCGACGGCAAGATCTTCGTCATGCCGCTCGAGCAGGCGACCCGCATCCGCACCGGCGAAACCGACGTCGACGCGCTTTAGATCCATTGGGGGGGGGACGACAATGACACGGGCGCTCTCACGCCTTGCGCTGGCTGCTATCGCAATGCTCGCCGCTTCGCCTGCCTTCGCGCAAGCCGCCAAGATCGACGGCGCCGATACCGCCTGGATGATCGGCGCCACCGGGCTGGTGCTGATGATGACGATCCCGGGTCTGGCGCTGTTCTACGCCGGCATGGTGCGCAAGAAGAACGTGCTTGCCACCATGGCGCAGTCGCTCGCCGCCACCTTTCTCGTCTCCATCCTGTGGGCCTTCATCGGTTATTCGCTGACCTTTTCGGGCGACGGCGCCTGGCTCGGCAATCTCGAGCGCGCCTTCCTGCACGGTATGACCGCGGATTCGATCTCGCCTTTGGCCAAGACCATTCCGGAAGCGCTGTTCATGATCTATCAGATGACCTTCGCCATCATCACGGTGGCGCTGGTGGCGGGCTCGGTCGCCGACCGCCTGCGCTTCTCGGCCTATCTCATCTTCTGCGCGCTGTGGCTGCTGCTGGTCTATGTGCCGATCGCGCACTGGGTATGGGGCGGCGGCTTCCTCGGCAGCTACGGCCTGATCGATTTTGCCGGCGGCACCGTGGTGCATCTCAACGCCGGCGTCGCCGGTTTGACGGCGGCCCTCATCATCGGTGCGCGGCGCGGCTACGGCCATGAGAACCTGGCGCCGCACGATCTGACCCTGGCGGTGATCGGCACCGGCCTGCTGTGGGTCGGCTGGTTCGGCTTCAACGGCGGCTCCGCGCTCGGCGCCACTTCGCGCGCGGTGATGGCAATCGTCGCCACCCATCTCGCCGCCTCGACCGGCGCCGTCACCTGGATGGCGCTGGAATGGTGGACGCGCGGCAAGCCGTCCGTGCTCGGCATGATTTCGGGCGCGGTGGCGGGCCTCGGCACCATCACGCCGGCCTCCGGCTACGTCATGCCGATGCAGGCGGTGCTGATCGGGCTGATCGCCGGTGCCATCTGCTTCTGGGCCTGCACCTCGCTCAAGATCAAGTTCGGCTACGACGATTCACTCGACGTCTTCGGCGTGCACGGCATCGGCGGCCTGACCGGCACGCTGCTCGCCGGCATATTCGCCGCGGCGGCGCTGTCGGTGAGCACCGAAACGCCGAACGGCATCGCCGGGCTGCTTGAAGGCAACCCGCATCAGCTTGTGGCGCAGCTCTACGGCGTCGCCGTCACCGCGATCTGGTCGGGCGTGCTCACCGTCATCATCCTCAAAGTGATCGAGTTGATGGTGCCGTTGCGCGTGCGCCAGGAAGACGAGGTCATGGGTCTCGACGTCAGCCAGCACGGCGAGGCCCTGCAATAGCCCTGTCTATTTTTTAGGCAGAGCGGGTACCCCCTGACTGTCATTTGGGCGGAGGCCCCAGGCCGGATTCGCGCGCGCGTCCGGATTTGGCGATTTACGCAACTGAATCAACCTTCTAGCTCGCCGGGCAGAATCTGGCACGGCGTTTGATTCCCTCTCTGTGGCTGTGCCTGCGAAGTGCGCTTCGCCAGGCGCGGCTCAGTGACCGGCCCTTACTGCGTCAACGTAACGGGGCTTTAGCGGGGATCGAATCCATGAAAATCGTCATGGCCATTATCAAGCCTTTCAAACTCGACGAGGTCCGTGACGCCCTGACCTCCATCGGGGTGCAAGGGCTGACAGTTACCGAAGTGAAGGGCTACGGGCGCCAAAAGGGACACACGGAAATCTACCGTGGGGCCGAGTACGCGGTCAGCTTCCTGCCGAAGATCAAGGTGGAAGTGGCGGTCGCATCCGATCAGGTCGACAAGGTCATCAGCGCCATCACCGGCGCCGCCAAGACCGGGCAGATCGGCGACGGAAAAATCTTCGTCTTCGGACTCGATCACGCGGTGCGCATCCGCACCGGCGAGACCGATTCGGCTGCGCTGTAAGCCAACCGCAAACCATTGGGACAGGAGTTAAGACCATGACGTTGAGGAAATCTTCCCGAGCGGGGCTGTTGGCTCTCGCCTTCGGAGTGATGCTCGGAATTGTTATGTGTTTGGCGCTCAATACCGCCTCGTACGCCCAGGCGCCTGCCGGCGCTCCGGCTGCCGCCGCTGCACCGGCCGCTCCGCCGGCGCCGCCGCCGGCCTGCGCCAACGACCCCGACCCGAAAAAGGCCGTGCTCGCCAAGTGCACGCCGAATTCGGGCGACACCGCCTGGATGCTGACCTCGGTCGCGCTCGTGCTGATGATGACCATTCCGGGCCTCGGCCTGTTCTATGGCGGCATGGTGCGCAAGAAGAACGTCGGCGACACGGTGATGACGAGCTTTGCCGTCACCTGTCTGGTGACGATCCTCTACTCGATCGTCACCTATAGCCTGTCGTTCACCACCGGCGGGCCGTTCCTCGGCGGCTTAAGCCGCGTGTTCCTGCAAGGCATCTTGAGCGACATCTCGACCGGCATCGGCAATCCCAACGGCCTGGCGGTGACCATCCCCGAGACCGTCTACCTGTGCTTCCAGATGACCTTCGCCATCATCACGCCGGCGCTGATCGCCGGCGCCTTTGCCGAGCGCATGAAGTTCTCGGCGATGCTGTGGTTCATCGGACTGTGGGCGATCTGCGTCTACGCGCCGATCGCGCACTGGGTCTGGGGCGCCGACGGCTTTATGTCCAACGGCAACAGCGACGCCTGGTTCAAGGTGCTCGACTTCGCCGGCGGCACCGTCGTGCACATCAACGCGGGCGTCGCCGGCCTGATGTGCGCGATCTGCCTCGGCAAGCGCAAGGACATGGGCCCGCCGCACAACATGGTGCTCACCTTCATCGGCGCCTCGCTGCTGTGGGTCGGCTGGTTCGGCTTCAACGCCGGCTCCGCCGTCACCGCCGGCATGCAGGCGGGCATGGCGATGACCGTGACGCAGATCGCCACCGCGGTCGCCGCCTTCACCTGGATGATCGTCGAGTGGATCTGCCGCGGCAAGCCGACGGTGATCGGCATCTGCTCCGGCGCGGTCGCCGGCCTCGTCGCCATCACGCCGGCCTCGGGCTTCGTCGGCCCGGTCGGCTCGATGGTCATCGGCGTCGCCGCCGGCGTGTTCTGCTACTGGGGCGTCACCGGGCTGAAGCGCATGCTCAACCAGGACGACGCGCTCGACTGCTTCGGCGTGCACGGCGTCGGCGGCATCGTCGGCGCGCTGCTCACCGGCGTGTTCGCGATCTCCGAGTACGGCGGCACGTCCGGCCTCATCGAGGGCAATGCCGCGCAGATGATCAGCCAGGTCAAGGGCATCGTCGTCGTCATCGTCTACGACGCCATCGTGTCCCTGGTCCTGCTCAAGATCATCGACGCGATCATCGGCCTGCGCGTCACGCCCGAAGTGGAGCGCGAGGGTCTCGATCTCGCGCTGCACGGCGAGGTGGTGCAGTAGCGCCTTCGACCTAGCGGTAGGGGCGGAAACCCGGCACTGTCCCTTCCGTCGGGGCCCCGGTCCAGCAATGGACCGGGGCCTCTCTCGTTTCTGCGGGACTGTCAGGCGAGCATGCGCCGCCGTGCGGTCCTGAGAAAGCGCATGCCGGATGCGGTGACCTTGACGTTGACGCGGCCATCGCGATCGACGCCGCGCGCGACGAGACCGCGGTCGACCGCCTCCTCCCACACCGCCAGGCGCGGGCATGATGTGCGCCAGGCATCCATGGTCTGCCGGTAAGTGCGCGGCTCCTTGGCAATCCACTCGAGCAGATCGAGCACCAAGCTGTCGAGATTGCGTTCCGTAGCGCGTGTCGTCATGGCGAGAACAGGCCCGGCACGACCATGAGGTAAGCGCCCTGCAAGACGTAGAAACCCGAAATCGACGTGATGATGCGCGCCGCCCAGACACGATACTGGGTATCGCTCATCGCTTCCAGGAAGCGCCGCGCGGCGCTGGTGCCGATCATCGACGCCGCGATCGCCACCGCCATCATGGCGGGATCAAGCGAGGCGGCCTGATCGACGATGCCGCTGAAGTAGGCGAGCTTCACGCCGTGACCGAACAGCTGACACAGCGCCTTGGTGGCGACGATTTCGCGGCGGTCGAGCGTGCCGCCGAGGAAGTAGGCGTCAATGAGGGGCCCGGCGACGCCGGTGAGCAGCAGCAGACTCATGCAGATGGCGCCATAGATGACGCCATGGCCCGGGCGGCTGGCATCGGGTTGCAGGGCCGGCGGCAAGAGGCGGACGGCAAAGGGCGTCAGGCCTAGGAAAAGCGTGGCTACCGGCAGGCTCGGCACATAGCGCCAGAACGACCACGCCGCCATGGCGGCGCTGGCGCCGATCAGATAGCCGGCCGCGGCCTTGACGCGGACGTGCCGCCACCACAAAAGGCCGCGCCAGCCATTCGACGCCATCTGGGTCACCGCATGCAGCGCCATCGCCTGCGGAAGCGGCAGTAAAACCAGCAGAATCCCGATCAGGATCATGCCGCCGGCCATGCCGAAAATGCCCGACAGAAACGCCGTGCCGACCATGGCAAGGCCCAGCACCGGCATCAGCACCGCTGTCATCGCGCAACTCTCCGCGCCGTCTCATGCGCCTGTTGCGGCCGCGCGGCAAACGGAGTTATCTGAGGATCAGCCCTAGTTTTCCTAATGCTTTGTTCTTGCAATGAATGCGCCGCCCATGCGCAAGTTGCCTTTCCTGAACGGTGTCAGAGCGTTCGAGGCCTCGGCCCGCGCCGGCAGTTTTGCCCGCGCCGCGACCGAACTGAACGTGACGCCCGCTGCCATCAGCCGCATGGTGCGGCTGCTGGAGCAGCGGCTCGGGCTGACGCTGTTCCAGCGCAAGGCCAACGGGCTGTCGCTCACGCCGGCGGGCCGCGCCTACCAGACCGGCCTGACGCCGATTTTCGATGCCTTGGCGAATCTGACCGCCCAGGTCACCGCGCTCGCCAATCCTTATGTGCTGACCGTCGGCGTCGGGCCGACTTTCGCCATCCGCTGGCTGATCCCGCGACTCGCCTCCTTCTATAAATTGCAGCCCGATATCGACGTCCGCATCACCACCGGCGGCGCCGCCGCGCCTTTCGGCGAGGACTGGACCTGCGGCATCAAGCTCGGCCACGGCAACTGGCCGAACCTTGCCGCCGAGCCGCTATTCGCCGCCGATTTGATTCCCGTCTGCACGCCGGCGCTCGCCCGCCATCTCAAAACGCCGGCCGATCTGAAGACGGCGACGCTATTGCGGGTGGCCCACGCGCCGGACGACTGGCCGCGCTGGCTGAAGGCCGCCGGCGTGCCAAAACTGATGTCAAAAGGGCCGCAGTTCGAGTTCTACGGCCAGGCGCTGCAGGCGGCGGCCGACGGCGTCGGCGTCGCCATGGGCATCACGCCCTATATCGACGACGATCTCGCGGCCAGGCGGCTGGTTGCGCCCTTCGCGCGGACGGTGCCGAAAGGCCAGCGCTGGTACCTGGTCTACGACCGGGCGCGGCTGGAAGAGCCAGGTTTTGCGGCCTTCCGGGCCTGGCTGACGCAGGCGGCTGAAGCCAAGCCTGCCCCGCGGGCCGATGGTTAATCGGGTCTTAACCTCGCACTATCTAATGTCACCAACCGCAATCCGCGCGGGCGCCGGCCTGCGCCGGTGAACGTGCATGTCCATGATGACCGCCAAGCGCGAGCCTTCCCCCATGCCTGCTGCGGCGGTCGACAGCCGCTCGCCGTTCGTGCGGCTGACCGAGCTCATCGCCGGTCTCGAGCCGGGTAAGCCCGTCATCAACCTCTCGGTCGGCGAACCGCAGCATCCGATCCCGAGCTTCGTCGGACCGACTCTCGCCGCCCACTTGAATGAATTCGGCCGCTATCCGGCCAACAAGGGCATCGAGCCGTTCCGCAAGGCCGTCGCCGGATGGCTCGGCCGCCGCTACAAGTTGCCGCGCGCCGTCGATCCCGAAAGCGAAGTGCTGGTGCTCAACGGCACGCGCGAGGGCCTGTTCCTCGCGGCCATCGCGGCGCAGCGCTGGGTCAAGCCGCGCCAGGGCAAGCCGGCGGTGCTGATCCCCAATCCCTTCTATGCGGCCTACGCGGCGGGCGCGCTCGCCGCCGGCTGCCAGCCGGTCTATCTGCCGGCGACGCGCACGAGCTCCTTCCTGCCCGATCTCGACGCGCTCGACGATGCGCTGCTGGCGCGGACGGTCGCCTTCTACATCGCCTCGCCGTCGAACCCGCAAGGCGCGGTGGCAAGCCGCGACTATCTCGCCAGGCTCGCCGCGCTCGCCCGCCGCTTCGGCTTCCTGGTGTTCGCCGACGAATGCTACTGCGAGATCTACAGCAAGAATGCCCCGGTCGGCATGCTCGAAGCGTCCGGCCCCGACTTCGCCAATGTCGTGGTGTTCCATTCGCTGTCCAAGCGCTCGAACCTGCCCGGCCTGCGCGTCGGCTTCGCCGCCGGCGACCGCCGCTTCCTCGGCGCCTATCTCGAATTGCGCAACGTCGCCGCGCCGCAGGTGCCGGTGCCGGCGCAGCATGTCGGCGTCGCCGCCTATGGCGACGAGGCGCATGTCGAGGACAACCGCAGGCTCTACGCCGCCAAGTTCGATCTCGCCGACAAGATCATCGGCACGCGTTACGGCTATGCGCGGCCCGACGGCGGCTTCTTCCTCTGGCTCGACGTCGCCGCCTATGGCGGCAGCGAGGCCGTGACCAAGAAGCTATGGCAGGAGGCCGGCGTGCGCGTGGTGCCGGGGCGCTATCTGGCGCGCGAGCAGGACGACGGCGCCAACCCCGGCGCCGACTATATCCGCGTCGCCATGGTGCAGGACAAGGCCGCGACCGAAGAGGCGCTGCACCGCATCGTTGCGGTGCTGCGATGAAGCGCATGGTGCAAGCAGGAGAACGACCCCTCGTTCGTCCCCGCGAAAGCGGGGACCCACGAGTGCGAAGCTCGAAGCTGTCGTTCGTCGCTCTGGATTGCCGCTTCGGCGGGAACGAGCGGAGATAGGGCATGGCATCGGCCGATCGCAGCCTCGACATCGTCGCCTTCCTCTCCGAGCATCTGCGCGACATCGTGCGGCGGCGGCTGCGCGAGCTCGCCGGCCTTGCCTTCCTGACGCTGGCGCTGCTCGGCGCCATCGCGCTCGCCACCTGGTCGGTGCAGGATCCTTCGCTCAGCCACGCCACGCAGAAGCCGATCCACAATCTGCTCGGCTTCCCCGGCGCGATCTTCTCCGATCTCGCCATGCAGCTGCTCGGGCTCGCCTCCATTCTGCTGCTGGCGCCGGAAGCGCTGCTCGGCTGGCGGCTGCTGTCGCACCGTCCGGTCGGCGAAAAGTGGCGCAGCCTGTTGTGGATCCTCGCCACCTTCCTCGGCGCGGCCTTCGTCTCGACGCTGCCGCGCAGCCATGCCTGGCCGCTGCCGACCGGGCTCGGCGGCGTGTTCGGCGACGCGCTGCTGCACGCCCCGGCCTTCGTCATCGGCGAGCCGCTGAGCGGCCTGACGCTGGCGGCGGCCTCGCTGCTGCTCGGCATGGCGACGCTCGCCACGCTCGCGCTCGCGGCCGGCCTGCGCTGGCGGCGCGACGACGGCGAAGCGCCGCCGCTGCGCCACATTGAAGACGACGAAACGGCGGACAGCGAGGACGAGGACGGCGACCGCGTCTCCGCCTGGCGCGGCATGATCGCGCACGAATTGCTCAGCCTGAAGGCGCGGCTGCTGCGGCTCATCAGGCGCACGCCGCGCGCGCCGCTGCCGGCGATGCGCGGCGCCGGACCCCGCGTCGAGCCGCGCTTCGATGCGCTCGGCCGGGTCGCCGCACCGAGCATGGCGCCGGCGGCGGACTACGAGGAACAGGAGCCGGCGCAGCCCGCGCCGCGCCGCAGGCCGGCGGCGCCGCGCCCGTCACCCCGCCGCGGCGGCGGCTTCGATCTGCCCTCGCTCAACCTGCTGGCGGCGCCGCGCGCCTCCGAGCGCACCACGCTGTCCAAGGACATCATCGACGGCAACGCCGCCGCGCTCGAAAGCGTGCTGTCCGATTTCGGCGTGCGCGGCGAGATCATCAATGCGCGCCCCGGCCCCGTCGTCACGCTGTACGAGCTCGAGCCCGCGCCCGGCATCAAGTCGTCGCGCGTCATCGGGCTGGCCGACGACATCGCCCGCTCCATGAGCGCGGTGTCGGCGCGCGTCGCCGTGGTCTCCGGCCGCAACGCCATCGGCATCGAATTGCCCAATCCGACGCGCGAGAAGGTCTATCTGCGCGAGCTGTTGTCGGCGCGCGACTACAACGAGACCGCCGCCAAGCTGCCGCTCTGCCTCGGCAAGACCATCGGCGGCGAAAGCGTCATCGTCGACCTGTCGCGCATGCCGCATCTCCTGATCGCCGGCACCACCGGCTCCGGCAAGTCGGTCGCCATCAACACCATGATCCTGTCGCTGGTCTATCGCCTGCGCCCCGACCAGTGCCGTCTCATCATGGTCGATCCGAAGATGCTCGAGCTGTCCGTCTATGACGGCATCCCGCATCTGCTCACCCCCGTCGTCACCGATCCGAAAAAGGCGGTGGTGGCGCTGAAATGGGCGGTGCGCGAGATGGAAGAGCGCTACAAGAAAATGTCGAAGCTCGGCGTGCGCAACATCGAGGGCTACAACGCGCGCCTCGCCGAAGCCAAGGCCAGCGGCGAGAAGCTCACCCGCACGGTGCACACCGGCTACGACAAGGAAACCGGCGAGGCGATCTACGAGAAGGAGGAGCTCGAGCTCGAGCCCTTGCCTTTCGTCGTCGTCATCGTCGACGAGATGGCCGACCTGATGATGGTCGCCGGCAAGGACATCGAGGGCGCCATCCAGCGCCTGGCGCAGATGGCGCGCGCCGCCGGCATCCACGTCATCCTGGCAACGCAGCGGCCCTCGGTCGACGTCATCACCGGCACCATCAAGGCGAACTTCCCGACCCGCATCTCTTTCCAGGTCACTTCCAAGATCGACAGCCGCACCATCCTGGGCGAGCAGGGCGCCGAGCAGCTGCTCGGCCAGGGCGACATGCTCTATATGGCCGGCGGCGGCCGCATCAGCCGCGTCCACGGGCCCTTCGTCTCCGACGACGAGGTCGAGAAGGTCGTGCGCCACCTGAAGTCGCAAGGCCAGCCGGAATACCTCGAAGAGGTGACGGCAAGCGACGAACTCGAGGAGGGCGAGGACGGCGCCGTGTTCGACGCGACCGGCATGGGGCTCGCCGAAGGCGGCGACCTCTACCAGCAGGCTGTCGCCGTGGTGAAGCGCGACCGCAAGGCTTCGACCTCCTACATCCAGCGCCGGCTGCAGATCGGCTATAACCGCGCCGCCACCATCATGGAGCGCATGGAGCAGGAAGGCATTGTCGGCCAGCCCAACCATGCCGGAAAGCGCGAAATCCTCATCCCCGAGGACGGCCCCGATCGGTTTTGACGCCGCCTGCATCGTTCGCAGTTGAGAATCGCGTGATTGACGATTAAGCCGGACGGCGGGGCCGGCGTCGCGAAATAGCCACAGCTTCCTTTATGATCACGGGCGCTGCGGCTTTAGGGCGGAGAACCGGATGGAACTCAAAGTGGTGCGGCTGATCGGGCGCACGGCGGCGGCCGCCCTGTTTGTCGCCGCCCCGGCGCTGGCGCAGAACGTGCCGCTGCCCAAGCCGAAGCCGTCGCCGCAGGCGGCGCCGCCGGCGGTCACCGGCACCGTCGCCGCCAAGCCCGTGCTGCCGCCCTCCTCGACGATCGAACGCACGCAGCAGCAGGCGCCGAACCCGCTCACCAACCCCTTCGCCGCTTTACTCGGCAAGCCCGAGCCCTCCGCCGCGCTCAAGCCGGAACAGCGCGCCGTCATCGAGCGCATCGAGAATTACCTCTCCAATACGCAGATCCTGTCCGGCCAGTTCGTGCAGGTCGGCCCCGACGGCCGGCGCACCCAGGGCGAGTTCTACATCCAGAAGCCCGGCAAGGTGCGCTTCGACTACGATCCGCCGAGCCCGATCGACATCATCGCCGACGGCGAGACCGTGGTGGTGCGCGACCGCAATCTGGCGACGCAGGACGTCTACCCGCTGTCGCAGACGCCGCTGCGCTTCCTGCTGTCGACCCACGTCAATCTGCTCAAGGACACCAATCTGGTCGCGGTCTATGCCGACGATCTCTACATCACCGTGGTGGTGGAGGAAAAAACCGGCGTCGTCGGCACCAGCAAATTGATGATCATGTTCAGCGCCAAGGACATGCAGCTCAAGCAGTGGACCGTCACCGATCCGCAGGGCTTCGACACCACGGTCGCGGTGTACAATCTCGACACCAGCAAGCGGCCGGATCCCAACATGTTCAAGATCGACTACACGAATTACCGGAATTAAATGTCCGTCATTCTGCAACGCGAGCATTGGCACGCGGGCGCGGAATCCAGAAAAATCGCAGAACTGTGAATTGGCTCTGGATTCCGGGTTTGCCGCTTCGCGGCAACCCGGAATGACATGTTAAGCTGCAAGCATGCCGCTCAAGATCACCACCTGGAACATCAACTCGGTCCGTCTGCGCATCAATCTGGTGGCGCGGTTCCTGCGCGGCGCGCAGCCGGACGTGCTGTGCCTGCAGGAAACCAAGTGCCCGGACGACGCCTTCCCGCTCAAGCGCTTCCGGCAGCTCGGCTACGAACACGTCGCGCTCAACGGCCAGAAGGGCTATCACGGCGTCGCCGTCGTCTCGCGCGTGCCGTTCGAGAGCGTGGCGACGCGGAATTTCTGCGGCAAGGCCGATTGCCGCCACATCTCGGTGGTGCTGGGCGAACGCGCGGGCCTCAGCGAGCCGATCCTGCTGCATAATTTCTACGTGCCGGCCGGCGGCGACGAGCCCGATCCCGAGCTCAACCCGAAATTCGAGCACAAGCTGTCGTTCCTCGACGAGATGCGCGAGCGTGTCGAGCTGCGGCCTGCACCCGGCCAGCGCGCCATCCTGGTCGGCGATCTCAACGTCGCGCCGCTCGAGCACGACGTCTGGAGCCACAAGCAGATGCTCAAAGTGGTCTCGCACACGCCGGTCGAATGCGACAAGCTCAACCTCGCCCGCGCCGCCGGCAACTGGATCGACACCATGCGCGTGCTCACGCCGGAGCCGGAGAAGCTCTATACCTGGTGGAGCTACCGCGCCATGGACAACTGGAAGGCCGCCGACCGCGGCCGCCGGCTCGACCACGTCTGGAGCTCGGACGCGATCGCCGACCGCATTTCCGCGATCGACATCGCCAAGAATTTCCGCGGCGCCGCCCGCCCCTCCGACCACGTCCCGGTGACGGCGACGATCGAAATCTGATTGTCATGGCCGGGCTTGTCCCGGCCATCCCGATAAGGGACGCATTGCTTTCCTAAGCGGGATCACCGGGACTCGGCGCTTCGCGCCGGCCCGGCGATGACAGTTATTTCCGGCCCTGCTCCAGCGCGCTTTTCACCGCCGAAAGCTCGCGCGTCCAGCTGTCGACGCGCTCGGCCATGATGTCGCGCATGCGCTGCGCCGCCCCCGGATAGCCTTCCAGCATCTTGCGGAACAGGCCGCGCGAGATGCGGATCAGCACCGTCGGCTCGCGGGCGATCGCCGTCACCGGGCTCACCGAGTCGGTGAGCAGCGCCAGCTCGCCGAGCAGCGTGCCCGGCCCGACGGTATAGTCCTTGCCGCCCGACACCGTCGCCGGCTCCAGCGTCAGCGAACCCTCCTGGACGATGTAGCCGCCGTCGGCGAGCTCGCCGGCATAGAACAGCACCGCGCCGCTTTGCAGCTGCCGCGTCTCGGCGCCGATGGCGAGCACCCGCAGCGCCTGCTTGCCGAGCACCGACAGCGTCGGCACCCGTTCGAGGAAGGCGATGTCGTCCTCGATGGTCATGGCCGCGCCATTGGCCGCAGCGGCTCCCCCTTGTGGGGAGGGGTTCGGGGTGGGGGTCGCAATATTCTAGCCATGCCAAAGGGACCTCCCCAACCCTCCCCCAACGCAAGTCGGGCTTGCCCGACTTGCGCACGATACTGCCAAACCCGGGCAAGCCCGGGTTTGGTGGGGGGAGGGAGCAGGCTGCGGAAATTGGCACAGCTATGCATAGAGCTCACGGCACCAGCTTGTAGCCGCCGGCTTCCGTCACCAGGATCTGCGGCGCGGCGGCGTCCTTCTCCACCTTCTGGCGCAGGCGGTAGATGTGAGTCTCGAGGGTATGCGTGGTGACGCCGGAATTGTAGCCCCACACTTCCTGCAGCAGCGTCTCGCGCGACACCGGCTTCTGCCCGGCGCGATAGAGATAGCGCAGGATGGCGGTCTCCTTCTCGGTCAGCCGCACCTTGCTGCCCTTCGGCGCCAGCAGCAGCTTGGAGGACGGCCGGAACATGTACGGGCCGATATTGAAGACGGCGTCCTCGCTCGCCTCGTGCTGGCGCAGCTGGGCGCGGATGCGCGCCAACAGCACGGCGAAACGGAACGGCTTGGTGACATAGTCGTTGGCGCCGGACTCGAGCCCGAGAATGGTGTCCGAATCGGTGTCGTGGCCGGTGAGCATGATGATCGGCGCCTTGAAGCCGTTCTTGCGCAGGATGCGCACCGCCTCGCGGCCGTCGATGTCCGGCAGGCCGACGTCCATGATCACCAGATCGATGTTGCCGCCCTTGGCCTCCTGCACCGCCTTGGCGCCGCTGTCGACGGCGATGGCCTCGAATTCGTCGTGCAGCGCCAGCTGCTCGACCAGCGCGGCGCGCAGCTCGGCATCGTCGTCCACGATCAAGATGGCGCGCTTGTTGGGCATTGCGGAAAACAGCCTCTTTCGGACGATATTCTAGCGCATCGGCTGCAAATATTTGCGCGAAATAGACCATTCAGGGCAAAAAGAGCAAGCGGGAACCGGGGTTAGGGCCGAAGCGCGGGACAGCGATGCGCAAACGATCATTATCGCGGCTCACCGTGCGCCGCCGCGCCGGCAATCCGTGCCAGGGCTGGCTTGTCGCCGGCACGCTGGCGCTGCCGGTCGCGCTCGGCCGCGGCGGCGTCAGGGCCAATAAGCGCGAAGGCGACGGCGCCAGCCCGCGCGGCAGTTTCCGGCCGAAGCGGCTGTGGTGGCGCGCCGACCGCCATCCGCGGCCGCCGACGCTGCTGCCGTCGCGGCGCATCGCGCGCGACGACGCCTGGTGCGAGGACCCCGCCGACCGTCATTACAATCGGCCGGTGAAGCTCGCGCCCGACAGCACGGCCGACCGGCTGACGCGCGCCGACCGGCTCTACGATTTCATCGTCGAGATCGACCACAATACGCGCCCGCGCGTCGCCGGACGCGGCAGCGCCGTCTTCATCCACGCGGCGCGCGAGGGTCTGGCGCCGACCGCGGGCTGCGTCGCGCTCGAGCTCGGCGCCTTGCGCAAATTGCTGGCGCGCATCGGGCCGCGCACCCGCATTACGATCGCGTGAGCGCTCAGCTCGGATTGTCGAGGCTGAAGGTCTCCGAACGCGAGTCGTAGGCGAAGGCCTCGGCAAAGCGCGCCCAGCCGATGACGGCGCCGAGCGTGCGCGTGGCGTGCTCCGTGCTCATGCGATCCTCGAGTTCGTTGCGGAAGCGCGCCCGCGGCGCGGTGTGATTGGCGCGCTCCTGCAGCACGCGGCGGATGTGCGCGGCCAGCGGCACGTAGCTCAGGAGCTGGCGTTGAAACAGTTTCTTGCGGTCGTCGACCCCGGCGGCGGCGAATTCCTTGCCGGCGTCGGTGAGACGGATGTCGCCGCCCTCGACTTCGGCGAAACGCAAGAGCTGCAAGGTCTCGGCGATCGGGAACAGATCGTCCACCTCCATCTGCAGCTGGCTGGCGATGACCGGCATGTCGGCCTTGCCGTTGTAGGGCGGGCCGGCGACGGCCTCGATCAGGCCGGAAATGGCGTTGGCCGATATGCGGGGCAGCTCCATGTCGATGCCCGTTCCGGGAATGCGATCGAGCGCCGGGCGCGCCGGCTGCGCCGTCTGGCGCGCGGTCAAGGCCACGTAGATGCGCTCCACCAGATCGCGGAACGCCGGCTCCAGCCGGCTGCGCGGCTGCGGCAGGTCGATCTTGATTTCGGCGATGATATGGCCGGGATTGCGCGAGAACACGAGAACGCGGTCGCACATCAGCACCGCCTCCTCGATATTGTGCGTCACCAGGATGACGCCCTTGATCGGCAGTTTGCCCTCGATCCACAGGTCGAGGAAATCCGTGCGCAGCGTCTCCGCCGTCAGCACGTCGAGCGCCGAGAACGGCTCGTCCATCAGCAGCACGTTGGGGTGCACGACCAGCGCGCGCGCAAAGCCGACGCGCTGGCGCATGCCGCCGGACAGCTCGCGCGGGTAGGCCGACTCGTAGCCGTCGAGGCCGATCAGGTCGATGCCGGCGAGCGCGCGCTGGCGAATCTCCGGCTCGGGCAGGCCGAGCGCCTCGAGCCCGAGCTGCACGTTCTCCAGCACCGTCAGCCACGGAAACAGCGCGAAGCTCTGGAACACCATGGCGATGCCGGGCGCGGGCCCGGTGACCGGATGGCCGCGATAGCTGACCTCGCCGGAGATCGGCTGCGCCAGGCCCGCGATCAGCCGCAGCAGCGTCGACTTGCCGGAGCCGGAGCGGCCGAGCAGGCCGACGATTTCGCCCTCCTTCAGCGTCAGATTGATGTCGTCGAGAACCAGCAGGTTTTCGCCGTCGGGCTTGGGAAACGCCTGGCAGCACGACCGGACGTCCAGCAATGCCTCGCTCATGACACTCCCCTCTCAGCCGAGCCTGAATTTCTGCTCGGCGAACCAGTAAAGCGGCCGCCAGAACAGGCGGTTGATGACCACGACGTAGAAGCTCATCACCGCGATGCCGAGCACGACGCGGTGCATGTCGCCGGCCTCCGTCGCCTCGGCGATATAGGAGCCGAGGCCGTAGGCGCGCAGATGCGTGTCGCCCCAGGACGCCAGCTCGGCGACGATGCTGGCGTTCCACGAGCCGCCGGAGGCGGTGATCGCGCCGGTCACGTAGTAGGGGAAGATCGCGGGCAGGGCGACGCGGCGCCACCACTGCCAGCCGCGCACGTCGAAGACCCCGGCGGCTTCCTTCAGGTCGCCTGGGATCGCGCTCGCCCCGGCGATCACGTTGAACAGGATGTACCACTGGGTGCCCAGCACCATCAGCGGCGACAGCCAGATGTTGGGGTCGAGTTTCAGGCGCGCGATCGCCACCACGGCGAACGGGAAGAGCACGTTGGCCGGGAAGGCGGCCAGGAACTGGGCGATGGCCTGCAAGCGTCCCGACCAGCGGGGGTTGAGGCCGATCCAGACGCCGATCGGAACCCAGATGACGCTGGCCAGCGCGATCAGGACAAGCACGCGCGCGAGCGTGAGCAGCGCGAGGCCGACGACGGTCAGCGCGTCGTGCCATGAGAGGGAGCGGCTGGCGAACGACCAGATGAACCCCAGGGCGGCGAGCGCGCCGATGATGACCAGCCCGATCCATGCGAAGCCCAGC
>DASRGB010000086.1:0-19854 GCA_035651255.1 Pseudolabrys sp.
GGGTCATTGGATCGGTCGGGAAACAATCATGGCGTCCAGCATTCAAAGCGTCGGAGTGATCGGCGCGGGCCAGATGGGCAACGGCATCGCGCATGTCTGTGCGCTCGCGGGCTTCGACGTCATGCTCAACGACGTGGCGCCGGATCGCATCAAGGCCGGGCTCGCCACGATCAACGGCAACATGGCGCGCCAGGTGAACAAGCAGATCATCACCGAGGACGACCGCAAGAAGGCGCTGTCGCGCATCAAGCCCGCCGAGAAATACGAAGCGCTCGCCGGCTGCGATATCGTCATCGAAACCGCGACCGAGAAGGAAGACGTCAAGCGCAAGATCTTCTCCGAACTCTGCACTCACCTGAAGCCGGACGCGATCATTGCGACGAATACATCGTCAATCTCGATCACGCGGCTCGCCTCGTCGACCGATCGCCCGGAGCGCTTCATCGGCATCCATTTCATGAATCCGGTGCCGCTGATGGAGTTGGTCGAGCTCATTCGCGGCATCGCCACCGATGACTCGACATTCGAGGCGAGCAAGGCCTTCGTCTCCAAGCTCGGCAAGACCATCGCGGTGTCGGAGGATTTCCCAGCCTTCATCGTCAACCGCATCCTGCTGCCGATGATCAACGAGGCGATCTACACGCTCTACGAAGGCGTCGGCAATGTCGAGGCGATCGACACCGCGATGCGGCTCGGTGCCCACCACCCGATGGGGCCGCTCGAGCTCGCCGACTTCATCGGCCTGGATACCTGCCTGTCGGTGATGCAGGTGCTGCACGAGGGCCTGGCCGATTCCAAGTACCGGCCGTGTCCGCTGCTGGTGAAATACGTCGAGGCCGGCTGGCTCGGCCGCAAGACGCAGCGCGGCTTCTACGACTACCGCGGCGACAAGCCGGTACCGACGCGCTGACTATTTCTCATACTCGTCGTGGCGGCGCACCCAGAACGGGCCGCGCCCGTTCTCATCGCGCCCTTTCGGCGTCAGATCGAGATAATTGTAGTCGGTATTGAGCAGGTCGATGCCGCGGGCATAGCTCGAATAGGTGTGGAAGACGTCGCCGCCGTCCTTGAAGAAAACGCTGACGCCTTCGCGCTCGGGCGCACGCGGGTCCTGCAGCACGTAGTTGTAGAAAGCTTTTTTGTCGGCGACCTCTTCGGGCGTGAAGGCGACGCCGAAGTCCCGGTTGAAATCGTTGCCGAATGACGACAGCCACTTGAACGACCAGCCCATGCGCTTGCGATAGGCTGCCAATTTCTCATAGGGCGCGCGCGAGACCGCGACCATGGTCACGTCGCGGTGGTTGAGATGCACGATGACGGCGTTGAAATTGTCCGCCCAGTGCGAGCAGTGCGGGCAGCCCGCGTTCCAGTCCGGCGCGAACATGAAATGATAGACGATCAATTGAGCGCGGCCGGCGAACAGTTCGGCAAGCGACTGGCGGCCGTCGGCGCCGTCGAAGACGTAGGTTTTGTCGACCTTCACCCAGGGCAGACCGCGCCGCGCCGCGCTCAATTCGTCGCGCGCCTTGGTGAATTCCTTTTCCCTGGCGAGCAGCGCCTTGCGGGCGGCGAGCCATTCGTCGCGTGAAACGGTAGCGTGGCGCATGACGGCCTCCTATGCCTTCGCCGGCGTCATCCAGCCGATGCCGGCGCCGCCCGGCTCCTTGAGGATGGCGATGCGGCCGACGCCCGGCACGTCGAAGATCGGCCGCATCAGCGTGGCGCCGGCCGCTTGCGCCTTTTTGACTCGGGCATCGACGTCGTCGACCGCGATGTAGGACATCCAGGCCTGCGGCACGCCGTCGAATTGCGGGCTGGTCAGCGGGAACAGGCCGCCGACATGGTCGCCGCCCATTTTGGCGACCCAGTAGGTGCCGTCCGGCATGGGCATCGCCTCGAAGGTCCAGCCAAGCGTGGCGGCGTAGAATGTCTTGTCGCGCTCGGCGTCGCGCGTCATCAGTTCGTTCCAGTAGAATTCGCCGTGCTTCCAGGGATGTGGCATGGGCAACTCCGACTATTGAGCGAGATAGTTTTCCAGCTTGTCCACGGTGCCGAGCCAGCCGCGGTTATGATCGTCCCGCGCCTTCTCGTCGAAGAACTGCTCGTGCAGCAGCGTCATGACGGTGCCGTCGCCGTCTTTCCTGAATGTGACGGTGACCAGCGACTCGCGTTCCGGCGTCGACCGCCAGGCCCAGGTGAACACCAGCTTCTCGTTCGGCACGATCTCGCGGTAGACGCCGCTCACATTGTGCTCGTCGTCGCTCATGACCATTTTGATGGCATAGCGGCCGCCGACGCGCAGATCGCAACTGGCCTCGACCCGCTGCGTCCCGCTCGGTCCCATCCATTGCGCTAGCTTTTGCGGGTCCGTCCACGCGGCGTAGACCTTTTGCGGCGGCGCACTGAGGCGGCGCTTGATGGTGAGGCTCGGCTTCGTGACGGCGGCCATGTGTCGTTCTCCAGAAACGTGGCGAGGCGATCGAATCGTTCGCTCCAGAATTTCAGGTAGCGCTCGAGCCACTCATTGGCCTCGCGCATCGGTTCGGCGCGCAGGTTGCAGCCGACCACGCGGCCGGTTTTCTCGCGTTTGACGAGGCCGGCCTCGGCGAGCACGTCGAGGTGCTTCATCACCGCCGGCAACGACATCGAAAAAGGCCGGGCGAGTTCTGTGACCGAGACGTCCTGGCGCTGCGAAAGTTTTGCCAGGATGGCGCGCCGCGTCGGATCGGCAAGCGCGGCGAAGGTGCGGTCGAGCGCGGTCGAATAGTAAACCATATAGTTAAGTATAGTCGCACGCCCGCCGCTGTCAATGCGCCGCGGGGTTTTTTTATTGCTGGCCGAGCGCCGCCTTGATCAGCGTGACGGCGTCGTCGCTTGCCCATTCGGCGGGGCCGGCGATGGTGCCGATCTCGCAGCCTTGGCGGTCGATGAGCATGGTCGTCGGCATGCCGAAGGCGCGGCCGATCGCTTTCAGGTCCTGGAAGGTCTTGGCGGCCGGATCGGCGTAATAGGCCAGGTGCTGCACGCCGACGTCCTGCAAGAACTGCTTCGGCTTGTCGGCGTCGCGCGTATCGATGTTGACGGCGACGACCTGGAAGCCCGGCCCGCCGAGCCTGGCCTGCAGCGCGTCGAGCGTCGGCATTTCCTTGCGGCACGGCACGCACCAGGTGGCCCACAAGTTGAGCAGCACGGTGCGGCCCTTGAAGTCGGCGAGGGTGAGCGGTTTGCCGGCGGCGTCGGCAAAGGCGAGGTCCGGCACCTTCAGCGGCGCCTTGGCAACGTTAACGGCGGCCACCTCGCCATGCGCCAAAGGCGCGATTTTCCGTGCCAATTCGACCGCCGGCCGGCACGCCGCGTCCTTTGCCGGATCGCCGCCCGCATTGCTACGCAGGACCGAAATCCCGTATACCCCCGCCAGTCCCACGGCGACGCCGGCGATTCCTCCAGCCAAAACCATGGCTAATCGCTTTTTGGCGAAGCTGGGCTGAGATTCGGTCATGAGCGGCGCAACCTCGGTGGCAGGCCATGAGTAACAAAATGTGGGGCGGGCGGTTCACGTCCGGCCCCGGCGCCATCATGGAGGAGATTAACGCCTCCATCGACTTCGACCGGCATCTCTACCGCCAGGACATCGCCGCCTCCAAGGCCCATGCCGAGATGCTGGCCAAGCAAGGCATCATTACGGCGGACGATGCGAAAAAGATCGCTCACGGTCTAGACACGATCCTGTCAGAGATCGAGGCCGGCAAGTTCTCCTTCAAGCGCGCGCTCGAAGACATCCATATGAACGTCGAAAGCCGCCTGTCCGAGCTGATCGGCGAGGCCGGCGGGCGGCTGCACACCGCGCGCTCGCGCAACGACCAGGTGGCGACCGATTTCAGGCTGTGGATGCGCGACAGCATCGACGCGCTCGACCAGGCGCTCGCCGCCTACCAGCGCGCGCTTGCGGACAAGGCGCTCACCCATGCTGCGACGGTGATGCCGGGGCTGACCCACATGCAGACCGCCCAGCCGGTGACCTTCGGCCATCATCTGCTGGCCTATGTCGAGATGGCGGCGCGCGACCGCGGCCGTTTCGCCGACGCGCGGAAACGACTCAACGAGTCGCCGCTCGGCTCCGGCGCGCTCGCCGGCACCTCGTTCGACCTCGACCGCGACATGACCGCCAAGGCGCTCGGCTTCGAGCGGCCTGCGGCCAACTCGCTCGACGCCGTCTCCGACCGCGACTTCGTCATGGAGACGCTGGCCGCCGCCTCGATCACCGCCGTGCATCTGTCGCGGCTGGCCGAAGAGATCGTCATCTGGTCGTCGCCGCTGACCGGCCTCGCCAGGCTGTCCGACAAGTTCACCACCGGCTCCTCGATGATGCCGCAGAAGCGCAATCCCGACGCCGCCGAGCTGGTGCGCGCCAAGAGCGGGCGCGTCATCGGCGCGCTCAACGCGCTGCTCGTCGTCATGAAGGGGCTGCCGCTCGCCTATGCCAAGGACATGCAGGAGGACAAGCAAGGCGCCATGGACGCGCTCGGTGCGCTGTCTTTGTCGATCGCGGCAATGGCCGGCATGGTGACTGACCTCGAGCCCGACGTCGCGCGCATGAAGAAGGCGGCGGGCGAAGGTTATGCGACCGCGACCGATCTCGCCGACTGGCTGGTGCGGTCGCTCAAGATTCCGTTCCGCGAGTCCCATCACATCGCCGGCCGCATCGTCGCCAGGGCGGCCGAGCAGGGCGCCGCCCTGCACCGGTTGCCGCTCGCCGCCATGCAGGAGATCGAGCCGCGAATCACGGACGACGTCTTTACCGTGCTGTCGGTCGACCGTTCGGTGAAGAGCCGGGCAAGCTACGGCGGCACGGCACCGAAAAACGTGCGCGCGCAAGCCAAAAAGTGGCTGCGCAAGCTCGAAAAAGAGCGATCCTGACTTCGCCTTAAATGTGGGATTTGCTAGACTGACGATCTAAAGGAGCGCGCCGTCTTGCACCGTTTTTCGCGATCCACGTTCGCACGCCTGACGCTTTTCGGCGCGCTCGCCGCTGCGCTCGCCCTTGGCGGCTGCGGCCGCAAGGGGCCGCTCGATCCGCCGCCCGGCGCCTCGATCAAGGGCGTGGCGCAGCCGCAGGCGCCCAGGCTGATGAGCAACAGCGGCGGTCAGCCGATCGGCAGCCGCAGCAATCCGGATAATCCCGGCGTCGACGAGAACGGCCAGCCGCGCGCGCCCAAGGGGCCCGATAAACGCATTCCTCTCGACAATATCCTCAACTGAGCCGTTGCGATGCATCACTTTGACTATCGCGGCGGCGTGCTGAGCGCCGAGGCGGTTTCGCTCGCCGCGCTGGCGGAGAAGGTCGGCACCCCGTTCTATTGCTATTCGACCGCGACGCTGGAGCGCCATTACAAGGTGTTCGCCGGCGCCTTCGCCGACGTCGACGCGCTGGTCTGCTACGCCATGAAGGCGAACTCCAATCAGGCGGTGATCGCGACGCTGGCGAGGCTGGGCGCTGGCGCCGACGTGGTTTCGGGCGGCGAGCTCAAGCGCGCGCGCGCCGCCGGCGTGCCGGCGAGCAAGATCATGTTTTCCGGCATTGGCAAGACTGCCGACGAGCTCGCCCACGCGGTCGATGAAGGCATCCTCTGCATCAACGTCGAGTCGGAGCCCGAACTCGAGCTGCTGGCCTCGATCGCGGCGTCGAAGGGGCGCACCGCGCCGATTTCGGTGCGGGTCAATCCCGACATCGATCCCAAGACGCATCACAAGATCGCCACCGGCAAGGCCGAGAACAAGTTCGGCATTCCGATCAGCCGGGCGCGCGAGGTCTATGCGCGGGCCGCCAAGCTCGAGGGCGTCAGGGTCGCCGGCGTCGACATGCACATCGGCAGCCAGATCACCGATCTCGACCCGTTCGGTGATGCGTTTGCTCTTCTTGCCGATTTCGTGCGCGAATTGCGCGCCGACGGCCATCAGATCGCCCATGTCGACCTCGGCGGCGGTCTCGGCATTCCCTATCATGACAACAACAACCCGCCGCCGCACCCCGACGCCTACGCCGCGTTGGTCAAGCGCGCGACGCGCGATCTCAACTGCCGGCTCATTTTCGAGCCGGGCCGGCTGCTGGTCGGCAATGCCGGCGTCTTGGTGACGCGGGTGCTGTTCGTGAAGCACGGCGAGGCCAAGAATTTTGTTGTCGTCGACGCCGCCATGAACGACCTGATCCGGCCGACCCTGTACGACGCCCACCACGAGATCCGGCCGGTCAAGGAATCGGCGGCATCGGCGCGCCGCATTCGCGCCGATGTGGTCGGGCCGGTCTGCGAAAGCGGCGATTTTCTCGCGCTCGGCCGCGACCTGCCGGAACCCAAGGCCGGCGAACTGCTCGCCGTGATGTCGGCCGGCGCCTATGGGGCGGTGCAGGCCGGTACCTACAATACCCGGCCTTTGGTGCCTGAAGTCATGGTGAAAGGCGCCGAATGGGCCATTGTCCGGCCCCGCCTTGAAGTTGACCAACTCATTGCGCTCGATCGCATGCCGGCCTGGCTTTAGGCGCATGAACCCGTTCATGGCCGGCGAATTGCTTGCGTGCTACGCTGAGCGTTGAGATTCCCGAGCCGAGGGCGAACGGAGCACCGATTGGACGGCTTGAACGAGCAGCTTCACGAGCGCGAGCAGAGCACGCGGCTGCTGCTGGCGCGGGCGCTCAAGCGCGCGCGCGGCAGCCTGTTCTGGGAACGGCTGTGGCCGGCGCTTGCCGCCTTGGCGACCGCGCTCGGATTGTTCCTGGCCTTCTCCTGGGCCGGGCTTTGGCTGGTGCTGCCGCCATTGGCGCGGGCCATCGGTCTGTTCGTCTTTGTCGTAGCAGCGGCGGCGGCGGCGGTGCCGTTGCTGATGCTGCGCATCCCCAGTATTTATGACGGCCTGCGCCGGCTCGACAGCACGAGCGGCAAGAGCCACCGGCCGGCCACCGCGGTCGCCGACGAGATCGCCGCTAACGAGCACGACCCGGTAGCGCAGGCGCTGTGGCGCGCGCATGTTGAGCGCGCGCTGATGGCGGCGCGCAATCTCAAGGCCGGCTGGCCGCAGCCGAAGCTGTCGCTGCGCGATCCGATGGCGCTGCGCGCCCTGGTGCTGCTGCTCGTCGCCGTCACCTTCTTTGCCGCAGGCGGCGAGCGGGTCAAACGCGTCGCCGCGGCCTTCGATTGGCAGGGCGTGGTGGCGCCGGCGAACTTCCGCATCGACGCCTGGGTGACGCCGCCGGTCTATACCGGACGGCCGCCGGTGATGCTGCCGGGCCTGCGGCCCGGCGAAACCGCCCAAGCCTCGCCGGCCGTTGCGGTGCCGGCGGGCAGCCAGCTCATCGTGCGCGCGACCGGCAATGTCCGTTTCGATGTGGTGCAGAAGGGCGGCCTCGAAGACGCCAAGGCCGATCCCAAGGCGCCGCTGCCCAACGGCGCCGCGGAACGCCGCTTCACCATCAAGGGTGACGGCGCGGCCGTTCTGCACGGCGGCGGCAGCGAATTGACCTGGGCCTTCACCGCCATTCCCGATCGCGCCCCGACCATCGCCTTCACCCGCGATCCCGAGCGGCAGGCGCGCGGCGCGCTGCGGCTCGATTACCGGGTCGACGACGACTACGGCGTCGTCGACGCGCAGGCGCATTTCGCGCTCAAGGACCAGCCGGCGTCTGGCGCGTCGCCGCACCCGCTTTATCCGGCGCCCGAATTCCGCCTGACGCTGCCGCAGGGCCATGTCCGCGGCGGCAGCGCCCAGACCATCCACGACCTGACCCAGCACCCGTGGGCAGGCGCCGAGGTCGACGTGACGCTCAGCGCGCGCGACGAGGCCGGCAACGAGGGCCGCAGCTCACCGCGCGCGACGACGCTGCCCGAGCGGCTCTTCGTTAAACCGGTGGCGCGGGCGCTGATCGAGCAGCGCCGCATTCTCGCGCTCAATGCCAACGACAGACCGCTGGTGCTGACCGCGCTCGACACGCTCACCATCGCGCCGGAAAAGTTCACGCCCGAGACCTCGGTCTATCTCGGCTTGCGCTCCATCTATTACGATCTCGCCCACGCCAAGGGCGACGACGCGCTGCGCGAGGTTGTCCAGCGCATGTGGGACATGGCCGTGCAGATCGAAGACGGCAACATGTCGGACGCTGAGCAGGCGCTGCGCCGGGCACAGGAGGCGCTGCGCCAGGCGCTGGAACGCGGCGCCAGCGAGGAAGAGCTGAAGAAGCTGATGGAAGACTTGCGCGCCGCCATGGACAAGTTCCTGCAGGCGCTGGCCGAGCAGATGCAGAAGAATCCGCAGCAGCTGTCGCGGCCGCTCGACCGCAATACGCGCGTGCTGTCCGAGCGCGATCTCAAGAGCATGCTCGACCGGCTGGAGGCGCTGGCGCGCTCCGGCAACAAGGAAGCGGCGCAGCGTCTGCTCGAGGAACTGCAGTCGATGCTCGAGAATCTGCAGATGGCTCAGCCGGGCGAGATGGGCGACGGCGAGGACGACATGATGTCGGCGCTCGACGACCTCGGTGACATGATCCGCAAGCAGCAGCAGTTGCGTGACAAGACCTACAAGCAGGGCCAGGACATGCGGCGCGACCGCCAGCGCGGCCAGCAGGGCCAGCAGTCGCTCGGCGATCTGCAGAAGGACCAGCAGGCCCTGCGCGAGCGCCTCAACAAGCTGCTCGAGCAGTTGCGCCAGCACGGGCTCGGCAATCCGCAGGACGGCCAGCAGGGCAAGGACGGCAAGGGCGGCAACCAGATGGGCAAGCTCGGCGATGCCGGCAAGGCCATGGGAGAGGCCGAAGGCGAACTGGGCGAGGGCGACGCCGACAGCGCTGTCGACAGCCAGGGCCGCGCGCTCGAATCGATGCGCCAGGGCGCGCAGGGCCTTGCCCAGCAGATGCAGCAGAACGGCATGGGTCCGGGCCCCAACGGCCGGCCCGGCCGCAGCCAGCAGCGCGCCCAGCAGGATACCGACCCGCTCGGCCGCCCGATGCGCGGCCGCGAATACGGCGACGACGTCACCGTGAAGGTGCCGGGCGAGATCGACGCGCAGCGCGCGCGCCGCATTCTCGAGGAGCTGCGCAAGCGCTACGGCGAGGGCTTCCGCCCTCAACTCGAGCTCGATTACATCGAGCGGCTGCTCAAGGGCTTCTGAGCACGCCTGTTGTCGTCATCCGCGAAAGCGGGTGATCCGGTACGCCGCAGCGTCACTGATAAAATTGCATTTGTGGCTGCTGGATGCTCCGCCGTGGCGGGGCATAACAGGAAACGGCTAGTGGCGGGCGACCAGCGCCTCGCGCACCGCGCTCTTGATCTGCTCGACCGAGAACGGCTTGTTGATGACGTCGTGCACCAGGGCGTCGAGGCCGTGGGCGCGCTCGCGCTGGTCGGCATAGCCGGTCATCAGCATGATGGCGAGGTCGGGGTGGTCGCGGCCGGCGGCGAGCGCCAGCGCGATGCCGTCGAGCACCGGCATCTTCACGTCGGTCAGCAGCAGGTCGTATGCGCCGCCATTACGGCCGAGCGCCTCCAGCGCCTGCGCGCCGTCGGCGGCCGCGGTCAAGTCGTGGCCGTCCTCGTCGAGTGCGCGCAGCAGCAGCTCGCGAACCGCGTCGTCGTCCTCGGCGATCAGGATCCTCGCCATCGCTATTTGCCGCCGGCTTCCGCGTCGTGGGCGGTGAAGAAGCGGACCATGACGTCGCTGGCCTCGGGCGGCGGCGAGGCCAGGCGGCTGCGGAAATCCAGCGTCTCGCCCGGACCGAGGATGCTGCGGCTTGGCAGCGCGGTCCAGGTATAGATCTCCTGACCGGTCGCGGTACGGGCGGCAAAGCGCAGGCGCGGCACCGGGATCGGCTTGCTGGCGTCGCTGACGATGGTGCCTTCCACGATCAGGATGTTGACGCCGTCCTGCACCTCTTTCGAGATGTGCACGTTCTCGAACTTGAGATGGCGCAGGTTGACCGGCAGCCCAATGGCGGCGAACAGCGAGGCGGTCTGCGGCAGGTAGCGCACCACCTCGTCGCGCGCGCCGATCAAGGCGACGTTGATCGAGAACAGCACCAGCACGATCGCCGTCCAGCGCGAGGAGCGGCGCGATTGCTTGCGGCGCGCCTGCATGCGCTCGCGCCGCGCCGCGTAGCTCTCGACGTCGTCGGCCTCGATCGGGGCCTGGCCCGGCTCGGGCAGCGGCGCGTGCTCGATCGGCGGCACCAGCGAGGGGGCATCGGCGATTGCGACGGGCTCGGGCGCTGCGGCTTGCGGCGCGGGCGCCTCGACCGGGGGCGCAACCGGCGGCGCGGGCTGCGGCTCGGGAACGGGGCTGTCCGGCTCGGCGCCGAAATCGTCGGCCGCAGGCGGCGGGGGTCCGGAGGCGGACGCGGGCTCCGGTGGCGCCATGGTCTGGGCTTGCGCCTCGGCGATGACGCCGTCGACGAAGGCATTGACGTCCGGCGCCTGCTTTTTCGGCGTGGCGAACCAGGTTGCCTTGCAGCGGGCGCACCGCACGGTCCGTCCGGCCGCCCCGAGTGAGGCCGGGTCGATCATGTAGGAGGTCGCGCAGCTCGGACAGACGATCAACATGGCATCTGCGGCATTTGGGGCCGCGAAAACCTAACAGGCGTCCGTTAATGGACCGGAAACCATGGGCGGGCGCCGCCGGCGGCGGAAAACCCACGGTTTTCCGCACCCTGCCGCTATGGCGGGGCCGCAATAATCCTGTAAAAAGCGCAGTTCTTGAGGCCTGTGCCGAGGCTAAGGGGCGGCTTTGGGGCGCCGTTTGGGCCGTGGCAGGCCGCTATTCCACGGGCCTGGCTAGGGACTTCATCGGAGACGGGCGTGGTCCGATTCGAGAACGTAGGCTTGCGCTACGGCCTGGGGCCGGAGGTCCTGCGCGACCTCACGTTCCGCATCGAGCCGCATTCCTTCCAGTTCCTCACCGGCCCTTCCGGCGCCGGCAAGACCTCGCTGCTGCGCCTGCTGTTTCTCTCGCTCAAACCGACGCGCGGGCTGATCACCCAGTTCGGTCACGACGTGGCGACGCTGTCGCGCGACGCCGTGGCGACGCTGCGGCGGCGGATCGGCATCGTGTTCCAGGATTTCCGTCTGCTCGATCACATGACGACCTACGAGAACGTGGCGCTGCCGCTGCGCGTCATGGGCCGGCCCGAGGACAGTTACCGCGACGAGGTGATGGAATTGCTGAGCTGGGTGGGGCTCGGCGAGCGCATGTGGGCGCTGCCGCCGGTGCTGTCGGGCGGCGAGAAGCAGCGTGCCGCGATCGCTCGCGCGGTGATTGCGCGGCCGCAGCTCTTGCTCGCCGACGAGCCCACCGGCAACGTCGACCCTTCGCTGGCGCAGCGGCTGCTGCGGCTCTTCGTCGAGCTCAACAAATCGGGTACTTCGGTGGTGATCGCCACGCACGACATCGCGCTGATGGACCAGTACGATGCGCGCCGGCTGGTGCTGCACGAAGGCCGCCTGCATATTTATGATTGAGAACGCATGACTGATACGCAGAGAGGCGAATTGACGGCGCCGCCGCGCATGCCCGGCATGCCCATGCCGCGGTTCGACACGGCCCTGGTGCCGCGCAACTCGATTTCCGGGCGCGCGCTGGTCGCGGTCGTCGCCATCATGACGTTTCTGGCCTCCATCACCACCGGTGCGGTTATCCTGATCGGCTCGGCGGCGAGCGCCTGGCAGTCGGACGTGTCGCGCGAGGTGACCATCCAGGTCATCCCGGCGCCGGGGCGCGACATGGAGACGACCGTGCAGAAGGCAACGGCGCTTGCGCGCGGCTTTCCCGGCATCGGCGATGTCCAGCCCTACAGCAAGGAGCAATCGAGCAAGCTGCTCGAACCCTGGCTCGGCAGCGGGCTATCGCTCGACCAGCTGCCGGTACCGCGGCTGATCGTGGTGCGCATCGCACCGGGCGCCGCGCCTGACATCTCTCAATTGCGCCAGCATCTCGCCGAACAGGTGCCCGGTGCCGTACTCGACGACCACCGCGGCTTCATCGAACGGATGCGGGCGATGGCCGGCACCGCGGTCGCGGGCGGCATCGGCATTCTCATTCTGGTCGTCGCCGCCACCATGCTGTCGGTGACGTTCGCCACGCGCGGCGCCATGGCGACCAATAAGCCGGTGATCGAGGTGCTGCATTTCGTCGGCGCCAAGAACGGCTTCATCGCCGGCCATTTCCAGCGCCACTTCCTGTGGCTCGGCCTGCAAGGCGGCGCGCTGGGCGGCGGCATCGCAATCCTTTTGTTTGTGCTTGCCGGCGCGGTGAGTCGGTGGTTTGCCGGCTCGGCGGCGAGCGAGCAGACCTCGGCGCTGTTCGGCTCATTTGCCATCGGCTTCGGCGGCTATAGCGCGGTGGCGGCGCAGATCGTGCTAATCGCGCTGGTCACGGCGCTGACCTCCCGCCACACCGTCAACCGCACGCTGGAGGCGATTGACTGATGGCGGGGGTCGCGCGCTGGATCGGCTTTCTCACCATGGCCGCGCTCGCCGCCGGTTTCGTGGTGCTGGTCTGCGGGTTTTTCTGGTTTTTCCTGCAGATCCCGACCGAGGAGGTGCAGATCGACCGCAAGGCCGACGGGATCGTCGTGCTGACCGGCGCCGCCGCGCGAATTCCAGACGCGATCGAATTGCTGGCGGCCGAACGCGGCAAGCGGCTGCTGATCAGCGGCGTCTACCGCAACACCCGTTCGAACGAGATCGCCCGCCTGACGCCGCTCTATTCGAAATACTTCTCCTGCTGCATCGACCTCGACCGCTCGGCGCTCAACACGTTCGGCAACGCCATCCAGACCCGCCGCTGGGCGCGCGAGCACAATTTCAGTTCGTTGATCGTGGTGACGTCGAACTGGCACATGCCGCGCGCCATGAACGAGCTGTCGCATCAGCTGCCGGACGTCACGCTCATTCCCTATCCGGTCATCTCGGAAAAGGTGAAGAACGATCCATGGTGGTCGAACGGTTCGACTGCGCGGCTGCTGCTCGGGGAGTATTTCAAGTATCTGTTCGGCATCATCCGCCTGCATATCGATCCTGACACGGCGTGAAGGAGCGGCACGTTGCAACTCCTCCGTTCGCTGCTTTTCAACGCGCTGTTCTATCTGAACACGCTGATCTTCCTCGTCCTGGCTTTGCCGACGTTCCTGCTGCCCTATCGCTCGACCGTCGAGGTCGCCAAGGCCTGGGGCCGGGTCAATCTGCTGCTGCTGCGCGTCGCCGGCATCGGCTACGAAGTGCGCGGCCGCGAGAAAATCCCGCCCGGCGCGCTGATCGTTGCCTCCAAGCATCAGTCGGCATGGGAAACCTTCGCGCTGATGCCGCTGTTCGACAATCCGCTGTTCATCCTCAAACGCGAGCTGCAATGGATCCCCGTGTTCGGTTGGCTGCTGATCAAGGGGCGCATGGTGCCGGTCAACCGCGGCGCCGGCTCCCAGGCGCTGATCGAGATGACCGAGCGCGCGCGTGTCGAGCTCGGCCGTGGACGCCAGCTCATTATCTTCCCGGAAGGCACGCGGCGTCCGGCGGGCGCCGAGCCGCGCTATAAATACGGTGTCGCGCATCTCTACATGGCGGCCGGCGTGCCGTGCCTGCCGGTGGCGCTGAATTCAGGCGTGTTCTGGCCGCGCCGCACGCTGCGCCGCAGGCCCGGCACGGTGGTCGTCGAGATCCTCGATCCGATTATGCCCGGCCTCGGCAAGGATGAGTTCTTCGCGCTGCTGCAGGACCGGATCGAAACGGCAACGGCGCGGCTGATCGCGGAGGCGAACCGGTCTTAGCCCGTCTCGTGCGGGCCCTTGAGCTTCTCGGCCAGCAAATGCAAGTCCCTGTCGCGGTAGCCCTGGCGCTCGATTTCCTTGACCGCCGCCAGCACGTAGTCGCGGTTGGCGCCGGAGCGGCCGTGGCCCTGCCGCACGAAATGCAATTGCTTGTCCAGCGACAGCTTGCCGGCATATTGCCGGTGGCCGCGATCCACCACGTAGCAGAGCGCATGGACGGTTTGCTGCGGGTCGTCGTCGAGCCACACCGGCCGCCAGGTCTCGCGATAGACCAGCGTCACCTGCTCGCGCGCGCGCAGGTAGTCGATGGTGGCCTCGCGCTTTGCTGCCGCGACGCGATAGGCGATGCCGCGGCAATTGCCGCCGCGGTCCAGCCCGAGCACCAGACCCGGTGTCTGCGGCGTGCCGCGGTGCACGAAGGAATAGACGCACAGCGCCCGGTGCGCGCCGAGGAGGCGCGCCTGCCGCCGCTCGAGGAAATCGAAGCCCGGCCGCCACATCAGCGAGCCGTAGGCAAAGACCCAGAGATCTCCGGCTGGCGCGATGGTCTTATTCATGTGCTTGGATTGTGGATGGCGCGTGTTGACAGGGCCCGGCAGCCTGGGTTCGGCTATCAGGGCGCCGGTTCCTGTGCAACATGCCGCACCGGGCGCGAAAACGCCGTATTCCCCAGGTCTTTGACTTCGCATGCACGACGACCGGCCAAGTCTGCAATCCCGCCGCCGCACCGGGCGCCGCTACGCGATCCTGCTGGTCCTCGTTGTTGCGGCGATCGGCGGCTGGGCCTGGTTCTGGAAATACGCCGCCGCCCGCGCCGAAGTCGTCATGGACGGCTGGCGCGAGCGCGAGGCAAAGGCCGGCCGCATCTACAATTGCGGCTCGCAAAGCACCGGCGGCTTTCCGTTCCGCTTCGAGGTAAACTGCCAGGGCGTCTCCGCCCAGCTCCGCAGCAACCAGCCTCCGGTCGAGGTCAAGACCGGCAGCGTGCTCGTGGTGGCGCAGGTCTATCAGCCCAATCTGCTGATCAGCGAATTCCATGGGCCTCTCACCATCGCCGACCTCGGCCAGGCGCCGAAGATCGTCGCCAACTGGAAACTCGGACAGTCGAGCCTGCGCGGCACGCCGCGTGCGCCTGAACGCGTCTCGGTGGTGTTCGATGAGCCGGCCATCGACCTGATTACCAAAGGTGCGGACAGCAAGTTGCTGCGCGCCAAGCGCGTCGAGCTGCATGGCCGCATCGCCGAAGGCTCCGCCGCCAGCAATCCGGTGATCGAAGTGGTCATGAGGCTCGCGCAAGCCTCCGCGCCCGCCTTCAATCCCGCGACCGTGCAGCCGGTCGATGCCGAGATCATGGCGGTGATGCGGGGACTGGGCGATTTCTCGCCCAAGCCGTGGCGCGAGCGTTTCCGCGAGCTGCAGCAAAAAGGCGGGCGCATCGATATCACGCAGGCGCGCCTCGCCCAGGGTGAAACGCTGGCGCTTGGCAGCGGCAGCCTGTCGATCGACCCGCACGGCCATCTCGACGGCCTGATCAACGTCACCGTCGCCGGGCTTGAGCCGTTCCTCGTCTCGATCGGCGCGCAGCGCATCGTTCAGAAGTCGCCCAACATGGACAAGGTCGCCGGCATGCTCGACCGGCTGTCGCCGGGTTTAGGCCAGGTGGCGCGCGAACAGGCGGGCGCCAATCTCGCGCTCGGCATCAATATGCTGGGCAAGCCGGCAACGCTCGAAGGCCGTCAGGCCGTGACGCTGCCGCTGCGTCTGAAGGACGGCACCGCCTACCTCGGTCCGATCCCGCTCGGCTCGACGCCGCAGCTGTTCTAGCCGCAACTCCGCTCATTCCCGCGCCAGCGGCAATCCAGAGAAAACAAAAGATCTTGGCTTTGCCGTTCCTGGCTCCCCGCCCCGGCGGGGACGAGCGGAAAAAGAATCAGTCCTCGCCGGCGTATGGCTTCGGCAGCGGCGCATGCGGCAGGTCCGGGTGCGGCCGGCCGAAATCGGGCACGGCTGAATCCTGGCCGATGTCGACGATGCCTTTGCGGATGGCGCGGGTGCGCGTGAACTGCTCGAACAGCGCTTTGCCGTCGCCGTTGCGAATGGCCTTGGTCAGCAGCGAAATGTCCTCGTTGAAGCGGCCGAGCATCTCCAGCACGGCGTCCTTGTTGGCGAGAAACACGTCGCGCCACATGGTCGGGTCGGAGGCGGCGATGCGGGTGAAGTCGCGGAAGCCGCCGGCCGAGAACTTCAGCACCTCCGAGCGCGTCACGTTCTGCATTTCGTCGGCGGTGCCGACGATGGTGTAGGCGATGAGATGCGGCAGATGGCTGGTGATGGCGAGCACCAAATCGTGGTGTTCGGGCGTCATGGTCTCGACATTGGCGCCGAGCAGCCGCCAGAAGGTCGCAAGCTTTTCCGTGGCCTTGGCGTCGGTGCCGGCGGGCGGCGTCAAGATGCACCAGCGGTTGACGAACAGTTCGGCAAAGCCGGCGTCGGGCCCGGAATACTCGGTGCCGGCCACCGGGTGCGCCGGCACGAAATGCACGTCTTTCGGCAGATGCGGGGCCATGTCGCGCACTACCGAGGCCTTGACCGAGCCGACATCGGACACGGTCGCGCCGGCAGCAAGGTGCGGCGCGATCTCCTTGGCCACCGCGCCGCAGGCGCCGACCGGAATGCAGAGAATGACGAGGTCGGCGCCTTCGACCGCCGCGGCGTTGCTCTCGACGACCTGGTCGGCAAGGCCGAGCTCGGCGACGCGCCGGCGCGTCTGCGCCGAGCGCGCGGTGGCGACGATCGAGCCGACGGCGTTCTGCAGCTTCGCCGCGCGCGCAATCGACGAACCGATCAAGCCGACACCGATCAGCGCCAGCCGGTTGTACAGCGTCGCCGGTTTGCTCACTGGGCCTTCCCCAGGAAGTCCTTGAGACTCTGCACGACGAGGCGATTCGCCTCCTCGGTGCCGACGCTCATGCGCAGGGCGGCCGGCAGCTTGTAGCCGGCGACCTGGCGCAGGATCAGGCCGCGCTTCATCAAAAAGTCGTTCGCGGCGTTGGCGGCCTTCGCGTCGCGGAAATGGATGAGCACGAAGTTCGCCACGCTCGGCGTCACCTTCAGACCGAGCTTGCCGATCTCCTCGGTCAGCCACAGCAGCCATTGCGTGTTGTGCGCGCGCGCCCGCTCGACATGCGCGGTGTCGCGAATGGCGGCGACGCCGGCGGCGATCGCCGGCCCGTTGACGTTGAACGGCCCTCGCACGCGATTGACCGCGTCGACCACATGCGCCGGCCCGTACATCCAGCCGAGCCGCAGCGCCGCGAGCCCGTAGATTTTGGAGAAGGTGCGGCACATCACGACGTTCTCGGATGTGGCCACCAGCTCGATGCCGGACTCATAGTCGTTGCGCTGCACGTACTCGGCATAGGCCGCGTCGAGCACGAGCAGGACATGCGGCGGCAAACCGCGGTGCAGCCGTTTCACCTCGTCGAACGGAATATAGGTCCCGGTCGGATTGTTCGGGTTGGCGATAAACACGACTTTGGTCCTCGGCGACACGGCCGCGAGGATGTGATCGACGTTGACGGTGTAGTCGGTCTCCGGCGCGACCACGGGCGTGGCGCCCGCCGCGAGCGTGGCGATCGGATAGACCAGGAAGCCGTGCGTGGCGTGGATCGCCTCGTCGCCGTCCTTGAGGTAGGCGCGCGCCAGGAGATTGAGCAGGTCGTCGGAGCCGGCGCCGCAGACAATGCGGTCCGGATCGAGGCCGAAGGCTTCGCCGATCGCCTCGCGCAGCGCCGAGGCCGAGCCGTCCGGATAATCCTCGAGGTGCTCGCCGGCCTTGCGGTAGGCCGCAAGGGCGTGCGCGCTCGGCCCCAACGGCGTCTCGTTGGAGGAGAGCTTGAACACCTTGGCGACGCCGGGGGCGCTGCTCTTGCCCGGAATGTAGGGGGCGATATCGAGCACGCCGGGGCGCGGTTGCGGTCGCGTAGCGGTCATTTCAGTTCCTCAAAGCTTGTCACGCCCCGCGCAAGCGGGGCATCCAGTGACCCCGGGCGCATCAGGGGCTACTGGGTCGCCCGCTTTAGCGGGCGACGACACCATGGGCTATGGCGAGCCCTTTTCGGCGGCAACCGTATAGCGGGTTGCGTGGCTGCCGACGAGGGCCGCCGAACGCACGCTGGCCCCGGCCTTAACCAATGCGGCGCTGACGGCGTCCAGGGTCACGCCCTGCGGCAGGGTCACCAGCAAAGCGGCGCCATCGAAGGCGCGGTCGGGCACCGCCACAAATTCGGCCTGCATCGACAGGGCTTGCGCCGCGGTCGCGCCCCAACCGGACACGCGCACGCTCCAAACCGCAGCTTCCGTCGCCATGGCGTCGGCGGCAACGCGCGAGATCACGAACACGGGCATGGCGGCTGGGTGATCGGCGCGCTCGACGAAGGGCAGCCGGGCAATGATCTTGGGCGCGGCGTCGAATTCGAGCGCGTTCCACCAGGCGCCGGCGCCCGCAACCGATGTCGCCGGCACCAGGCCGAGGTCGCCCTTGGAGGTCGATACCGCCTCGACCACCGCCGCCGCGCCCATGTGCGGCACGAACGGCACGGTGAAGCCGAAATGGAAGCGAGCCGAGTCGCGCATCAGCGCGTCGCCGGCCGACAGATCGGCGTGCACCGAGAACGGCGCCTGCACGTAGGTGAACGTAGCGATAATGACGCGCCAGATGCTCTCGACAGTGTCGAGCGGCAGAATGCCTTTGTGGCGCTTGACCAGCCGCCGCATCATTTCGGCCTCGCGCGCGGGACGGAACGCGGAGCCGGTTTCCTGGCTCTTCTTCACCTCGATCAAACGATCAATGATCTCACCGCGCTCCATCAGGAGCTGGTGCATCGCCTCATCGATGCGATCGATCTCCTTGCGCAGGTCGTCGAGAGCGGGCTTGTCCGGCAATTTGGCCATGGCGGCATTGATAGGTGGGGCGGAAGTCGAAATCAAACACGACGTTTTGGCCCATCCGGCGGGGAGTCAGGCCATTCTCACCGCGGCTCCTTGACGTAAAGCCGTTGCCAGACTAAGTCTTCCGGACATCCGTGGTCATTTGAGCCGGCCGGCTTGCAGCCACGTTAAACAACTCGCTAAACAGGCCGGGGAACTATGGTCCCGGCTGAACCTTTGTTCAGGCCGGGGTTTTTTATGGCCTGACGTCGAGCGCTGCGGGGAAATCTCGTGCGGAGGCCATGATTCTATGACGGTGCAATTGCCCGGCGAGACGGTGCGAGATCCGGTCGTTCGCGACGCGGATCGGCCGCGCGATTCGGAAGTCGTGCAGTTCGGCGCCGACAGGCCGCTGAAGCTCGATGCCGGCGTGGAGCTTTCGCCGTTTCAGATCGCCTACAAGACTTACGGCACGCTCAACAGCGCGCGCAGCAACGCCGTTCTGGTCTGCCACGCTCTGACCGGCGACCAGCACGTCGCCAGCACGCATCCGGTGACCGGCAAGCAGGGCTGGTGGGACACCATGGTCGGCCCGGGCAAGCCGATCGACACCGAGCGCTATTTCGTCATCTGCCCGAATGTGGTGGGCGCCTGCATGGGTACCACGGGGCCGTCCTCGACCAACCCGGCAACCGGAAAACCCTGGGGTCTGGAATTCCCCGTCATCACCATCCGCGACATGGTGCGGGCGCAGGCCATGCTGCTGGATGCACTAGGCATCCAAACCCTGCTGGCGGTGATTGGCGGTTCCATGGGCGGGATGCAGGCGCTGCAATGGGCGGCGTCTTATCCCGAACGCGTGCGCGCCGTGATCCCCATCGCCTGCGCCGCCTATCACTCGGCCCAGAACATTGCCTTCCACGAAGTGGGACGTCAGGCGATCATGGCCGATCCGGACTGGCGCGGGGGCGAATATCAACTGTTCGGCACCACCCCGTCCAAGGGGCTGGCGGTGGCGCGCATGGCCGCGCATATCACCTATCTGTCGGAAATGGCGTTGCAGCGGAAGTTCGGGCGTAATCTGCAGAACCGTGACGCGCTGTCGTTCCAGTTCGCGCCCGATTTCCAGATCG
>DASRGB010000087.1:0-36384 GCA_035651255.1 Pseudolabrys sp.
TCCCTCTCCCCGTCCTTCACGGGGAGAGGGTGGCGAGTACCTGAAAGGCGCGAGCCGGGTGAGGGGCATTGCACGGCCCCTCACCCGTCCCGCCTTCGCTGACGCTACGGCGGGTCGACCTCTCCCCGCAATGCGGGGAGATGTAAAGCAAGCACCTACCCCTCGATCTTGGAGAAGTCGGCAACCGCGCGGGTGGCCTGGCGGATTTCGTTGAGCAGTTTGAGGCGGTTTTCGCGCAAGGCCTTGTCGTCGACATTGACGGTGACTTTGTCGAAGAAGGCGTCGACCTTGGGCCGGAGCTTCGCCATGGCGCTCATGGCGGCGGCGAAATCCTCCTTGGCGACGGCGGCCGAGGCGTCCTTCTTAGCGATGTCGACCGCTTCGGCCAGCGCCTTTTCTTCCGGCAGGTCGTAGCGCTTGGCGTCGGGGCTGCCGGTGTATTCACGCTTATCCTTCTTCTCCTCGATGCGGATGATGTTGGTCGCGCGTTTGTAGCCGGCGAGCAGATTCTTGCCGTCGTCGGTATCGAGGAACTTGCCGAGCGCCTCGACGCGGCGGACGACCATCAGCAGATCGTCCTGGCCTTCGAGGGCGAACACCGCATCGACCAGATCGTGCCGCGCGCCCTGTTCGCGCAGTTGGACTTTCAGGCGGTCGGCGAAGAAGGCGAGAAGATCGTCAGCAATCGCGTTCGCTTCTTTAGCGACCGCCTCATGCGCAAGGCCATACTCCCATGCGATGCCTACGTTCTCGTCTTCTAGCTGCTCTTCAGTCAGATGCTTTCGTCCGAGATACATGACGTAGTCAAAATCTTCGGTCGATTGATTGAGCAGATGAAATCCGATGGCAGAATCGTATGCTTTTGCAGTTGTGCTTCGAAGACTGAGACGCAGTTCGTTGTCCAGAATTATCCTAATCACCCCCAACGCCGCTCTCCGCAGCGCGTAAGGGTCCTTCGATCCCGTCGGCTTCTCGTCGATCGCCCAGAAGCCGACCAGCGTGTCGATCTTGTCGGCGAGCGCGACCGCAATCGACACCGGATCGGACGGCACCAGATCGTCCGGGCCCTTCGGCCGGTAATGATCCTCGATGGCGTGGGCCACCGCCTCGTCCTCGCCCTGGGCCTCGGCGTAATAGCGACCCATCAGGCCCTGCAATTCGGGGAATTCGCCGACGACCTCGGTCAGCAAATCCGCCTTGCACAATTGCGCGGCGCGCTCGGCTTTTTTCGGATCGGCCTTGACCAGCGGCGCCTGCTCTTTTGCCAGCGCCACGATGCGGGCGATGCGCTCTCCTTGCGTGCCGAGCTTCTCGTGGAAGACGATGTGCTCGAACTTCGACAGCCGGTCCTCCAGCCGCGTCTTCAGGTCGGTGTCGTAGAAGAACTTGGCGTCGGAGAGCCGCGCGCGAATGACGCGTTCGTTGCCGGCGATGATCGCCTTGCCGCCGTCGCTTGCTTCCTCGTTCGCCACCAGGACGAACTTGTTGACCAGCCTCGCGGTGCGCGGGTCGCGCAGCACGAAGCATTTCTGGTTGTTGCGGATGGTGGCGCGGATCACCTCGTCCGGGATCGCGAGATAGGCCTTGTCGAACGAGCCCATCAGCACCACCGGCCATTCGACGAGGCCGGCGACCTCGGCGAGCAGGCCCTCGTCCTCGACCAGTTCGAAGCCTTGGGCGAAAGCGAGGTTCTTGGCGTCGGCGAGAATGGTCCCGGCGCGGCGCGCCGGATCGAGCATCACCTTGGCCTTCTGCAAGGCCGCGGCGTAATCCTCGAAGCGCTTCACCTTGAAGGCGGCCGGCGCCATGAAACGGTGGCCGCGCGTCTCGTTGCCCGCCGCGAGGCCGTCGATCTTGAACGGCACGATGTCGGGCTCCTCGGTCTCCGGCCCGAACGTGGCGAGGATGGAATGCAAGGGGCGCACCCAGTTGAGCGAGCCTGAGCCCCAGCGCATCGACTTCGGCCACGGGAACGCGCGCACCACCTCGGGCAACATCTCGCCGATCACCTCGATCGCCGGCCGGCCCGGCTTGTCGATGACGGCGACGTAGAAATCGCCCTTCTTGTCCTGCTGCACCTTGGCCTCGGCGATCGATTTGAGGCCCGCCGCCTTGACGAAGCCGGCGATCGCCGGCTCCGGCGCGCCGACCTTCGGCCCCTTGCGCTCGTCCTTCACGTCGGGGGATCGCGCCGGCACGCCGTGCACCGACAGCGCCAGCCGCCGCGGCGTGGCGAAAGCCTTGGCGCCTTCGTAGGTCAGCCCGGCCGCCACCAGGCGGTCGGTGACCATCTTGCGCAAATCCTCGGCAGCGCGCGCCTGCATGCGCGCGGGGATTTCCTCCGACAGGAATTCGAGCAACAGATCGGGCATTACGCACCACCGCCTTCGGTGGCGAGCCAGGCCTCGCCGCAGGCCTTGGCGAGCTCACGCACGCGCAGGATATAGCTCTGCCGCTCGGTCACCGAGATGACGCCCCGTGCATCGAGCAGATTGAAGACGTGGCTCGCCTTGATGCACTGATCGTAGGCCGGCAGCGCCATGTTGTGGCGCTTGTGGTCGGCGCTCCAGCCCTCGGCGAGGTAGCGCTTGCAGGCCGCTTCCGCCATCTTGAACTGCTCGAACAACATGGCGGTGTCGGCGAACTCGAAATTGTGCCGCGAATATTCCTGCTCGGCCTGCAGGAACACGTCGCCGTAGGTGACTTTTCTGTCGCCGGTCAGTCCGTTGAAGTTGAGGTCGAACACGTTCTCGACGCCCTGCACATACATGGCCAGCCGCTCGAGCCCGTAGGTGATCTCGCCGGTCACCGGCGCACACTCGAAGCCGGCGACCTGCTGGAAATAGGTGAATTGCGTCACCTCCATGCCGTCGCACCAGCATTCCCAGCCGAGCCCCCAGGCCCCCAGCGTCGGACTTTCCCAATCGTCCTCGACGAAGCGGATGTCGTGGATGCCGGGGTCGATGCCTATGGTTTTCAGGGAGTTAAGATAAAGCTCCTGGATGTCGTCCGGCGACGGCTTCAGCGTCACCTGGAACTGGTAATAGTGCTGCAGCCGGTTGGGATTCTCGCCATAGCGGCCGTCTTTCGGCCGCCGCGAGGGCTGCACATAGGCCGCCCGCCACGGTTTCGGCCCCAGTGCGCGCAGCGTGGTGGCAGGATGGAAGGTGCCGGCGCCGACTTCCATGTCGTAAGGCTGCAAAATCACGCAGCCCCACTCCGCCCAATACCGTTGCAGCGTGAGAATGAGGCCCTGAAACGAGCGCGCGGGGTCCAAATTGTCTGAGGGCATGTGGTCCCGGGCAACGTCAGCCGAGGTTTGGATACCAATTCTTAAGCACGGGAATCGAAGGGACCGTATCGGCGGCCCTATAGGGGGTCAAGTCGGCGGCTTTTTACGAGTCTTTGAACCGAAATCGCTACATCCGGAGCCGACGGGCAAAAAGCGGTCATCCCGGCGGAGGGTTCGCGATGCTGGCGTTCGAAATGGTCGGTTTGGCGTTGTTCGCGCTGTTCTTCGGCGCGCTCATCACCAACAAAGAAAGCGTCAGCCGCTAGAGCCGGTACTCCCCGGTCGAGGGATCGCGCCGCAACGTCGGCCGCGCCTCGCGATCGGAAATCCGCGCCGCGCGCCTGGCGCGCTCCAGCTCTTCGTTGATCCGGCGCGTTTCCTTCACGACCCAGTGCACCACCATGACGCCGCCGGCGGCGATCAGTGTCCATTTCACCAGGGGCGACAGCAGAAACGTCGGCATGATCGGCTCCTTGTCTGCTTGGGCAACTTTTCCAAGCAATCTGGGCAATTTCGCGGCCCGCGGACCGCGGCACTATAGCAACAGCGCGCCCTGAAGCCACGCATTTCCCGGGCGCTGGCAAATCTCGCCGCAAATGAACTAAACTTAATGGTGCCGCAACGGCGATCGCTCGGGAATCGCCGGCCGGCAATGGGGAGGATGTCAAATGCACAATCGCATCAAGTTCAGCCGCGCCTTGTCGGCGCTTGCCGGCGTCTTCCTGCTGACGTCGCCGACCTTTGCCGCGGATTCCTGGCCGTCGCGGCCGGTGCGATTCATTGTCACACTGGGCGCCGGCAGCGGCGTCGACATCGGTGCGCGGCTGTTCGGCGACAAGCTCTCGGCCAAATGGGGCCAGCCCGTGGTCGTGGAAAACCGCCCCGGCGGCGACGGCATGGTCGCCATCACCAGCTTCCTCGGCGCCCACGACGACCATACCTTGCTGGTGACGCCGGTGAGTTCTTTCACCGCGCATCCCTATTTCCACGACAAGCTGCCCTACGATCCGAAGGATCTCATCCCGGTCGCCCGCGTGTCGAAGACGGTGGTCGCGGTCAGCGTACCAGCCTCGCTCAACGTCAATTCGCTCAAGGAACTGGAGGCGCTGGCGAAGGCCAAGCCTGGCCAGCTGAATTGGACGACTGCGACCGGCTTCACCGATTTCGTCTTCGCCGGCTTTCTGCACAGCGTCGGCCTGCAGATGACCAAGGTGCCCTACAAGAACCCCGCCGGCGCCGCCGCCGACCTCGCCGCCGGCACCATCCAGGTCTACATGCCCGCTTATGCGATCGTGCGCCCGCAGGTGGAAGCTGGACGGGTCAAGGTCCTCGCCGTCACCAATCACGAGCGCGCCACCACCATCCCCAACGTGCCGACCGCTCTGGAGGAAGGCTATCCCTCGCTCGAGTTCGACGGTCTGGTCGGCTACTTCGCGACCGCGGACATGCCGCAGGCCGTGCGCGACAAGATCGCCGCCGACGTGAGCGAGGCGGCCAAGGATCCGCAGATCGTTCAGCGGATGACGGCGACCGCGCAGGTCGTCAGTCCCGGCGACGGCAAGGAGTTCGCCGAGTCGATCGCCCAGCAGCGGGCGCAAGTGGCGGCGGTCGCCAAGCTGTTCGGCAACAAGCCGGTCAAGTAGGTCACAGCCCGTACCGCGCCCACAGCGCGCGGGCCTCGAGCGCCGATACCAGATCGTCGGGGAGGCCGAAATCCGGCGCTGCGCCGACGCCCTGCAGCTTGCGGCCGAACAGGCTGCGCTCGGCCGAGATGAGCGGCGTGCGCAGCTTGTCGCCGTAACGGGCGCGCAGCACGCCGCGCACGTCGCCGATGGCATCGGCAAGGCCGAGCTCGATCGCCTTCGGCGCGGTCCAGAACTCACCGGAGAAAAGGGTCTTTTCCGGCCCCTTCAGCTTGCCGGCACGGCGCTCCTTCACCAGCGCGATGAAGCGCTCGTGGATGTCCTTCTGAATCGCCTTGAGACGTTTCACGTCGCCGGGATCCTCCGGCAGGAACGGATCGAGCATCGCCTTGTGCTCGCCCGATGTGTAGAGGCGCCGCTCGATGCCGAGCTTGTCCATCAGTTTGGTAAAGCCGAACGAGCCGCCGACCACGCCGATCGAGCCGACGATGGAAAACTGATCGCAGAAGATTTCATCGGCGGCGCAGGCGAGCATGTAGCCGCCGGAGGCGCCGATATCCTCGACAAAGGCGATGACCGGCAGCTTCTTCTCCGCCGCCAGGTCGCGGATGCGCCGGTAGATCAGGTGCGACTGCGACGGCGAGCCGCCGGGCGAATTGATGATGAGCGCAACCGCGCGCGCGTTGGCAACCGAGAATGCGCGCTCGAGCGTCTTGGCCGCGGTCGCCAGCAACAGCCCCGGCCGCAGCGGCGTCGCCACGCCGATGACACCGGACAGCCGTACCACCGGCACCACCGGGATGTCGGGGCGCAGCCGCGCCGGCAGCAGCACACGCAAAGGGCCTAGAGTTTCTGCAAAAATATTCGGCATGGGTCGATGTTTATGCGCCTGTTACGCCGGGAGAGCCAGCCTCACCCGTTTGTGAGCGAAGTCCCCCGAAATGTCATTAACCGATCATTGTCGGGCCTTGGAATAGTTCTTGCATTGCACTCTAAGCCGGCTACGACGACGGAAAGACGCAATGGATCCCAAGCTCACCCTATTGTTCATGCTTATTGGCGCGGTTGTTGTGCTTTCGCACCTCACTGACGAAAACCTGACGCGCATGCGGCGCCAATTGGTCGACCGGCGCTGGCGCCAATTCGTGCGTCTGCCGCGTAAATTTTAGGCGGCGAATCACCTAATCAGCCTTCGTCCTCGGCAAGCACCAAGGTTTGTCCACCCCGTAAAACGGCCTCCGCCGCCTCGCTCGGCCGACCCCGCGCATCATTGAGGTTGAGCGCAGCGCGATAATGCGGCGCGCCGGCGCCGCCCTTGACCGCGCGCACCAGCATGCGGATGGCGGGTGCGCCCTCGCGCGGTGCAACCGGCAGCACGGCGGCGCCGCCAAAGCCGGGCGCCAGGGCGGCGAGGACGGCGTCGACCTCGTCGGCGCGCCAGATCAAGGTCAACGCGCCGCCCGTCCTGAGCAGAAACGCAGCCGCGGCAATCCAGCGCGCAAGCAGACCCGGCCCGCCGGCATGGGCGAGACGCCGCAAGGCGTCGGGTGAGACGTTGTGCCGCGCCGCATCCTGAAACGGCGGGTTCATCAGCACGCGATCGGCGCAAGCCCCCGCGAGCCCGGCAGCGGCCAGGGCGTTCACGTCTTCGGCGTTGCAGGTGACCGCGCGCACGCGGTCGGCCAAACTGTTCGTCCGCGCATTGTCGGCGGCAAGCGCGCTCAACGCGGCGTCGATCTCCACCAGTGTCACCTTGAGTGCAGGCACGCGCATGGCCAGCGCCAGCCCCGCGGCGCCGACGCCGGCGCCGAGATCGACGGCGTGTTCGCCGGCGCGGCCGCCGGTCGCAGCCGCGAGCAGAATGGCATCGTGGCCGACGCGGTGGCCGACGAGCGGCTGGCGCAACCTGAGGCGGCCGCCGAGCACCGCATCTTCGCTCGTCTTCAGCGCGTCCTGGTCAGCGGGCATCGGGGCGCAGCTCGTGGCCCAGCCCGGCATCGGTGAGCAGCCGCCGCGCCGCGGCGAGATCATCCTCCGCCACCAGAATGCGGCGCGGCAGAACGCCGAGCGAGCCTTCCAGCACGCTCATGTTCTGGTCGAGCACCATGTGCGGAATCTTGGCGCCGTCGAGCAGCGCGCCGACGGCCGACACCAGCACCATGTCGTTGGTGCGCACGAGCTCTTTCATGGCTGTCCCCGGCGGCGTTCTTCGCCCGGCGCGCGATGCGAAAGATAAGCGAACAGCTTCGCCTCGCGCCGCCCGCGCGTGACCGTATCGAGGATCAAGCCGACGGCGATCGACAGGAAGGCGAGCAGCATCAGTCCGGTCGACAGCACCGCGGTCGGCAGCCGCGGCACCAGGCCGGTTTCGAAATAGGTGATGAAGATCGGCACGGCAAAGCCGAGCGAAGCGATGCCAAGGGCAAGGCCGATGCCCGTGAACAGCGACAGCGGCCGCTCGGCGCGATAGAGCCTGATGATGGTCCTGAGGATACGGAAACCGTCGCTCCAGGTGTTGAGCTTGGAGGCGGAGCCTTCGGCGCGCGCATAATAGGGCGCGTCGATCTCGGCGACCGCGAGGCCGAGCTCGAGCGCATGAACGGTAAGCTCGGTCTCGATCTCGAAGCCCGACGACAACAGCGGAAACGATTTCACAAAGCGGCGCGAGAACACCCGGTAGCCGGACAACATGTCCTTGAAGGTCGGGCCGAACACCGAGGCGACGAAGCCGGTGAGCAGGCGGTTGCCGGTGACGTGGCCGGCCCGGTAGGCCGATTGATCGCGATGCACGCGGCTCGCGACCACCATGTCGAGGCGGTCCTCGAGCAGCCGCGCGATCATCGCCTGCGCGCTCGGCGCGTCATAGGTGCCGTCGCCGTCGACCAGGACGTAGATGTCGGCCTCGACGTCGGTGAACATGCGCCGCACCACGAAGCCCTTGCCCTGGTGCCTTTCCCGGAAAACCTCGGCGCCGGCGGTGCGGGCGACCTCGGCGGTGCGGTCGGTCGAATTGTTGTCGTAGACGAAGACGGTCGCCGCCGGCAGCGCGGCGCGGAAATCGCGCACAACTTTGCCGATTGCGGCCTCCTCGTTGTAGCAGGGGACAAGCACCGCAATTCTGTGACGCTCGAAATCGGCGCTCGCGCGGGGCGCAGGTCTGGAAGTCTTTTTCGCCAATGAGGCCCCCGCTGGATTGCGTCAATTCGCGGTGATGCGGCACTCTAATGCACTTGCCGCCTTAACGCAGCGTTTCTATGCTCCGCAGGTCTTTTCCATCGCGGAGCAGTCTTTTGGCCGTCATCGTTCCCTTCGAAAGCCCGCACCCGGCATCGCTCGACCGGCTCGCCGAACTGGTGGCACCGGACATGGAGCGAGTCAACGCGGCGATCCTCGCCCGCACCGGCTCGCAGGTGACCATGATCCCCGAGGTCGCCAATCACCTGATCTCGTCGGGCGGCAAGCGGCTGCGGCCGATGCTGACTTTGGCGATGGCGAAGCTTTCCGGCTACGGCGGCGACGGCCACATCAAGCTCGCCGCCGCGGTCGAATTCATGCACACCGCGACGCTGCTGCACGACGACGTGGTCGACGAGAGCGACATGCGCCGCGGCAAGCTCGCCGCCCGCATGCTGTGGGGCAACGAGGCGAGCGTGCTGGTCGGCGACTTCCTGCTCGGCCAGGCCTTCAAGATGATGGTCGAGGTCGGCAATCTGCACGCGCTCGATATTCTCTCCTCCGCCGCCGCGGTGATCGCCGAAGGCGAAGTCATGCAGCTCGGCGCCGCCAAGAACACCGCCACCAACGAGGACGAATATCTGGCCGTGATCCGCGCCAAGACCGCCGAGCTGTTCGCCGCCGCCTGCGAGGTGGGCCCCGCGCTCGCCGCCCGCGAAAAGGCCGAGCAGGCCGCCTGCCGCTCCTTCGGCATGAACCTCGGCATCGCCTTTCAGCTGATCGACGACGCCCTCGATTACGGCGGCAAGTCGGCCAAGCTCGGCAAGAATGTCGGCGACGATTTCCGCGAGGGCAAGATCACCCTGCCGGTGGTGCTGTCGTTCCGCCGCGGCACCGCCAGCGAGCGCGAATTCTGGAACCGCACGCTCGGCGACGGCGATGTGCGCGACGGCGATCTCGATACGGCGATCGCCTTGATGGCCAAGCATCACGCTATCGAGGACACCGTCGGCCGCGCCCGCCACTACGGCGCCATCGCCAATGACGCGCTGGCGCTGGTGCCGCCGTCGGCGGTCAAGACGGCGCTCGAGGAGGCCGTCGCCTTCTGTATCGGCCGCGCCCACTAGGCGCGGGGGCTCACGACAGCGTCGTCGCCCGCACCCACCAGTCCTTGCGCTCGGCGGCGAGCCGCTGCGCCGCCGCCTGCGCTTCGCCCGCCGAACGAAACAGGGCAAAACAGGTCGGTCCCGAGCCCGACATGCGCACAAGCTGCATGCCGGGCAGCGCGCGCAGCGCGATCAGCACCTCGGAGACGACCGGCGCGCAGGCGATGGCCGCCTGGGTGAGATCGTTGCCGTGACGCGTCAGAAACTCGATCATGGCGTCGCGGCCGCGCGGCAGGTTCTTCAGCGGCTGCTTGCTGCCCTGCATTCCGGCGAAGGCTTCGAAAACAGCGCGCGTGGCAACCGGCACGCCCGGATTGACCAGCACCGCCGGCAGCTCCGGCAAGGCGATCGGTTCCGACAACAATTCGCCGACGCCGCGCATGATGCGCGCGGCCGCGCCGAGACAGACCGGGACATCGGCGCCGGTCGCAAGCGCGGCGGCGGCAAGGCGCGCATCGTCGCGGGCAAGTCCATTGGCGCGCGCCAGCAGGCGCAGGGCCGCCGCCGCATCGGCCGAGCCGCCGCCAATGCCGGCCGCGACCGGCAGCTGCTTGTCGAGCAAAAAGCGGCCGGCCGTGAGCCCAGGCACGCGGTGGCGCAGCGCGGCATGCGCCTTGAGGATCAGATTGTCGGCGGCTGCGCCGCAGGCCGCGGCATAGGGGCCGGAGACCTCGAGCGTGGCGCCCGCGCCCGGCTCGAGATCGAGCTTGTCGGCGAGACCGGCAAATGCCACCAGGCTTTCAAGCTCGTGGTAGCCGTCCTCGCGGCGGCGGAGCACGCGCAGCGTCAGGTTGATCTTGGCCGGCGCCTTTTCGATCAGCGGGTCGCTCACGATAGATCCAAAGTGACGCGTATCGAGAACGTCATGGCCGGGCTTGTCCCGGCCATCCATGACATTCTTGCTGCTGTAAAAGACGTCGATGCCCGGCACAAGCCTGCCGCCGGGTCGGCCGAAGGCCGCACCTCGCTGGCCCGGCATGACCCAGAACGATCAGCCGCCGTTGCCGCCCTTCTTCTCCGGGGCGGCCTTGGCCTGCGAGGAGGTTTCCTCGGGCAAGCCGTTCTTCAGCTTGTCTTCGATCTTCGGCAGGTCTTCCGGATCGGGCTTGAGGTCGCGCGCGTGGGCCCACTGGAAGCGGGCCTCGAGCACGCGCCCGATCCGCCAATAGGCGTCGCCGAGGTGGTCGTTGATGGTCGGGTCTTCCGGCTTGAGCTCGATGGCGCGTTCGAGCTGCTTGACCGCTTCCTCGTAATTGCCGAGCCGATAATAGGCCCAGCCGAGCGAGTCGACAATGTAGCCGTCGTCCGGGCGCTGCTGGACGGCGCGCTTGATCATGTCCATGCCTTCGTCGAGCTTCACGCCCTGGTCGATCCAGGAATAGCCGAGATAGTTGAGCACGTGGGGTTGCTCGGGGAAGAGCTTGAGGGCCTCCTGCAGGTCGGCCTCGGCCTTGGGCCACTGATGCGACCGCTCGTAGCAGATGCCGCGGAAATAGAAGATCACCCAGTTGTTCTTTTCCGGGTGCTCAAGCGTGGCGATGCCTTTGCCGTAGGTATCCGCGCATTCGGCGAACTTCTTGTGCCCGCGCTGCACGTTGCCGAGCGCGGTGATGGCTTCGAGGTCCTTCGGGCGCTCCTTGATCAGCGCACCGAGCTGCTTTTCGGCCTCGTCGGCGCGGTCGAGCGTGTCGAGATTGGCGGCCATCTGGATGGCGGCGTTGCGGTGCAACGGCGAGTTCGCCGGCACACGCTTGTAGACCTCGATCGCCAGATCCGGCTTCTTGAGCGCCTCGTAGAGATCGGCAAGCGACAACAGCGCCAGCGGATGATTGGGGGCGAGATAAAGCGCGAGCTGGAGATAGACGAGACCGAGGTCCTCGCCGCCGCGGCGGCCGAGCGAGGCGCCGAGCCCGTACAGCGCCTCGCCGGCGCCGGATTGGGCGGAATTGACAAGCTGCGGCAATTTCTCGCCGGCCTTGAGCTTGTCGAGCGATTCCATCACCAGCGGATGGTTCGGCAGCACCTTGTCAAAGGCCTCGAAAATATCCTGCGCCTCCTTGGCGGTCTTGTTGCGCGACAGCCAGCTGCCATAGGCCTCGACCACCCGCAGCGCCGAGGAATCGAGCTTGTAGGCGTTTTCCAGCCGTTTGCCGGCCTCGGCCTTGTTGCCGGCGAGATCGAGGATCATGCCGGCATGCAGGTCCTTGAAGATCGCGTACCAGTCCGGCCCGGTCAGCTTGTCGATGGCGGCGATCGCCCCCTTGGCGTCGCCGGCGCCGTATAGGCTCCAGGCCGTCAGCAGCGTGGCGGCGAGATCGGTGATCGGGCCGCGCACGGATTGCGCGGCTTCCTGCCGGGCAACCGCGTAGTGTTTCTGCTTCAGCGCGTGCACGCCGAGCACCAGACGGGCGACACGGTCGCCTTTGTTGGCGCGCGCGATGCGCTCGGCAAAGCCGACCGACTGCTCGACGTCGCCGCCGACCAGGAGCGACAGGAAGGCGCGGTCGCGCAGTTCGACATTGCTCGGATCGAGCTTGAGGGCGGCGCGATAATAGGCCGCGGCCGCTTCGGCATCGCGCATCTGCCCGGCGTGACGTGCGGCCAGGTAGCTGCCGGAGGCGGTCACGCCGGCAAGATCCTCACGCGATGGCCCTTGGGCGGCGAGAATTTGCGGGGCGCCCACCAGCGCGACGGCCAGCGCGCTGCCGGCCAGATACCGGGCGAAGCTCAGGAATGTCACGGACTATGCTCCAATGAGGCGGCTTGACCGCTAAGCGCGCCGTCGGCCGCGGGGGTCAAGGCAGAATGGCCTTTTTGCGCCGCCCCCGCAAGAACGCCACGCCCGCCTAGCGCAACCTGCTTGAAAGCCCTGATAGAGGCAGCATCGTGGCGCGGCACCGTGACAATCACATGTTCGGATAATTCGGCCCGCCGCCGCCCTCCGGCGGCACCCAGGTGATGTTCTGATTCGGATCCTTGATGTCGCAGGTTTTGCAGTGGACGCAATTCTGCGCGTTGATGACGAATTTCGGGCTGCCCGCCTCCTCGACCCATTCGTACACCCCCGCCGGGCAATAGCGCGCCGAGGGACCGGCGAAGATGTCGTGTTCCGACGACTTCTGCAGACCCAAGTCCTTGACCTTGAGATGCGGCGGCTGGTCCTCTTCGTGATTGGTGTTGGACAGGAACACCGAGGAGAGCCGGTCGAAGGTGAGCTTGCCGTCGGGCTTGGGATAGGCGATCGGCGCGCATTGCGCGGCCGGCTTGAGGCTCGCGTAATCGGGCTTGCCGTGGCCGACCGTGCCGAACAGCGAAAAGCCGAACGTGTTCGTCCACATGTCGAGACCGCCGAGCGCGATGCCGAGCATGGTGCCGAACTTCGACCACAGCGGCTTGGCGTTGCGCACGCGCCAAAGGTCCTTGCCGATGACGGACGAGCGCCAGCCTGCGTCGTAATCCGCAAGCGCATCGTGGCGGCGGCCCGCCGCCAGCGCGCCGGCGGCGGCTTCCGCCGCCATGATGCCGGAGAGCATGGCGTTATGGCTGCCCTTGATGCGCGGCACGTTCATGAATCCGGCATCGCAGCCGATCAGCGCGCCACCCGGGAACGAAAGCTTCGGCACCGATTGGTAGCCCCCCTCGGTCAAGGCGCGCGCGCCATAGGCCAGGCGTTTACCGCCGGCGAACGTGTCGCGCACCAGGGGGTGCGTCTTGAAGCGCTGGAATTCCTCGAACGGCGACAGATACGGATTGGCGTAATTGAGATGGACGACGAAGCCGACCGACACCAGATTGTCATCGAGATGATAGAGGAACGAGCCGCCGCCGGTCGAATTGGAAAGCGGCCAGCCGAACGAATGCTGCACCAGGCCCTTGCGGTGCCTGTCGGGGGCGACCTGCCAGAGCTCCTTCAGCCCCAGGCCGAACTTCTGCGGCTCGCTGGCCTCGGCGAGCGCAAACCGGGCGATCAGCTGCTTGCCGAGATTGCCGCGCGCGCCTTCCGCGAACAGCGTGTATTTGGCGCGCAGCTCCATGCCGCGCGTGAAGGAGTCCTTCGCCTCGCCCGACTTGCCGACGCCCATGTCGCCGGTGGCGACGCCGGCGACCGCGCCGTTTTCGTCATAGAGCACTTCGGCGGCGGCAAAGCCCGGATAGATCTCGACGCCGAGCGCTTCCGCCTTGGTCGCAAGCCAGCGGCAGACGCTGCCGAGCGAGACGATGAAATTGCCGTGGTTGCTCATCAGCGGCGGCATGATGACATTCGGCAACCGCAGCGCGCCCGACCCGGTCAGATAATAGAAGCGGTCGTCGGTCACCGCCGTCTTGATCGGCGTATCCTCGCCGCGCCATTCCGGCAGCAGCCGGTCGAGGCCGACGGGATCGATCACCGCGCCGGAGAGAATATGGGCGCCGACCTCAGAGCCCTTCTCCACGACGACGACATTGATGCCGGTATCGATCTGCTTGAGGCGGATGGCGGCCGCAAGACCCGCGGGGCCTGCGCCGACGATCACCACGTCGAACTCCATCGATTCGCGCGGGGGGAGTTCGGCCATCGGTTCCTCGCTTTCCGGTTTTGCACAGCGGCGCCTGAGCGGCCCGTCTTGCCATGCTAGAATGCAACAATGATGCCTGACAAACGGCTTGCCGATCTCATCGACTTCTACCGGGAAGCCGGCGTCGACGCACTGCTCGGCGAGGAACCGGTGGATCGCTTCGCGGCGACCGATGCTCCGCAACCGCCCCCTGCAAGGGGCAGGTCGGCGAGCGAAGCTCGCCGGATGGGGGTCAGCGTCAGCGCAGATGACCCCATCCGGCCCGCGCTTCGCGCGGCCCCCCCTGTCCTGTCAGGGGAGGGGAACAATTTGATTGCCCCCGACGAGGCCGCCATGGCCGCCCGAGAGGCGGCCAGAAGCGCGCAAAACCTCGCCGAGCTGCGCGCCATCCTTGAGCGCTTCGACGGCTGCGCGTTAAAGGCGACCGCCACCCAGCTCGTCTTCGCCGACGGCAATCCGCAGGCCAAGCTGATGCTGGTCGGCGAGGCGCCCGGGCGAGACGAAGATCTTGAGGGCCTGCCTTTCGTCGGCCGCTCGGGCAAGTTGCTCGATCGCATGCTGGCGGCGATCGGCCTCGACCGCAGCAAAGTCTACATCGCCAACATCGTGCCCTGGCGTCCGCCGGGAAACCGCACGCCGACGCCGCAGGAACAGCAGATCTGCCTGCCTTTCATCCTGCGCCAGATCGAACTCGCCGATCCCGATATTCTCGTCTGCCTCGGCGGGCCGTCGGCGCAGGCCTTGCTCGGCATCAAGGACGGCATCACTAAGACGCGCGGCCGATGGTATAAATTCGACACCGGAACGCGTAAAATTGACGCCATGCCGACCTTCCACCCTGCATTCCTGCTGCGCAGCCCGCTGCAAAAGCGTTTCGCCTGGCGTGACTTCCTTGCCATAAAAAAGGCGCTCGGCGCCTGAACGGTCGCCGGCGCTGGCGGGTTCAATCGAATTTTGCTACCGAGATTCCATGCCGTTCGCGAAGCACCGTTCCGGCCTTTCCCTGCTGATGTCAGCCGTCCTTGCCGTTGCTTTCACCGGCGGCGCGGCTGTGGCGGGCGAGGACGGCTTGCGCCCGCCGGCGGCCGTTCCGGCAAAGCCCGCGCCCGCGAAAAAATCGGCGCGGCGATCGGTCGGGCTAAAGACGACCGAGCTGCCGCCCTCGGCGCTCGGAATTGACCAGAGCTCGCACGGCTACGAGCCGGGCGATCAGACCCCCGACCTGAAGCTGCCCGACCAGTTCCGCTTCGGCGACAACACGCTGCACATCGATGCCGACAAGAAGGACCCGACCCCGCCGGTCGGCTTCGAATCAAACGGCCAGGCCGTGCTCAACAAGGCGCCGAGCGAGCCGGTGTTGAAGCCGAGCTATCTCGGCCTACGGCTGACCGCGCCGATTACCACCCCTGGCCGCTAGCCCGTCACCGCGAACTTGATGGCGAACAGCACCGCCAGCACCATCACCGCGGGCGACGCCTCTTGCCATTTGCCGGCCAGGATCTTCGCCACCGTATAGGTGATGAAGCCGAGACCGATGCCGGTGGCGATCGAATAGGTCAGCGGCATGCTGATGGCCGCGACCACCGCGGGGGCATATTCGGTAACGTCGTCCCACTCGATCTCTGCCAGGCCGCGCGTCATCACGCAGGCGACATAGAGCAGCGCCGCCGAGGTCGCATAGGCCGGGATCATGCCGGCGAGCGGCGCAAACAGCAGCGCGGCCAGGAAAAACAGCGACACGAAAGCGGCGGTAAGGCCGGTGCGGCCGCCGGCGGCGACGCCCGCCGCGCTTTCGATATAGCTGGTCGTGGTCGAGGTGCCGATCGCCGCGCCGAACATGGCGGCAAAGGAGTCGGAGATCAGCGCCTCTTTCATGCGCGCGAGCTTGCCGTTCTTCATCAGCCCGGTGCGATGGGTGACGCCGATCAGCGTGCCGGCATTGTCGAAGACGTCGATGAACAGAATCGAGAATACCACGATCAGGAAGGTGCCCTCGAACACCCGCGAGAAGTCGAGCTGCAGCAAGGTCGGCGCGATCGACGGCGGCAGCGAGACGATGCCGTTGAACTGCGCCAGGCCGAACGGCAGGCCGATGGCGGTCACCGCCAATATGCCGATCAGCGTGCCGCCGACGATGCGGCGATAGTTGAGCGCCGCGATCAGCACGAAGCCGAGCAGCATCAGATAGGCGACCGGGTTCTTCATGTCGCCGAGCGTGACCAGCGTCGCGGGATGCGCGACCACCACTTTGGATTCCTCGAGCGCGATGATGCCGAGGAAAAGCCCGACGCCCGCCGAGGTCGCGAGCTTCAAGTTGTGCGGAATTGAATCGATGACGTATTGGCGGATGCGGAATACCGAGATCAGGAAGAACAGCACGCCCGAGCAGAACACCGCGGCGAGCGCCTGCTGCCAGGTATATTTGTAGGTCAAGACCACGGTGAAGGCGAAGAAGGCATTGATGCCCATGCCGGGGGCGAGCGCGATCGGGTAGTTGGCATAGAGCGCCATCACCATGGTGCTCACCGCCGCGGCGACGCAGGTGGCGACGAACACCGCGCCGGTATCCATGCCGGTTTTGCCGAGGATCGCCGGGTTGACGAAAACGATGTAAACCATCGTCAGGAATGTGGTCAGGCCGGCGATGAATTCGGTGCGGATATCGGTGCGCTGAGCCTTGAGATCGAAATAGCGGTAGAGCCACGGCACGATCGGCGCCTCGTGCTCCGCCTGCTTTGCTGCCTTGGCCATTTGCACTCCCCGTTGGCTGCCCGGACGGGCAGCCTAACGCGGGGGTCAGGGGTGCGACAGGCACGGCTGTGGATGCTGTGGATGCTGTAGATGCTGCAGGTGCCGCGGATGCTGGAGATGCCGCGGACCCTGGAGATGCTACGGAGCCTGCGGATGCTGTGGACCCTGGAGATGCCGCGGACCCTGTGGATGCTGTGGATGCTGCGGATGCCGTCGATACTGTGGATGCCGGGGCGAAGGGCCTAGACTGGGGCAAGCCCCTTGGGTCCGGGGCCTGATGGAACGCGAGCCGGCCGTCGCGCCTTGTAGGGAAGCGATGGCCGTTTGTAGGGAAGCGATGGCCGTGCCGCCGGGAGGCTGCCGATGGATTCCGTTCTGCTCGCGCGGCTGCAATTTGCCTTCACCATCATCTTCCACATCATCTTTCCGAGCTTCACCATCGGGCTGTCGGCCTATATCGCGACGCTCGGCGGGCTGTGGCTGGGCACCGGCAACGACCGCTATCAGCGGCTGATGCGGTTCTGGACCAAGATCTTCGCCGTGTCCTTCGCCATGGGCGTGGTGTCGGGGGTCGTGCTGTCCTATCAGATCGGCGCCAACTGGAGCCGCTTCTCGGCCATGACCGGCAACGTGCTGGGACCGCTGCTCGGCTACGAGGTGCTCGCCGCCTTCTTTCTCGAGGCGACGTTTCTCAGCGTGCTGCTGTTCGGCTTCAGCCGCGTGCCGCCCTGGCTCTATGTGCTGTCGGCGGCCATCGTCGCCCTCGGCACGGCGATGTCGGCGTTCTGGATCCTGTCCGCCAACAGCTGGATGCAGACGCCGGCCGGCTACGAGCTGCGCAACGGCGTCGCCTACCCGCTCGACTGGCTCAAGATCATCTTCAACCCGAGCTTCCCCTATCGCTTCGCCCACATGCTCAACGCCGCCTACCTGACCACCGGTTTCGTGGTGCTGGCGGTGGGCGCGCGCTATCTGCTCGCCGGCAGGCATCTCGACGAGGCGCGCACGATGCTGCGCATGGCCATCGGCCTGATGGCGATTTTGGCGCCGCTCCAGCTGTTGATCGGCGATCAGCACGGGCTCAACGTGCTGCGTCACCAGCCGATCAAGGTCGCCGCCATGGAGGGCCACTGGGACGGCTCCAAGCCCGGCGATCTGGAGCTCTTCGCCTGGCCCGACGAAAAAACGGAGAGCAACCGATTCGCGCTGTCGATCCCGCACGGCTCCTCGCTCATCCTGACCCACCAATTCAACGGCCTGTTTCCGGGCCTGACGAGCGTGCCGCCGGCCGACCGCCCGCCGGTGGCCGTCGTCTTCTTCGCCTTCCGCGTCATGGTGGGGCTCGGCCTGCTGATGATCGCTGCGGCCCTCTACGGCGCCTTGATGTGGTGGCGCGGCAGGCTGTTCGAGACGCGGTGGTATTTGCATTTGGCGGCGCGGACCTGGTGGGTCGGCTTCGTCGCGGTCATCGCCGGCTGGGTGACGACCGAGTGCGGCCGCCAGCCCTGGCTGGTGCAGGGCCTGTTGCGCACCGCCAACGCCAATTCGCCGGTGCCGGGCGCGAGCATCGCCGGCACCCTGGCTTTGTTCGTGCTCGCCTACGGCGTCGTGTTCTCGTTCGGCATCTACTACATCAACCGGCTGATCGCGCAGGGTCCGCGCGACGTCGCCGAGACCGGACGTTTCTCCGCGAGCCCGATTGCGGCGGCGCAAGACGACGGCCGCCAGGCGTTCCAGCGCTGAGGGAGACGGGGCATGGAATGGTATCTGCCGCCGATCTGGGCCGCCGTCATCGGCACCGCGGTGGCCATGTATGTGATCCTTGACGGCTTCGATCTCGGCATCGGCGTGCTGTTCCCCTTCGCGCGCGGCGAGCACGAGCGCGACCTGATGGCGCAGTCGATCGGACCGTACTGGGACGGCAACGAAACCTGGCTCGTGCTCGGCGGCGCCGGATTATTCGTGGCCTTCCCGCAGGCCTACTCGGTCATCATGCCGGCGCACTATATCCCGGTGATCGTGATGCTGGTGGCGCTGGTGTTCCGCGGCGTCGCTTTCGAATTCCGCCACGTGTCGCGCAGCAAGACCTTGTGGAACGCCGCCTTTGCCCTTGGCTCGACGCTCGCCGCCTTCGCGCAGGGCGTGATCCTCGGCGGCCTGATCCAGGGCGTGAAGGTCGAAAACGGCGCCTATGCCGGCGGCCCCCTCGACTGGGCGACGCCTTTCGGCCTGCTCTGCGGCCTGGCGCTGATCGCGGGCTATGCGCTGCTCGGCGCCACCTGGCTGCTGATCAAGACGGAGGGCGCCCTGGCCGAGCGCGCGCGCCGGCAGAGCAGATGGGCGCTGCTCGCCGTGCTCGCCTTCATGGCGGCGGTGAGCCTGTGGACGCCGCTGTCGCAGCCGCGCATCGCCGAGCGCTGGTTTTCGCTGCCGAACGTCCTTTTCCTGTGGCCGGTGCCGGCGGTGACGGCGCTCCTCGCCTATGGCTGCTGGCGCTGGATCGGCAAGGGCTACGAGGTGCCGCCGTTTCTTGCGGCCGTCGCGCTGTTTCTGCTCGGCTATCTCGGCCTGGTCATTTCCAATTTTCCCTATCTGGTGCCGCCTTCGCTCAGCATCTGGGACACCGCGGCGGCGCCGGCGAGCCAGATTTTCATGCTGCTCGGCACGCTGTTCCTGCTGCCGATGATCCTCGGCTATTTCGCCTTCGTCTATTGGCTGTTCCGCGGCAAGGTGCGCGAGGACGCGGGCTATCACTAGCGCTGCGCCGGCGACGGCGCGGCGCCTCGGCCGATCGCCCGATCATTTCAGATCGAAATCAATGGCGTGCAGCATCGCGCCGTTGCTGAACGTTGCCAGCAGCGTTGCCGCGTGGCTGCCCAAGCCATCGCTGTCCCAGAACAGCTCGTGGCTGGTTTCATCGAACAGGAATTGGCCGTGACCGGTCTCGGTGGCCACCGGCGAGGCGCCGCTGACGAAATAATGCGCTGCAAAGTCGAAGCCGTTGCCGGCGCCCAGCGCCACCGCGTGATTGATGCCAAAACCGGACTTCAGGATCGCGATCGAGTCGGCCTGCGACGTGTTGTCGAAATCCGTGATGATATCGCCGCCTTGAGTCTTGGCGGTGAAGCTGAACAGGTCGTTGCCGGCGCCGCCGGTGAGCGTGTCGTTGCCGAGGCCGCCGGTCAGGACATCGTCGCCGTCGCCTCCGCCGATCGTATTGGCCGCATTATTTCCGGTGAGGACGTCGTTGCCCGAACCGCCGGTCAAGTTCTCGAAGCCGGAAACGGTATCGGTGCCCTCGCCGCCGGTCTTCTGCGCCGATGTGAGCGCGAGATTGACCGTGACGCCGGCGGCGTCGTGCGCGTAGGACAGCGTATCGTTGCCGGCGCCGCCGACGAGCACGTCGTTGCCGCCGCCACCCTCGATGGTGTCGTCGCCGCCGCCGCCGTCGATCCTGTTGGCGCCGGCGTCGCCGCTGAGGACGTCGGCCGCCTCCCCCCCGGTGACGTTCGCAAAATTGGCGATCGAGTCGCCTTGCGCATCGCCGCCGGATGCCGTCGCCGCCGCCAGATCGACGGTGACGCCGGTTGCGTCGTGCGCATAGCTCAGCGTATTGCTGCCGGCTCCGCCGTCGAGCGTGTCGGCGCCGGCGCCGCCCTCGATCGTGTCGTTGCCGGCGCCGCCGAACAGGCTGTTGTCTTGGCCGTCGCCTTGCAGCAGGTCGTTGAATCCGGAGCCGACGATGTCCTGCACGCCCGAGGCGCTGTCGCCCGCGGCATCGCCCCCCGAGGCAGAGCCGCCGCTGCCGGGCACGGTGCTGCCGGCCGCAAGAACGACGGAAACGCCGGCCGCGGAATGCTCGTAGCTCAGAGTGCCGCCGCCTGCATCGAAGGTGATGTGATCGGCACCGGCGCCGCCCTCGATGACGTCATGGCCGCCACCGCCGTCGATGACGTCGCCGCCGGCGCCGCCCCAGAGATAATTGTCGCCGCCGTCCCCGGTGATGTGCTCGCTGAACTTCGACCCGATAACGTCTTCGATATTGAGCAACGTATCGGCCGTCGTCATGCCGCCTATGACATAGCTCGCAATGTCGCTGGTCAGATCGACCGTCACTGCAACCGACATCGCGACATATGACACCGTGTTGACGCCGGTGCCGCCATCGAGCGTGTCGCCGCCGAGCGAGCCGATCAGGACGTCGTCGCCGGCCCCGCCGGCGATCATATTGGCGTGCTTGTCGCCGGTGAGCGTGTCGTCCAAGGCGGAGCCGGTCAGGTTCTCGAAGCCCGACAGCTTGTCGGTCCCGGCGCCGAGCGTGTTCTGCGCCGCGGCGGTCGCCAGGCTGACCTTCACGCCGGCCGCGGCATCGGCGTAGGAAACCGTGTCGCCGGAGGCGCCGCTGCCGCCGCCCGTGAGCACGTTATTGCCGCCGTCGCCCTCCAGCACGTCGTCGGAACCCGACCCGGTCAGATTCTCGATCCCGGTCAGCGTGTCGCCTTGCGCATCGCCACCGCTGCCGAGGCCGGTGGCGAGGCTGACGTCGACGCCCGATGCCGAGGCGGCATAGGTCGCGGTGTCGTTGCCCGGTCCGCCGTCCAGCGCATCGGCGCCGCCGAGGCCGGCGAGCGTATCGTTGCCGGCGCCGCCGTCGAGCGTGTTGTCGGCGGAATTTCCGGTCAGCGTATCGGCGCCGTTGCCGCCGATGGCGTCTTCGATGACGACGCCTTTGGCGATGGTGAAGCCGCCGACGATCCCGGTATCGCGCGAGACAAAGCCGCCGGCATTGGCATCGTTGTCGGCGATGGTCGCCGCGTTCAGGTTGATGGTGCAGGCCAGGCTGGAGCCGGCATTGGTGATCGTGTCTGTGCCGCCCGCGTCCCAGATGCAGGACCAGAACGTGCCTTGGGCGTTCTGCGATGGCAGCGTGTAGACGTCGTCGCCCGTCCGGTAATTCATGTTGGCGCCGTAAAGCGCCTGCAGCGCGGCAATGTCGAAAGCCATCGGCATGCCTTCGAAGCCGTAATCGATCGACGGCGACGGCGCTTTGTTCCAGCCGTCGTTGTAACTTTCCTCGGTCCAGATGCCCTGATTGAGACCATTGGTGCCGGTGTTGAACGGCCCGGTCACCCCCGGGAAGATGGTGAGATCGGGCTGATCGCCGCCGTCATGCGGATGGGCTAGGCCCAGACTGTGCCCCATCTCGTGAATGATGGTGACGAAGCCGTCGGATCCTTGCGCCAGGTTCTTCCAGGTCGCGTCCTGATAATTGAACCAGCTGTGCAGCGGCAAAGGGTCGTCTGCCGGCACATCGCTTTCGCCGAGCGTGCCGTCGTTGCCGAGGAACTTCGCGGTCTCCTTCAGCCAAATAAGATTGGCGCCGCTCGCGGAGGACACTTCGGCGAATTGCAGATTGGTGATGTTCTCGTAGAGCGCGACGGCGGTCTGGAATGCCGTCTGTTCGGCAGCCGTCCACGCCGCCGCCGGGCCGGCATCGTCGCCGAAATAATAGGTGATGGCGCCGCTCGCCGGATCCCAGACGTCACCGCCCCAGATCAGCGTGTCGACGTAGATGCTGCCGTAACCGTGGCCCGATACGGTCGTCAGCGTTGCTGCCATGGACGCGGTGGCTCCCCGCAGGACACAACGCCATTCATCAGGATCGTGGCATCATCATGGTTTGCCGCGCCCGGCCACGCCGTCCGGACCGATCGCCTTGGCCCTATCGGGCCTTCGAACAGGCCTTTTTCGGCATTCTGCTGCGCCCCTGCTCACGGCTTGGCCGGCGCCGGCCCTTCCGGCCGCACCACCGCCCAGCCGATGCGGATGAGCGGCAGGAAGCCCTGCACCGCCCGCGCAAACGAGCGCGGCACTTCCGCCACCAGATCGGGGAACTGGGCGCGCAGCGTCGCCGGCGGCAGCGTGGTGTTCTGCGGCACCGGCCAGACCAGCAGGCCGCCGTGCTCGCGCATGATGGTGACGTCGGCCCAGGGGCTGCGCTGCGGCGCCCAGTCGAAATAGACGTGCGGGCGGCTCGGCGCCGCCAGCGCGACCAGCGGCGCGATGCGCGCATCGCCGGTGACGTATTGCAGCGGCTCGCCGATGCGGCGCTGGTAGCTGTCGGCGAAGAAACGGCCTTCGGCGCCGGCCGGCTGGGCGATGGCAAGGTCCTTGCCGGATATCCACGGCATCAGCATCAGGCCGAAGACCACGATCGCCGGCGGCGCGCACAACAGGCCGAGCCAGGCCGACGACACCAGGCGCTCGCGATAGAGCAGCACCCGGTCGCCCGCCAGCACCACGATGGCGAGCCCGGAGAGCACCACCAGCGGCGCGACACGGTCGAACGGGCCGGGGTGGCCGCTCGCCACCACAATGGCGACGGCAATCGCCGCGGGCGCCAGCGCGAAAAAGTAGACATAGAGCCGCGCCAGCCGCTCGGTCGGGTTGCGGTCGATCTCGGGCGCCCGCTCGCGTGGCCGGCGCGGCCAGCCGGTGCCGAGCGCGACCAAGAGCATCAGCCCGGCATGGGTGAACAGCAGCGCCAGGCACAGCATCAGCCACGGCGGAAAACGGCTTTCGCCGACGGCGTCGTCGAAGCCGGCGAGCACCAGATCGTGCCCGCTCCACAGCCAGGCAAAGTGCGGAAACGCCACGATGACGAGCGGCAGCAGCGCGATGTACGGCTCCGGGTGCTTGAGCGCCTCGCGGCCGCGCGGCATGGCGAGCGTGAAGATGACCATCAGCACCAGCAGGACGAGCCCGGCATAGCTCGCCAGCAGCAGCAGGCCGAGATCGAGCGCCAGCAGAAACCACGCCCCGCGACTGGCCTCGCCCATGGCGCGCCAGTAATGCAACAGCGCCAGCGACCACAGCGGCGCCGCCATCATGGCGGGCCCGAAATCGGGGCTCGGCACTGTGTAGGCGGTGATGCCGACCATCAACAGCACGGCGAGCACGGCATGGCGGGTGCCGACGATGGCGCGGCCGAGGGCAAAGACCCCCCAGTAGGTCACCACCACGCAGGCCTGCGCCAGGGCATAGAGGCCGAACGAGCCGGCGATGCGGAAGGCGGCCTCGCCGAGCCAGAAGGCGAGCGGCGGCCCGAGATAGCTGCCGAGCTCGAATTCATGGCCGATGGCCAAGAGGATCGGCACACCGCCCGGCGGCGCGCTGTAGAACAGCGCCGGGATCACGGTCCACAGCGCGGCCTGCGTCAGCGCGGCGGTCCAGAACACCACCACCGGGCGCCCGCGCAGGAATTCGATGATCAGGGAGACGTAATGCATTGGCCGGGCGGGTGGAACTCAGCGACCCGGCAGCAATAGAGAAGGCGGGCTAAAGAGGCAACAAGTCGGCGACGACCTCGTCGGACACAGCCCCGCCGAGCGCGGCGAGCTTGGCCGCCACGGGGGCGAAGGATTTGCGGTGGTGGATGCTGGGGCCGAGCCGGGCCAGGGCCTCGAAATGCTCCGGGACGCTGTAGCCCATATGCCGCTCGAAGCCGTAGCCGGGGTGCAGGGAGCCGAGCCGGGTCATCAGCCGGTCGCGCGTCACCTTGGCGACGATCGAGGCCGCCGCGATCGAGGCCACCAGCGCGTCGCCCGACACCACCGCCTGACATTCGCAGCCGCAGTCGATTCTGATGTTGCCGTCGACGAAGACGAGCTGCGGCGTCAGCGGCAGCGCCCTGACGGCGCGGGCCAGCGCCCATAGCGAGGCGCGCAGGATGTTGTCGCGGTCGATGCGCGCGGTCGAGCCGAAGGCGACCGCGACCTGGGCGGTCGCCATGATCTGGTCGTAGAGCCTTTCGCGCGCCGCGGCGTCGAGCTTCTTGGAGTCGTTGAGGCCGCGCGGGATGCGTTTCGGATCGAGCACGACGGCGGCCGCCACCACCGGGCCGGCCAAGGGTCCCCTGCCCGCTTCGTCGCAGCCGGCGACCGGCCAGATGCCGTTCTTCAAGGCGCGGCGTTCGCGGCGGAAGCTCGGCTTGAGCTTGGGCTCGTTGAGCGGCAGCCGCGGCGCCGCCGCGCGTTTGACCGCCGGTTTGGCCGGCGCTTTGCCCCTGGCGGGCCTTTGCCTGTTGTTGCGCTTTGCCGTTGCGGCCATGGCTCGGATCAGTTGCGCGCGCGGCTTGCAAAGTCAACGGCGCGCGGCCGCAGCCGGTGAAAACCGGGGATTGGGCGCGCGTCTAGCGGCCGAGATGACCCTGGATCTCCGCAAGCGCCCGATCGCAGCCGTCTTTGTCGCCGGCGCCGTCGGCGGCGCGGGCGCGCGACATCGCCTCGCTGACCTTGGCGATCGTGTCTGGAGACAATTCCCCCAGCCTGCTTTCGGCTTCGGCCATCGAACGAGGCGTCGGCTGGCGATGCAGCTGCGCAGCGGCACTCTGATCCGCGCTCGGGCCGGAAGCGGCGATGGCATTCAGCCTGGCGTCGATCAGCACCTGCACGCGCTCGATATCCTTCGAGCACGGCCCCGCCTGGCAAGGCAGCGCCAAGACGGCAAGCGCGACGGGGGCGACTGCGAACAATTGCTTCAGGTGCATGAGCGGTAAGCCCGTGTTGCCGCCTCGCTTAGACAGCGAAATCCGCGCACATGCCTTGATGTACGTCAAACACAAATTGGCGCAGCAAGAGGCCGTCAGAACAGGCTGAGCTGCTCGGTCGCGGGCTTGGGCTTGCGGAAATGCGCTGTGGTGAGCTGGCTGCGCCGCACGTTCATGCCGAGCTTCTCGCAGGCCACCTCGAAGCGGCGGCCGATCATCCAGGCATAAGGGCCGGTGCCCTTCATGCGCGTGCCCCAGGCGGAGTCGTAGTCCTTGCCGCCGCGCATGTCGCGGATCAGCTTGAACACGTGCGTCTCGCGATCGGGATAGTTCGCCTTGAGCCACTCGCGAAACAGGTCGCGCAGTTCGAGCGGCAGCCGCAGCAGCACGTAGCCCGCCTCGCGCACGCCGGCGGTGTGCGCGGCCTCGAGGATGCGCTCCATCTCCATGTCGTTGAGCGCCGGGATGACGGGGGCGACCATCACGGTGGTCGGCACGCCGGCCTGCGTCAGCCGCCGCAGCGCTTCGAGCCGGCGCATCGGCGTTGCCGCGCGCGGCTCCATCTTGCGCGCGAGCGCGGCGTCCAGCGTCGTCACCGACAGCGCCACTTTTGCAAGATTGCGCTCGGCCATGCGCGCCAGAATGTCGAGGTCGCGCAGCACCAGCGCCGACTTGGTGACGATGCCGACCGGGTGCCCGGCGCGGTCGAGCACTTCGAGGATGCGCCGCATCACCTTGTAGCGGCGCTCGATCGGCTGGTACGGGTCGGTATTGGTGCCGATGGCGATGACCTTCGGCTGGTAGTTCGCCGCCGACAGTTCCTTTTCCAGGAGCTCCGCCGCCTCCGGCTTGACGAACAGCTTGGATTCGAAATCGAGGCCCGGCGACAGGCCGAGATAGGCATGCGTCGGCCGCGCGAAGCAGTAGATGCAGCCGTGCTCGCAGCCGCGATAGGGGTTGATCGAGCGGTCGAAGCCGATATCGGGCGAGTCGTTGCGGGTGATGATCTTGCGCGTGGCGTCGACGGTCACCTGCGTCTTAAACGGCGGCAATTCGTCGAGGCTTCTCCAGCCGTCGTCAAAGGCGACGCGCGCCAAAGGCTCATAGCGGCCCGAGGCGTTGCTCTGCGCGCCGCGGCCGCGGCGGCGCTCGTGGTCGACGACGACGCCGAGCATTTCGCTGACGTCGTCATAAGGACTGCGCAAGCCGCCCGCCGGCGCGGAGGGCAAGTCCCTCGCCGGCGGGCGCTTCTCGGCTGTGTTCGAACGAGCCATAGCCTCACCATAAGCAGGCAATGTGAACGAAACAAGAACATTCTGAAAAGGCCGACATAAGGCCTCGATCTCGTGGCGTCACGGCGAAATCCCACATGATATGGTGGCAACCTGTTGAAGACGCCACGGTTCCCATGTTGAGCGCGATCATCGCCACGCACGAATCGGAGCGCGCGCTGGTGCCGACGCTGGCGGCACTCGTGCCGGCCGTGACGACCGGGCTGCTGCGCGAGGTGATCGTCGCCGACGCCGCCTCAAGCGATGCCACGGCGGAAGTCGCCGACATTGCCGGCTGCCGCTTCATCAGCTCGCGCGAGCCCCTTGGCGTGCGGCTGAAGGCGGCCGCGGGCGCGGCCAGGGCGCCATGGCTGCTGTTCCTGCGGGCCGGAACCGTGCCCGGGCCGGGCTGGACGGCGGTGGCCGAACGCTTCATCCAGGACAGCAATCTTGCCGATCGGCCGCGCGCCGCCGTGTTTCGCTCCGCCGGCGCCGCCGATTTGATGCGGCCCGGCCTTGCCGAGATCCTGGCGATGCTGCGCGTCGCGCTCGGCGGCGGGCCCCGGCCGGAACAGGGCCTGCTGATCGCGCGGCGGCTCTACGACGCGCTCGGCGGCCACGCCGGCGTCGACGACGCCGAGACGGCCTTGCTGCGCAAGCTCGGGCGGCGGCGCATCGCCGTGCTGGCGGCGGGGGCCGGCGTCTCGCGTTAATGCAGACATTGCCGTCACCCTCCCCTGGAGGGGGAGGGTGACGGCAAGCACGATACTTGACTTTGTCAACTAACTGGCCGAGGCTGGGCGCCATGAGTGCGACCAGCCTGCGCATCGCCGCCGTGCGCCGCTTCAACCGCTTCTACACCCGCCAGATCGGCGTGCTGCGCCGGAACTACCTCGACAGCCCCTACTCGCTCGGCGAGATGCGCGTGCTGTACGAACTCGCGCACGGTGGTGCGCGCACCGCGACCGACATCGGCCGCGCCCTCGATCTCGACGCCGGCTATCTGTCGCGCGTGCTGCGCAATTTCGAGAAGGACGGGCTGATCGCGCGCAAGACCTCCACCGAGGACGCCCGGCAAAGCCATCTCGCTTTGACCGCGCGCGGGCACAAGCTCTTTGCCCCGTTCGAGAAGCGTTCCCAGAGCCAGGTCGGCGCCATGTTGCGCAAATTGTCGAACGACGAGCAGGCCCGCCTGGTCGCCGCCATGGCCACCATCGAGGCGCTGCTCGGCGGCGGCGAATTGCCGAAACGCGAATACGCGCTGCGCTCCCACCGCACCGGCGATCTCGGCTGGATCGTCAGCCGCCACGCCCAGCTCTACAAAAAGGAATACGGCTGGGGCGCGCCCTTCGAAGGCTTGTGCGCGCAGATCGTCGCCGATTTCGACAACAAGTTCGACCCGAAGATGGAGCGCTGCTGGATCGCCGAAATGAACGGCGAGAACGTCGGCTGCGTCATGCTGGTCAAGGACGAGGAGCCGGGCGTGGCGCGCATCCGTCTGCTGCTGGTCGATCCCAAGGCGCGCGGCCTCGGGCTCGGCGCGCGCCTGGTCGACGAATGCGTGCGCTTTGCGCGCAAGTCGGGCTACCGGAAAATCACGCTGTGGACGCACAGCGTGCTGACCGCCGCCCGCCATGTCTATCAGAAGGCGGGCTTCACGCTGACCCGCAGCGAAAAGCGCAAGAGCTGGGGCAAGGACGTGGTGGCGGAATTCTGGGATCTGGAGCTGTAATTCTGTCGTCCCGACCAGGCGACGCGCGGGCCGCGGCCCTTGCTCCGCAAGCACCTCGAAAGCACACGGCGATAGGCCCCCGCTTTCGCGGGGACGACGCCGCCACTACGGTTTCAGCCCGAGCAGCTCGACCACGTTGTGCACGGCCATCGGCCGGCGCAGGCCCTTGAGCTCGAACTCGCCGGCCGGCTCGCAGGCCACCTCTTTCTCGACGGCGAGCAGCACGCGCGGGCTGATCAGGATCTGTCCCGGCTGCGCCTCGTCGCACAGCCGCGAGGCGACGTTCGACACGGTGCCGATCGCGGCGTAATCGAAGCGGCCCTCGAAGCCGATGGTGCCGAGCGTGGCATAGCCGTGCGAAATGCCGATGCCGAAGCCGAGATCGTGGCCGAGACGACGCCATTTGTCGATCAAGACCGACAGCGCGGCGCGCATCTCCAGCGCCATTTTCACCGCCGATAGCGCCGGCTCCGGCACCGGCACCGGCGCATTGAAAATCACCATGACGCCGTCGCCGGCGTAGCGCTCGAGCGTGCCGCCGTGCTTGTGGACGATGGCGCCGATGGCGGCATGGTAATCGCGCAACAGCGCCATGACGTCTTCCGGGTCGGCGCTTTCGGAGAAGCCGGTGAAGCCGCGCAGGTCGCAGAACAGCGCGGTGATCTCGCGGCGGTGGCTTTCGAGCTGGTTTTCCATGCCGGACGAGACGATGAGATCGGCGACCTGCGGCGGCAGGAAGCGGCGCAGCCGGCTCATGCGCTCGATCTCGCCGAGCTGGTCGCTGACGCGCTGCTCGAGGCCGCGATTGAGATCGGCAAGCTCGGCCGCCTGCGCCGTCACCTGGTCGTGCAGCGCCTTGAGGCGCAGCACCGATTTGACGCGCGCCACCAGCGCCACCTGGTCGATCGGCTTGGTGAGATATTCGTCGGCGCCGGCCTCGAGCCCCTGCACCACGTCCTTGCTGTCGGCCTTGGCGGTGGTGAGGATGATCGGCATGAACGGCAGGCTCGCGTCGCCTTTCAGCCGCTTACAGACCTCGATGCCGTCGATCTTCGGCATCATGATGTCGAGCAGGATCAGGTCCGGCAGGTGCTCGCGCGCCGCGGCGAGCGCCTCCTCGCCGTCGGCCGCCTGCTTCAAATCGTAGCCGTGCAGCGACAGCCGCGTCTGCAGGATGTCGCGGTTGGTCTCGTTGTCGTCGACGATCAAGATGCGCGGCGGCGAGTGCATGGAGCCCGTCCTTTATCCTCCCCCGCGAAGCGGGGGAGGGGGACCATGCGAAGCATGGTGGAGGGGGCGCTGCAATCTGTCCGCTGCCATGCGGAGGATCGCGTCGGCCGCCTCATTGATATCGCTGCGGCTTATCAATTGGCCTGCGGCGATGTGCACAACAGTCACATCTTGTGACGCGAGCCACCCATCGCGATAGAGATCGCGTTGCGGTCGAGAGCCCATATCGTGGGCGAGCCCATCGATCTCGACGGCAAGGCGTGCCTTGGCACAATAAAAATCAACGATGTAGGGCCCGATCGGATGCTGCCGCCGAAAAACCGGACGGCCTGGCTCTCGGGTCCGCAAAATGGTCCATAACCGCGCCTCAGGCATCGACAGCGCGCGCCGGAACTGACGGGCTCTGGAAATCGTGTTCTGCGGTGTCCGCATCAGCGCCCCCTCCACCGCGCTACGCGCGGTCCCCCTCCCCCGCTCCGCGGGGGAGGACAAGTCTATCTGAGCGTGCGCGAGCAATAACAAGGTCAACTCGGCAGAAATTCTTTGATCTTGGCGAGCAGCGCGCGCGGGCTGTAGGGCTTGGTGACGTAGGCGTCGCAGCCGGAGGCGCGCGCCTTGGTCTCGTCGCCGGACAGCGCATAGGACGTCACCACGATGATCGGAATGGCCTTGGTGTCGGGGTTCGCCTTCAGCCGCCGCGTCGCCTCGTAGCCGTCGAGCACCGGGAGCTGGATATCCATCAGGATCAGATCGGGACGCTCCTTGGCGACTTCGGCGAGCGCGGCCTCGCCGTCGCCGGCCTCGCGCATCGTGAAGCCGTGGGCGCCGAGCAGATCGCGCAGGATCTGCCGGTTGTCCTCCTGATCCTCGACGACAAGGATGGTCTTGCTCATGCTGGCCTCTTCTGTTGTTCGGCGCGCGTCGGCACCGTGAAGGCGAAGGTCGAGCCCTTGCCGACTTGCGACTCCAGCCAGATTTTGCCGCCGTGCATTTCGACGATGCGCTTGGAGATCGCCAGGCCGAGCCCGGTGCCGCCCTTCTTCTTGGTGGTCGAACTGTCGGCCTGCTGGAATTCCTGGAACAGTTTTTTCTGGTCGTCCTCGGAAATGCCGGGGCCGGTGTCGCACACCTTGACGGAGAACACGCCGTCGCTCTGCGACGCCTTGATGACGACAGAGCCTTCGTCGGTGAACTTGATGGCATTGCCGACAAGATTGAGCAGCACCTGGGTCAGCCGCCGCTCATCGCCGCGGCCGGCGGCCATGTCCGGCATGATCTCGGCCTTGAAGCTGAGCTTCTTTTCGGCCGCCAGCGGCTCGACCGCGCCGTAGACGGCGTAGACCACGTCCTTCATCGAGTAGTCGCCGAGCGACAGGGTCAGCTGCCCGGCCTCGATCTTGGACAGGTCGAGCACGTCGTTGATCAGCCCGAGCAGGTGCTTGCCGTTGGTCATGATGCGCTTGAGGGTCGCCTGCACCTTCTCCGGCGTGTCGCCGTAGACGCCGTCGACGATGAGTTCGGTGTAGCCGAGGATGGCGTTGAGCGGCGTGCGCAGCTCGTGGCTCATATTGGCGAGGAACTGCGACTTGTGCTTGCTCGCCTCCTCGAGCTGGCGGCTCTTGTCCTGGATTTCGTCGAACAGGCGCACGTTCTCGATGGCGATCACCGCCTGGTCGGCGAAGGTCTCGACCAACTCGATCTGCTTATCGGTAAAGGCCTCGACTTCGTTGCGTGCAAGGATGAGCATGCCGATCGGCGTGCCTTCGCGCAGCAGCGGCACGCCGAGAATGCTGCGGATTCTCGCGATGGCGCTGCTTTGGAGCATCGTCAGCTCCGGGTCCGCCGCCGCATCGATGACGTGAACGGTCTTGCCTTCCAACGCGACGCGGCCGGCAACCGATGTCCGGTCTGCCGTGGTTGGATGAGTCTTCATGAATTCGACGTGTTCGGGCGGATAGCCGTGCAGCGCCACGGCGTGATAGAGCCCATCGTCGCGGACAAGCCTGATGGCCGTTCGTTCGGCGCGGCACAGGCGCGCGGCCGACCGAAGGAGGGTGTCGAGCACAGCCGGCAAGTCGAAGGTCGAACGGCTGATGACCTTGAGCACGTCGGCGGTCGCCGTCTGCTGCTCGAGCGACTCGGTGAGATCGTCGGTGCGCTCGCGCAATTCGTTGAACAGGCGCGTGTTCTCGATGGCGATGACGGCCTGGTCGGCGAAGGCCTTGATCAGCGCGATCTGCTTGTCGGTAAAGGTTTTCGGTTCGTGGTGGGCGATGCCGATCGCACCGATGACCCGGCCCTCGCGTATCATCGGGGCAAAGACGGTCGAATTGAAGCCGAATTGACGCGCGAAAGCCTGCGTCGAGGCCGGGACTTCGGCGTTGCCATCCATCGTCGCGTACTGGATGACCTGCTTGCTCAGTATGGCGCGGCCGCCGACGGTGTTCTCGTCGAGCGGCCTTGGGTAGTGCTCGACCAGCTTCTGTATGCCCTCGCCTGCGACCGCCGGCATGTGGATCACGCCGTCACGCAGCACCTGCACGACGGCAAAGCGGGTGCCGAACAGCCGCAGCAGGTTGCGCACGATGGCGTCGAACACCGGCTGGGTGTCGGCCACCGAGCCGCTGATCGAGGCAAGGATCTCGCCGCTCGCCTGCTGCTGTTCGAGCGACTCGGACAGGTCGTCGGTGCGCTGGCGCAGCTCGTTGAACAGCCGCGTATTCTCGATGGCGATGACGGCCTGCGCGGCGAAGGTGCGCAGCAGCTCTTTCTGCTTGTCGGACAGGGCTCCCGGCCGGCGCCGCATGACGTTGAGGGTGCCGATCGCCTGCTCGCCGCGCATCATCGGCATCACCGTCATGGCGCGATAGCCGCTGGCCAGAAAATTTCGCGCTCCCGCGGCCAATTCCGGCGGCGCTTCCCGCGCATCGGGGAGATCGATCTCCCGCCGATCGAGTATCGCTGTGCTGGTGATAAACTCGCGCGACATTGGCAGCGGAAACCGACCGCGCAGCGCTTCGGCGCCGGCGTCATCCGCATCGGCGATGGCGGCCGACCTGACCATGTCGCCGTCGGGCAGCGCGATCATCACGGCCGCGTCCGGGAACAGGCGCAGCCCGCTGCGCACGATGGCGTCGAAGGCCGGCTGCGAGTCGGTCGGCGAATTGCTGATGACTTCGAGGATGTCCGAGGTCGCGGTCTGCTGCTGCAGCGACTCGGTCAGATCGTCGGTGCGCTGGCGCAGCTCGCTCAAGAGCCGCGCGTTCTCGATGGCGATCACGGCCTGCGCGGCGAAGTTCTGCACCAGCTCGATCTGCTTGGCGGAAAACTCGCCGACTTCCTGCCTGTAGATGACGATGGCGCCGACAATATTGCCGTCTTTGAGCATCGGCACGGCGAGCGTCGCGCGGAAGCCGCCGAGCTCAACGGCAGTGACCAGCAACGGCTGCCGCGCGATATAGCCTTCCGCGGCGGTCACGTCCGGAACGGGCACCGCAGCCTTCGACTGCACCATGCGGTAAAGCGCGGCCCCGAGCGTCGGCCGAACCAGGGGGTTACGCCTGCGCTCCTCGGCGAAAGCGGCCGGGACGTTGTACATCGCGGTGGTGCGAAACGCATCGCCTTCGCTGAGGTAAAGGTTGCCGAACTTGGCGGCGCACAGCCGTGTCGCGTTCTCGAGCAGCGCGTCGAAGACCGGCTGCAGATCACCGCTCGAACTGGAGATCACCTTGAGCACCTCGGCGGTCGCGGTCTGCTGCTCCAGCGATTCGCTGAGATCGTCGGTGCGCTGGCGCAGCTCGCTCAAGAGCCGCGCGTTCTCGATGGCGATGACGGCTTGATCTGCGAAGTTCTGCATCAGCTCGATCTGCTTGTCGGAGAACGGCAGAACCTCCTGCCGGTAGATGACGATCGCTCCGACCAGTTCGTTGTCCTTGAGCATCGGCACGGCGAGCTGCGTCCGCGCCCCGGCGAATTTCGCGGGCGGCGCGGGCACCGGCGCCGCCAGCATGTCGAGCGTGTGGACGACCTGCTTGGACTTGCAGAGCTCGTCCATGTCGGAGCCGGGCATCGCCTTCGCCATGCCGCGCCGATTGAGAAATTCTTCCAGCGCAGGCGGTATGTTCAGCACCGCCACGGCTTCGAATTCCTCGCCGGCAAACCGGTGCATGACGCCGAACTTGGCATGGCAAATGCGAACCGCGTTCTCCAACATGGCATCGAACACGGGCGCCAGCGAGCCGGGCGAGGAGCTGATGACCTTGAGCACTTCCGAAGTTGCGGTCTGGCGCTCCAGCGTCTCGCGCAGCTCGGTGAGCAGCCGCGCGTTCTCGATGGCGATGACGGCCTGGGCGGCGAAGTTCTTAAGCAACTCAATTTGTTTTTCGGTAAACGGCCGCACCTCTTGGCGGTAGATGACGTAGGCGCCGACGAGCTCGTTGTCCTTGAGCATCGGGACTGCGACAACGGAACGCGCGCCGCCATATTTGGCGGATGGCATCGGTACCGGGTCCAGCTGCGCGTCAAGAACCTGGGAGACGACCTTCTCGCGAAACATGCGGCCGAGCACGTCGTTCCTATTCTCTGGATTGAACGACCCGCGTTGTGTCTGAAATTCGACAAGCTCACGCGGGGTGCCGACCCTGGCGACGAGATGTAACAGTTCGCCGTCGTAGCGGAACAAGGTGCCGAACTTAGCCCCGCAGATGCGGGTCGCGTTTTCCAACATGGCCTGGAAAACGGGTTCCAGTTCGCCCGGCGAGCTGGAAATGACCTTGAGCACCTCAGAGGTCGCGGTCTGGCGCTCCAGCGTTTCGCGCAACTCGCTGAGCAGCCGCGCGTTCTCGATGGCGATCACCGCCTGCGCGGCGAAGTTCTTCACCAGCTCGACCTGCTTGCCGGTGAACGGCTGCACTTGCTTGCGGTAGATCGTGATGGCGCCGACCAATTCGTCGTCCTTGAACATCGGCACCGCGAGATGGGAGCGCGCACCACCGAGCCGGGCGGCGGGCGACGTCGCCGACGAGAGTGTGTCGTCGGCGCTGTGTACGACGTCCCGAGTGCGCAGAAGACGGTCCAAGGGTATTCCCGGCGGCGGGGTGAACGGACCCCGCTGCCGGCGGTACTCCATCAACTCGGGCGACTCGCCAAACATGGCCTCGGTGTGGAATTTCTCGCCGTCATAACGGTAGATCGTGCCGGAATCGGCACTGCATATGCGGGTCGCGTTCTCCAACATGGCCTGGAACACAGGCTGCAGGTCGCCGGGCGAGCCGGAAATGACCTTGAGCACTTCCGACGTCGCCGTTTGCCGCTCCAGAGTTTCGCGCAGCTCGTTGAGCAGCCGCGCGTTCTCGATGGCGATCACCGCCTGCGCGGCGAAGTTCTGCACCAGCTCGATCTGCTTGTCGCTGAACGGCTTGACCTCGGTGCGATAGATCGCGATGACGCCGATCAGATCTTTGTCGCGGAACATCGGCACCGCGGCGATGGTGCGGATGCCGCCGGCATCGACACCGGTGACGACCAGCTGGTCGCCGGCGCGGTAGGCCTCCGACTGGCTGAGGTCCGCAACCTGCACCGTTTGCCCGCTGGCCGCGACGCGCGCCATGGGCACGTCGGGATTCGGCTTGAACAGCGTGCCGCTGCGCCATTGGTCGAGGTAGGCCTTGGGCAAATCGCCGTGCAGCGCGGCGGTGCGGAACGCATCGCCCTCGCGCAGCCACAAGGCGCCGTAGCTTGCCTCGCACAGCCGTGTGGCATTGGCGAGAACCGAGCCGAAGATCGGCGCAAGCTCGCCGGTCGACGAGGCGATGACCTTGAGCACCTCCGAGGTCGCGGTCTGGCGCTCCAGCGTTTCGCGCAATTCGTTGAGCAGCCGCGCATTCTCGATGGCGATCACCGCTTGGTCGGCAAAGGTCGTCACCAGCTCGATCTGCTTGTCGGTGAACGGCCGCACATCGGAGCGCGTCAACCCGAAAGCTCCAATCGGAACGCCGTCCCGCAACATCGGAACACCGAGGTTGGTGCGGAAGCTCCCAAATTTCTCCGCTTCCGCCCAGTTATACTCGGGGTCGGCTTGCACATCGGGGATATGAATAACCTTCCTTTCAAGTAGAGCGCGCGCGATGGCGCTACCGCGTCCGGGTTCGACCGGCACGGTTCTGGCGTACTCGACAAATTCGGGCGAGACCCCGTAGGCCTCCATGCGAAAGAATTCTCCACCTTGTTGCCGTGCGATCGTGGCCTTATCGGCGTCGCAAAGCCGGGCAGCCGATTCGACAAGGGTATGGAGCACGGCCTGCAGATCAAACGTCGAACGATTAATGACCTTAAGCACGTCGGCGGTCGCAGTCTGTCGTTGAAGCGATTCGGCGAGATCGTCGGTGCGCTGGCGCAGTTCGTTGAGCAGCCGCGTGTTCTCGATGGCGATGACCGCCTGCGCGGCGAAGTTCTGCACCAGCTCGATCTGCTTATCGGTGAACGGCCGAACCTCCTGGCGATAAATGGCGATGGCGCCGATCAGTTCGCTCTCCTTGAGCATGGGCACGATGAGAAGGGTCCGGGCGCCGGCGACTTTAGCGATCGGCTCATCGGGATTCTCCGCCGCGACATCGGCGATGTGGACGACCCGCTTCGTGTCGGCGACGCTGTAAAGAAACCGTGCCGAATGACGAGGAGCAATCGGATTACGCTGTGTTGCGATAGTCCAAGCCCGCGGTGCATTGTGGAGCGCAACGTGCCGGAACACTTCGCCGTCGTACAGCAACAGATTGCCAAAACTGGCCTCGCAAATGCGTACAGCGTTTGCCAGCATCGCGTTGAACACAGGCTCAAGGTCGCCGGGCGAGCTGGAGATGACACCTAGCACCTCCGAGGTCGCGGTCTGCTGCTCCAAGGCCTCGGCGAGATCGTCAGTGCGCTGGCGCAGCTCATTGAGCAGCCGCGTGTTCTCGATCGCGATGACCGCCTGCGCGGCGAAATTCGTCACCAGCTCGATTTGCTTCTGCGTGAACGGCCTGAC